>DASXIN010000023.1:0-144420 GCA_036497945.1 Streptosporangiaceae bacterium | reverse complement strand
CGAATCCGCGGCCGCGACGCTCCGAGCCAGCCGGCCGCCGTCCGCGGCGCGCTTGACGGACCTCGACGGCTAGTCTCGGCTCGTCAGCTCCACTTGGTTTGCGGGTGGCGCTGAAGGACGTCGTCGATGTACACGTCGACCTTCTCGTCGTAGAAGGCCGCCAGCCCGGCGACCTTCTGGCTCTCCGGCAGCGGCGTGCGGTAGATCCAGACGATGTCCTGGTGCAGTTCCTTGCCGGTGTCGACCGACCAGTAACTGGCCGTTCCCTTATAGGGGCAGTGGGTCTGAGTGTCTGATGGCCTCAGCAGGTCGGTCCTGACGTCGGTGAGCGGCAGGTAGTAGCGCGGCGGCAGGCCCGTCTCGAACAGGACGCGTGGCTGGTGCGAGTCGGCCACCGTCACCCCGTCCACCGCCACGCGGACATGCCGCGAGCTGGCCAGGATGTCCACCCGGGAGTACGGGTCCCGAGGGTGCGTGTAGACCGGCTCGTCCTCCTCGAACCACTCGGTCATGCTGTCCCAGTCCAGCCGGACCAGCGTGCGCAGCTCGGCCAGCGGCGAGTCCGGGTAGCGCTTGGCCGCAGCCGGCGCGGTCGCTCCGGGCAGCACCACGTCACAGATCTCCGCCTCGCCGCGGCTCGGCGAGTGCTCGGCCTCGCCGGTGGGCGCCAGCTTGGCCCGGACGTCGCCGGCCGGGAAGTAGTACACCGGGAAGTACGGCCATTCCCAGACGAGCACCGGCTGCCTGGTGTCCGCGACCAGTTCGCCACCCAGGAACGCGCGTACCCGCTTATGTCCCGTTTCGATCCGGATCCGGCCTGCGGTCTTCGCCATCGCGTCTCCCGTCTTCACCCGCTGGTGCGCACAGGCGCACCGGGACAGTAGCGTCAATGTATGCGACTCGGTGTCCTGGACGTGGGCTCCAATACGGTGCATTTCCTGGTGGTGGACGCGTACCGCGGCGCGCGGCCGACCCCGGTCTACTCACACAAGGCCGAGCTGCGGCTCGGTGATCACCTGGAAGACGGCAGCCGGCTGTCCGACGACGGCGCCGAGCAGCTGCACGCCTTCGTCCGCGAATCGCTAGAGATCGCCGAAGACAAGGGCGTAGAGGACCTGCTCGCGTTCGCCACTTCGGCGGTCCGCGACGCGGCCAACGCCGATGAGGTGCTGGGTGAGATCCGGGACGACACCGGCACGCACATCCAGGTGCTGTCTGGGCGGGACGAGGCCCGGCTGACGTTTCTCGCCGTGCGCCGCTGGTTCGGCTGGTCCTCGGGCAAGGTGCTCATGCTGGACGTCGGCGGCGGCTCGCTGGAGATCGCCGGCGGCGTGGACGAGGAACCGGACGTGGCCATCTCGCTTCCGCTCGGCGCGAGCCGGCTCACCAGAGACTGGTTCACCAGCGATCCGCCGTCCGCGGACGAGGTGCGGAAGCTGCGCAAGTACGTGCGGGCCGAGATCGGCCGGCACGCCGGGCAGGTGATGCGGGACGGCCAGCCGGACCGCGCGGTGGCCACCTCGAAGACCTTCCGGCAGCTGGCCCGGATCTCCGGCGCCGCGCCGTCCAGCGAGGGGTTCTACGTCCGGCGCCGGCTGAGCCACTCCGACCTGACCAAGCTGGCCGACAAGCTGCCCGCGATGACCGCGGCCGAACGGGCGCAACTGGCTGGTGTGTCGCGCGCCCGGGCGCCGCAACTGGCCGCGGGAGCGATCGTGGCCGACGGCGCGATGGACCTGTTCTCGCTGGAGGAGCTGTTTATCTGCCCGTGGGCGCTGCGCGAGGGAGTTATTCTGCGCCGCCTCGACGCGCTGGCCGCGGGCTAGGCCCGCAAAGGCGCACCAGGAAGATCGGCCAGCCAAGATCAATCCGGCAAATTGATCACCGCAACGGCGGGTGCGGGCACGTTTCGGGTCAGCGCGGTGCATTTTGCCTTACCGGCGAGGCATTTTGCTCCGCACTGATTTGATCGCGGGGGTGCCATGCGGCGGCCCTGGCTGAGCCGGTGGGCTCGGGCCAGGGCCGTGGGTGCGCGGGTGGCTGCCTAGTCGGCGGTGCGGTCTGGTTCGGTGCTCGGCCGGGCCGGGCTGGTCGGGGTGCGGACCGGCTTGGGCGCGGGCCGGGCTGGCTCGTCTGACCGGTTGGTGGCGCCGGTGGCCGGGGCCTGCTCGCCGGGTACCGGGTTGCCGCGGTGGCTGGTGGTCCGGGCCGGGCCGGCCCCGCTCGCCGGGGCCGGGGCCGCGCCGCCGTTGGCCGGGGCGGCGGCCGGTCGGGCCGCCGGGGCCGGGGCGTGGCGGCCTTCGGCCACCGGTGCCTGGCGCGGCGCCGCGGGGGCGCCGTTGCCGCCGCCGGACACGGCGCTGGCCACCGACCGGGCGACCTCTTCCTCCAGCGAGCCGCGGGCGGCTTCGCCGGCCACCAGGTTGGTGACCACGTCGCGCACCTCGGTGAGGCGGCGCACCGTCTCGGTGTGCCGGGCCACCAGCAGGTTCAGCCGGCGCTCGGCGCCGTCGTGAATGGCGGTCGCCCGCGCGGTCGCCTCGTCCAGCATCTGCTTGGCCTGCGCCTGCGCGGCCGCGACCGCGTTCTCCGACTTCTTCTGGGCGTCGCTGACCGCGCGCTCCGCCTCGGCCCGGGCCGAGTTGCGGGCCTTCTCGGCTTCGGCCCGCGCGGTGGCTATCGTGTTCTCGGCCTGCTCCTGCGCGGCCGCGAGCATTCTTTCGGTCTGCTCCCGCGCCTCCGCCTTCAGCCGGTCGATTTCCTGCTTCGCCTCGGTCCGCTGCTTGGTGATGTCGTCCAGGGCACGCGACTTCTGTGCCTTGGCCTCGTCATCGGCGAGCTTGAGGATCTGCCTCATCCGCTCGCTCAGTTCCTGGTGTGCGGGCTTGTCTTCCAGCTCACGCTGCCGGGACGCGGCCACCTCGGTGCGGAGCCGTTCGACCTCATCGAGGGAGCGGGACAGCCGCTCCTCGTAGTCACGTTTCTCGCTGCGCGCGCGGGCCACGAATTCGTTGACCTGGCGCCGGCTGTAACCGCGCATCTGGACTTCGAAGACGTCTTCGGAGTCGAGGTCAGGGATAAGGTCGCTGTGCTCAGTCATAAGGAGTCACCCGTCAGGTGGGTCAAGCCAGGCTACTACCCGGCCGGGCGCCGCGGCGCAGGCGGGCTGCCTGAGCGGGGAGCAGACAGGCGTGCTAGGCGGATCAGGAACAACAGGTGCGGACGGGCAAGACTCTTGTCCGTAAGCCCCTCGCGCGCAACCGAAACGAGCGAGTATCCCGTTTTGCCCGGATTACCTCGCGCTGCTGAGCTGGAGGAGGAGATGCTGATGGGCCGCCTCGGCGCGCTCGATGGCCGGGTCCCGGACGTGCACCCGGAGGCGTGGATCGCGCCGGGAGCCGTAATTGTCGGCCAGGTGACGCTGGGCCGGTCGGCCAGTGTCTGGTACGGGTCGGTGCTGCGCGCGGATGACGACGAGATCGTGATCGGTGCCGAGTGCAACATCCAGGACCAGTGCTGCCTGCACGTGGACCCCGGCGAGCCGGTGCTGCTGGGCGAGCGGGTCAGTCTGGGTCACCGGGCCACCGTGCACGGGGCTCAGGTGGATGATGGCGCACTGATCGGCATCGGGGCGATCGTGCTCGGCCGGGCCCGGGTCGGGGCCGGCGCCCTGGTCGCGGCGGGCACCGTCATCCGGCCCGGCCAGCGGGTCCCGGCCGGTGTCCTGGTGGCCGGCGTGCCCGGCCGGGTGGTCCGGGAACTCACCGACGCGGACCGGGCCACGTTCGCCAGCACCGCGGCGCGCTACGTGGCTCGCGCGGCCGTGCACCGCGCGGCAAGCTGGTCGGACTTTCCTGGCCATCCCGGGTGAATCACCCTGGATTAGCCGCCGATCCGGCGGGACATGACGCCTCATGAGTCACTCGCGAAGCATCAGTCGGATGAGCCCTTTACCGTATCGAGAGACGCAGCGTCCTCAGCTTCTTGGAATTGTTACTGGGGTTATGGGTAAAATCCCACTTGAGGGTGGTCCAGAAATGACCCTGATGGGTCATGCGAGGGCATAGAGCCGCGTCGTAGCCTTGTGGTCAGGCTTCCGCGAATCGGCTTGACGATGGAGGTGGGCGCGATGCGCGAGCATCTCGATTTTCGCGTCCCCGACCGCGTTGCGCTGGACGAGATCGAACTCTATGCCGAAGTGCTCAGTGCCGTGGCCGTGTGCGACCGGCCGCTGACCGCGCAGGAACTCGATGAGGTGCTGGGCATCGGGTCCGCGGTAGCCAGCAGCAGCGCCGACTTATCGGGCTGGCGGCGGCTGAACTAGGCGCCGGGATGGCGGTACATGACGTCCGTGTGCCAGTGCGTGAAGCCGAGCGACTCATAGAGCCGGATGGCCGGTGTGTTCGCCTCATCTACGTACAGCATGACCTCGGGCAGCCCACGGGACTGCAGATAGCGCAATCCGGCCAGGGTGAGCGCGCGGCCCAGCCCGGAGCCCTGCTCCCCGGGGTCCACCCCGACCACGTACACCTCGCCGATTGGCTCGGCCCCGTTCGCCGGGCTGTCCGGCCGCGTCTGGTGGATCTTCGTCCAGTGGAACCCGGCCAGCTTCCCCGACCGCTCGGCCAGGAAGAAGCCGGCCGGGTCGAACCAGGGTTCCCGTTCCCGCAGCGCCAGGTCGGCCAGCGTCCAGGCACCCTGCTCCGGGTGGCCGGCGAACGCCGTCCGGTTGATCTCCAGCCAGGCCTGCTCGTCGCGGCCGACGGTGAAAGTGCGCAGCGTGACGCCCTCGGGGAAGCGCGGCGTGCCCAGCTGGGTGTGCAGCGACCGGCGCATCGTCCACAGCGCCCGGATCCGCTCGAAACCGGCCCGGCGGGCCAGCGCGGCGGCCGCGGGCAGATCACCGTGCGCCCACAGGCGGAGCGGCCGCGGCGCCAGCTCGGCCAGCGCCGCCTGGGTCAGCGCCAGGCCCAGGCCGTGCCGCCGGTGCGCGGGGTGGATGACCAGTTCGCCGCTCGGCCCCTCAGCCGGGTCGGACGGGTCCAGGTGGGCGTACCCGCCGAGTTCGCCGTCGCCACGCAGCAGCAGGTCGCGGGCCTGCGGGTCGCCGCCGTAGCGGAGGTGCAGCAGGACGTGCTCGGACAGCGGGCTGACCGAGTCGGTGCCGGTGGCCGCGCTGACCAGATCCAGCACCGCCGCGGCGGCCGGCTCGGGCAGTGGCCCGGTGACCTCGATGTCGGGAGTCATCGCCGTCGCTCGGCAGGCACGGCCGCCGCCTTCTCGGGCCTGCCCGCGGGCTGGCCGCCCGGATCCGGGGCATCCGCCTCGCTGGCCGCCGCGCTGGCTGGGCCGCGGGCCGGCCGGGCCGGCCTCGGCTCGTCACCGCCCTTGGCCGGGACGAAGCGGTAGCCGACGTTGCGCACCGTGCCGATCAGCGCCTCGTGCTCTGCGCCCAGCTTGGCCCGCAGCCGCCGGACGTGCACGTCCACCGTGCGGGTACCGCCGAAGTAGTCGTATCCCCACACCTCCTGGAGCAGGTGCGCGCGGGTGAATACCCGGCCCGGGTGCTGGGCCAGGAACTTGAGTAGCTCGAATTCCTTGAACGTCAGGTCGAGAGCGCGGGCCCGCAGTCGCGCCGTGTAGGTGGCCTCGTCGATGGCCAGGTCACCGGACCGGATCTCGTCCGGGGCAGCCGGGGCCAGGCTGGCCTTGCGGCCGATGGCCAGCCGCAGCCTGGCCTCCACTTCGGCCGGCCCGGCGGTGTGCAGGATCACGTCGTCGGCGCCCCACTCGGCGGTGACCGCGGCCAGCCCGCCCTCGGTCAGCACGGCCAGCACCGGCGCGTCCAGGCCGACCGTCCGCAGCAGCACGGTCAGGCTCCTGGCCTGGGCCAGGTCGCGCCGCGCGTCGACCAGCACGGCATCCACGGCCGGTGCATCGGCCAGCGTGGGCACCTCGGCCGGGCCGACGCGTACTGTATGCAGCAGCAGGCCGAGCGACGGCAGTATCTCCTGGGCGGGCTCCAGCGTCCCGGTGAGCAGCAACAGGTCACTCATGTGCTGCCACCTCCGCCCTGTGCGCTGCTGTGGGTGAAACTACCCATCGGTGGACACAAGGACCCGTGGGCGGCACTGCCTGGATCCGATGTGAGCGAGGATAGCGGACATGGCCACAGTGACGATGCGCTACTGGGCCGCGGCCAAGCAGGCCGCCGGGGTGGCCGAGGAGACCATCAGCGCGGAAACCCTCGGTGACGCGCTCGCCGCCGCCCTGGCCGGCCGGGACGGCGCGGCCATCCTGGGTGCGGTGCTGGCCCGGTCATCCTTCCTGGTCGACGGCTCTCCGGTGGGCGCCCGGGCACCCGACTCGGTGCTGCTCACCGAGTCTGCCGTGGTGGAGGTGCTGCCGCCGTTCGCCGGCGGCTGAGCACGTCCCGCGGGTAGCCTGGCACCCGATGCATATCTCGGCGACCGGGCGGGACGTCCACTTCGCCGCGGACGGGTGATCGATGCCGCCGCTACCGGGCGATGTCCCGGAATTCCCGCCAAAACCGGGCGCCGCCGATGAACCGGGGGACGAGGTCGGCCGTTACCCAGATGTGGCGCAGCACCGAAGCATCCAGGGGCGCGAGCCCCAGGGAGGGGCTTGTGACGAAGACCTCGTCCGCGCGCTCTACGCCGAGCACGCGTCGCCGCTGCTGCGTTATGCGCTTCGGCTGACCAGCGGCGACCGGCAACGGGCGGAAGATATTGTGCAAGAGACGCTGCTCAGGGCCTGGCTGCACCCTGAGGCTATCGCTGAGCGGCCAGCCCGTCCTTGGCTGTTCGCGGTGGCGAGAAACCTCGCGGTGGACTCGCACCGGGCGCGCAACGCCCGGCCGCGGGAGGTTGGCGAAGCAGCGCTCGAACTGGTACCCGTTGCCGACGAGGCGGATCGCGTGCTCGAATCGTGGGCGGTGGCCGACGCCCTGCGTGACCTTCGGCCAGAGCACCGGCAGGTGCTCGTGCAGACGTACTACCTCGGCCGCTCGGTCGCCGAAGCCGCCACCGAACTCGGTATCCCTGGCGGCACCGTGAAGTCACGCACGTTCTATGCCCTCAAGGCACTCAAACTGGCGCTCGAGGAACGGGGGCTCGCGCCATGACCGGCTCAGCGGACTGCCGCAACATCCGGCACGCCCTCGGCGTCTACGTGCTGGGTGCGATCGATCCTGCCGAGCGCGCCACGCTGGACAGCCACCTGAGCACGTGCCCGGACTGCCGTGAGGAACTGGCCGGCCTGGCCGGGCTGCCCGCGCTGCTCCGCCGGATTCCGGTCGGCGAGGCGCAGCAACTGGCCGACGAGCCCGATGACGAGCTGGCCGGCCGCGACATGCCGTCCGACCAGGTGCTGGACTCGCTGCTGGCGCGCACCCGGCGGGCCCGTCAGGCGCGCCGCTGGCGCGGCCTGGCCGCCGCGGCCGCCGTGGTCCTGGTGGCCGGTGCGGCCGGGGCCGCGACCTGGAGTGCGCTGTCCCCGCCCGCCGCGCCGGTGGCCAGCCAGCACTTCACCTCGGTGTCAGCCAGCAACGCGGCGACGCATGTCTCGGCCACGGTGCGGTACGCGCCGCGGAGCTGGGGGACCGTGCTGGATACCCGGGTGCACGGCCTGCCCGAGGACGTGCGCTGCAGCCTGGTGGTCACCGACGCAACAGGCCGGACCGTACTGGCAGGCAGCTGGAAGACCAGCTACGACGAAGGCACCACCTGGTACCCGGGTGCGTCCTCGGTGATGCTGGACAGCCTGCGCAGCTTTAAGATCACCTCCGGGGGCCGGGTCCTGGTCACCATCCCGGTGCGCTAGCCAGGGAATGCGACTGGCCGCCGGCACGCTGTACCCGGCGTGGTACCCGGAATCCTGGTCTGCGTGCTGGTGCTCGCGGCCGCCGCGACGTTCGGGCTGTCCCGCCGCCGCCGGGACGGGAAGCTGACGCAGCCCCGCCCGGCGCAGCTGACCGCGGCCCAGCTGGGCCAGCCGCTCGGCGCGCGGGCGACCCTGCTGCAGTTCTCTTCCGAATTCTGCGCGCCGTGCCGGGCCACCCGGCAGACCCTGGGTGAGGTGGCCAGCGGCCAGGATGGCGTCAGGCACGTGGAGGTGGACGCCGCGGAGCGGCTGGACCTGGTCCGGCTGCTGGACGTGCGGCGCACGCCTACCGTGTTCGTGCTCGGCCCGGATGGCCGGGTCACCCGGCGGGGCAGCGGCCTGATGCGCAAGGACGAGGTGCTGGCCGCGCTCGGAGATGCTGATGAGAGGTAATACCCTACCAGCCTGGTGGGAAGTGACACATGAGCCGCCGGGGCATACCATCGGGGTCGTGCTTTCCCAGGCCGTACCGGATGAGCGGGCGGGCGGCGGCTGGTCACGGCCGCTGCTGACCCGGCGGCGGGTCGTCGACTACTGTCACGTCGCCGCTGCGTTGTGTCCGGGCACGCCGTGCCCGTAGCCGCTGGCTGAGCCAGCAAGAGCGTGACGCCTGCCGTCACCCGGGCACGAGCTAGTCTCGTCGGTTCCCGTTCAGGGGAGAGGTGCTGCTGGTGAACGTCGATCCCAGGGGTCAGCGGTTCAATGCTGCGCTGTCCGCGATCGTGCTCGTGGTCGTGCTGATCACCAGCAGCGGCTGGCTGCTGGCCGCGCAGGCCGTCGTGTTCGGCATCGGCGCGGTGTTCGGGCTGCGCTACTCGCCCTACGGGTTCATCTACCGGTGGCTGGTCCGGCCGAGGCTGGGGCCACCGGCCGAGCTGGAAGCCGCGGCGCCGCCGCGGTTCGCGCAGGGGGTGGGCCTGGTCATCAGCGTCATCGGGGTGATCGGGTACGCGGCCGGGCTGATCCCGCTCGGCATGGCCGCCGCGGCGGCGGCACTCGCCGCCGCGTTCCTCAACGCAGCCTTCGGCTTCTGCCTGGGCTGTGAGATGTACGTGCTTATCAAACGAGTCTGGCCGGGCCGGCCAAAGATGGCCGAGCCGGACTCCGACAAGGAGGTTGCTACATGAGCCGCTCTGACGTCCTGGTGGACGCAGACTGGGTCGAGGCCCACAAGGGCGATCCGGGCGTGGTGCTCGTCGAGGTGGACGAAGACACCAGTGCGTACGACACCGGGCACATCCCCGGGGCCATCAAGATCGACTGGAAGAAGGACCTGCAGGACCCGGTCCGCCGTGACTTCGTGGACAAGGCGGGTTTCGAGGCCCTGCTGTCCCAGCGCGGGATTGCCAACGACGACACGGTCATCCTGTACGGCGGGAACAACAACTGGTTCGCGGCCTATGCGTACTGGTACTTCCGGCTGTACGGGCACCAGAACGTGAAGTTGCTCGACGGCGGCCGGAAGAAGTGGGAGCTCGACTCCCGCGAGCTGGTGAAGGACGTGCCCGAGCGGCCCGCCACCCACTACGTGGCCAGCGAGCAGGATGCCACCCTCCGGGCCATGCGCGACGAGGTGCTGGCCGCGATCGGCAAGCGCAACCTAGTCGACGTGCGGTCACCCGACGAGTTCGCCGGCCGCCTGCTGGCCCCGGCCCACCTGCCGCAGGAGCAGGCCCAGCGCGCCGGACACATCCCGACCGCGAAGAACGTGCCCTGGTCCAAGGCGGCCAACGACGACGGCACGTTCAAGTCCGACGACGAATTGCGCACGCTGTACCGGGACGAGGCCGGGGTGGACTTCAGCAAGGACACCATCGCCTACTGCCGGATCGGCGAGCGGTCCGCGCACACCTGGTTCGTCCTGCACGAACTGCTCGAGCAGCCGAACGTGAAGAACTACGACGGCTCCTGGACCGAGTACGGCTCGCTGGTCGGCGTGCCGATCGAGTTGGGTGATGCCCAGTGACCGGCGCACCGGGCAGCGACGGCTGCGGCGCCCCGGCCGGCGGGGTCGCCCTGCCGGCCGACGCCGGTAACCAGGCCATCGTCCAGGGTCACGTGACCAGGGCCGGGGCCGCCGTGCAGACCGGGTACGCCCGGCTGCTCAACGACGGCGGCGAGTTCGTCGCCGAGGTGCCGCTGGGAGCGGACGGCGGGTTCCGCTTCTTCGCCGCGCCGGGCACCTGGACGGTCCGGGTGCTGGCTCCCGGCGGGGTGAACTCCGACCAGACGGTGAGCGCCGACTATGGCCAGATCACCGCGGTCGAGGTCAGCGTCTGATTCCTGGCGGGCTTTCAGCCGTCGTTGCGGGGGCGGGGAACTATGTCCCCGCCCCCGCGCAGCGCTGGCCGGCTTCACCTGAGTCGACTGATCTCCCTCTTGTTCATTTTCTTGTCAGGTTCTCCTTGCCTAGTCGTTCACCTGCACGTCACCTGCGCTCCTTATTAAGGGTGATGGCCAGGTGGGCGTCAGCGGTCCGGCGCGATCACGGTCAGCGACTAGGACGGGTTTCACCAGTGTGTCTCCAGCCTGATCCGGCAGAACCGTGGCTGCTTAGGCCATCGGGCCGGTCGAGGCTGTGCGGCTGCGGTCGGCCTGCGCGACCCGGGCGAACAGCAGAATGACCGAATCACGCGCAAGCCAGGACGCTCGGACCATCGCCCCAGGCCTTCCGCTGTCGGCGAGCGTGCTCGCCGACCGGATGGCGGCGGCGCTGCTGCACCATGAGCCTGGCTGGCGGCTGCCCCGGCACACGGCGCTGGCCCGCCGCTACAACGTAACCATCGCGGAGATCGACGCGGCCATCGACCTGCTCGCGCAGCGCCACCTGATCACCCGCCTCCCGGACGGACATGTGTTCCGCGCCAGCCCGGCCGAGTACCGGCTCGCCCTGGAGGGCCTGCCCGGGCTGGCCACTCGCGTGGATCCGATGGGTGGGCAATTGGCCTGCAAGAGCCGGAACGTCGCCCGGCGGCGTGCCGCGGAGGACGTGGCCCGGGTGCTCGGCACGCCGCCTGGCCAGGACCTGCTGACCGTTCGCTGCCTGTGGACAGTAGGCGGCGAACCAGCCGCCTACACCGCCAGCTACCTGCCACCGGAAATGGAGCGGCTGGCCGGCGAGCAGGCGGACATGTCCTCCCCGGTTGGCCTCACCCCCCTCGATAGCCGTCCCCGTGCCTTCCAGCTCGACTTCCAGGCGCCTGCCCCCTCAGTGGCCCGCAGCCTGCGATTGGCGACCGGTGAGCCCGCCGCTACCGTCACGGTCCGCTTCGGGGACAGCACGCAGCCCGGAGTGCAGGCGCTGACGGTGGCCGTGCTGCGGCCAGAACTGTTTCGCATCGTGGTGGAGTCCCCAGATATTCCGGCTCCCACGGTCGGCCCGGACGGCCCGCCGGGCGGCTGGACAGACGCTCTGGAGGGCTGGGAGCCTTGACGGCGGAGGCATGCCCCGACCCTGTCCCGTCCCGGCGAGAGACGAGAACAAATTCAGGAGGGTCTGACTCATGGTGGAACATCGTCAGGAATTCCAGCGCGAACTGGACGCCATCGAAGCCAAGGTTATCGAATTGTTCGCGATGGTCGCCGAGGACCTGCCCCGGGCGACCGAGGCCCTCCTGTCCGGCAACACAGATACGCTCCGAGCACTGGCCGAACGTGAGCAGATGGTTGACGCCCTGTACCCGGAGATCGAGGAACTGGCCAACCGGGAGATCGTGCTGCAGGCACCGGTCGCCTCCGACCTGCGCTTCCTGCTGTCGGTACTGCGCATCGTGCCGGAGTTGGAGCGTTCCCACGACCTGGTCATAGACATCGCTCACCGGGCCAACCACAGCCTCAGCGGCGATCTCTCGCCGCGCAGCCGGGGGCTCGTCGAGGGGATGGGGCAACTGGTGACTGACATGTGGCGTGTGGCGGTGGACTCCTGGTACCAGCGCGACCGCAACGCGGCGGCCGTGCTGCAGGACCGGGACGAGGAAATGGACGAACTGCACGCCAGCCTCATCGCAGAACTCGCCTCAGGGCAGATGGCCCTTCCAGTGACGATGGAGATGACGCTGGTGGCCCGGTCCTACGAGCGGCTGGCCGCCCACGCCGTCAACATAGCGCGCCGGGTGGTTTACCTGGCCGGGACCCAGGCGCCGAAGTAGAACCTGTGCACCAGGCACTTTCACCTGGCGTCCCCGCAGTGTTCACCGTCTAGTTCTCATCCCTTAACTCGTCGGTACGGGCGGCACGGCAGACTCGCCCAGGTTGTCAAGATCTGGCGGGGCTAACTCGCCAACCCCGGGTGCCCCTTGCACCCATGTAAACAACTATGTAATACCGGAGAATGGGGTATCTCAGATGCAACGTCGGCGCATCCAGCGCGCAGCGAGTGTGGGGCTCGCCGCGGCCATGGCGTCCTTGGTGGTGGCCGCCTGCAGTTCCTCGGGTGGCAACGGGTCGTCGTCCTCGTCGTCGGGCAGCGGGTCCTCGAGCAGTGCGCTCAGCGGCACGCTTAACGCCAGCGGATCGACCTTCCAGTTGCCCTTCCAGCAGGCCGCCATCCAGGCGTACAAGTCGATCCAGCCCGGCATGACGGTCAACTACGGCGGTGGCGGCTCGGGCAAGGGACGTGCCGACCTGGCCTCTGGGGTGGTCCAGTTCGCCGGCTCGGACTCACCGATCCCGTCCGATGAGATCGCGACCTTCAAGGGCAAGACCGTGCTGTACTTCCCGGTCTTCCTCGGCCCGATCACGATGTCCTACAACCTGTCGGGTGTCTCGAACCTGAAGCTGACTCCGGCGGTGATCGCGAACATCTTCCAGGGCAAGATCAAGACTTGGAACGACTCGGCGATCAAGGCGATCAACCCGGGTGCCAAGCTGCCCAGCACCCCGATCACCCTCGCCGTCCGCTCGGATTCGTCCGGCACGACAGCGAACTTCTCCCTGTTCCTTATGACGGCGGAGCCGAAGGTGTGGAAGCTGGGCAGCAGTTCGACCATCAACTGGCCATCCAGCGCGCACGCTGGCAACGGCAACGGTGGGGTGGCCCAGGTGGTCAAGAGCACTCCCGGGGCCATCGGCTACGTGGACTACGCGGACGCCAAGGCCTCCGGGCTGAGCTTCGCCTCAGTCCAGAACTCCTCCGGCCAGTACGTCGCTCCCTCACCGGCCTCGGCGTCCGCGGCCGGGACCACGGTGACCCTCAAGCCGGATCTCACGTTCGCCGCCGTCTGGCAGTCATCGCCCAGCGCTTATCCGATCACGTACCAGTCGTGGGACCTGGTCTACGAGAAGCAGTCGAGCGCGAACACGGCGAAGCTGCTCAAGGCGTACATCGGCTACCTGCTCGGTGACGGCCAGAAGCTGCTGACCCCGCTGGGCTACGCGCCGCTACCGTCCAATATCCAGTCCAAGGCCAAGGCGCAGCTGAGCAAGATCGGGTCGTAGTGAGCGCAGTAACGCAGGCGGATCAGGCCGCCCCGGGCAGCGTCCCGGCCGGCGGCCTGATCGGCCATCGCGGCCTGGCCGACCGCAGCTTCCAGTGGCTCGCCCTCGCGGCCGGCCTGCTGGTGCTGGTGATCCTGGTCCTGATCGCCGTGTCCACCACCCAGCAGGCCGCGCCGTGGTTCAGCGCCGAGGGCTGGGGCATCTTCGGGACCGTCTGGGACCCGGCGGCCAACAAGTTCGGGGCGACGCCGTTCATCTACGGCACCGCCATCACGGGGGCCATCGCGCTGATCATGTCCGTCCCGGTCAGCGTCGCCATCGCCCTGCTGCTGACCGAGGTCGTGCCGTTCCGGCGGGCGCGGCCGATCGTGTACGTGATCGATCTGCTGGCGGTGGTCCCGTCGGTGGTCTGGGGCCTGTGGGGCATCCTGGTGTTCGCGCCCTGGATCCAGCACATCTACGCCCATATCGGCTCGGCTGTGGACGGCATCCCGGTGCTCGGCTCGCTGTTCGGGCCGCCCACCAGCGGGGCCTCGTTCTTCACCGCCGGCATCATCCTGGCCTTCATGATCACGCCGATCGTGACCTCGCTGTCGCGCGAGGTCATCGCGACGGTGCCGACGGTCGACCGGGAGGGCGCCTACGCGCTGGGCGCCACCCGGTGGGAGATGATCCGCGGGGTCGTCTGGCCGCACAGCCAGGGCGGCGTGGTCGGGGCGGTGCTGCTCGGGCTGGGCCGGGCGATAGGCGAGACGATCGCCGCGGCGCTGGTCATCGGCTCGTCGCCGAGCATCACGTCGCACCTGTTCGCCACCGGCTACAACATGCCCGCGGTCATCGCGAACCAGTTCGGCGAGGCCACCGGTGTGTTCAAGGCCGGGCTCTTTGGACTTGGCGTGCTCCTGTTCGCGTTCACTATCATCGTGAACGTCATAGCCCGTTGGGCGGTCGAGCGCTCCGCGCGGCGGATGCGAGGTGCGTGATGGCGGCCATAACCGGGCAGCAGGCGGCCGACCTGCGCGAGCCGGCGGGCTGGCGGCGGACCAAGAACCGCATCGCGACGATAGCGATGTGGGTCGCGTTCGTGCTCGTGATTGTCCCGCTGGGGTTCGTCCTGTACACGGTCATCGCCAAAGGCGCCTCGGTCATCAGCTGGTCGTTCCTGACCAGCCCGATCCCGCCGAGCGTGCTGCCCGCGAGCGTGGGCGGCATGGGGCCGGCCGTGCTCGGCACGATCGAGATCACCGCCCTGGCCGCGCTGCTGGCCGTGCCGCTCGGTGTGCTCGGGGCGATCTACCTCAACGAGTACGGCGGCAAGGGCTGGCTGGCCCAGTTCATCGGGTTCATGGCCGACGTGATGACCGGCGTGCCGTCGATCATCATGGGCCTGTTCATCTTCGCGATCTGGGTGCTGCACTTCGGCTTCTCCGGCCTGGCCGGGGCCTTCGCCCTGGGCTGCCTGATGCTGCCGATCGTGATCCGGTCCACCCAGGAGATGCTCAGGCTGGTGCCGGACTCGCTCCGTGACGGGAGCTACGCTCTCGGGGCCAGCAAGTCCCGGGTGACCCTGACCGTGGTGCTGCCGGCCGCGATCGGCGGGATCGTCTCCGGGGTCCTGCTGGCCGTGGCCCGGGCGGCAGGCGAAACCGCGCCGCTGCTGTTCACCATCCTGACGGTGACCGAGGCGAACCCGAACGTGTTCAGCGGGGCCAACACCTCGCTGCCCTCGCAGATCTTCGTGAACGCCTCCTCCCCGTATCCTGGTGCCCAGGCCCGGGGCTGGGGGGCGGCGCTCACCCTCATCGCGATCGCGTTCATCCTGATGATCGCCGCCCGGTTGGTCACCGCACGATTCGCCCGCTACCAGCGCTAGGAACGTCATGGAACCGCCACAGCCGAACGTCACCGCCAAGACCGAATTGCCCAAGCCTGCGGCCTTGCAGGACGCGAGGACGCGGGATGTCTCAGCCGAGCCGGGCAACCTCATCTTCGACGTGCAGGACGTCTCGATCTACTACGGGTCATTCAAGGCCGTCACAGGGGTCACGATGCCCGTCTACGAGAACGAGATCACCGCGTTCATCGGCTCGTCCGGGAGCGGCAAATCGACGGTGCTGCGGTCGTTCAACCGGATGAACGATCTCGTGCCGGGCGCCCGGGTGGAAGGTGAGATGTCCTACCGGGGGGAGTCGCTGTACGCCAGCGACGTCTCCGCGACGGCCGTGCGCCGGCGCATCGGCATGGTTTTCCAGAAGCCGAACCCGTTCCCCAAGTCGATCTACGACAACGTCGCCTACGGGCCCCGCATCAACGGCATCCGCAACAAGGGCAAGCTGGACGAGATCGTCGAGAATTCGCTGCGCAAGGCCGCGCTGTGGGAGGAAGTCAAGAACCGCCTGAACACCTCGGGCCTGAGCCTGTCCGGCGGGCAGGCGCAGCGGCTGTGCATCGCCCGTACGATCGCCGTGGAGCCGGACGTCGTCCTCATGGACGAGCCCGCCTCGGCGCTCGACCCGATCGCGACCCACGCGATCGAGGATCTGATGCTGGAACTCAAGCAGCAGTACACGATCGTCGTGGTCACGCACAACATGCAGCAGGCCACCCGGGTCAGCGACCGCACCGCTGTCTTCTACGTGCTCATCGACGACAAGAGCGACACCCGCACCGGCGTGCTGGTGGAATACGGAACGACTGAGCAGATCTTCCAGGACCCTCAGGACCCCCGGACCCAGGCCTACGTCACCGGCCGGATGGGCTGAGCGGATATGCCCGGGATCATCGTCGGGGTGGATGGCTCGGAGCATTCCCGCCATGCCCTCGGCTGGGCGATGCGTGAGGCAGCGCAGCATCATCTTCCGCTGACTGTGATCACAGTGCGCCGGGCCAGGGTCCACCCGGCCACCGAGATCTACTGGCCCATGCCCGACTACCCCGACGGCACCAGCCTGGACGAGGAGAGCGTGCGGAAAGCTGTCCGGAAAATGGTGGACGAGGCAGCCGCCGAAACGGGAGAGCCGGTACCTGACGTCACGGTGACCGTGACCGCCGGCAATCCAGCGGAAGAACTCGTGCGGGCCTCGCGAGACGCCGACATGCTCGTCGTGGGAGCGCACGGCAGTGGCGGCTTCGCCACCCTCCTGGTGGGATCGGTGAGTAGCCAGGTGGTGCATCACGCCGCCGCCCCGGTCGTGGTCGTCCGCGCGCCGCACTAGGAAGCCTTCGGTGGCTAAAAGCATCCGCCTGGTGTGCATGGCGGCTGCCGTGCTGCCGCTGACCCTGCTGGTTGCCTGCAGCAGTTCAACCGGGTCAAGCTCGTCCGCATTACCGCCCACCTCGCCGTCGGCCGCGGCCAACCCGTCAACTGGCGGCACTACTGTGTCCGAGACCGGGAGCACTCTGCTGCTCCCACTGGTCAGCGCCTGGCAGGTGGCGTTTGGGACGCTCAACCCGAACGTGCTCGTCAGCACAGCCGGAACTGGCTCAGGCACCGGCATTTCCGACGCGGCCGCGGGCACCGTGGACATCGGCGGGTCGGACGCATACCTGTCCCCGGCCGACCTCAGCCAGCACCCGGGCGTAAAGAATATCCCGCTCGCCGTGGCCGCGCTGATGGTCAACTACAAAGTTCCCGGCATCAAGAGGCCACTCAGGCTCAGCGGGAAAGTTCTGGCCGGGATCTACACCGGCAAGATCACAGCTTGGAATGACCCGGCGATCAGCGCGCTCAACCCGAACGTGGCGCTGCCCAGCCTGAAGATCGTCCCGCTGCACCGCGCGGACAGTTCTGGGAGCACCTTCTTGTTCACTTCTTACCTGAACGCCCAGGACCCGAGCGGGTGGCCGCCGTCCAACGTGGGCACCACGGTCAGCTGGCCGCGCGTGCCCGGCGCGCAGGCGGAGACCGGCAGCGGCAGCATGGTGAAAGGCTGCGCAGCGATCCCGGGCTGTATCGCCTACATCGGCGTCAGCTACCTGTCGGAGACCTCGTCCGACGGCCTCGGCGAGGCATCGCTGGCCAACAAGTCCGGCCAGTTCAGGCAGCCCACCGCGGCCACGATCAGGTCGGCGCTGGCCACATTCTCCGCCGCGACCCCGGCGACCGGGACCCAGTCCCTGATCAATGGCCCGGCTGGTTACCCGGTGATCAACTACGAGTATGCCATCGTCAGGATGTCGCAACCGTCAGCGGCCGCGGCCGCCGCGATCAAAGGGTTCCTGCTCTGGGGTATCACCGCCGGGAACGCCTTCAAGTACTTAGCCGCGGTGAATTTCCAGCCGCTGCCCGACAACGTGCGGACTATCGCCAGGAAGCTGATTGACAAGATCAGTAGGTCGGGCTAGGTGCCTTGTCCTGGCCACTGGGTTTGGGAACCAGATGGGCAGGCGACTCTGGAGCCTCCAGAAGACATCGACAGGTGTCGATGACTTGCATGCAATAGGCGCAAAGAGTGTCTCCGGCTGAGGCTCACTTGCTCGCTAACCGAGGAAGTGTGTCCCGTTGGGGCCGGTGACCTGCTGGAGCATGGTGGTGGCGAGTTGCTGGACCTGGGATGGCAGGGGTACGTAGAGGTTCGCGGCGGCGGCGGCTGCCCTGATGGCCGGGTGCCCTGTGTGGTGTAGCCGGGGGCCGGGCCCTTTGTTGTGTCCTGACATGGCTGTTCCTCTGCTTGAAGATCCGGGGCGGCGGGTTAGTGCCGCTGGGTTTCGCGGACCCAGGCCTGGGCGCCCATCTGGACTGCTTCCCAGGGGCTGCCCAGCGGCGGGGTGTAGGACAGGTCGAGGTCGCTGAGGCCGTCGACGGTCATGCGGTGGAAGATCGCGGTGGCGGCGATGTCGATGCGCTTGGCGATCTCGGCGTTCTTGTGCCCGAACAACTGCATGCCCAGGAGCTGGCCGGTGGTGCGGTCGCCGGTGACGCGCATCGTGATCTTGTGGCTGCCGGGGTAGTAGGCCTTGTGATCGTCGGCCTGCGATCCGACGGTGACCGTGTCGAACCCGGCCGCTTGGGCTTCGTGGTCGCGCAGCCCGGTCCGCGCGGCGGCCTGGTCGAAGATCTTCACCACCTGGGTGCCGAGGCTGCCCGCGAACTCCCGGTGCCCGCCGAGGGCGTTCTCCCCAGCGACCCGGCCCTGCTTGTGCGCGGTGGTGCCCAGCGGCAGGTAAGTCTCGCCGAGTAGCCGGTGGTGGGTGATCACGCAGTCCCCGGCGGCGAAAACATCGGGCAGGTTGGTGTGCATGCCGGGGTCGACCGCGATCGCGCCCTTAACGCCGAGGGCGGCCCCGGCGTCGGCGGCCAGGGTGGTCTCGGGCCGCACCCCGACGACGACCAGCATCATGTCAGCCGCGCGGGTCACTGTGGAGCCGTCAGCCGCGGTCGCCTGGACCTGCAGCCGCCCAGCTGCGCCCGGCGGGGCTTTGCTGATCGCCTGGACGGTTGTGCCCGTGAGTACCTCCACGCCACGGGCGGCCAGTTCGGCATGCACCAAGGCGCCCAGCTGGGGGTCGACGGTGGGCAGCACCTCAGGCAACTGTTCCATCTGGGTGACGGCCAGCCCGCGGACGGTCAGGGCGTCGGCCATCTCCAGGCCGATGTACCCGGCACCGACGATCACCGCGGTGCCGGGCGCGGCCTGCTCCAGGGTTTGCATGACGGCGAAGGTGTCGCCCATCGAGTGCAGTAGGTGCACCCCATCGGAGGGGCCCAGGGCGCCCAGACCCGCCAGGCCGCCGATCGGGGGCCGGACCGGGACCGCGCCGGTACCGACGAGGAGCTTGTCGTAGCTGAGCAGTTCCTCACCGCCGCCTGGGAAGGTGACCAGGAGCTTGCGCCCGGGGACGTCGATGCGCCGGGCGGTGGTATCCAGCCGCAGCCGCATCCCGGCAGCTTCCAGGTCGGCGACGCTGCGGTGGGCCAGGCTCTGCCACGGCGCCACCTCGCCGGACAGGTAGTAGGGGATGCCGCAGATGGAGAAATTGGGGTAGGCGTCCTCCAAGACCACCGTGACGTCGGCGGCCGGGTCCAGCTCGCGGGCCCTCAAGGCGGCGCTGATCCCGGCGTCGCTGCCGCCAATCATGACCAGGTGCATGGCTGTAGCTCCCGTCTAATTGCCGGTCAGTGACGCCGGGCCGGGCGGCCGCCCATCCGCGGACCGCGATGCGCTGTGGTGTGCCGTGCTGGCCGATGCCTGTCCGGCTTCACCGCGGTGGGGGACGATGATGTCGGCAGCGTCGGCCGGCGTTATTGCCGGGTACAGCGCCTTGATGATCCCGGCAGCCAGGATGCCGCCGAGGATCTGCGCGGCGATAAAGGGCGCGACCGAGGACGGGGCAATGCCCGCGAAGGTGTCGGAGAACATGCGGCCGATGGTGATGGCCGGGTTGGCGAAGCTGGTGGAGGAGGTGAACCAGTACGCCGCGCCGATATAGGCGCCCACGGCAGCCGGGGCGGACCGGCTGCGCCCGGAGCGGGCCAGCGCGAAGATCACCAGCAGCAGCCCGGCCGTGGCGATGACCTCTGACAGGAAGTGGGCGGCCGAGGCCCGGTGCTTGGTGGAGATGGTGACCACGGGCAGCGCGAACATCAGGTTCGCCGCCGCGGCCCCGGCGATGCACCCGGCCACCTGCGCCGGAAGGTAGGCCGCGGCCTCGCGCCAGCGCAGCCCGCCGAAGAAGGCATCGACGAAGGACACCACCGGGTTGAAATGGCCGCCGGAGACCGGGCCGAACATCAAGATGATCGCGAACAGCCCGGCCGCGGTCGCTGCCGCGTTCTCAAACAGTTGCAGCCCGGTCTGGCCCGGCGACAGCCGCTGCGCGGCGATGCCCGAGCCGATCACGACCGCGGCCAGGAACGCGCTGCCCAGGAACTCGGCCAGCAGGCGGCGCCATAGCAGGACGGGTGCGCTGGTCACGGCGTCATCTTGACAGAGGGAAGTAGCTCAGTCAAGATTGAATCAATGTTTCCTGAATCAACCTCGGACCTGGCCCGGCGTGCTGCAGTGCACGCCGCCCTCGCCGACCCTGCCCGGCTGCGGATCACCGACACGCTACTGGCCGGAGACACGTCCCCCTCCAAGCTGGCCGCCATGCTGGCTATGCCGTCGAACCTGCTGGCGCACCACCTGCACGTGCTGGAAGAGGCCGGGATCATCACCCGGCGCCGGTCTGAAGGCGACCGCCGCCGCACCTACCTTCAGCTGATCCCCGGCGCCCTCGACACGCTGGCCGCCCCGACAGCCCGCGCGGCGCTGCGGGTGCTGTTCGTCTGCACCGCCAATTCTGCGCGCTCACACCTGGCCGCAGCGCTGTGGCGCCGGGCCAGCAGCGTTCCGGCGGTATCAGCCGGAACGCATCCCGCGGCGGCGATAGATCCCGGCGCCATCGCTGCCGCCACACGTCACCGCCTGCCCCTCCCCCGGCTGCGGCCCCGCCTCATCAGCGACGTCCGGCAAGTCGGCGACCTCGTCATCACAGTGTGCGACCTGGCCTACGAAGAACTCGGCGACGACCAGGCCGTGCACTGGTCCGTCCCGGATCCGGTGCCGACCGGCGACCCTGGCAGCTTCGATGCTGCGCTGGCTCAGCTAGCCGACCGTGTCAGGCGTTTCGCGCCGCGCCTGGCGGCCATCTCCTGACCGGGGGGATGACCACATCCACAGCACAACAACTCACGGTACAGACCGTGACCCTCAAGCCCGCACGATTGGCGCCAGGATCCACCAGGTTTCTGGACACGCGCGGTGGGGGACTGGGAACCTTGACCCGAGATGCGTCCCCCTGTCACCACTTCGGCACCCTACGTAGTAGACCGCGAGTCGCGGCCGCCCCGGCAGCTGATCCCGGGGGGCACCCCGCGACGCGGTGAGGTCGTCGCTGCGCTGACCCTGTGCTGGCTCGCCGCGCACTTATTGCTGGCCCAGCTGACCCTGCTGCTGGCCGTGCTGTTCGGTCTGGTCGGCCGCGCTACCCGGTGGCGCCCGGGGTGGCTGGTGGTGCCGGCGGCAGCCGGGCTGGTCTGGGTGCTGGCCATCGGTCCCCGCGCCACGCTGGCCGGCTTCGCTGCTGGCCCGCGGCAGGTGCTGGGTTACCTGACCGGGGTGGCCAACGACCCGGCCCGGCTGCTGCACGTGAGCCATG
Organism: Streptosporangiaceae bacterium; assembly: GCA_036497945.1. Taxonomy (GTDB): domain Bacteria; phylum Actinomycetota; class Actinomycetes; order Streptosporangiales; family Streptosporangiaceae; genus RYN-230. Next base: position 122,943 of record DASXIN010000023.1, on the reverse strand, counting down.
GCTACGCCGGGCTGGCCGGGTGGCTGCCCAGGCAGGCGCCACTGGCCCTGCTGGCCGCGGTGGCCGAGGCGGCCGCTGCCTGGTGGCTGCGCTGGCTGCACCGGGGCGGCGACGCGGTCCCGCCGTTCCGCCCGGGACTCGTCGCGCTGGCCAGGCGGCAGTTCACCGTCTGGAGCGTTAGGTCAGGTGGGGTGGCGGGCCGGGCTGGCGCCGTGCTGGGCGTGGACTGGCCGAGCGGGCAGCCTGCCGAGGTGCCCTGGCGCGCGGCGGAACGCGGCGTGCTGGTGGCCGGGAGCGCGTCCGGGGAGGTGGCCGCGGCCGGCTTCCGTTTCGTGCACGCGGCCATCCGGCGCCGCAAGCCGGTGCTCGTGGTCGACCTGGACGGCGCCCCGGGGCTGGCCGGGGCGCTGGCCAGAATGTGCGCGGATGCTGGCGCGCCGCTGCACGTGTTCGGGGCGGGCGGCCCCGGCTGTTATGACCCGCTGCGCGGCGGCGATCCGGCCCGGAATGCGGCCCTGGTGCTGGGCATGATCGACTGGGCCGCGGTCGCCGGCCCGGCCCGGCGCACCGGCGCCGGCTACCTGCGTGACCTGTTCGCGGTGCTGGCCGTGGCGCCTGGGGATCCGCGGATCCCGGTGCTGGACGATGTGGTCCACTTGCTCAGCCCGGATGCGGTGTGGGCGCGGCTGCGCCAGGCGCCGCCGGATCACCCGGGCCGCACGCCGCTGGCCGAGCGGGTCAGGGCCTCGGCCAGCCTGCTGACCGCGGACCCGGCCACCGGCGCGTTCCTGGCCGGCGAACTGGCCGGGCTGCGCGCGACGCCGCTGGGCCGCTGGCTGCGCCCGGCGGCCACGGCCGGGGAGGACCAGATCAGCCTCAGCGCGGTGGTCCGTGACCGGGCGGTGGCGCTGTTCTCGCTGAGCCAGCCGCGGCCAGGCCGCGCCGCGCAGGTGATCGCCAACCTGGCCGCGCTGGACCTGACGGCCACCTTCGCCGAGTTGGCGCGGTCCGGGATCGACGGGGACGGGCTGGCCTGGTTCGGCCGCTGCGACGTGCTGGCCGGCCCGGCGCTGGCCAACCTGCTGCACACCGGTGCCCAGGCCGGGCTGGCCACCGTGCTGGGCACCAGGTCAGCGGCGGTGGCCGGGCAGGTGGCGGGGCTGGCCAACGTGCTGGTCATCCAGCAGCCGGAGCTGGCCGCCCAGCTGGATCTGCCCGGCCCGGCCCGCGGCGATCAGTTCGTGCTCGCGGTCCGGGAGCCCGGCGGCCAGGTCCGCCCGGCCTGCCGGTTCGTCGCCGGGGAAGTGCCGTGACCCGCCCGGACGTGACACCGGCCGCCGCGGCGCCACCCCGCGCCGACCGGGTCTACCTGGGCTGGGAGCACGCCCAGGTGCACCCCGACCCGGGACCGCCGCCGCAGCGGCCGGCGCTGCCCGGGCCGCAGCAGCTCAACCCGGGCTGGCTGGCCGCGCAGCAGCGCGAGGAGCGGCGGCTGAGCCGGCCGCTGCAGCTGGGCGGCGCGCTGGGCCTGGTGCTGGCCGGGCTGACCGCCGCACTCGGCCTGCTGGGCGTGCTCACCGCCGCGCTGACCGCGGTGAGCCTGGCCTGCTTCCTGCTGCTAGCCGGCTGGTGTGCCCGCGGCGTGTGGCACGGCCGCCAGGAGCTGCGCGTCCTGGTCGCCCGGGAGGAGCAGCGGGTGGCCAGGGCACGTGCCGTCCAGGGCCGCCAGCGGCACGGCCAGCAGCAGGCGCACGGCCGCCGGTTCCGGGACTGGCAGGCCCGCGGCCGGGCGTTCGGTGCCCAGCACCGGTGGTACGGGGTGGCGCTGCCCGCCGAGATCGACCGGGTGGACGTGGCGGGCGGCACGCTGGCCGGCTGGTCGGCGCTGCTGGCCATGCTGGCCGGGTTCCGGCTGGCCGCCGGCGGCGAGGTCACCGTGCTGGACCTGGCCGAGGGTGCGGCAGCCCAGGACCTGCTGAGCATCGCCCGCAGTACTGGCACCGACCCGCTGGTCTGGGTGCTGCCCGCCGACTTGCCCCGGTTCGACCTGGGCCACGGCCTGCCGCCAGATGCGCTGGCTGATCTGCTGGCCGTGGCCGCGTCGGCGGGCGGCGACCCGGCCAGCCCGCCCGATCCGTCCGGGATGGCCCAGGACACGGCCATCCTGGAGCGCATCGCCGCGGTCCTCGGTGACCAGCCCAGCGTGGCCGAGCTGGTGGCCGGCCTGCGGGCGCTGGCCCAGGTCGGCCACCCGCACCAGGACATCCGGGCCGGGCTGATCGGCGAGGCCCAGGCCGAGGCGATCGCCGGGCTGTACGGCCGGGCCGCCGCCGACCGGGTCACCGAGCGGGCACTGGCCTTAGAGGCCAGGCTCGGCAAGCTGGCCAGCCTCGGCTCGTCCCCGATCCCGGTGCCGCCGAGCCGGCTCCGCGTGCTGGCCGTGGACGCCGCGGCCGGCCTGGCCGGCACCCAGGTGCTCGGCACCTACCTGGCCGCCGGCCTGACCGGCCTGCTCCGCAGGCAGCACGGGCCAGGGCCGCCGTGGCAGCACACCGTACTGGTCAGCGGGGCCGAGACGCTGCGCGGCGACGTGCTGGACCGGCTGAGCGGCGCGTGCGAGGCCACCGGCACCGGGCTGGTGCTGGCCTACCGGACGCTGCCACCGCATGCCCGGGCGCGGCTCGGCCGGGGGAACGCGGCGGTCGCGTTCATGCGGCTGGGCAACGCGGACGACGCCCGGGCGGCCAGCGAGCAGATCGGCACCGAGCACCGCTTCGTGGTGGCCCAGCTGACCGACACGGTGGGCAGCTCGGTCACCGACACGGCGGGCCAGGCGTACACCAGCACGCTCGGCACGGCGTCCTCGGCCGCGGTGTCCAGCTCGTCCAGCCAGGGCAGCGGGCAGAGCGGAGGGCGGGGCAGCAGCTGGGCCGGGTTCGCCCCGTTCGCGCCGCGCACCGCGTCGGCGCACGGTGAGACCAGCTACTCGGCCTCGGTCAGCGACTCGGTGTCGCTGACCGAGGGGATCAACCGGGGCACGGCGTGGGGCCTGCAGACCGCGCGGGCGGTGGGCGCGAACCGCGCACTGGCCCAGGCCAGCCAGCGGTCCCGTGAGTTCCTCGTCGAGCAGCACGAACTGCAGCAGCTTCCGCCCAGTGCGGTGATCGTCAGTTATGCGTCCCCGGCCGGACGCCGGGTCATGCTGGCGGACGCCAACCCCGGCATCCTGGGGCTGCCCACCGCGACGCTGCACACGCTCGACGAGGTGCTCCAGGCGGCGCGGGAACCTCCTGCCGCAGCCTGGGCTGGGGAAGCAGGCAGGGCCGGGGATGGGCCAGCGGCTGGGGGCGTCCCACGGGCCTGGGTGCCGCCCGGCACTGGAGGTGTGCCCGCCGCCTGGGGCCAGACGGGGGCTGCGGATGAGCCCATGGCCTCGGCTCGGCCGGGGGCTGCGGATGGGCCGGCGGCCTGGGGTCAGCCTGCGCCGGCGCCGGACCTGGAGCCGCTGCCCGAACCGCTGCCCTGGCCGCGAGACGAGGGGTGACGGCCGCTGCGTGGGCGAACACGCGGGCCGCGGCAGAGACGCGACACGGCGGGAGCCACCGTGGCTCCCGCCGTGCTGGGTGTTGGCCGGCCTTGGGCCGCCGGCCGGGCCGGTCAGGCCCGGACACCATCGCGCCGGGCAGCCGCCTCGTGGCGGCGGCTGGCGCGCTGCGCGGTGGCGTGCACCCGGCCTGGCACCGGGGTGTGCCCGGCAACGTGCTGGCGGGCAGCCGCCGGGCCAGCCGCGCGGTAGGCCGGGACGGTCTTGTTGCCGGATGTGGCCGCGCTGAACCGGGGGGCCTTGTCCGGGCGCTTGAAGGTCAGCCACAGCGGGATGCCGACCATAGCGGCGAAGATCAGGGCGGCGATCGGGAAGTTGGCCAGGACGAGGGCGCTCACGGGTATCTCTCCTTAAATAGGCTCCGGCAGCAACCTGCCGGATTTCTTATGCCTCCAGACTGCCTCCCGGGTTTCTCCTAGCCGTAGGCCCAGCTTCTGAGCTTCTTCTGAGCACAGCTCGCGGCTCAGCGCTGTTGTTGATGTTGGCGTAGCTCACCCTGGAGTGTGACCTGTGTCAACATCAACTTCTCTGGCCCTCCGCGACTGCACCATGAGTCACAGCAGGCAACCCGGCCCCAGACGAGCAGAGCGCGCCGAGCCGAACGAGCGGCTGGCCCGGGAAGCCCAGGCGGCACGGCCCAGCACCGCGCCGCCCAGACCGCAGGACACGGGCCTGCCTGACATCTGGGCCGGATAGCATCATCGGCCATGGGCAAGCTTCCGATCCGGGCGCGCGTGGCGACCACGCTGGGCGGCGCCGCTGGCCGGATGTCGCGGCTCGCGGGCCGTGGTGACGGGTCCGTCATCGGCGGGGTCATCGGCCTGCGGGTGGAGCCGGGACTGCTCTCGCTGCTCGCCGCGGATCGCCAGATCGTCCTGGTCACCGGGACCAACGGCAAGACGACCACGACCCGGCTGATCTCTGCGGCGCTCGGCGCGCTGGGCCAGGAGGTCGCCTCGAACGCGTTCGGCGCCAACATGGAGGCCGGCCTGGCCGCCGCGCTCGGCCAGGCGCCCGAGGCCCCGTACGCGGTGCTGGAAGTGGACGAGAAATACCTGCCCGCCGTGCTCCAGGCGACCAAGGCCCGGGTGGTCACGCTGCTGAACCTCAGCCGTGACCAGATGGACCGCGCCGCCGAGATCTGGCTGGTGGCCCGGCGCTGGCGGGATGCGTTCCAGCAGGCGCCGTGGTGCCGGGTGGTGGCCAACGCGGACGACCCGCTGATCGCCTGGGCGGCCATGGGCGCGGCCCGGGTGACCTGGGTGGCGGCCGGCCAGCGCTGGCACGAGGACTCCTGGTGCTGCCCGCAGTGCGGCTCCCACCTGCGCCGGGACGACATGGGCTGGCGCTGCGGGGAATGCGGTTTCAGCCGCCCGGCGGCGCGCTGGGTGCTGGACGGGTCCCGGGTCATCGACTCGACCGGCGGGATGACCGAACTCAACCTGGCCCTGCCCGGCCGGGCCAACCGGTCCAACGCAGTGGTGGCCCTGGCCGTGGCCGAGGTGTTCGGCATCCCGCCGGCCGCCGCGCTGCAGAAGATGCGCTCGGTGACCTCGGTGGCCGGCCGGTACACCCAGGTGCAGCGGCAGGGCCGCCAGGTGCGGCTGCTGCTGGCCAAGAACCCGGCCGGCTGGCTGGAGGCGTTCGACGTGCTGGAGCCCCCGCCGGTGCCGGTCCTGCTGGCGGTCAACGCGCAGATCCCGGACGGCCGGGACACGTCCTGGCTGTGGGACGTGGACTACCGGGTGGTGGCCGGCCGCCCGGTGTTCGTGGCCGGCGAGCGCGGCCTGGACCTGGCCGTCCGGCTGGAGGCGGACCGGGTGCCGTTCCAGTTGGTGGACGGGATCGACGACGCGGTCAGCCGGGTCCGCCCGGGCGGGACCCTCGACGTGATCGCCAACTACACGGCATTCCAGCAGATCCGGACGGCCGTCGGCCGCGCGGCCTGAAAGGCGGGACAAGGATGGGACCACCCTGGGACCCGGGCAGCACGGGCGGCGGCCCGCGGGGCGCGCACGCCCGCGGCCCCAGCACGCTCCGGCTGGTCTGGGTGTACCCGGACCTGCTCAGCACGTACGGCGACCGGGGCAATCTGCTGATCCTGGAGCGCCGGGCCCGGCTCCGGGGCATCGGGGTGGAATCCATCCTGGTCAACTCCGACCAGCAGGTGCCCAGCCAGGGTGACATCTACCTGCTCGGCGGCGGGGAGGACCTGCCCCAGGTGCTGGCCGCCCGGCGGCTGCGGCAGGACGGCGGGCTGGCCGCCGCGGCGCGCCGCGGCTCGGTCATCTTCGCCGTGTGTGCCGGGTACCAGTTGCTCGGCCACGAGTTCGGCGGCGACGAAGGCCAGCTGGTGCCGGGCCTGGAGATCCTGGACATCCGCAGCGGCCGGGGCGAGCGGCGCGGCGTGGGCGAGATCCTGGCCGACGTCGATCCGCAGCTCGGCGTGCCCAGGCTGACCGGCTTCGAGAACCACCAGGGCGTCACCCGGGTCGGGCCGCACGCCCGGCCGCTGGCCCAGGTGTCGGTCGGGGTGGGCAACGGGGACGGCACCGAGGGCGCCTACGCCGGCCGGGTGCTGGGCACCTACCTGCACGGGCCCGCCCTGGTGCGCAACCCCGGCCTGGCCGACCTGCTGCTCAGCTGGGCGCTTGGCCCGCTGCCGCGGCTGGACCCGGCGCAGGAGGAGTGGACATCCCGGTTCCGCGGCCAGCGCCTGGCGGCCGTGCCCGGCTGACCCCGAAGCTCAGTAGACGAGCGCCTGCGCGCCGTCCGCGCACGCCTCGGCCACGAACGTGGCCGCGCCCGCGATGCGCACACCCTGGATGGTGTCCGCCGGGACGATGTCCCGCCGGGCCGCGCACTGGGTGCACAGCGTCACCGTCCCGGTGGCCAGCACACTGGCCAGCAGGTCGGCCAGCGGCGGCGCGTGCGGCAGGCTGAAATCGTCGGCCCGCCCCGGCAGCGCGAACCAGGACGCCTCCCCGGTCAGCCACAGTGACGTCGTGATTCCGCTGGCCACCGCAGCCGCGGCCACGTTGAATCCCTGGTTGCAGCGTTCCGGGTCGTCCTTGCCTGCGGTGATCTTGATGACGAGGCTGCGCGCGCTCATGCTGGCACCTTAACGTGACACGCCGGGGCCGGCATGGCGGACGCCCCCGCCCAGCCCCGCCCCTCCGTACACTGCTGGAGGCAGGAGGGAGGACGATCATGCACGGAATCGTCACCGGGCTTCTCCTGGTGGGCGCGTTCGCCGTGGTCGTGGTGCTGGCCGCGCTGCTAGCTATGCGGCTGCTGCGCACCACCCGGGGAGTGGGCGTCGACGCGGCCGGGGAGCGGCCCGATGCCTAGCCAGCCAGACCTGCCGGAACCCCATCCCGACCTGGAACCGGTGCGCTTCCTGCTGGGCCGCTGGGAGGGCGCCGGGGTCGGCGGGTACCCGACCATCGAGAGCTTCCGGTTCGGCCAGGAGATCACCTTCAGCCACATCGGCAAGCCATTCCTGATCTACTCCAGCCGGACCTGGCTGCTCGACGAGGACGGCAACCTGATCCGCCCGTCGCACACCGAGACCGGCTACTGGCGCCCGCAGCCCGATGGGCAGATCGAGGTGGTGCTGGCCGAGCCGACCGGGATCGCCGAGATCTACGTCGGCGAGATCGCCGGCACCAAGGTCGAGATGAGCACGGACGTGGTCGCCCGGACCGCCACGGCCAAGGACGTCACCGCCGGGCACCGGCTGTACGGGCTGATCGGCGCCGACCTGGGCTGGGCCTTCGACATGGCGGCCATGGGCCAGCCACTGCAGCCGCACCTGTCGGCGCAGCTCAAGCGCGTCAGCTAGGCGGCTGGCCGGGCACCGCCGGCGCACCGCGGCTCAGCGCTAGCCGAGCCACTAGGTGCCGAACGCCCTTGCCTGGTAGAGCGAGCTGGGCTGCTGCGTGACCCGGTGGCTGGTCCGGCCTGCGCGGCACCAGGTGGAAGGCGAAGGAAATTGACGCCGGGCAAATTAAAACCCCCGGGCGGCTCCCGGCTGCTCACGATGAGCAACGCGGGGACTGGCTGGACAGACCAGTCAACCCGGGGGTCCGGTGTCTGCCGATATTCGCCGGCCGCCGCGCGCGATGCGCGAGCCGGTGATGGCACCGGTGGTCACAGCACACCAGTGCCTCGGCGGGACGGCGGCTAGCGGACAGCCACCTCGCGAGTCCGACTGCTACACATGCGTTGGACCACCTCCTTTCCCGCGTTGCCGAAAGGTTATGTCAGTCCCTCGGGGCAGGCAAATGGGTTATCCGCCGCCCGGGCAGCTGGGCGGCAGCGTCCGCGGGAAGCCGAAGTGCGGCAGCAGCCCGTTGTCGATGAACCGGGTCAGCGCCGAGATCCGGTCGCCGGACAGGGTGAGCACGAGCAGGCCGTGCGCGTGCAGCACCGTGGTCCGCGGATCGACCAGGTAGCAGCCGAACGCGGGCTGGCGGTTGGCGTGCGTGGGCAGCAGCCGGTACCGGCTGCCGTCCCGGAACGCGATGCTGGACAGGAAGTGGCCGGTGGCCGCCAGGCCCTGGTACTCCAGGGCCAGCGGCGGCATGGTCAGCCGCACATCGTCGGTCAGCAGGGCCAGGATGGCTGGCATGTCGCTGTGCTCGAACGCCCGGGCGAACTCGGCGACGATCTTCCGCTCGCGGGCCGAGTGCGGCAGCGGCGGGTGCTCGCGGTCCGCGCCCGGCAGCCGGCCGGCCAGCGTGGCGCGGGCCCGGCCGAGCGCGCTGGTCACCGCCTGCTCGGTGCTGTCCAGCATGTCGGCCACCTCGGCGGCCGGGAAGCCGAGCACGTCGCGCAGGATCAGCACGGCGCGCTGCTGGGGTGGCAGGCATTGCAGCGCGGCCAGGAAGGCCAGCGACATGGACTCGCTGGTCCCATAGCGCGCTTCCGGACCGGGCGCCCGGTCCGGCAGGCCGTCGAGCAGGACGTCCGGGTAGGGCTCCAGCCAGCTCGGCACCTCAGCGGTCACAGACATATAGACTCTGCGGCCGGGCAAAACTGGTCGGCGGGCGGACATGGCCTGCTAAGGGGTTAATCTCAGTTCGTGGCGCAGGCGTGGGACAAGGAGCTGCGGGCACGCGGATACCGCGTCACCCCGCAGCGCCAGCTGGTGCTGGAGGCGGTCACCAAACTGGAGCACGGCACCCCGGAGGAAATCTGCGCCACCGTGCAGCAGACCGCACGCGGGGTGAACATCTCCACCATCTACCGGGCCCTGGAACTGCTGGAGCAGCTCGGCCTGGTCACACACACCCACCTCGGGCACGGCGCGCCCCGGTACCACCTGGCCGCCGAGGCTGAGCACGTGCACCTGGTCTGCTCGGGGTGCGGCCGGATCACCCAGATCGGGCCGGAGGAAGTCAGCCCGCTGGTCACCGGGCTGGCCGCGAAGTACGGCTTCGAGACCGACGTCGGCCACCTCACCGTGTTCGGCCGCTGCGCCGACTGCCGGCCAGGCGCATAGCCTGGCAGGTATGGACAGTCCGCTGCTGAAGGTCGCTGGTGCCGTGCCCGCCGAGGGCCCTGACACGGGAGTCGCCGCGCACTACGGCGACCCGTACGCCGAGCAACGCGCCCTCGACCTGACGGCAGGCCTGGTGGACCGGTCCAACCGGGGGGTGCTGCGGATCACCGGCCCGGACCGGCTGAGCTGGCTGCACAGCCTGACCACCCAGCACCTGGAGCAGCTCGGGCCAGGTGGCGCGGCCGAGGCGCTGGTGCTCAGCCCGAACGGGCACATCGAGCATCACCTGACGCTGACCGACGACGGCGCTGTTACATGGGTGCACGTGGAGCCGGGCACCCCGGGAGCGGCCGGGCTGCTCAGCTTCCTGGAGTCGATGCGGTTCATGCTCCGGGTGGACCCGGCCGATGTCAGCGCCGAGTACGCGGTGCTCACGCTGCTGGGCCCGGCTGCCGATGTCCCGCTGCCGGACGGGACGGCCGCGGCCATCCGGGGGGCGTTCGGTATCGATGTCCTTGTCGAGCGGGACCGGCTGGAGGCCGCAGTGCGGCAGCTACGGGAGCAGGGCCTGGCGCTGGCCGGTATGCAGGCGTATGAGGCGCTGCGGATCGCGGCACACCGGCCGCGGTTCGCGCTGGACACCGACCACCGGACCATCCCGCACGAGGTCGGCTGGATCGACGCGGCGGTGCATCTGGACAAGGGCTGCTACCGCGGCCAGGAGACGGTGGCCCGGGTGCACAACCTGGGCCATCCGCCGCGCCGGCTGGTGTTCCTGCACCTGGATGGCAGCGAGGACCGGCTGCCCGGGCATAATGACCCGGTTGAGCTGGACGGGGCGGCGGTCGGGTTCGTCGGCTCCGCGGCGCGGCACTACGAGCTCGGGCCGATCGGGCTCGCGCTGGTCAAGCGCACGACGCCGACCGGCGCCACGCTGCTGGCGGGCGGCGTGCCGGCCACACAGGAGGTCTTGGTGCCGCCCGACGCGGGGGCGAACGTTAAGGTCACGCTGAAGCGCCGGCCTGGGCTGCTGCGCTAGAACTGGAGGAGCGGATCGTGCTGCGGCGGATGCTGCTGGCCGCGTCGGACAGTGACCGGACGCGGCAGCTGGTCACTTCGACGCCGGTCACCCGGGGCCTGGTGGCCCGGTACGTGGCCGGCGAGACTACCGCGGACGCGGTGCAGGTGACCCGGGACCTGGTGGCCGGCGGCCTGCTGGTCTCCCTGGACCACCTGGGCGAGGACACCGAGGACCCGGATCAGGCGGCTGCGGTGACGGCCGAGTACACCGGGCTGCTCGGCCAGCTGGCCGCGGCCGGGCTGGCCCGGGACGGCCGGGCCGAAGTCTCCGTCAAGCCCAGCGCGGTCGGCCTGGGCCTGGCCGAGCACGGCGTGAAGACGGCCACCGAGAACATCGCCCGGATCTGCGCGGCGGCCCGGCAGGCCGGCACCACCGTGACGGTGGACATGGAGGAGCACGGCTGGGTGGACGCCACGCTGCGCATCGTGGCCGAGCTGCGCGCGGACTACCCCGACCTGGGCTGTGTGATCCAGGCCCAGTTGCGCCGGTCGGCCGCGGACTGCGCCACGCTGGCCACGCCCGGGTCGCGGGTCCGGCTGTGCAAGGGGGCGTACGACGCGCCGGACAGCGCGGCCTACCCCACCAAGCACGAGGTGGACCGCAGCTACGCGCGCTGCCTGCGAGTGCTGATGGACGGCCCGGGCTACCCCATGCTGGCCACCCACGACCAGCGGCTGATCCAGATCGCCGCGGCGCAGGCGGCGCTGGCCGCGCGGTCGCCGGAGAGCTTCGAGTTCCAGATGCTGTACGGCGTCCGCCCGGCCGAGCAGCGCCGGCTGGCCAGCACCGGCGCGCAGGTCCGGGTGTACCTGCCCTACGGCAGCGACTGGTACCGCTACCTGGTCCGTCGGCTGGCCGAGCGGCCGGCCAACGTCTCGTTCTTCCTCCGGTCGCTGGCCACCGCCCGGTGACCGGGTCGGCGTAGGCTCTCCTCCTGTGATCGGGATCTTCGGGGCGGGGAAGATGGGCGAGGCGCTCATCTCCGGGCTGCTGCGGGCCGGCCGGCCGCCGTCCGGGGTGGCCGCCGTGGTCCGCCGGCCGGAGCGGGCCGACCAGCTGCGTACCGCCTACGGCGTGGCCATCCTGAGCGCCGCGGACGCGGCCAAGAGCGCCGACACGCTGATCATCACGGTCAAGCCGCAGGACATGCCCGCCATGCTGGACGAGATCGCGCCGCACGTGCCCGCGGACAAGCTGCTCATCTCGGTGGCGGCCGGCATCACCACGGAGTTCATCGAGCGGCGGTTCGGCGTGGACGTGCCGGTCGTCCGGGTCATGTCGAACACCCCGGTACTGGTGGACGAGGCGATGAGCGTCATCTCGGCTGGCGCATTCGCCCGGCCGGAGCACCTGACCCGGGCCGAGGAGCTGCTCCGCCCGGTGGGCAAGGTGCTGCGCATCCCGGAGTCCCAGCAGGACGCGGCCACGGCGCTGTCCGGCAGCGGCCCGGCCTACGTGTACTTCCTGGTCGAGGCCATGGTGGACGCCGGGATCCTGCTCGGCATGCCGCGCGGCACGGCGCTGGAAATGGTCATCCAGGCGGTGTACGGCGCGGCCACCATGCTGCGCGAGACCGGCGAGCATCCGGTGATCCTGCGCGAGGCGGTGACCTCACCCGGCGGGACGACGATCTCGGCCATCCGCGAGCTGGAGGTGCACGGGGTGCGCGCCGCGTTCCTGGCCGCGATCGAGGCGGCCCGGGACCGCGGCCAGGAGCTGGGCAGCGGATGACCTGCACCCTGCACGTGGCCTGGGATGACCGGCTGACCAGTTACGACTTCGGTCCCGGCCACCCGCTGGCGCCGGTCCGGGTGGACCTGACCATGGCGCTGGCCCGGGCGCTACGGGTGCTGGACGGGGCTGGGGTGCTGGTCGCGGCGCCGTCGCCGGCCAGCCAGGACCAGCTCGAGCTGGTGCACGACCCGCAGTACATCGACGCGGTGCGGGCGGCCGCGCCGGACCCGTCGTTCGGGCTGGGCACCCCGGACAACCCGGTCTTCCCGGGCATGCACGACGCGTCGGCGCTGGTCGCCGGGGCCACCCTGGGCGCGGCGGCCGCGGTGCACCAGGGGCGCGCCGAGCACGGCGTGAACGTGGCCGGCGGCCTGCACCACGCCATGCACCGGATGGCCAGCGGGTTCTGCGTATACAACGACCCGGCCATCGCGATCCGCTGGCTGCTCGCCGCGGGGGTGCCCCGGATCGGCTACGTGGACATCGACGTGCACCACGGCGACGGGGTGGAAGCCGCCTTTTACGACGACCCGCGGGTGCTCACCATCAGCCTGCACGAGCACCCGATGACGCTGTTCCCTGGCACCGGGCTGCCGAGTGATACGGGCGGCCCGAACGCCGGCGGGCTGGCGGTCAACGTGGCGCTGCCCGCTGGCACCGGCGACGCGGGCTGGCTGCGCGCGTTCGACGCGGTGGTGCCACCGCTGCTGCGCCAATTCCGCCCGGACATCCTGGTCAGCCAGCACGGCTGTGACACGCACCGGCTGGACCCGCTGGCCCACCTGGAGCTGAGCATCGACGGGCAACGGGTCGCCCATCAGCGGCTGCACCAGCTCGCGCACGAGACCGCGGGCGGCCGCTGGCTGCTCACCGGGGGCGGCGGCTACGAGCTGGTCCAGGTGGTGCCGCGGACCTGGACGCACCTGCTGGCCGAGGCGGCCGGCCAGCCGATCGACCAGGCCACGCCGACTCCGGCGCAGTGGCGCGAGTACACGCTGGCCCGGACCGGGGTGGCCGCGCCGGAGCGGATGACCGAGGGGGCGGCGGCCGACTTCACCCCGTTCGAGGGTGGCTACGACCCGGCTGATCCGGTGGACCGGGCGATCATGGCCACCCGCAGCGCGGTCTTTCCCAGCCACGGCCTTTTCCCCGGTCCCTGAGCGGGCTTTTGCCAAGGTGTGACCTGGGATGGGCCCAGCGGCGGGGTTGCCCTTTTCCACACAGGACTTACGCTGGGGACGGAGGTGACTGATGCGCTGAATCCGGCCAGGCGCACTCGGCTCCGCGCGGAAGAGGGAAAAGCAGATGGCTGCAGGCGAAACACCGCTGAGCGACGTCAAGTTCCTGACCGTGGCCGAAGTGGCCTCGATCATGCGCGTCTCCAAGATGACCGTCTACCGGCTGGTGCACTCAGGTGAGCTGGAGGCGATCCGGGTCGGTCGCTCTTTCCGCGTTCCCGAGCAGGCGGTCAACCGGTATCTGAAGGGTTCGTTCGTAGCCGCGAGCTGATGTCGCTGGGGCACTGCACCGGGATGGCGCAGCGGCGGGTAGCCTGTGAGGCTGGCGTGTGCCCAGCCAACCGGCATCGGGCGAATGCGTCGTACGCCTTGTTGCCTCAATCCCGAGTGAGGGTGGTTTCGTGGGCTCCGTCATCAAGAAGCGCCGGAAGCGGATGGCTAAGAAGAAGCACCGCAAGCTGCTGCGGAAAACCCGCGTGCAGCGGCGCAACAAGAAGTAACCGCAGGCCGGGGGGGCACGGTTGGCACAGCAGGACAGTTCGGCCGGCGGAGCCGGCCTCGGCGCGCAGCGCCGATCAGGGAGCTCCGCAGAACTGCGGCGGCTTGCCGCTGCTCGGCGCGGAGCGGCGATCGGGGGATCCGGGGGGTCGCCCCCCCGGGCTAGCACTGTATTCCAGCCGGACATCACGCTCGGCCGGGGTAGCGGCCAAGGGGCCGGCCCGGCGCCGCGGCGCTGGTCGGAAGGTGCCGGGCTGGTGACTCCGGGCGGCCCGGCCAGCCAGAACGGCTCCTGGCCCGGGTGGCTGGCCGACGCGGTCGACTTCGCCCGGCGTCAGGTGACGGGCGAGGGTGAGGTCGACGAGTTCGGCTTCGACCCGGAATTCAACTCCCGGCTGCTGATCCCGGTGGCCCGGCTGCTGTACCAGCAGTGGTTCCGGGTCCGGATGCAGGGCCTGGAAAATGTGCCGTCAACCGGGGCTGCCCTGGTGGTAGCCAATCATTCCGGCACGCTGCCGCTGGACGCGATCATGCTGCAGACCGGGCTGCACGACGACCATCCCGCGCACCGCAACCTGCGGCTGCTCGGCGCGGATCTGGTCTATGAGCTGCCCGTGCTGTCCTACCTGGCCCGCCGCTCCGGGCACACCCGGGCCTGCCCGGCCAACGCGCACCGGCTGCTGCTCGACGGTGAGCTGGTCGGCGTGTTCCCGGAAGGGTTCAAGGGCATCGGCAAGCCGTTCCGCGACCGGTACCAGCTGCGCCGTTTCGGCCGCGGCGGGTTCGCGGTGTCCGCGCTGCGCGCCCGGGTGCCGATCATCCCGTGCGCGATCGTCGGTGCCGAGGAGATCTACCCGATGCTGGCCAACGCCAAGCCATTGGCCCGGATGCTGGGGCTGCCTTACTTCCCGGTCACTCCGCTGTTCCCATGGCTGGGGCCAGTCGGCGCGGTGCCGCTGCCGTCCCAGTGGATCATCGAGTTCTGCCCGCCGGTGCCGACTGCGGGCTACCCGGCCGGGGCGTGGCGGGACCAGGTGGCCGTGGCCGAGCTGACCGCCGAGGTGCGTGGCATCGTGCAGCACAAGCTGGACGAACTGCAGGCCGAGCGCGGCCCGGTGTTCGGCTAGGGCCTGGTCAGTCGCTGCTGTTGCGCTGGTGCCGCCGGCGCAGCGCGAACGCGGCGGCCACCCCGCCGATCACCGCGCCGGTGGCGGCGGCCGTGGGCAGCGCGATCAGGGTCGCCTTCCGGCCGGACCGGAAGTCGTATACCGGCCAGTCGTTGCGCCGGGCCTCGGCGCGCAGCCGTACGTCCGGGTTGACCGCGTGCGGGTGGCCGACCAGGCGGAGCATCGGCAGGTCGTTGGCCGAGTCGCTGTACGCGGCGCAGCGGGCCAGGTCCAGGCCCTCGCGCTCGGCCAGCGAGGCCACCGCCGCCGCCTTGGCCTGGCCGTGCAGCAGCCCGCCGACCAGCCGGCCGGTGTACACGCCGTCCACCGACTCGGCCACCGTGCCCAGCGCCCCGGTCAGCCCGAGCCGCTGCGAGATGACCGTGGCCAGTTCCACCGGGGTCGCGGTGACCAGCCAGACCCGCTGCCCGGCGCGCAGGTGGCCCAGGGCCAGCTCGCGGGTGCCCGCCCAGACCCGGTCGGCCATGGTCTCGTCGAAGATCTCTTCGCTCAGGCTGACTATGTCGGCCACCTTGTGCCCGGCCACGAACGAGAGCGCGGCCTCCCGCGCCGCGTCGATGTGATCTGAGCTCTCGGCGCCGCGGAGCCGGAAGAACACCTGGCCCCAGGCCATCCGGGCCAGGTCGCGCGGGCCGAACATGTCGCGCGCGGCCAGGCCGCGGGCGAAGTAGTAAATAGACGCGCCGCGGATCAGCGTGTTGTCCACATCGAAGAATGCGCCCGCCGTCGGGTCCGGCTGCGGCGGCTCCTGGTCGACCGTGGCCGCCGCCGCCGAGGCGGCCCCGGCCAGCTCCGCGCGCTGCCGGCTGGACCTGGGCAGCCGCAGGGATCGGGCCCCGCTGGGAAGCTGATCCAGCCGCTGCCGAACGGAAGCATCCAGCCGCTGCCTCATGTATGCCGAGTCTACAAAGGTTAGCCGGGCCAGGCTGGGCTGGTCAGCCATCTGGTCCGCATGACCGGCCCGGGTCGTGCACCATGGTCTCAATGTCTATTTCGTTCCTCGTCGCGGCGGGCGGGACGCTGGCTGCCCTGGTGGGCACCGTCCTGCTGATCCGGCGCTGCGCTCAGGCCCCGCGGGCGGACCTGGTCGCCTGGGTGCTGGCGCTGGCCGGGATGGTCATCGGGCTGGCCGCGCAGGCGGTCGGCTACCACCGCGGCTTCGGGCCGACCACGTTCCGGGCCGCACAGGTTGGCCTGGCCCTGATCGCGCCGCTCGCGCTGGCCTGGGGGATGGCCGAGGTGGCCGCGCGCGGCATGGTCATGCGGTTCGCCGCCCGGCTGTGCCTGTCCGGGCTGTTCGTGGTGGCGGCGGTGATCCTGGCCACCGACGTGCTGAGCGACCAGGCGTTCAGCCAGGCCTGGCCGCTGGCCCGGGCACACTTCCAGTTCCTCCCGCTTAGCCTCCTGGTCGTGGTCGCGGTGGTGGTCGTGCTGGCCGTGGTCTGCTCGCTGGCCGCCGCTGGGCTGCGGGCCCGGCACGAGCCGGGCTGGCGGCCGGTGCTGCTCGTGCTGGGCGCGGCCGCCGTGGCCGCGCTGGCTACCCAGGGACTGCTGGTCAAGCTGCCGGTGAACACGGGCTATGCCGCGCTGTCGCTGGTCGCGGTGGTGGCCGGCTGGCTGGCCGGCGACCGGGCGGCCCGGGTTCAGCTGGCCGCGCTGCGCGGCGCCCCGGCCCGCGGTGCCGCCGGTGGCGGGCAGGACTGGTCCGGGTACGGCTCAGGTTCGGGCGCGGGCTCGGGCTCGGGCTACGCCGGGGACGACTCGATGGACCTGTACCGCGATGGTTACCGGTACGGCGACTCGGGTGCCTACCCGGCCTACCAGGGCGACCGGTATGGCTACGACTCGGCCGGGTTCGCCGCGCCAGGCTTCGACTCGCAGGAGTTCCCGGCGCAGGGAGATTCCCGCGGCTTCGCCGCGCAAGGCATCGACCCGGACGCCGAGCCGGTGACCGGTTCCTTCGACGCGCTGTACCGGGACAACGAGACCGCGGCCCGGCCGCGGGACGCGGCGGCCGGGCCGGCCTCGGCCACCGAGAGCATGCCCGGCGAACCGGAGACCGGCATGCAGCTGGCCGCGCTCAGCGAGGCTGCGCTGGGCGCCGCCGCGCTGGCCGACCCGGCGGCGGATACCGAACGCCTGTACGGCCAGATCGCCATCTACACTCTGCTCGAATCGGGCGCGGCCAAATTCGACCGGCTGGCCAGCACAGTGCTCGAGCAGGTGCGGACCACCGAGCCGGACACCCTGGTGTTCGTGGTGCACGGCGTGCCGTCCGCGCCGTTGCAGCGGATCCTGTACCAGGTGTACCGGGACCGGGCCGCCTACGACGAGCACCAGCGGAAGTCTTACGTGACCGATTTCGATGCCCGGCTGCGCCCGCTGATGCTGGCCACCAACGTGATCGAGCTCGGCGTCCGGGAGGCGAAGGTGTCCTTGCTGGCGCCGGCGCCGCGCGCCGGGCGGCTGCCGTGACCGCGGGCGCCGGGGAGCCGGGGCCGTCCGGGCACCGGGTCACCCTGCTGTCCCGGCCCGGCTGCCACCTGTGCGACACCGCCCGTGAGGTGATCACCAGGGTCACCGCCGATCTCGGCGTGCCGTGGGAGGAACGGGACATCACCCAGTCCGGGGCTGATCTCGAGGCGTACTGGGACAAGATCCCGGTCACCCTGATCGACGGGGTGCAGCACGACTTCTGGCGGGTCAGCGAGGACCGGCTGCGCAGCGCGCTGAGCAGCTGACCAGCCCGCGCCGAAGGGGCGCGCCGCCGGCCTGGACTGACGAGCGAGGAACGAGCGAGGAGGGAAGGCGGCGGGTCCAAGCGCCCCGGAGGCGCAAAGGAGAAGAGCCTGACTTTGTGCAAACGTTCACAAGGGCGTACCGTTGAGGCGCAGTCTCGCGCGGGCACCTGGGCCGCCCGCAGTGCCCGCAGGTCGATCCCTCAGGAGCGTCGGCGCATGTCACGCCGTTCAGTGTCTGCGAACGGAAGCCAGGGCATCCCGGAGGCGACCATCGCCCGCCTCCCCGTGTACCTGAGGGTTCTGTATGCCTTCGCCGAGCAGGACATCCCTACCGTGTCCAGCGAAGAACTGGCCGCCGCGGCCGGGGTGAACTCGGCCAAGCTGCGCAAGGACCTCTCCCACCTGGGCTCCTACGGCACCCGGGGAGTCGGTTATGACGTCGAGTACCTCGTCTACCAGGTATCCCGGGAACTGGGCCTGACCCAGGACTGGCCGGTCGTCATCATCGGCGCCGGAAATCTGGGCCGGGCACTGGCCAATTACGGCGGCTTCGCGTCCCGCGGCTTCCGTATCGCCGCAGTACTGGACCTCGACCCCGATGTGGTCGGCACCCAGATCGCCGGGCACGGCGTGCTGGACGTAGGCCAGATGGAAGACGTGGTCGCCCGGTACCGGGTATCCATCGGGGTCATCGCCACCCCGGCGGGCGCCGCCCAGGCGGTGTGCGACCGGCTGGTCGCCGCCGGGGTAACCAGCATCCTTAATTTCGCCCCCGTAGTCCTCAATGTGCCCAATGGCGTAGACGTGCGTAAGGTCGACCTGTCGATCGAATTGCAGATTCTCGCCTTCCACGCGCAGCGGAGGTCGGTGGTGCGCGTTCCCCCGGATGGAGCGGCGGCGGTTAGCCCATGAGCGTGCTGGTGGTCGGGCTCAGCCACAAGAGCGCCTCGCTCAGCATCCTGGAGCGGGCGGTGGTCAGCGGGGACGCCCTCGGCAAGCTGCTCCGCGACCTGTCCCAGGCACCCAACGTGGCCGGCGCGTTCGTGGTGTCCACCTGCAACCGGGCCGAGGTCTACGCCGAGGTGGACAAGTTCCACGGCGGCGTGTCGTCCATCACCGACCTGCTGGCCCGGCATTCCGGCATCCCGCTCAGCGAGCTGACCCCGCACCTGTACGTGCACTACGAGGACCGCGCGGTGCAGCACCTGCTCGCGGTGGCCTGCGGGCTGGACTCCATGGTGATCGGCGAGAGCCAGATCCTCGGCCAGGTCAGGCAGGCCCTCGGCACCGCCCGCGAGCAGCGGACGCTGAGCCGCGGGCTCGGCGAGCTGGGCGCTCTGGCGCTGCGCACCGGCAAGCGGGCACACACCGAGACCCGGATCGATCAGGCCGGGACGAACCTGGTCAGCGTGGGCATCGCGGCCGCCCTGGAGCGGCTGGGCCAGGCGCCGGACAGTCTGGCTGGGCGGACCGTGCTGATCGTCGGGGCCGGCTCGATGAGCTCGCTGGCCACCACCACCGCGGCCCGGATGGATGCCGCGCACATTGTGGTGGCCAACCGCACCATGGACCGGGCCGGGAAGCTGGCGGCCACGGTGGCCGGCAGCACCGCCGAGCTGACCGGCCTGGCCGGGCCGCTGGCCGGGGCAGACCTGGTCATCTCGTGCACCGGGGCCACCGGGGTGGTGATCACCGCCGAGCTGGTGGCCAGTGCGCTGCGGCAGCGCAGTGGCTCCGCTGGCCGGCCGCTGGTGCTGCTCGACCTGGCCATGCCGCGGGATGTGGACCCGGACGTGGCGCTGCTGCCCGGGGTGCACGTGGTCGGCCTGGACGCGCTGGGCGGCGCCGGAGAATACCGGGCCGCGGCCCGGGAAAGCGACATCGCGGCGGTCCGGGCCATCGTGGCCGACGAATTCGCCGGCCGGGTCTCCGCCATGCACGCAGCCCGGGTCGCGCCGACCGTGGTCGCGCTGCGGGCCAAGGCGGCCACCGTGGTGGACGCGGAACTGGCCCGGCTGGAAGGGCGGCTGCGGACCGCCGATCATGGCATGCTGAATGAGGTCGAACGGGCCATGCGGCGGGTGGTGGACAAGCTGCTGCACGCGCCGACGGTGCGGGTCAAGGAACTGGCCGGCTCCCCAGGCGGCGATTCTTACGAAGACGCGCTCCGGGTCCTGTTCGACCTGGATCCCGCCGTGGTCAACGCGGTGACCGTGGCGGACGCCGCACCAGGTGACGCCGAGCTGGCCGAGGCAGGCCCGGCCGGTGCAGGCGCCGCGGAGCCATCGACCGCAAAGGACGAGACATGAACCAGCCGCCACTGCGTCTGGGCACCCGGAAGAGCCCGATGGCCATGGCCCAGGCCGGCCAGGTAGCCCGGCTCATCACCGAGCGGACCGGGGCCGCGGTGGAACTGGTCGGGCTGACCACCTTCGGCGACGTCACCCGGGCCGACCTGGCTCAGATCGGCGGCACCGGGGTGTTCGTCAGCGCGCTGCGGGAGACCCTGCTGGCCGGGGGGATCGACCTGGCCGTGCACTCGCTCAAGGACCTGCCGGTCGGGCCGGTGCCCGGGCTGGTGCTGGCCGCGGTGCCGACCCGGGACGACGCCCGGGACGCACTGATCGGCCGGGACGGGGCCAAGTTCGCCGACCTGCCGTCCGGCGCCCGGATCGGCACCGGCTCGCCACGCCGTGCCGCCCAGCTCCGGCTGCTCCGCCCGGACGTACAGCCGGTGCCGGTCCGCGGCAACGCGGGCACCCGGCTGGGCAAGGTGACGTCCGGCGAGCTGGACGCGGTGCTGCTGGCCTGCGCCGGGCTGGCCCGCATCGGCCGGATGGACGCGGTGACCCAGGTATTCGAGCCGGAGGAGATGCTGCCCGCCCCCGGGCAGGGCGCGCTCGCGGTGGAGTGCCGCGACGGCGACACGCGGCTGGCCGAATTGCTGTCCAGCGTGGACGATCCGGTCAGCCGGGCCGCGGTGACCGCGGAGCGAGCCGTGCTGGCCGCGTTGCGCGCCGGGTGCAGCGCGCCGGTGGGCGCGTATGCTGCCGGAACGAAGTTGCTGCACGTGACGGCCGTGATCGCGGCCGTCGACGGGGAATCAGCGGTGCGGGCCAGTGCCAGTGCCCCGGCATCCGAGGCCGCCCGCCTCGGCGGTGATGTGGCGGCCGAGCTGCTCCGCCAGGGCGCAGCGCGGTTCCTGGCCCTGTCTTCGGAACACCTCAGCAATGGGGACGATGCATGAGTCAGAGATCAAAACAGGACACAGCGCAGGCCGGCACCGCCGGACACGCGGGCCAGCCCGGGCTGGTGGCGTTCGTGGGCACCGGCCCGGGCAGCACCGACCTGCTCACCGTCCGCGCCGCCGAGCTGCTCGGCCGGGCGGACCTGGTGGCGGGCAGCCCAGAGGTCATCGAGCAGCTCCGCCAGTTGCTGCCCGCCGACGCGGACATCCGCGACGTGGCCGACCTGGACAGCGAGCCCGGCCTGCTGATCGGCGCGGCCCGGGCGGGCCGGCTCGCGGTGGCCGCCTACCGCGGCGACCCGCTGCTCTTCGGGCCGGCCGCCGGGCACATCGCGGCGTGCGCCAAGGCCAAGGTCCGGTTCGAGATCGTGCCGGGCGTGCCTGCCGCCACCGCGGTGCCCGCCTACGCCGGGATCCCGCTGACCGCGGAGCCGGGCGGGGACATCCGGATCATCGACGCGTCGGACGTGAGCCGGCTCTCGGCCGACGCCGCGCCGCCGCGCAGCCTGGTCATCCTGGGCGTCGAGGCCGGCCCGGCCGACCTGGCCAAGATGCTGCTCGCGGCGGGCTGGCCGGAGCGGACCCCGTTCACCATCACCTGGTGCGGGACCACCACCGACCAGCTCACCGTGCGCTGCCACCTGGGCTCGGTGACCGCCGACCTCAAGACGGCCGGGGTGAACCTGCTCACCGAGACCGGGCCCGCCGTGGGTGTGGTCGGTGAGACGGCCGGGGCGCACCAGGAACTGTCCTGGTTCGAGACCAAGCCGCTGTTCGGCTGGCGGGTGCTGGTGCCGCGGACCAAGGAGCAGGCCGGCTCGGTATCGCAGCGGTTGCGCGCCTACGGCGCGGTGCCGGAGGAGGTGCCGACCATCGCGGTCGAGCCGCCGCGCACCCCGCAGCAGATGGAGCGCGCGGTCAAGGGACTGGTCACCGGGCGGTACCAGTGGGTCGCGTTCACCTCGGCCAACGCGGTCCGCGCGGTGCGCGAGAAACTGGAGGAGTACGGTCTCGACGCGCGGGCCTTCGCCGGCGTCAAGGTGGCCGCGGTCGGCGAGCAGACCGGGAAGGCGCTGCTGGCCTTCGGCATCAAGCCGGATCTGATCCCCGAAGGCGACCAGTCCGGGGAAGGGCTGGCGGCGGCCTGGCAGCCCTACGACAGCGCGATGGACCCGATCAACCGGGTGCTGCTACCCCGGGCCGACATCGCCACCGAGACGCTGGTCGCCCGGCTCACCGAACTGGGCTGGGAGGCGGAGGACGTGACCGCCTACCGCACGGTGCGGGCCGCGCCGCCGCCCGCCCCGATCCGCGAGGCGATCAAGGGCGGCGGGTTCGACGCCGTACTGTTCACCTCCTCCTCCACGGTGCGGAACCTGATCGGCATCGCGGGCAAGCCGCACGCGGTCACGGTGATCGCGGTGATCGGGCCGCAGACCGCGCAGACCGCCGCCGAGTTCGGCCTGCGGGTGGACGTCAAGGCACCGCGCCCGTCGGCCACCGCCCTGGTGGACGCGCTGGCCGAGCACGCGGCCGCGGTCCGTGAGTCGGCCATCACGGCCGGCGAACCGGTACGCAAGCCCAGCGAGCGGCGCCGGGGCGCCCGGCGGCGGCTGCGGTGACCACGGCGGGCTTCCCGGCCGCGCGGCCGCGGCGGCTGCGCCGCACCGCCGCGCTGCGCCGCCTGGTCGCGCAGACCAGCGTGCAGCCGTCGGACCTGCTCTTGCCGATGTTCGTCAAGGAGGGCATCAGCGAGCCGCAGCCGGTCGCGTCGATGCCGGGGGTGGTCCAGCACACACGGGACAGCCTGCGCAAGGCGGCCGTCGAGGCGACCGAGGCCGGGGTCGGCGGGCTGGTCCTGTTCGGCATCCCGGCGGTCAAGGACGGCCCCGGCTCGGCGGCCAACGACCCGGCCGGGATCCTCAACCTGGCCCTGGCCGACCTGGCCGCCGAGGTGGGCGACGGCACCGTGCTGATGGCCGACCTGTGCCTGGACGAGTACACCGACCACGGCCACTGCGGCCTGCTCACCCCGGCGGGCGAGGTGGACAACGACGCGACGCTGGAGCGGTACGCGTCGATCGCCGTCGCCCAGGCCGCGGCCGGGGCGCACGTGGTCGCGCCCAGCGGGATGATGGACGGCCAGGTAGCCGCGATCCGGGCCGCGCTGGACCAGGCCGGCTATGCCGAGGTGGCCATCTGCGCCTACTCGGCCAAGTACGCCTCCGCATTCTACGGGCCGTTCCGTGACGCGGCCGAGTGCGCGCCGCAGTTCGGCGACCGGGCCTCCTACCAGCAGGACCCGCGGGCCGGCGACGCGCTCCGCGAGATCCTGCTGGACGTGGCCGAGGGCGCGGACATCGTGATGGTCAAGCCCGCGCTGCCCTATCTCGACGTGATCGCCGAGGCGGCGGCCAACGTGCCGGTGCCGGTGGCTGCGTACCAGGTGAGCGGCGAGTACGCGATGGTGGAGGCGGCCGCGGCCAACGGCTGGCTGGACCGGGACCGGATCATCATGGAGACGGTGACCGGGATCCGCCGGGCCGGAGCGAGCATCATCCTCACCTACTGGGCCGCTGAGCTGGCCCGTCGGCTGAGCTGACCGGCCTGGGACCAGCCGGGCCTACGTGACGGAAGCGCTGAGGGGGGAATGAGGGGGCTAGTGGGGGGTCTCCGTTCGGCAACATGTCGGCATTTCCCGGGGAGTCGGCCTGCGCGGAGCGTGGCCGGCCCGCCATCATCAGTAAGGGAGAGCGCTAACATTGCCGTCGCGGGAAGTGGAGCCTGATGGTCGCACCGGTACTACGCCGGAACCGGCGCCGGAACGCCGGGCGGCTAGCCGCGGCCGCCGCCGGGTACGCGCGGCTCGGCTGGCCGGTCTGCCTCGGCGCGTACCCACCCAGCCAGAACGCGGGCCGGGCCTGTTCCTGCGACCGGGTCGGCTGCCCGGCACCCGCGGCACACCCGATGTCCCCCGCCTGGCAGCTGCTGGCCAGCTGTGAGCCGGGCAAGGTCCGGCAGCGCTGGGCCGACCACCCGGTGGCCAACATCGTGCTGCCCACCGGTCGGGTGTTCGACGTGCTCGACGTGCCCGCCCCAGCGGGCACCGCGGCGCTGGACGCGATGCGCCAGGCCGCCGTGCAGCCCGGGCCGGTGGCCGCCGGGGCCGGCCGGGTCCTGTTCTTCGTGGCCACCCGGGGTGCCCCCGAGGATGAGGACGAGTGGTGGTCCAGCCAGCTGGACTGTGCCCCGGAAGACGTCGGCGAGGTGGCCGGCCTGCGCTGGCACTGCCGGAACAGCTTCGTGCTCGCCCCGCCGTCCCGTGAACCGTTCGGCAGCCCGGCCCGCTGGCTGATCCCGCCG
The DNA here is from genome assembly GCA_036497945.1 of Streptosporangiaceae bacterium. Lineage (GTDB taxonomy): Bacteria > Actinomycetota > Actinomycetes > Streptosporangiales > Streptosporangiaceae > RYN-230. The sequence continues at coordinate 98,744 of DASXIN010000023.1, read as the reverse complement.
CCCCCCGATGGTCCTGACCTGCTGCCCGATGCCCTGCGCCTGCTGGAGTTCCTGGCCGACGCGTGCGAAGAGGAGGCCTCCTAGGTGAGACGCCCGGACCGATCCGGCGAGCTGTTCAGCCGGGCCAGCGCGGTCATCCCTGGCGGGGTGAATTCCCCCGTCCGGGCGTTCGGCTCGGTGGGCGGCGTGCCGGTGTTCATGGCTTCCGGACGCGGCGCGTATCTCACCGACGTCGACGGCCGTACGTATGTGGACCTGGTCTGCTCCTGGGGACCGATGATCCTCGGCCACGCCTTCCCGGCGGTCACCGAGGCGGTGCATGCGGCCGCGGCCAAGGGCACCTCGTTCGGCACCGCCACCGCGGGTGAAGTGGACCTGGCCGAGGAGATCGTCGCGCGCACCCCGGTGGAGAAGGTCCGGCTGGTCAACTCGGGCACCGAGGCGACGATGACCGCGGTGCGGCTGGCCCGCGCGTTCACCGGCCGCCGGATAGTGCTGAAGTTCGCCGGCTGCTACCACGGGCACGTGGACGCGCTGCTGGCCGCGGCGGGCTCCGGGGTGGCCACGTTCGGGCTGCCCGACTCGCCCGGGGTGACCGGCGCGGCGGCCGCGGACACCCTGGTGCTGCCGTACAACGACGCGCTCGCGGTGCGCCAGGCCTTCGTCGAGCACGGCTCCCGGATCGCCTGCGTGATCACCGAGGCGTGCCCGGCCAACATGGGCGTGGTGCCCCCGACAGCCGGCTTCAACGACCTGCTGGCCGAGCTGTGCCGGGAGCACGGCGCGCTGCTGATCATGGATGAGGTGCTGACCGGGTTCCGGGTCACCGCGTCCGGCTGGTACGGCCGGGAAGGGGTAGAGGGCGACCTGATCACCTTCGGCAAGGTGATGGGCGGCGGGCTGCCCGCGGCCGCGTTCGGCGGCCGGGCCGAGATCATGGACCGGCTCGCTCCCACCGGCCCGGTGTACCAGGCCGGCACGCTGTCCGGTAACCCGCTGGCCACCGCGGCCGGGCTGGCCACCCTTCTCAACTGCACCCCGGAGGTGTACGCGCGGTTGGACGAGGTCGCGGCCAGCATCGCCAAGCTGGCCAGCGACACGCTGAGCGCAGCCGGGGTACCGTTCCGGCTGCAGGAGGCGGGCAGCCTGTTCTCCGTGTTCCTGGGCACCGACCAGGCGGTGCGTGACTTCGGCGAGGCCCGCGGCCAGTCCACCGCGGCCTACGCGGCGTTCTTCCACGCCATGCTGGAGCAGGGCGTCTACCTGCCGCCGTCGCCCTACGAGGCGTGGTTCGTGTCCGCCGCGCACGACGACGAGGCGGTGGAGCGGATCGCCACCGCGCTGCCCGCCGCCGCCCGCGCCGCCGCCGCCGCCCTCGGCTGACGCACCAGACCCACCCGTCACAATGATCATGGTGCGTGCCGTCTCTTCACGGATCCGGTGCGCTAGGTGCCCGTTTTGTCCGGGTTATCGCGCACCAGATCCGTGAAATGAACGCGGCCGGCGGCGAAGGCTGGGCGGGCAGCAGGGCTGGGCGGCGTTAGCCGATGGCGATGCAGATGATGCCGCCGGCGATGGCGGCCGCCGCGGCCAGGCGGCGGGCCAGTTGTCCCTCGCCCAGCAGCCGGCGGCCGAGCAGCACGCCGGCCAGCACGCTGACCTCGCGGGCCGGGGCGACCGCGCTGACCGCGGTGAAGCTCAGCGCGGCCAGCACCAGGATGTAGGCCAGCGGCGCGAGCACCGCGGCGCCCGCCACCTGGCGCCGGTAGGTCCGCCAGACCAGCGCGGTGCGCGGCCGCTGGCGCAGCGCGAACGGGGCCAGCACCAGCGTCATCACCGGCATCGCGGCGTAGCCCTGGAGCAGCGGCGGCACGTCGAGCGTGCTCACCGCGTACTTGTCCCACAGCGTGTACGACGCGATGAACAGGCCAGTGACCAGCGCGAAGGCCAGCGCCCGCGGCGCTGGGTGCGCGGCTGAATGTCCGCGCCTCGCTGGCGCCCCCAGGAACAGAACGCCGGCTATCACCAGTCCGATCCCGATCAGCCCGGCCGTCCCTGGATGCTCGCCCAGCAGGACGATGCCGGCCAGTGCGGCGAGCAGGGCGCCGCTGCCGCGGCCGACCGGGTAGACCACGGACAGGTCACCCAGCCGGTAGCCGGATTGCAGGAACACGAAGTAGCCGGCCTGCAGCAGCCCGGTGCCGATCAGGAACACCCAGCACAGCGCGGTCAGCCGGGGCGGGTCGATCAGCACCGCGCTGATCAGGACCACCGGCGCGTAGAGCACCGTGGCGGCGAGCGACATCAGCCAGACGAACGACGCCGCGCCGGTTACCGAGGCCTGCTTGCTGAACAGGTTCCAGGTGGCGTGCGCGACGGCGGCGACGAGGATCAGGGCCAGCGCGGTGGCGCTCACGGAGGCGGCTCCCTAGTCCGGACCCGGGACCAGCCCGGGCATGGCGAACGAGAGCCCTCGAGGTTTCTATCCCGTCAGGTGCGGGTGCCCTGGCCAGGGCACCTGGCGCCGCTCGGTCCAGCCTGCCCCGCTCTTGTTGTCCGGCCTGGGCCGCCCGGCGGACCGGGCGCGGGCGGGGCACGGAACCCTAGGCACAACCACAAGCTGCCCGGAGTTTATCTGCTCGGCGGCTGCCCGCAACAGGCTGAGCTGGGCGTCCCGGTAGGCTGTGCCCGCCATGATTGAGAACCCAGGTCCGGACACCGTGCTGCATCTGCTGCGGCACGGTGAGGTCTACAACCCGGGCGGCGTGCTGTACGGCCGCCTGCCCGACTACCACCTGTCCGAAGACGGCCGCCTGATGGCCAAGGCCGCGGCGGGCTTCCTGGCCGGCCGGGACGTGGTGCTGCTGCGCTCATCACCGCTGGACCGGACGCGGGAGACCGCGGCCCCGCTGGCCGCGCAGTTCGAGCTCGAGGTGGGCATCGACGAGCGGCTGATCGAGCCGACCAACGTGTTCGAGGGCACCACGGTCGGCGTCGGCTCCGGCGCGCTGCGGAACCCGGTCAATTGGCGTTACCTGTACAACCCGTTCCGCCCGTCCTGGGGTGAGCCGTACCAGGACGTCGCGGCCCGGATGCTGGCCGCGATGGCGGACGCGGCGCGCGCCGCGCGCGGGCACGAGGCGGTACTGATCAGCCACCAGCTGCCGATCTGGGTCGCACGCCGGGCGGCCGAGGGCAAGCACCTGTGGCACAACCCGGCGCACCGGCAGTGCGCGCTGGCCAGCGTGACCAGCTTCAGCTACACCGGGGACCGGATCACCGGGGTCAGCTACGCCGAGCCGGCCGGATCCCGCGCGCCGACGCCGGGTGCGTGACCGCGGGCCGGCCCGCTGTCAGCCGCGCCAGCCTTATCGGGCACAATGGGGCGCGGTACTACTCGCTGTAGGAGCTATCCCCCGTGTCCCGTCCACCCCGCACGCCGCTCCGGGTGACCCGGCCGGGCCGTGCCGTGCGGCTCGCCCTGCTGGCTGCCACCTCGGCGCTGGCCGTTTCCGGCTGCGCGGGCGGCGCGATCGCCTCGAACAGCCCGGCCAGCAACGGCCAGAGTTTCGTGTCCGGCAGCCCGGGCACCACGGTGTACCGGGCCGGGACCGGCCCGGCCGCGCCGCCGGTGACCGGCCCGCTGGTCGGCGGCGGCCGGCTCAGCCTGGCCAGCTATCACGGGCACGTGGTGGTGCTGAACTTCTGGGGATCATGGTGCACGCCGTGCCGGGCCGAGGCGCCCAGCCTGGCCCAGCTGGCCCGCCAGTTCGGCCGGTCCGGGGTCCGGTTCCTGGGTATCGACATCCGGGACAGCCCGCCCAGCGCCCAGGCGTTCATGGCCGACTTCCGGATCAGCTATCCGAGCCTGAACGATCCGAGCGACAACCTGGCGCTCGATTTCCGGGACACCGTGCCGCCTGCCGGGATCCCCACCACACTGGTGATATCGCCCAGCGGCCGGATCGCCGCGCGGGTGATCGGCAGTGTGACTTATGACGGGCTGAAGAGCCTGATCCAGCGAGCGGTGGCAGAGCCCGGATGACCGAGACCTCCCGGATGACCGAGACCGGCGCGGCCGAGACCGCGGCCGAGGCGGCTGCGGCTGAGGCCGGCCAGCAGGCTCCGGACACCGCCGCGCCGCCTCCGCCGCCCAGCGCGGCCTATGGTGTCGCGGGCTGGCTGCGCTGGGGCTGGCACCAGCTGACCTCGATGCGCACCGCGCTGATCCTGCTGTTCCTGCTGGCCGTGGCCAGTGTGCCCGGCTCGCTGTTGCCGCAGCAGGGCGTCGATCCGTCGGCCGTGCAGCAGTACTACGTCTCGCATCCGGGGCTGGCCCCGTGGCTGGGCAGGCTGTCCCTGTTCAACGTGTTCGCGGCGCCCTGGTTCGCGGCTATCTACCTGCTGTTGTTCGTGTCGCTGGCCGGCTGTGTGGTGCCCCGGGCGTACCGGCTGGCCCGCTCGGCCCGGGCGCTGCCCCCACCCGCCCCGCGCAACGTGGCTCGGATGCCGCAGTCGGTGCGGCACCAGACCGGGCAGGACGCGCCGGCCGCGCTGGCCGCGGCCACCGCGGTGCTGCGGCGGCGCAAGTTCCGGCTGCGCACCGGCGACGGCTGGGTGTCGGCGGAAAAAGGCTACCGCCGCGAACTCGGCAACCTGCTGTTCCACCTGGCCCTGCTCGGGCTGCTCGGCGCGGTCGCGCTGGGCGGGATGTTCGGCTACAAGGCGAACCGGCTGCTGGTGTCCGGCACGTCGTTCGCCAACACGGTGACCGCGCTGGACGTTTTCCACCCCGGCCGGCTGGTGTCCTCGGCCGACCTGCAGCCGTTCACCATCACCCTGAACCGGTTCGAGGCCAGCTACGTCCGGTCCGGTCAGCTGCGCGGCCAGCCCTCCTCGTTCAACGCCGACCTCACCTACTCGGCGCAGCCCGGGGCGGCTAATCAGCGCTATGACCTGCGGGTGAACCACCCGCTGAACGTGGACGGGGTCAAGGTATACCTGATCGGCCACGGCTACGCGCCGGTGTTCAAGGTCACCGACGGGACCGGCAAGGTGGTCTACGACCAGCCGGTGCCGTTCGTCGCGGTGAACACCGCCGGGCTCACGTCCGAGGGCGTGGTCAAGGTCCCGGACGCCCGGCCCGACCAGCTCGGCTTCGCGGGCGTGTTCCTGCCCACCGCGGTGGACGCCGGGGGCACCCTGGAGTCCGTCTTCCCGGCGCCACTCAACCCCCGGGTGAGCCTGATCTCTTATAAGGGCAACCTGGGCATGAACAGCGGCCCGTCGCAGTCGGTGTACACGCTCAACACGGCCGGGCTGACCGAGCTGCCGGTCGCGCCGCGACCGCTGGCCCCCGGCCAGTCGATCAAGCTGCCCGGCGGCGCCGGGACGCTGACCTTCACCGGGTACCGGCAGTGGGCCAGCCTGGCCATCACGTACGACCCGGGACAAGTGCCCGCGCTGATCGCCGGGCTGGCCGCGCTGGCCGGGCTGCTGCTGTCCTTCTTCATCCGGCGCCGCCGGATGTTCGTCCGGGCGTATCCGGGTCCTGACGGCCGCACCGTGGTGGACGTTGGTGGCCTGGCTCGGTCCGACCCGGCGGGCGGGTTCGACGAGGAGTTCGCCCGGCTGGCCGAGGAGTTCCGGACGGCGTACGCCGGCCAGACAACCGAGGGGAAAACAGACTGATGGCCATCAACCAGGGGCTGTCCCACCTGAGTGACACTTTCCTCATGGTCACCCTCGCGTTCTACTTCCTGGCCGTGCTGGCCTTCGCGGCCGACTTCGCGTTCGGCAAGCGCACCTCGGCTGGGCCGGCCAAGGCCGAGGTGCCGGAGCTGGTCACGGCGGGCGCGGCCAGCGTGGCCGCCGCCACGTCGCCGGCCAGCGCGGCCGACGCCAGCACCGGGAACGCCAGCACCGGGGACGCCAGCACCGGGAATGGCAGTGCGGGCTCCGCGGCCGGAACCGGTCGGCCGAGCCTGCGCGACGCCAGCTTCTGGGTTCGTGCCGGGCTCACGCTGACCGCGCTGGGCCTGCTCGGGCACGTCGTCGGTGTCGTCATCCGCGGCCTGGCCGTGCACCGGGTGCCGTGGGGCGACATGTACGAGTTCGTGATCGCGGTGACCTGCGTGGCGGTGCTGTTCTTCCTCGGGCTGATGATCCGGTACCGGCCGTACCGGCTGGGCCTGTTCTTCCTGGCCCCGATCGTGATCATCATCGGCCTGGCCCAGACGGTCATCTACACCCCGGCCGGCCCGCTGGTGCCCGCGCTGAACTCGTACTGGCTGGCCATCCACGTGACCGCGATAACCCTGGCCACCGGTACCTACGTGGTGGCCGCCGTGCTCGCGGTGGTGTTCCTGCTCGCCGACCGGCATGCCCGGCGGGCCGCGGCCGGCCTGCCGGTGCGCAACGGCGAGGTGTTCCGGCTGCTGCCCAGCCCGGAGCGGCTCGATCAGTTCGCCTACCGGACCGTCGTGTTCGCGTTCCCGCTGTGGACGTTCGGCATCATGGCCGGCGCGATCTGGGCCGACCAGGCATGGGGCCGGTACTGGGGCTGGGACCCCACCGAGACCTGGGCCTTCATCACCTGGGTGGTGTACGCCTGCTTCCTGCACGCGCGGGTCACCGCCGGGTGGCGCGGCCGCAGGGCCGCCTACATCCAGCTGGTCGGGTTCGCCTGCCTGCTGTTCAACCTGCTCGGCGTGAGCATATTCATCACCGGCCTGCACTCCTACGCCGGGCTGAGCTAGCGCGCACCGTTCGGGTCGCCGTCGCCACGAATAGCGCGGTCCAGTTCGGCCAGGAAGTCCGGGTCATCGTCCGGGCCGCGCGGCGCCAGCCAGTCGGCCGGGGCGGCCTGGCCCGGTGACGCGTGGTCATCGGCGGAGGCGCAGCGCGCGCGGCCGGCCGGGTGGCGGCGGAAGGCGGCGTCCGCGGCCGAGCCCGCCGGGCGGGCCAGCCGCCGGGGGCGCCACGACCAGCACACCCAGAAGCCCAGCGCGAACAGCAGAACAAGCGCGCCGACCAGCCACATGCGCGGCAGCTTAGTACTGCTGCGGCCCCAATCGTCGGGGAATGCGGCGAGTCAGCAGGTACGGCCGGGGTTCCGTAACGGGTAACAGCAAGTGACAACAGGTGACGTTGGCTGGGTTTCGGCATACTCTGGCAACCTGGCACGCGATCGCTGGGAGTGCGGAATATGCGGCTGCGGCTTATCGATCGCGTCCGCCGGTACATCCGGCCCGGTCCGCGGGGCTCGCGATCCCGCGGCCCGGCACGAACCGGGCCATCCGGGGTGGGCAGTGCGCCCAGCCCGTCTTCGGCTGGCCGCCATCGCCGGGACTACGGATACCGGCCCGCCACGCCAGTGGACACCGCGCCGCCGAGTTCATTCGGTCACGGATCAGCCGAGCCGCCTGCCGCTGGGCCGCACACCGCCGAACTGCCCCGGCGGGTGCCGCGCCGCCCCGGGCCGGGTGGCCCGTCCGGGGCCGGCCAGCCCAGCGCTGGCCAGTCGCGCGCCGGTCCACCCAGTGCCGGTCCGCCCAGTGCTGGCCAGCCCAGCGCTGAACGGCCCAGTGCTGGCCAGTCGCGCGCCGGTCCACCCAGTGCCGGTCCGCCCAGTGCCGGTCAGCCCAGTGCCGGTACCGGGCAGGCGGCGGTCGGCCAAGCTCAGGCCAGGTGGGCGGGCGCCGGGCAGGCCCGGGCGGCCATCCGGCCCAGCCCCGGCCAGGCGGCCGTGGCGGACAGCAGCCGTGCTCAGCCGGCCGGGCAGGTCCGGGCCCGGCGCCCAGCCGAACCGGACGCCGCCCGGCTGCCCTGGTACGAGGTGGCGCACGCTCGGCGGGCGGCCGAGGGCCTGGCTAACTGCGGGCCGCTGGAACAGGTGCTGCACCGGGAGTGGCCAGCCAGCGTGGTGCCGTCCGCCCCGGTGGTCCGCGCGGTCAACCGGCTGGCCGGGCTGCCGCAAGTGATCAAGGAAGTCCTGGCCGCCGAGCTGGACGCCATCCACGTCGGCGAAGGCGGCGTGCCTGAGCTGGATGACATGGCCCGGTTGCGCGGGGTGCCGCTGCCCTCCGGCCGCGCCACCTGGGACGCCTGCGCGGGCGCGTACGGCCAGCGCAAGATCATCGTTGGCTCACGGCCGTCGTCCGCGCCCGACGTGATGTGCCACGAGGTAGGGCACGCGCTGGACGACATCGACCGGGAGGACGGCCGGTGGCAATCCGACTCGGCGCAGTTCCGCCAGCTCTACCAGCGCTGCCAGGACACGCTGGTCAGTGACTTCCACCGGCAGCCCGGGGATCTCGGCCGCCGGGAGTTCTTCGCGGACGCGTTCGCGGCCATCGCCTCGCAGCAGCGTCCCGCGCTCGTCGACATGCTGGGCGGCAACACCAGGGTCGCCCTTGATGTCATGCTGTACTTCAATATCCGCTACGGCCTCTAGAGTGATCAGTGATGTTCGTCATCCAGTTGCCCAACGGGAACCTCCTGGTCCCCGAGTCGGCCCTGGCTGAGGGGGGACAGCTGATGGGCGACGCGTATGTGGAAATCGGCCCGGAGGACGCGGACTACGCCCGGCTGGCCGTGCATGCCATCACCGAGCAGCAGCTCGAGGAACGGCGGCGCAGCTGGCAGGACGGGGACGCGGCGCTGCAACGGCAGTTCGCTGAGTTCCTGGCCAGCCAGGGCGGGGCCAGCCCGGACGGGGACGGGGAGCGCGGCGGGCGGTCCTGACCGCCGGCCTTGACCGCCCTGTGTTGACCGCCCTGTGTTGACCGCGCGGGGGACTACTCGGCGCGATCCTCTTTCGCCGCGCCGACCTCGCCGCGGAGCAGCGCGCGCACCTCGGACTCGCGGAACCGGCGGTGCCCACCAGGCGTGCGGATGCTGCTGATCCGGCCGGATGCGGCCCAACGGGTCACGGTCTTGGGATCCACCCGGAAGAGCGCGGCCACCTCCCCTGGAGTCAGGAGGCGCTCGTTGTTGCCATCCACGCTGTTCCCCTCCTGAGCACCCGAACCCGGCCCATCCCTACAGGCCTGCCCCAAGTGTGGCGACAAACGCGGGTTTTCTCCTTTGATTCGGCAAAAAGCAGCCGGTTGGTGATCTAGGGAGCGCGGTGGTGGCCGAGGGACAGGTGGTCCGGGCGGAGATGCTGATCCCAGGCGGCTGATCCGCGCCAGATCCGGGTGGCCGGGTCTGGGCCGGGGCCCCGGCAGCCGTAGGGTATGCAGGTGCAATCGCTCGTGTCGATCCAAGAGATCCGGGCCGCCGCGGCGGCCCTGGCGGGAGTGGCGGTACGCACCCCGCTGGTGCCGTTCCCCGGTGCGGACCCGGCGCTGCTGGTCAAGCCGGAATCGCTGCAGCCGACTGGTGCGTTCAAGCTGCGCGGCGCCTATGCGGCGATGAACACGCTGCCCGCGGCCGCGCGGGAACGCGGCGTGATCACGCACTCCAGCGGCAACCACGGCCTGGCCGTGGCTTACGCGGCTGCCCTGCTCGAGATGCCCGCGATCGTGGTGGTGCCGGAGGACGCCGCCCCGGTCAAGGTGGCCGCCATCCGAGCGCTGGGCGCCGAGATCGTCATCGCCGCTCCCAACCTGGCCGCCCGGCTGGCCGCCACTCGCGACCTGGCCGCGCAGCGCGGCGCGGTGTCCATCCCGCCGTTCGACGACCGCCGGGTGATCGCCGGCCAGGGCACCGTGGGCCTGGAGATCGCGGCCGACAGCCCCGGCGTGGACCTGGTCGTGGTCCCGGTGGGCGGCGGTGGGCTGATCTCCGGCGTGGCTGCCGCGGTCCGCGCGCTGCGCCCGGAGGCGGCCATCATCGGGGTGGAGCCCGAGCTGGCCGCGGACGCCCGTGACTCGCTGCACGAAGGCCACCAGGTGGCCTGGCCGCCCAGCGCGACGCACCGGACGATCGCCGACGCGCTCCGCGTCGACCAGGTCGGCGCGCTGCCCATGCAGCACATACTGGAACTGGTGGACGACATCGTCACGGTCACCGAGGACGAGATCCGCGCTGCGATCCGGCGGCTGGCCCTGGAGGCGCGGCTCATCGCGGAACCGGGTGGCGCGGTCGCCGTGGCCGCCTGCCTGTTCCGCCGGGCGGAATTGCCGGCCGCGGACGCCACCGTCGCGGTGCTCTCCGGCGGCAACATCGACCCGGCCATGCTGCTGTCCATCCTGGGTGCCTCCGCCCCGGTGACCGTGCCTGGGTAGGCTGGCCCTGCTATGCGATCCATGCTTGCCTACACGACGGCCCGGCTGCTGCTGTTCGTCGCGGCCACCGGGCTGCTCTACCTGGTTGGGGCCCGCGGCCTGCTGCTGCTCGGGCTGGCCCTACTGATCAGCGGCATCGCCAGCTACGTGCTGCTGTCCCGGCAGCGGGACCGGATGTCCGGGGCGCTGACCGCACGGCTGTCCGGCGCGCGCAGCCGGGTCGGCGAGTTCCGCAGCCGGCTGGACGCCGGAACCCGGGCCGAGGACGCCGACGACGAGCCCAGTCCGGCCAGCGGGCCGAGTCCGGCCAGCGAGCCCAGTCCGGCCAGCGAGCCGAGTCCGGCCAGCGTGCCTGGCCCGGCCGACCGGGACAGCCCGGCCTAGCCCTCGCCCGGCGCGATCCAGCCGCCGGATACCAGCAGCTGCAGGACCGTCGCCAGGGCTTCCTGGGGGTTCAGCACCGAGGTGTCGATGATCAGGTCCGCGTCGCCGGGTTCCTCGTACGGGTCGGACACCCCGGTGAAATGGTCGATGAGCCCGGCTCGCGCCTTGGCGTACAGGCCCTTGCGGTCCCGGGCCTCGCACACCTCGGCCGGGGTGGCCACGTAGATCAGCAGGAAGTCGCCGACCTCCTGGACCGCGCGCCGCACGTCGCGCCGGGCCTGGGCGTAGGGCGCGATCGGGGCGCAGATAGCGATGCCGCCGTGCCGGGCGATCTCGGTGGCCACGAAGCCGATCCGGGCGATGTTGAGATCCCGGTCGGCCCGGGAGAAGGTCAGCCCGGCCGACAGCAGCGCGCGGACCAGGTCACCGTCGAGCAGTGACACGGTCCGGTCGCTGCGCTCGCTCAGCGCGTCGCGCAGCGCCCGGGCCAGCGTGGACTTTCCCGAGCCGGACAGCCCGGTGAAGAAGACGACCAGCCCGCGCTCATTGCGCGGCGGCCGGGCCCGGCGCAGTTCCGCGGCCACCGCCGGGGGGGTGAACCAGGCCGGTATCTCCTCGCCGCGGTCGAGCAGATCGTCGAGCTCGCCGGTGGCCAGGTCGGCGCGCTCGGTGCCCGCCTCGATCAGGGCCAGCGGGCGCCACACCTCGGCCGTGGGGTCGTACGCCCAGTCGCCGGGGGACAGCACCGGGATGACTGGCGCCGGCCGCACCCCTTCGCTGGCCGGCCCGGCGGGAGCGTCCGCCAGCAGTTGCGTCGCGCCATAGGCGGCCGCCACCCGGGCCTGCAGCGCCAGGTCGTCAGCCGGGCTGGCTGGGCCGCGGCGCAGCGGCACCGGGATGACCAGGGTGCCCGGCGGGAGGCTGCGGGCGGCGGCCAGCACCGTGCGGACCAGCGCGTCGGGCCGCAGCACGATTTCGGCCGGCCCGGCCACCCGGGGGAGCAGCAGCAGCCGGGCCTTCAGCTGGCTGGCCGCGTGCCGCAGCTGGCCGATCTGCCGGGAGTGCAGTGGCGCGCTGGTCACATAGCCAAGCACCGGGGTGCCGGCCAGTTCCGCGCGCACCTCCGCGGGCAGCCGCCGCAGCTCACGGAACGGCCCGTGCTCGGGCGGGCGGAGCGCGGTCACCGGGCCGCTGAGCCGGACCAGCCGCGGGCCCGCGGCCTCCGCCCGGCCGTAACCCGGCCGGACGTCGGTGGAAGAGTCCAGCGGCAGCCGGTCGGTGATGTCCAGCGCGGCGAGCGGCGTGCCTTCCGGGTCCTGCAGCAGCAGCCGGGCCGCGTCTGGCTTGATGCTCCCGGCGGGCACGTCCAGGGTGACCGGCACCGGCCACGGCGTGCCATCCGGCAGCGTGCCATGCGCACTGACCGACATCACCTCGGCCGGGGTCAGGTAGCCGCGCAGCGGCGCGAAACAGCCGGTGAGCAGGAGCTCCAGATCGCCCAGCTGCCCCTCGTCCAGGGTCAGCGAGGGAAGCCCGGCCAGCTGCGCGGAGATCCCCGCCTGCGCCTCAGCCTGCACGATTTCCCCTCCATCCGGCCGCCGGTAACCCCGGCCGTATCCGCCGGCAAGCAGAGGCTACATCAGAGGATGCGGGCGAACCGGTTTTCCGGCTTGCGCAGCACGTAGAGGAATTCCTCGTGCCCGGCGGTCAGCCGGTGCCCGGACAGCCAGGCCACCGCCTGCTGCGCGGCCAGGTAGCCGCGTGGCGCCGGGTGCAGCCCGCCGGCCAGCCCGCCGAGCGGCTGGCGCTCGGCGATGACCAGCCCGCGGAGCAGGACATAGGACTGCATGCCGCGCACCGAGGCGAGCCGCTCGTAGACCGCCGGGTGTGGCCCGGGGCGTCCTGGCCGCTGCTGGCGCCAGATCGCCCCGCGCAGCCAGCCGGGCAGCACCCGGTCCAGGAAGCCCGCCGCCGAATCCCGGTCCCGGGTCTGCAGTAGCAGCAGGCCGCCCGGCTTGATCGCGTCGGTCAGCCGGTCCAGCACCAGTTCGGCGTGCTCGATCCGGTCCAGCAGCAGGGTGCAGGCCACGATGTCGTAGGACCGCTGCGGGAGCAGGACGGTGCGCAGGTCGCCGAGCGTGCACCGGCCCAGGCCCGGGTGCGTGGCCAGCGCGGCCCGGTTGACCGGCTGGTCGTCGTCGACCAGGGTGACGACGATGTCGGCGCCGCTGTCCCGCAGGCTGGCCAGGCCCAGGTCACCGGCTGCGGTGACCGCCCCGGCCAGCAGTACGGCGATCTGCTGGCCGAAACGTTCCGCCGCATACCCCTGCACCCACCTGGTGAACAGGCTGGTCTCCGCCGTAGTTTCCGGCGGCACTGGCTGGCGCTGCGCTGCCTGCGCACGCACTGACCGCGCTTCCGGGGGGTGTGCTGATCTAGTGGTGTCTTCCCCCGGAACACCGCTGACCGATGTCACAAACCCTTAAACTAGCCCTCTGCCTGCGGATAGTCACGGGTTAAGGGCTCGGTTTGCGAACGCCGTGTGCCGAGTTGCCAGCCGGCCCGGCTAAAATTGTGGTATCCCGCCTGGCTCAGGTAGCCCCGCTGCCCGCTGGTGCGGGCCTTTCGTGCTGCCTCCCGTGGCCGCCACTACGGGCTGATCAAGGACATCATGAGCCTCGCCGGATTGCTCAGCGTGATAGCCGAGGACCCCAGGCTGCGGCATGCGCTGAGCCAGTGTGACACGGACTCCGACCTCGTCGCACCACCCGCGCTGCGGCCATTCCTGGCCGCGGCGCTGGCCGCCACCCCCCCGGGGGCGGATCAGCCGAGCACCGATCAAACAGGTGCGCAGGCGCAGCGCTTCGTGCTGGCCGTGACGGCCACGGCGCGCGAGGCGGAGGACCTGACCAGCGCCCTCGAGTCGCTGCTGCCGCCGGGCACGGTGGCCTGCTTCCCGGCCTGGGAAACCTTGCCGCACGAGCGGATCTCGCCGCGCTCGGACACCTCCGGGCGACGGCTGGCCGTGCTGCGCCGGCTGGCCCACCCGGATCCGGACAGCCCGCAGGCCGGCCCGGTCACCGTGCTGGTCACCCCGGTGCGCAGCCTGCTGCAGCCGATGGTCAGCGGGCTGGGCGACCTGGAGCCAGTGGCGCTGCGGCCCGGCCAGGACGCCGACTTCGAGCAGGCCATCACCCGGCTGGTGGACATCGGCTACGTGCGCACCGACCTGGTCGAGCACCGCGGCGAGATCGCGGTGCGCGGCGGCATCCTGGACGTGTTCCCGCCCACCGAGGAACACCCGCTGCGGGTGGAGTTCTGGGGCGACAGCGTCGAGGAGATCCGTTACTTCCGGGTTGCCGACCAGCGCAGCCTGCACGCGGCCGACAACCTGTGGGCCCCGCCGTGCCGCGAGCTGCTGCTCACTCCGGCGGTCCGCGACCGGGCCCGGCAGCTGGCCAAGGACCATCCGGGCCTGGCCGAGATCCTGGGCAAGCTGGCCGACGGCATCGGCGTGGAAGGCATGGAAGCGTTCGCCCCGGTGCTGGCCGACCGGATGGAACTGCTGCTGGACCACGTGCCGCCGGGCGGCCTGGTGCTGGCCTGCGATCCGGAGCGGATCCGGGCCCGGGCCGCCGACCTGGTCCGGACCAGCCAGGAGTTCCTCGACGCGTCCTGGGTGAACGCCGCCGCGGGCGGCCAGGCCCCGGTCGACCTGGGGGCGGCCGCGTTCCAGCCGCTGGCCGCGGTGCGGATGGCGGCCCGCGATCTCGGCATCGGCTGGTGGACTATCACCCCGTTCGACAGCCCGGACGCGCTGCCCGGCGAGCTCCCGGATGTGGCCGAGGCCGGAGCGGACCGGCCGGCGTTCAGCATGGATGCCTCCCCGGTGCCGGGCTATCGCGGCGATACCGCGCGCGCCGTCGCCGACGTGCGCCAATGGCTGGCTGATGGGTGGCGGGTGGCGCTGGTCACCGAGGGGCACGGGCCGGCCCAGCGGCTGGCCGAGATGCTCCGCGGCGAGGGGCTCGGCGCCCGGCTCGGCGACCTGGACCAGCTCCCCGAGCCGGCCGTGCCGTACGTGAGTACCGGGCTGCTCAGCCACGGTTTCATCTGGTCGTCGGTGCGGCTGGCCGTGCTGACCGAGGCTGATCTGGCCGGGCAGCGGACGGCCAGCAAGGAACTGCGGATGCCGGCCCGGCGGCGCGGTGGCATCGACCCGCTGCAGCTCACCGCGGGTGACTACATCGTGCACGAGCAGCACGGCGTGGGCCGGTACCTGGAGATGACCAGCCGCAACGTGCAGGGCGCGATCCGCGAGTACCTGGTCATCGAGTACGCGGCCAGCAAGCGCGGCCAGCCGCCGGACCGGCTGTACGTGCCGACCGACCAGCTCGACCAGGTCACCCGGTACGTCGGCGGCGAGGCGCCCAGCCTGCACCGGCTGGGCGGCGCGGACTGGGCCAAGACCAAGGGCCGGGCGCGCAAGGCGGTCCGGCAGATCGCCGCCGAGCTGATCCGGCTGTACTCGGCCCGGATGGCTTCGCCGGGGCACGCGTTCGGCCAGGACACCCCCTGGCAGCGCGAGCTGGAAGACGCCTTCCCGTACGTGGAGACGCCGGACCAGCTGGCGGCCATCAACGAGGTCAAGCGGGACATGGAACGGCCGGTGCCGATGGACCGGCTGATCTGCGGCGACGTCGGCTACGGCAAGACCGAGATCGCGGTCCGGGCGGCGTTCAAGGCGGTGCAGGACGGCGACCAGGTGGCGGTGCTGGTACCGACCACGCTGCTGGCCCAGCAGCACTTCGCCACGTTCAGCGAGCGGTTCGCGCCGTTCCCGGTGACGGTGCGGATGCTGTCGCGGTTCCAGAGCGACGCCGAGGCGGCCCAGGTCCGGGAGGAAATGACCGAGGGCAAGGTGGATGTGGTGGTCGGCACCCACCGGCTGCTCTCCCCGGACACCCGGTTCGCCCGGCTCGGCCTGGTCATCCTGGACGAGGAACAGCGGTTCGGCGTCGAGCACAAGGAGTACCTGAAGCGGCTGCGCACCGAGGTGGACGTGCTGGCCATGTCGGCCACCCCGATCCCGCGCACGCTGGAGATGGGCATCGCCGGGATCCGCGAGATGTCCACCATTCTCACCCCGCCGGAAGAACGCCATCCGGTGCTGACCCTCGTCGGCCCGTACGACGAGAAGCAGATCGCCGCGGCCATCCGCCGTGAGCTGCTGCGCGACGGCCAGGTGTTCTTCGTGCACAACCGGGTCAGCTCGATCAACCGGGTGGCGGCCCGGCTGGGCGAACTGGTCCCGGAGGCCCGGATCGCGGTCGGCCACGGCCAGATGAACGAGCATGTGCTGGAAAGCGTGATGAGCGACTTCGTGGACCGCAAGTTCGACGTGCTGGTGTCGACCACGATCATCGAGTCCGGGCTGGACATCCCCAACGCGAACACGCTGATCGTGGACCGGGCGGACACCTACGGGCTGCCCCAGCTGCACCAGCTGCGCGGCCGGGTGGGCCGGAGCAGCGAGCGGGGCTACGCCTACTTCCTGTTCCCGCCGGAGACCCCGCTGACCGAGACCGCGCACGAGCGGCTGGCCACCATCGCGCAGCACACCGAGGCAGGCGCGGGCATGTACGTGGCGCTGAAGGACCTGGAGATCCGCGGCGCGGGCAACCTGCTCGGCGGCGAGCAGTCCGGGCACATCGCCGGGGTCGGTTTCGACCTGTACGTGCGGATGATCGGCGAGGCGGTCACCGAGCTGAAGGGCGACGGGCCCGCGGAGCGGCCGGAGGTCCGGGTGGAGCTGCCGGTCAACGCGCACATCCCGCACGACTACGTGCCCGGCGAGCGGCTCCGGCTGGAGGCCTACACCCGGATCGCGGCCATCGACTCCGAGGACGACGTGGCCGAGGTGCAGGACGAGCTGATCGACCGGTACGGGCCGCTCCCGGAGCCGGTGCGCAGCCTGCTGTCGGTGGCGCGGCTGCGCGCCCGGGCGCGGCGCGCCGGGCTGACCGACATCATCCAGCAGGGCACGTTTATCCGGTTCTCTCCGGTCGAGCTGCCCGATTCCCGCCAGGTGCGGGTGCAGCGGCTGTACCCGAAGACGGTGCTCAAGCCCGCCGTGCGTAGCATGCTCGTACCGGTGCCCAGGGTGGCGCCCGCCGGGCGGCCCGCACCGCCCGGCGCTCCGCTGCTGCGGGACGCTGAGCTGCTGGCCTGGTGCGCCCAGCTCATCGGGGCTGTGCTGGAACCGGATGCACCGGTGCCGCCTCCTGAGGGAACCGGCTAGAGGAGAAGAAAGGGCCACCTTCGTGCTCCGCACCCCCATCATCCTGACCGCCGCGGCGCTGGCCGGGGCGCTCACGCTGTCCGCCTGCGGTTCGGTCAAGCTGGGCGCAGCCGCGGTGAGCGACAACGAGCGGATCTCCACCGCCACAGTGACCAACGAGGTGAACAACCTCAACCAGGCCTACCAGGCGAACAAGGCCAAGATCCAGCTCCAGTTCGCCGCGTCGCAGATGCCGCAGGAGGTGCTCAGCTGGCTGCTCCGGTTCAAGGTACGGGAGCAGATGGCGCAGCGGTACGGCGTCACAGTGAGCCAGACCCAGGTGCAGGACGCGCTGGCGTCCATTTCCGCGCAGGCCAAGCAGAGCGGGGTCACCGCGCAGGACCTGGCCGTGGCCAACGGGATACCGCCGGACCAGATGAACGAGCTGGGCCGGTACGTGGCCATCCAGGACGCGGTGCTGAACCGGCTGGACGGCGGGAAGCTGCCCACCGCGACACCCGCGCTGCAGACGCTGAGCAACCAGTTCAACACCTCGCAGTGCGAGGCGGCCAAGAGCCTCGGCATCCAGGTCAACCCGCAGTACGGGGCGCTCGACTACCGGAACATCGGCGTGGTCGCGGCACCGGACAAGCTGTCCGCGCTGCCCGGCACGCCATCCCCGGCACCGACCGGGACGGCCGCCCCGCAGCTCAGCCCGCACTGCTGATGCGCCGGCTCGTCCTGCTGGTGACCGCGCCGACGGTACGGGCCGGGCTGCTCAGCTGGCCCGCCTGGCGGACGCTGCACGGCGCTGACCGGGTGCTGGCGGGTGCCGCGGATGACCCGCTGCTGCCTGCGCTGTCCGAGGCGGGCGTGCGCTGGGAGCTGCTGCCGGGCGCGGCCGGGGCGGGCCCGGCGGAGCTGGCCCGGCTGCTCACCGCGGCGGTGCCGGCTGCGGACGGCGACACGGTCTGGCTGTGCCCGCACGACCCGCCCGGGCGGCCGGCCGACGTGCCGCCGGGCCCGGTCGCCCTGGCCGATTCGCTGGGCGGGCCGGACGGGCCTCGAGGCGCCGCGGTGGAGCTGCTGTACGGCTCGACCTCGCTGCCCGGCGGGGAGCTGCTCACCCTGGTCTCGGTGATGGACACGCTGCGCCGGAACTGCCCGTGGGACGCCAAGCAGACGCACGAGTCGCTCGCCCCGTACCTGATCGAGGAGTCCTACGAGGCGCTGGACGCGCTGGAGAGCGGGGACCGTAAGGCACTCCGGGAGGAACTCGGCGACGTGCTGCTCCAGGTGATGTTCCACGCCCGGGTGGCGCAGGAGCGGGCGGACGAGACCGGGTTCACCGTGGACGACGTGGCCGACGGCATCGTGACCAAGCTGGTCCGCAGGCACCCGCACGTGTTCGCCGACGTGGCCGTGTCCGGCGCGGAGGACGTCAAGCGCAACTGGGACGCGATCAAGGCGGCGGAACGCGAATCGAAGACCGGCGCGCCCGGGTCGGCGCTGGACGGTGTGCCGTTCGGCCAGCCTGCCCTCGCACTGGCCGCGCAGCTGCAGCGGCGGGCGGAACGGGCCGGGGTGCCCGCGGAGCTGGCCGCCGATAGGGCTGGTGCCGGCGGGGCTGCCGCTGATGGCGCTGCCGCTGATGGGGTTGATGGGGCTGATGGGGCGGGAGCGCGGCTGGGCGCCGAGCTGTTCGAGCTGGTGGCCCGGGCCCGGGCGGCCGGCCTCGACCCGGAGCTGGAACTGCGCGGTGCGGCCCGCCGCTACCAGGACCGGGTGCGTGCCTGGGAGGCATCGGGTCAGGCCGCCGAGCCACACTAAGGCGCTCGTCGCTGCGCCCCCGGCGTGGCCGGTGCACGGGCCGCCGGGGACTCCACTAGGCTCCAATATGGACATGTCAGCCGAGCTATCAGGAGTCGTCGTGGCCTCGATCGAGGCGGTGCACGCCAGGCAGATTCTGGATTCCCGCGGAAATCCCACCCTCGAGGTCGAGGTCGATCTCGACGACGGCTCGCTGGGCCGCGCGGCCGCGCCGAGCGGCGCCTCCACCGGCGCGTTCGAAGCGGTGGAACTGCGCGACGGCGGCGAGGAATACGGCGGCAAGGCGGTCACCAAGGCCGTTCAGGGCATCATCGATGAGATCCAGCCGGAACTGCTCGGCTTCGACGCGGACGACCAGCGCCTGATCGACCAGGCGATGATCGACCTGGACCGCACCCCGGACAAGTCGCGGCTCGGCGCGAACGCCATCACGGGCGTCAGCATGGCGGTGGCCCACGCCGCGGCCCAGTCCGTGCGGCTGCCGCTGTTCCGCTACCTGGGTGGGCCGAATGCCCACGTACTGCCGGTGCCGATGATGAACATCCTGAATGGCGGCGCGCACGCGGACAACAGTGTGGACATCCAGGAGTTCATGATCGCGCCGATCGGCGCGACCTCGTTCGCCGAGGCGGTGCAGTGGGGCGCGGAGACGTATCACGCGCTGAAATCGGTGCTCAAGCAGCACGGCCTGAGCACCGGGGTGGGCGACGAGGGCGGCTTCGCCCCCGACCTCGCCAACAACCGGGCCGCGCTGGACCTCATCGTGGAGGCGGTCGCGAAGGCCGGGTTCACCCCGGGCCTGGACGTGGCGCTGGCCATCGACGCCGCGGCCAACGAGTTCTACTCCGACGGGTCCTACCGGTTCGAGGGCGACCCGAAGGACTCGGCCGAGATGACCCGGATCTACACCGAGTGGCTGGACGCGTACCCGATCGTGTCGCTGGAGGACCCGCTGTTCGAGGAGGACTGGGCCGGCTGGCAGGCGCTCACCGCCGCGCTCGGTGACCGGGTGCAGGTCGTGGGCGACGACCTGTTCGTCACCAACCCGGAGCGTATCCGCCGCGGCATCGCCGAACGGTCGGCTAACGCGCTGCTGGTCAAGGTGAACCAGATCGGCTCGATCACCGAGACGCTGGACGCCGTGTCGCTGGCCCAGCGCAGCGGCTTCGCCTGCATGATCAGCCACCGGTCCGGCGAGACCGACGACACGACGATCTCCGATCTCGCGGTCGCGGTGAACGCCGGGCAGATCAAGTCGGGCGCGCCGGCCCGCGGTGAGCGGGTGGCCAAGTACAACCAGCTGATGCGCATCGAGGACATGCTCGACGACGCGGCCGTCTACGCAGGTGCCAGCGCCTTCCCGCGGTGGACCCCGGCTGACTGATGCCCGGGCCGCAGCCAGCGCCACAGCCTGCGCAGCCGCCGGCATCAGAGCCGACGGCTCCGCAGTCGGCAGCGCCCCAGCCGGCGGCGCCGCAATCGCCGGAACGCGCCCGGTTCACCAGCCGGGCGGCGGTGCTGGCCGTGGTGCTCTGCGCGATCGCGCTGAGCCTGGCCTACCCGGTACGGGAGTACATCGCGCAGCGGCGGCAGATCGACCAGCTGCTGGCGCAGAGCGCGCAGACCCAGGCCCAGCTGGCCCGGCTGCAGGCTGAGGCGGCCCGGCTGAACGACCCGGCCTACATCGAGCAGCAGGCCCGGGACCGGCTGCACTACTGCATGCCGCGGCAGACCTGCTACGTGATCGTCGGCGGGCAGCCGGCCCACAACGCGGGCGCGGCCGCCGCGGTGGCCGGCACGCCGTGGTACGAGCGGCTGTGGTCGTCCGTCCAGCAGGCCGACCGGCCTGCCTCCCGGTGACGTCGTGACCGCGCCGAAGGGGCCCGGCGTCGACTGGACTGAGGAGCGAGGAACGAGCGACGAGGGAAGGCGACGCCTTAAGGGGCCCCGGAGGCGCAAGGAAGCAGAGCGCGCCGCCGACTGGACTGAGGAGCGCGGAGCGAGGAACGAGCGACAAGCGACGAGGGAAGTCGGCGGGTACAAGCCCCCCGGAGGCGCAAAGCAAACAGAGCGCGTGGTGGCGGCCCAACTGGGGCGGCCGCCGCGGGGGCTGCGCGGGGTGGCGCACCGCTGCCCGTGCGGGCTGCCCGACGTGGTCGAGACGGCACCCCGGCTGCCGGACGGCTCGCCGTTCCCGACGTTGTTCTACCTGACCTGCCCGCGCGCGGCGGCCGCGCTGAGCAGGCTGGAATCGGCCGGAGTGATGCACGAGATGGAGCAGCGGCTGGGCACCGACCCGGGGCTGCGTGCGGCCCAGCAGGCGGCGCACCGTGACTACCTGGCCCGCCGGGACGCGGCGGCGGCCGCGGACGGACTGGAGCCGCTGCCGCCCGGCACGCAGAGCGCGGGCGGCATGCCGGACCGGGTGAAGTGCCTGCACGCGCTGGCCGCGCATGAGCTGGCCGTTCCGGGCGCCAACCCGCTGGGCCGGGAGGCGGTGGACGCGGCGGGGGAGTGGTGGTCACGCGGCCGGTGCGTGCCATGACCACGGCTGGGACCCGGGTCGCGGCCGTGGACTGCGGGACCAACTCGCTGCGCCTGCTGGTGGCCGACGTCGACCCGGCGGCCGGGCGGCTGACCGACGTGGACCGCCGGATGGAGATCGTCCGGCTGGGTCAGGGAGTGGACGCCACCGGGCGGTTGGCACCGGAAGCGCTGGACCGCACACTGCGCGCGCTGGCCGGCTACGCCAAGATCATCAGGGCGGCGTCGGCCGACGCAGTCCGGATGGTCGCCACCAGCGCCACCCGGGACGCGGCCAACGCCGCCGACTTCGTCCGCGGCGTCGAAGACGTGCTTGGCGTGACGCCGGAGGTGCTCAGCGGCCAGGACGAGGCGTACCTGTCGTTCACCGGTGCCACCGCCGAACTACCCGCCGCGGCGGGTCCGTACCTGGTGGTGGACATCGGCGGCGGCTCGACCGAGTTCGTGCTCGGGCCCGGCCAGCCAGCCGGCCGCCCGGCGGCGCGTACCGGCCTCCGCGCGCTGTCCGTGGACATCGGCTGTGTCCGACTGACCGAACGCCATCTGCACTGCGACCCACCTACCCGGGCCGAGATCGCGGCGGCCACGGCGGATATCGAGGCCGCCCTGGACCGGGTGGCCGCGGCCATGCCCGCGGCGACGGCTCGGACGCTGGTCGGCCTGGCCGGGTCGGTGACCACGGTGGCTGGCCTCGCGCTCGGGCTGGCCGAGTACGACCCGGGCCGGATCCACCACGCGCGCATCTCCGCTGCTCAGGTCGCGGAGCAGACCGGCGCGCTGCTCAGCCAGACCCGCGCGCAGCGGGCCGCGCTCGGCGTCATGCACCCGGGCCGGGTGGATGTGATCGGCGGCGGCGCACTGGTGCTCGACCACGTCATGCGCCGGTTCGGCTTCGCCGAGGTGCTGGTCAGCGAGCACGACATCCTGGACGGCATCGCCTGGGCGCTGGCGGCGGGCCGGTGAGCGTGCCGGACGGCCCCGTGTCTGATAACCCAGTGTCTAATAACCCGGTGCCTGAAAGCCCCGTGCCGCCTGGTACCGGCTGGCCCGACGACCCGGCCACCCCCGAGACGCCGGTGGCGGCCGGCCCGGCACAGGTCCGCGCGCTGGCCGCCAGTGCGGGCAGCCTGGCCGAACTGACCGCCCGGGAGTCGGTGTGCCGGGCCTGCCCGCGGCTGGTCGCCTGGCGGGAGGAGGTGGCCCGGGTCAAGCGCCGGGCGCACGCCACCGAGCCGTACTGGGGCCGGCCCATCGCGGGCTGGGGCAGCGACCAGCCACGGATCCTTATCCTCGGGCTGGCGCCCGCGGCGCATGGCGGCAACCGGACCGGCCGAATCTTCACCGGCGACCGCAGCGGCGACGTGCTGTTCGCGTCACTGCACCGGTGCGGGCTGGCCGCCGAGCCGTTCAGCACCGCGGCCGGCGACGGGCAGCGGCTGCTGCACACCCGGATGGCGGCCGCGGTGCGCTGCGCGCCGCCCGGCAACAAGCCGACGGTGACCGAGCGGGACAGCTGCCAGCCGTGGCTGGCCGAGGAACTCCGCTGCCTGTCCAGCGGCCTGCGCGCCATCGTGTGCCTGGGCGCGTTCGCCTGGCAGGCGCTGTGGCCGGTGCTGGGCACGGTGGGCGTCCCGGTGCCGCGGCCGCGGCCGGCCTTCGGGCACGGGGCCGAGGCCGTGCTGGCTGGGCCGGACGGCCCGATCACCGTCATCGGGTGTTATCACCCGAGTCAGCAGAATACGTTCACTGGGCGGGTCACTCCTGGCATGCTGGATGCGGTCTTCCTGCAAGCCCGTTCCGCCGGCGGGCTTGGGGGTTGACGGGGGCGGGACTGTCATCTGGTTACTCTCCGTGAGCAATCAGCGTCGAACGTAATCGAAATGGTTACTCTTTGCATTCAGTCCACTAGTGGAAATAGATAACTGCCCCCGGCCGAAACAATCTGTATCAATTCGGCTGCCCGAGAGTCGCACTGACTCCCCGGGGTATTATTACCCAGCCCCCGTAGCCCAAGGGAAGAGGCCGGCCCCCTAAAAGGGTCCCCAGTGTCGGTTCGACTCCGACCGGGGGCACCGTTGTTAACTAGGCACTGACCTGCGCCGATGCGCTGTGACGGGCGCCGGGGGACGGTGCGGGTAACGGTCGTCCGGCGTTCGCCTATCGCACAAGCTGTCTGCTATGGGCGTCGGCACAGTGTTAGGCCGGCCATTCTCGGCGGTTACTGATCATGCTGACCGACTAAATCGCCGGTCAATACAATCTGGCGAAACACGCGATGAGCAGGACGGTTGTTCCACCGGAACAGCGGTCGCACAGCGGGCAACTCGCACCGAATCAAGTTTGGCCCGGTTTGGCTCGCGAACGGGGCCCTGTGCCGCAGTGGAGTGGAGAGGGTGCACGGCGCACCGGGTGGTGGCCGAGGACCTGATCACCGACAAGCGCTGACATGGCATGCGGGACGTGCGGGTTCCCGCCCGAATCGTCCCGGTTCAGCCGTACCGGACGCATGCGAAGTCGCCGTTTGTCGGTGAATCCGGCCGCCGATGGCGGCGGAGGACGGGTCAGCCCGCGATGTCCGGGCCGGCCCGGGTGATGGTGATGCGCACGATGCAGCGACGGTCGCGGATCATGGCCGCGCGGTAGTCAGCCCAGTCCGGGTGCTCGCCGGAGATCCGCCGGTAGTAGTCGATCAAGTGGTCCATGGCGGCGGGCAGAGAGATGATCTCCGCGGTGCCATCCACCTGGACCCACGGGCCGAAGAACCCGTCGGTGAACACGCAGAGCGAGGCGGCCGGGTTACGGCGCAGGTTCCGGGTCTTGACGGCGGTCTCGCGGGTGCTGATGATGACCAGCCCGGCGTCATCCACCGCGCAGATCAGCGGGGAGAGCTGGGGACGACCGTCCGCGCGGGCAGTGGCCAGCACGGCCCGGTGGTTCGCGCGCAGAAACTCCCGGGCCTGCTCTATATCCATGAGTCAGGCGGTGTTCAACCGCAAGCGGCGGCGGACTTCGTACTCGTGCACGATCGCGGAGGCGTAGCCGTGAGACAGGCCATGCTCGTCGGACAGCCAGTGCGCGCGCTCTTCGCAGCGCGAGAACGGCGGCCCAGATTCGAGGCTATTGAACCACTCTCGGAGTTCGCGCCCGGTGACGGATGGGATGCGGGCGAGGATGTTCTTGTGCATCTCCGGAGAGTGATTCAGGGACATGGCCACCTCCAGGGGCGAACTGCTCTTGGAGTTGAGAGTGCCCTACCGGCAGGCCGCTGACAACCCCCCAGCGTTATCCTTCCGCAATGTTCCGGTTGGTCCCTGGTAACGGGGTTGTCGCCTGGGACGGTACCGTCCGGCCCGCGGTGCGCTGAGCCGGTCAGGGCACCGCGAACAGCAGCTCAGCTCAGCCGCTCGACGATCATCGCCATGCCTTGGCCGCCCCCCACGCACATGGTCTCCAGGCCGAACGTCTTGTCGTGGAAGGCCAGGCCGTTCAGCAGCGTGGAGGTGATCCGGGCGCCGGTCATGCCGAACGGGTGGCCGACCGCGATCGCCCCGCCGTTCACGTTGAGCTTGTCACTGTCGATGCCCAGGTCCTGGTAGGACGGGATGACCTGGGCGGCGAACGCCTCGTTCATCTCCACCAGGTCGATGTCGTCGATGGTCATCCCGGCCCGGCTGAGTGCCTGGCGGGAGGCCTGCACCGGGCCGAGGCCCATGATCTCAGGGGACAGCGCGGTCACCCCGGTGGAGACGATCCGGGCCAGCGGGGTGATGCCGAGCTCGGCCGCCTTGACGTCGCTCATCACTACGACCGCGGCCGCGCCGTCGTTGAGCGGGCAGCAGTTGCCGGCGGTGACCGTGCCATCCGGCCGGAACACCGGCTTCAGCCCGGCCACCTTCTCCAGAGTGGTGCCCGGCCGCGGGCCGTCGTCCGCGCTCACCTCGGTGCCGTCGGGCAGCGTGACCGGGGTGATGTCCCGCTGCCAGAACCCGTTGGCCAGCGCCTTCTCGGCCAGGTTCTGCGACCGGACGCCGAACTCGTCCTGCTCGGCCCGGGTGATCCCACGCAGCTGGGCCAGGTTCTCCGCGGTCTGGCCCATCGCGATGTAGATGTCCGGGATGGCGCCGTTCTCGCGCGGGTTGTGCCAGACCGGGGCGCCGGCTTCGGCGCGCTGCACGGACCGGGCCTCGGCGTCGGCGAACACCGCGTTGTGCGTGTCCGGCCAGCTGTCGCTGCTGCCGTGCGCGAACCGGCTGACACACTCAACGCCGGCCGAGATGAACACGTCACCCTCGCCTGCCTTGATGGCGTGAAAGGCCATCCGGGTGGTCTGCAGCGACGAGGAGCAGTACCGGGTGATCGTGGTGCCGGGGAGGTTGTCATAGCCGAGCATGACGGCGACCACCCGGGCCATGTTGAAGCCCTGCTCGCCGCCGGGCAGCCCGCAGCCGAGCATCAGGTCGTCGATGTCGTCCGAGCTGAGCTGCGGGACCTTGGCCAGTGCTGCGGTAATCAGCTGGCAGGTCAGGTCGTCGGGGCGGATGGAGGTCAGCGACCCCTTGAACGCACGGCCGATCGGGGACCGGGCGGTAGCGACAATGACGGCCTCGGGCATGGCGAGCTCCCTTGCTGACGCTGATTACTGATCAGTAGCTTACGGCATGTTGCTGCCCCCATAATCCCTGGGTGCAGCCGGGTGCGGTAGCCTCGGCGGTCCGGCGGGACAGGAACACCACGCCGGTGGGATAGCGTCAATGATCAGTGCAGGTCAGATCGGCCGAGGTGGTTGGCGATGCAGGTGCACGAATCCCTGATCGAACTGGTCGGCAACACGCCGCTGGTCCGGCTGGGCACGGTGACCCGGGAGGTGGGCGGCGGCCACCAGCCCGCCGTGCTGGCCAAGGTCGAGTACTTCAACCCGGGCGGCTCGGTCAAGGACCGGATCGCGCTGCGCATGGTGCAGGCGGCGGAGGCGTCCGGCGCGCTCCAGCCCGGCGGCACCATCATCGAGCCGACGTCCGGCAACACCGGGGTCGGGCTGGCCATCGTGGCCGCGCAGAAGGGCTATCGCTGCCTGTTCGTCTGCCCGGACAAGGTCGGCGCGGACAAGATCGGCGTGCTCCGCGCCTACGGCGCCGAGGTAGTCGTCTGTCCCGGATCGGTGCCGCCGGAGCACCCGGACTCCTACTACTCGGTGTCCACCCGGCTGGCCAGCCAGACCCCGGGTGGCTGGAAACCCGACCAGTACGCCAACCCGGAGAACCCGGCCTCGCACTATCACTCGACCGGCCCGGAGATCTGGGCGCAGACTGACGGCCAGGTCACCCACTTCGTGGCGGGCATCGGCACCGGGGGCACCATCACCGGCACCGGCCGCTACCTCAAGGAGGTGTCCGGCGGGCGGGTCCGGGTCATTGGGGCCGACCCGGAAGGCTCGGTGTACTCCGGCGGGACCGGCCGCCCGTACCTGGTCGAGGGGGTCGGCGAGGACCTGTGGCCGCCCAACTACGACCCGGCCGTGTGCGACGAGGTGATCGCGGTCAGCGACGCCGAGTCGTTCCTGATGACCCGGCGGCTGGCCCGCGAGGAGGCGCTGCTCACCGGCGGCTCATGCGGGCTGGCCGTGGTGGCCGCGCTGCGTGTCGCGGCGGCCGCCGCCGAGGGGGACGTGATCGTGGTGCTGCTGCCGGACACTGGCCGCGGCTATCTGTCCAAGATCTTCAACGACGAGTGGATGGCCGACTACGGCTTCCTCACCGCGGAGACCACCGAGCCGAAGGTGGCCGACGTGCTGGCCCGGAAGCAGCCCGGGATGCCCGAGTTCGTGCACGCGCATCCGGAGGAGACCGTGGCCGCCGCCATCGACCTGCTCCGTGAGTACAACGTGTCCCAGCTGCCGGTGATGAAGGAGGAGCCACCGGTCATGGTGGCCGAGGTGGTCGGCTCGATCGTGGAACGCGACCTGCTGGACGCGCTGGTGTCCGGCCGGGCCCGGCCGCAGGACGCACTGGAGAGTCACATGTCGGCGCCGCTGCCCATGGTGGGCTCCGGCGAATCGCTCAGCCAGGTACTCGGCCCGCTGGAGCAGTCCGGGGCGGCCCTGGTGCTGGTGGACGGCAAGCCGTCTGGCATGATCACGCCGCAGGACGTGCTCGGCTTCCTGGCCAGCAGCCAATGATCCGGTAGCCGCCTGGCTGAGGTATTTGCCCGCTAAAAGGGCCGAGATTCCGATCTGTGATACGCGTTACCTGTGCTGTCAATGTTACAGGAAAGGCGACCCGGCCTCCGGAGTATTAATTCTGGTCGCTGACCGAAACTGCCCAGCCTTAATTTGACTCTACCCTATATTATTCGGCCGGCAGTACCTGAGTTATCAGACGGTAGTCAAGGTCTGCCCTGGTCAGCGCGTCCTTGTAATGGACCGCCGGGCCGCAAAATGAACGCCCCGGACAGTTCTTCCCCGGATGACAAAATTGTCATGCTCGCCAGCGCCGGTCACGATGCGCGTCACATTTGATGCTAACCGCGGTCTCTTACCCGCCGCCGACCCGAGGGAGATGCACCTCGATTCCGCTCACCGGGATCACACGGGTGCCGGGCGCACGGTACGGCGGGCGGGCCCTGCAGGCCTCCCACGCCTGCACTGTCACGTCCCGGAACGGCGCCGGCCGCCGACGGCGGCGCCGTCATCCCAAGGAGGAAAGGACATGGACGCAGCGGAGCTGAAGGGCGTAATACTGAGCCGGCGATCCGCCCTCAAGGGAGGCGGGGCCACCGCCTTCCTGATCTCCCAGGCGGTGCTGTTCGAGCGGATCGGCTGGGCGCCCAAGCGGCCGTCCCCAGCCACGGCCGCATTCCCCGATATCCAGTTCGACCTGGGCGCCTTCATCAACCCGGCGCAGGTCTTCAACGACGGCGCGGGTAACGTCACTGCGCAGTTCCCGCCCGTCTACACGCTGTTCCTGCCCGTCGTGCTGACCCGTACGCCGACGGTTGCCGACCAGGCCGCGCTGGCTAAGGCGCTGGACACGATCGAGGCCAGTTTCCCGGCCAGCCCGGCGGGCGTGCTGATCTTCTCGGTGTCCTATGGCCTGCCGTATTTCAGCCGGCTGCCCCAGGCGCTGGTCAGCCAGCACATGCCGACGCTGCTGTCGGACCCGAGCCGCCCGGTGCTCGAAGAGGCGATCCCGTTCCCCACCGACGTGGTGGACGGCCTGGTCGGCGGCCCGGGCGCGATCGTGCCCGGCATCACCAAGGACCGGTTCAACGTGGACCTGCTGATCGAATCCAGCGACATGCTGTTCCACCTGCGCAGCGACTCGCTGACCAAGCTGACCGCGGTGTCGCTGTGGCTGCAGGGCAGCAACGACCTGAACGGCCAGCAGGTGCCCTCGCCCGACTTCGGCGGGCTGCTCAGCTTCCAGCCGCCGCGCGTCCAGTTCCTCCAGCCGGGCCTGCCGCGCAAGCTGGCCGACCAGCACGGCTTCGAGTTCGCGTCCCGGATCAACCCCGACTCGCCGATGGCGATGGGGTTCGTGGACCAGCAGAGCAACGCGTCCGGCCCGGCCGCGATCGTCACGTTCGCGGGCAACTCGACGGCCAGGCTGACCAGCGCACAGCCCGGCGACTACTTCGACAACGGCTCGATCGCCCACTTCTCGCACGTGATCGAGGACCTGTACCAGTTCTACGCGCTGCCCAGGCAGGACCCGCGGCACCCGGACGGGGAGCCGTTCACCGAGCGGTGCCAGTACATGTTCCGCTCCAACCAGCTCGGCACGACTAGGGGGATCCCCTCGGTGGGCCACGCCGAGCAGTTCCGCGACGGCGGCGGCCCGGCGTTCATCAACAACGTGTTCCAGGGCACCGCGGCCGCGCTGCTCGGGGCCCGGGGCAGTCACGGCAAGTTCACCCCGGGCAACGCCCGGCTCGGCGCCACGTTCACCGGCGAGCACCGGATCGGTCACGAGGCGGCGCTGCAGCAGGTGTCCCGGGCGGCCGACGGCACCCCGCTGCACATCCGGGCGGACGGCCCTGGGCTGGACGGCATGGACGTGCCCGCCTTCCGCACCTTCCCGGGGCCGACCGGGGTGGAGGTGCCGGCCGGCAGCAATCAGTTCAAGCTGCAGTTCCTCATCTACGTGCCGACCGCGGACCTGTTCGCCCGGATGCGCATCGCGCAGGCCGCACAGCAGTTGCAGAAGCAGTTCCTGGCCGGCTCGACCGACGACAACGGCCTGGAGCGGTTCATCACCGTGACCCGGCGGCAGAACTTCCTGGTCCCGCCCCGGCGGCACCGGGCCTTCCCGCTGGTCGAACTGGCGGGCGGGCCGTCCGGCCGGCCGGCCAGCCGGTCCAAGCCGGCCGGGACAAGCGGTGGATCAGACTCCGCTGGGTCCAATGGGACCAGTGGGTCTGGTTCCGGTGCGTCCAATGGGTCCGGTTCCGGCGGGCCCGGTGGGTCCGGCAACGGGCATGGCGACTCCGGCGGCGGCCACGGTGACCACCACCAAGGCGGCTCGCGCGGCCGGCCCGGCAACGGCTGACCAGCTGTGACAGAGTGTCCTGGGTGACGATCAAGTCTGCCGGCGGATTCGAGACCCGGGCCATCCATGCGGGGCAGCAGGCCGACCCGCGGACCGGGGCGGTGGTCCCGCCGATCTACCAGGTGTCGACCTACAAGCAGGACGGGGTGGGCGGTCTGCGCGAGGGCTACGAGTACTCGCGGACCGCCAACCCCACCCGGGGCGCACTCGAGGAATGCCTGGCCGCGCTGGAAGGCGGCGCGCGGGCCTTCGCGTTCGCGTCCGGGATGGCGGCCGAGGACTGCCTGGTCCGCGCGGCCTGCGCGCCCGGCGATCACGTGCTCATCCCGGACGACGCCTACGGCGGGACGTTCCGGCTGTTCGCCAAGGTGCTGGCCGGCTGGGGGATCAGCTACCGCCCGGTGCACCTGTCCGACACCCGGGCGGTGCGCGACGCGCTGGCCGAGCGGCCGGCCCGGCTGCTGTGGGCCGAGACGCCGACCAACCCGCTGCTGTCCATCGCGAACATCAGCGCGCTGGCCCAGCTGGCGCACGACGCGGGGGCGCTGCTGGTGGTGGACAACACGTTCGCCTCGCCGTACCTGCAGCAGCCGCTGGCGCTGGGTGCGGACGCAGTGGTGCACTCCACCACGAAGTACCTCGGCGGCCACTCCGACGTGGTCGGCGGGGCACTGGTCATCACGGCCGGGGTGGCCGGTGCTCGCGGCCCGCTCAGCGAGCAGATCCCTTTCTTGCAGAACGCCACCGGCGCCATAGCAGGGCCGTTCGACGCCTGGCTGGCGTTGCGCGGGATCAGGACCCTGGCCGTCCGGATGGACCGGCACGGGCAGAACGCCGCCCGGGTGGCCGACATGCTGGCCGCGCATCCGGCGGTGACCGAGGTGCTGTACCCGGGCCTGCCGGGGCACCCCGGCCACGAGGTGGCGGCCAAACAGATGCGCGGCTTCGGCGGGATGGTGTCGTTCCGGGTGCGCGGCGGCGAGGCGGCCGCGGTCGCGGTGTGCGGCCGGACCCAGCTGTTCACCCTGGGCGAGTCGCTAGGCGGGGTGGAGTCGCTGATCGAGCACCCGGGCCGGATGACGCACGCCTCAGCGGCCGGGTCGCCGCTCGAGGTGCCCGCCGACCTGGTCCGGCTGTCGGTCGGCATCGAGACCGCCGAGGACCTGCTCGAGGACCTGCGGCAGGCGCTGAGCTAGCTGTTCCAGATCATCAAGGCCAGGATGACCAGCCAGATCAGGCTGACCACGCCGGCCATGGACGCGATCCGGCCGCGCTCCACGCTGGCCAGGTGCGCGGCGGACGCCCGGGTGGCGGTGGCCGCGGCGGCGGCCCCGGCGGCGGCCCCCGGGGCCGGCTCGGCCGGGGCGGGCTCCACATCGGCCGCGGTGGGCGCGGCGCCGCCCGCGGCGGTCTCGGCCAGCGCCGACCCCGCGGCCGGGTCCGCGGCGTCGGACTCTGCCCCCGGGACCTGGGCGGCTTCCAGAGCGCCGATGGCCCGGCCCTGATCCCGGATGATCAGGACCAGCAGGACCAGCGCGACGACGAACAGCGTCAGCGACGCGGTGATCCAGGCTTGCGCCATCTTGTGCAGCGACTGGCCTGCGATGATGCCGAAAAGCAGAACGCCGAGCGAGGCCGCGCCGAATATCCGGGTCATCCGGGACAGGTAGCGCAGCACGCCGATGTTGCCGGCCCGGATGTAACGCGGGGTCGACATGGTCGCGATGGTGACCGGGCCAATGGCGAAAACGACGAACGCGACGTGCAGCCATACCAGCAGCCGCTCGGTGAAAGACATGCCCTGATCCTAGGGGTAACCGCAGGTCCCAGAGCGGCCCCCGGCTAAGCCGGGGGCCGCTCCGGGACAGGACGGTGCAGCCCGGCTACTTGCTGGCCGACTTGCCGCCCCGGCTGACGAACCAGGCGGCCGCGCCGCACGCGATGGCGATCACGAACGAGATAGCCATCCGCAGGTCGTGCTTGCCGGCGCCGCCGTTCTTGATGTGGCCGATGAAGCCCGGCAGGTCCTTGGCCGGCACCGCCAGGTACACGATCGCGAGGAGCAGGAACAGCACCGCGAGGATCCAGAGAATCAGCACCGCGGGCTTCCGGCCCGACGTTCTTGGTCCTGATTCGGTCACAGCGCTCACGTAGGCCTCCTAGAGAGATGCGGGCCAAATCCGGCTGCCGCGCGTTTGGCCCACCGATGCGGTAACTGCCGCACGCTACTACGGCCGCCGGGGCGCTGCGGGAAGCTCACAAAAGCCGTAAAGCAAAATCTATCCCCGGTATCCCTGGGTGTGACCTATCGGTCGTTCCGGGATGAACCGTTGACCCGGGCATGACCTACCGGCGGGACTCCCCGCGGGTGCGCAGGAAGTCGCGGACCACGAACTCGCCGAGCCGTTCCGGCACCGCGCGAAGCACCCGGCCGCCATTCCGCCGGGCCACCTCGTTCACGAAATCGGTCAGCCGCTCGTCCTCGGCCAGCATGAACACGTTGAGCGAGGCATGCCGCCGGGTCATCTTGTCCACCTCGGCCAAGGTGAGCTGGATCGTCTCCGGCGCGGGCGGCCAGTCGAACCAGGACTGCCCGTCCCGGCGCAGGTGCGCGGTCGGCTCGCCGTCGGTCACGATCAGCACCACCGGGTCGTGTTCCGGGCGCCGGTCCAGGTAGCGGCCAGCCAGCACCAGGGCGTGATGCAGGTTGGTGCCCTGGACCATGTCCCAGCCCAGCCCGGCCAGGTCGGTCTCGCGCAGTTCCCTGGCGTAGTTGGAGAACCCGATGACCTGGATGGAGTCCTGCGGGAACCGGCTGCGCACCAGGGCGTGCAGGGCCAGCGCGGTCTGCTTGGCCGCGCCCCAGGTGCCGCGCAGCGCCATCGAGTAGGACAAGTCGACCAGCAGGCAGACCGCGGCCGAGGCGCGCCGCTGCGTCTCGCCGACCTCGAAGTCCCGGCCGGACAGCCGGACCCGCGGCGGCGTGCCCTCGAAGTGGTCCGGATCCTCGCCCGGCCGCGGCCGGAACGCCGCGGCGTCCCGAAGCAGCGCGTTGCGCACCGTGGCCGGCGCATCGATGGCCTGCTCGTCGCCGAACTCCCAGCGCCGGGTGGCGCCGGTGTACTCGCCGGCCTGCCCGGCATCGCGCTGTTCGTGGTCGCCATAGCCGCCGTCCGGCAGGTCGGCGAACACCCGGCGCAGCGCGGTCTCGCCGAGCCGCCGCACCGCCTTGGGGGTGAGTTCCAACTGGCCGGCGTTACGCTGCAAATATCCCTGGCGCTCCAGCTCCCGCTCGGTCTGCCGGAGCGCTTCCATATCGTCCACGGCCTGGCGGCCCAGCGCGCGCCGGATGGCCGCCTCGTCGATGTCGTCCAGCCGGGCGCCCGGGTAGTCCTGGCGCAGCTCCGCCTCCAGGTCGGCCAGGTCGGCCAGGTCGGCCAGCGCGGTGGTGGCGTCGCTCAGGCCGAGCGGCTGGTCGCCGGTCATCGGGTCGCCCGGCCAGGACGCCATGTCCATCTCCGGCCGCCGGGCGCGCAGCTGATCGGACAGCCGGCCCATCTCGGCGGCCAGCCCGGCGTCCTGCAGCGCCTGCTCCATCAGCGCGGCCAGCTCGTCGCGCTGCCCCTCGGTCAGCGAGCCGAGCAGCCGCTGCGCCGCGGTGGCCCGGCGGACCAGCGAGTCCACCAGTTCCTCGAGGTCGCGCGGGTTCTCCGGGAACATGTCCCCGTAGCGGTCCATGAACTCGTCGAAGTCGGCCTGGGTGTGCTCGCCGCGGGCGTCCTTCTCCAGCATCGAGTTCAGCCCGGCCATCATGTCCTTGACCCGCTGCATGGCCTCCGGATCCGGCTGCTGCAGCACCTCCTTCATGCCGCGGAACTGGCTGTCCAGCACCTCGGACCGGAGCAGGTCCTTGAGCTGCTCGAAGGTCTGCCGGGCGGCCGGGCTGCGCCAGTTGTAGTCGGCCAGCTCGCGGATGGCCTGCGCGGTGTCGGACGGCAGCGCGTCCAGCTCGTCCTCGCGCAGCCGGGCCTCGTCGCTGGGGTCGGGGAACAGCTCGGCGCGCTCCTGCCCGATGGCCGTGTCCAGCAGCGCCCGGGCCTGCTCCAGGATGCCGTCCAGGCGGCCCCGGCTGCGGATCTCCTGCTGCCGCTCACGGACCCGGCGGAGCAGGTCATCCAGGCCGCGGCGGTCGTTCACGCCGCGGCGCAGCAGATCACGCAGGGCGCTGGACGGGTCCGCGCCGTCCAGCACCGCGTCGCCCAGCTCGTCCAGGGCGCCGCGGGCATCGAACGGCGGGGCCAGCGGGTCCGGCCCGTCGTGGTACTCGCCGTACCGGTAACCACTCACGGGTGCGCGTCACCTCTCAGGTGCGATAGACGGCACTGCCGTCAATGACATCCTTGGACAGCCGCCGCATCAGGTACAGCCCCTCCAGGGCGAACTCCAGCGCCGCGGCGGCCTCGCCGAACGACTCGCCGCCGTCCATGCCGAGCCGCTCCATGATCCGGGCCAGGCCGGGCACCTCGCCGATCCGGTTCAGCAGCACGTCCGCGGGCACCATGTCACCGGTCTCCACCGAGCCGCCGCCCTCGAACGTGGCCAGCAGGCCGCTCAGGTCGGCGCTGCCCAGCCGGGACCGGAACGTCTCCGCGACGGCCCGGCGGAGCAGGTGCTCCAGGACCTCGGTTTCCCGGCCTTCCTCGCTGACCTCGAATTCCACCTTGCCGCGCAGGCTGCCCACGATCGGCGGCAGGTCGCTGATCCGGGCCACCGGCTGCGCCTCACCGGTGAGCGCGGCCCGGCGCACCGCCGACGCGGCCACCGACTCGGCAGCGGCGATCGCGAACCGGGCCGACACGCCGGACCGGGAGTCCACCGCGGGCGAGGCCCGGACCAGCCGGGTGAACCGGGCGATGACCTCGACCAGGTGCTCGGGCAGGGCCGCCCCGGGGTCGGCGCCGTCCCAGGCGATGAGCGACTCCTGCTGGGTCAGCGCCAGTTCGTCGTCCAGGGTCAGCGGGTAGTGGGTGCGGATCTCCGCGCCGAAGCGGTCCTTCAGCGGGGTGATGATCCGGCCCCGGTTGGTGTAGTCCTCGGGGTTGGCGCTGGCCACCAGCACCAGGTCGAGGGGCAGCCGGAGCGCGTAGCCACGCACCCCGATGTCCCGCTCCTCGAGCACGTTGAGCAGCGCGACCTGGATCCGCTCGGCCAGGTCAGGCAGCTCGTTCAGGCAGAAAATGCCCCGGTTGGTCCGGGGCACCAGGCCGAAGTGGATGGTCTCCGGATCACCCAGGGTGCGGCCCTCGGCCACCTTGACCGGGTCGATGTCGCCGATCAGGTCACCCACGCTGGTGTCTGGCGTGGCCAGCTTCTCGCCGTACCGCTCGGTGCGGTGCCGCCAGGTGATCGGCAGGTCGTCGCCCAGTTCCGCGGCCAGCCGCTGGCAGCGCGCGCAGACCGGCTGATACGGGTGGTCGTTGATCTCGCAGCCCTCGACGGCCGGGCTCCACTCGTCGAGCAGCACGGGCAGGGTGCGGATCAGCCGCGTCTTACCCTGGCCGCGCTCGCCGAGCAGGATCGTGTCGTGCCCGGCCAGCATGGCCCGCTCCACGTGCGGCAGCACGGTCTGGCCGAACCCGACGATGCCGGGGAACCGGTCGTCGCCCGCGCGCATCCTGGTCAGCAGGTTGCGGCGCAGTTCGTCTTTGACGCTTTCGTATCGGTGCCCCGTGGCGCGCAGTGCGCCTAGAGTTGCCGCGCTCGGCCGGGGCGGGACGGAGTCAGCTGGGGGAGTCTGGTTGTGTGACTGCACGGTATCGACACTATGTGCATGTCCGCGCTGCTCGCATCCCGGGCCGGTCACGTTGACCGCCCGGGCCGGTCACGTGGCCGGCAGGTGCGACACTTCAGGCATGGCGATGATCTCCTCCCCGGTGGGCGCCGCCGACGTAGCCGCCGCCCACGACGTACTCCGGGACGTGCTGCCACCCACCCCCCTGCTGCACTCCCGGGTGCTGTCCGAGCGGCTGGGCGGCCCGGTATTCCTCAAGTGCGAGAACCTGCAGCGGACCGGTTCGTTCAAGGCCCGCGGCGGGTACTTCCGGATCTCCCGGCTGAGTGAGGCGGAGCGGGCCAACGGGGTGGTCGCGGCCAGCGCCGGCAACCACGCCCAGGGCGTTGCCTTCGCGGCCGAGATCCTCGGCGTGAAAGCCACCGTCGTCATGCCGGTGGGCGCGCCGCTGCCCAAGGTCGAGGCCACCCGGGGCTACGGCGCGGAGATCATTTTCCACGGCGAGACGGTGGACGACGCGGTGGAGTTCGCCCGGGAGTACGCTAAGGAGCGGTCGGCGGTGCTCATCCACCCGTTCGACCACCCGGACATCGTGGCCGGCCAGGGCACCCTGGGCCTGGAGATCCTGCAGCAGTGCCCGCAGGTGCGGACCATCGCCATCCCGGTCGGCGGCGGTGGCGTGGCCGCCGGGATCACCGTCGCGGTGAAGAGTGCCGACCCGGCCATCGAGGTGATCGGGGTGCAGGCCGAGGCGGTCGCGGGCTACCCGGCCTCGCTGGCCGCCGGGCATCCGGTCCGGGTGGCGGCCGCATCGACCATGGCCGACGGCATCGCCGTCTGCCAGCCCGGGGACATCCCGTTCGGCATCATCTCGGCCTACCAGGACCGGGTGGTCACGGTGTCCGAGGAGAGCCTGTCCCGCGCCCTGCTGCTCTGCCTGGAGCGCGCCAAGCAGGTCGTCGAGCCGGCCGGCGCGGCCGCGGTGGCCGGCCTGCTCGAGTACGCCAGCATGTTCGAGCCGCCGGTGGTCGCGGTGCTGTCCGGCGGCAACATCGACCCGCTGCTGCTGTCCAAGGTGCTCCGGCACGGGCTGGCCGCGGCCGGCCGGTACCTGACGTTCCGGTGCCGCATCCCGGACCGCCCCGGGGCGCTGGCCGCGCTGCTCGCCGCGGTGGCCGGGCTGGGCGCCAACGTGCTGGACGTGATGCACGAGCGGGTCACGCCGCGGCTCCAGGTGGGCGAGGTCGAGGTGCTGCTCCAGGTGGAGACGCGCGGCCCGGCGCACTGCGACGAGGTGATCAGCGAGCTGCGCACCGCCGGATACCACTTGATGTTCCGCTGACCTGGCCCGGGCCCCCTGCCCGGGCCAGGCGTCTTAGCCGTGCTCAGAGGTTGCCGCGGCGGGCCTGCTCGCGTTCGATGGCCTCGAACAGTGCCTTGAAGTTGCCCTTGCCGAAGCCTTCCGAGCCGTGCCGCTCGATCAGCTCGAAGAACACCGTGGGCCGGTCCTGCACCGGCTTGGTGAAGATCTGCAGCAGGTAGCCGTCCTCGTCCCGGTCGACCAGGATGCCCAGCTCGCGCAGGATGTGCACGCCGATGTGGGTCTCGCCCGCCCAATCGCCGAGGGTGTCGTAGTAGCTGTCCGGGGTGGTCAGGAAGCTGACCCCGGCGGCCCGCATGACGCGCACCGTGGCCACGATGTCGTCGCAGGCCAGCGCGATGTGCTGGACCCCGGGCCCGCCATAGAACTCCAGGTACTCGTCGATCTGCGACCTCTTCTTGCCCACCGCGGGCTCGTTGATCGGGAACTTGACGGTGCGCGAGCCGTCCGCGACCACCTTGCTCATCAGCGCGGAGTACTCGGTGGCGATGTCGTCGCCGACGAACTCCTTCATGTTGGTGAAGCCCATCACCCGCTGGTAGAAGCCGACCCACTCGTCCATCCGGCCCAGCTCGACGTTGCCCACGCAGTGGTCGATCTCGGTGAAGAACGGCCGGGCCGGCGGGGCCACGATCGGCTCGGCGGCGACGTAGCCGGGCAGGTAGGGGCCGCTGTAGCCGGCCCGCTCGACCAGGGTGTGCCGGGTGTCCCCGTAGGTCGCGATGGCGGCCAGCACCGTCTTGCCCGACTCGTCCTCGGCCAGGTGCGGCTCGGCCAGCCCGTGCGCGCCGCGCGACGTCGCGTACTCGTAGGCCGCCTCCGCCGAGTGCACGCCGAGGGCCAGGTCGATGACCCCGTCGCCGTGCTCGGCCACATGCCGGGCCAGCTCGGTGCCCGGCCGCACCGGCCCGCGCAGCACGAACCGGGCGCGGCCCGATTCCAGCACGTAGGCCACCTCGTCGCGGCAGCCGGTCTCCGGCCCGCGGTAGCCAGTGCAGCGCATGCCGAAGGCGGTCGAGTAGTAGTGCGCGGCCTGCCGCGCGTTGCCCACCGCGAACACCACTGCGTCCATGCCGGTGACCGGGAATTCGTCAGTCTGCGAGTGCTCCATGAGGATTATGCTCGGCTTGGGCTAGCAAGATGTGCAATAGTGACTTTATTTACTAGTCAATATGCATAATACTTAACACAGGTACCTGGGATGGCTGTACATCCTGACCTCATCCCGACGGGGCTGAATCGATGATCGACGAACTCGACGCCCGGCTGATCAGCCTGCTCGTGGTGGAACCCCGGGTAGGGGTGCTGGAGGCGTCCCGGCGGCTCGGCGTGGCCCGGGGCACGGTGCAGGCCCGGCTGGACCGGCTGCACCGCAATGGCGTGGTGACCGGCTACGGCCCGGACGTGGACCCGGTCGCGCTGGACCACGGCGTGACCGCGTTCGTCACGCTGGAGATCCGGCAGGCCGGCGGGCACGACCCGGTGGCCGGGCGGCTGGCCGCCATCCCCGAGGTGCTCGAGGCGCACACCATCACCGGCGCCGGGGACATGCTGTGCCGGGTGGTGGCCCGGACCAACGCGGACCTGCAACGGGTGATCGACGCCATCGTGGACGTGGCCGGGGTGGTCCGCGCCTCCACGGTGATCGCGCTGGCCACGCCGCTGCCCTACCGGGTGCTGCCGCTGGTCCGCGCCGTAGCCGATGCGGCAGGTGAGTCAGCCACAGCTACCCCGCAGGCCACAGCAACCCCACCTCATCGGGCGTGAAGAATTAGCGGTGTACTTTCCTGCCCTCAGAGGGGCACGGATGTACACCGCTAATCGATGTGGCTGCCGGCCGGGGCCGGCAGCCCGGCCAGCTCGGAGGCGGTGTCCCGGATGATCGCGCGGAGTTCGGCCGGATCGGCGGCTTCGCTCTTGAACAGCATGCAGGACAGCCCGACCGAGACGACGGCCATGGAGACCCGGACCCGGTCGCGCAGCGTCGCGTCCGGCGGGGCGAGCAGGTCGCGCAGCGTCTCGAACTGCTTCCGGAACATCCTCTTCCGGTCCTGGCCCTCGTGCTCGGTCATCAGGTGGTGCACTGCGGCCTGGTTCTGCTCCAGGAAGCGGAGCACCTCCAGGCGGCGTTCCACGATGTCGCTGTACCGGGCGAGCAGATCGGCCCGGCTCTGCTCGGTGCGCGGCTGCCCGCGGCCCCAGGCGATGAGCGCGTCCAGTTCGTGCACGTAGTCTTCGGTGAAGCTGCGGACGATGTCTTCTTTGGACTTGAAGTGGTAGTACAGGGCAGCCTTGGTCACCCCGAGCCGCTCGGCGATCTCGCGCAGCGAGGTCTTCTCGTAGCCCTGCTCGGCGAACAGTTCCAGGGCCACCGACTGGATCCGCTCCCGGGTGTCCCCGCGCGGCCGCGCGGCCGCTGGCCGGCCCGGCTTGCCGCCGGCCGGGAGCTCAGCCGCGTCTCTAGCTGGGTACCCGGCCCGGTCTCTGGCCGGGAACTCAGCCGTGTCTTCGTCCATAGTGGTCCCGCATTCTCACCGGTCTGCTCCACGCTAAACTTACTTGACGCCCGGTTAGTAAGCGTCCTAGCCTGGTGGCCGTAATACTAGCCGGTCGGCAAGTAAGTTATCCACGGGGAGTTTTGATGGCAGACGCTCAGGCCCCCTCAGCACCCGGCGCAGACGCCAGCGTCGGCATGCGCCGCGAGATCCTCGTGGTGCTGCCCGGCCTGCTGCTGGCCATCATGCTGGCCATGCTGGACCAGCTCATCGTGGGTACCGCGCTACCCCGCATCGTGGGTGACCTGGGCGGGGTGGCCCACCTGTCCTGGGTGGTCACCGCGTACGTGCTGGCCTCTACCATCACCACCCCGCTGTACGGGAAGCTCGGCGACATGTACGGCCGCAAGAAGCTGTTCATGACGGCCATCGTGATCTTCCTCGCCGGTTCCGCGCTGGCCGGGCTGTCCCAGTCCATGACCATGCTGATCACCTTCCGGGCCATCCAGGGGCTCGGTGCGGGCGGCCTGATGGTCAGCGCCATCGCGATCATCGGCGACCTGGTCTCGCCCCGCGAGCGGGGCCAGTACATGGGTTACATCATGGCCGTGATGATGGTCGCCACCATCGGCGGACCACTGCTCGGCGGATGGATCACGGAGAGCTTCTCCTGGCGCTGGATCTTCTACATCAACCTGCCGATCGGCGGTGTCGCGCTGGCCTACCTGGCCGCCACCCTCAAGCTGCCCAAGCGGCACATCGAGCACCGGGTGGACTACCTGGGCGCGGCCGTGCTCGCGGTGGCCGCGACCGCGGTGGTGCTCGCCGCCACCTGGGGCGGCACCCAGTACGCGTGGCTGTCCCCGCAGATCATCGGGCTGGGCGTGGTGGCGGTGCTCGGGGTGGCCTCGTTCATCTGGATCGAGAGCCGGGCGGCCGAGCCCATCCTGCCGCTGCACATCTTCCGCAGCCGCAACTTCAGCCTGGTGTCCGCGCTGAGCTTCCTGACCGGCCTGGCCATGTTCGGCGCGATCACGTTCCTGCCGCTGTACCAGCAGACCGTGCAGGGCGCCTCGCCCACGGTCAGCGGGCTGCTGCTCACCCCGATGATGGTCGGCGTGATGATCACCTCGCTGATCTCCGGGCAGGTGACCACCCGGACCGGCCGGTACCGGGCGCTGCCCATCCTGGGTGCGGCGGGGATGACCGCGGGCATCGGGCTGCTGTCCATGCTCGGGGTGAACACCAGCCGGGTCACCTCGGCGCTGTTCATGCTCGTGCTCGGCCTCGGCATGGGCTTCCTGATGCAGCTCACCACGCTGCTCGCGCAGAACAGCGTCGAGCCGCGGGACATCGGCGTGGCCAGCAGTTCGCGGCTGTTCTTCCAGCAGATCGGCGGCTCCATCGGGGTGGCCGCGTTCGGCGCCATCTTCGCCCGGCGGCTGCAGGACGCGCTGACCACGGTGTCGCCCAACGTGCACATCGCCACCAGCGGCGGGCAGCTCAACCCGGCCACGGTCAAGGCGCTGCCGCCGGCCATCCAGCACGACGTGTTCTACGCCATCACGCACGCCGTGCAGGGCGTCTTCCTGT
Organism: Streptosporangiaceae bacterium; assembly: GCA_036497945.1. GTDB lineage: Bacteria > Actinomycetota > Actinomycetes > Streptosporangiales > Streptosporangiaceae > RYN-230. The sequence goes on along the minus strand of DASXIN010000023.1, from coordinate 57,671 downwards.
GGGCCCTCCCGGCCACCGTGCTGGCCTTCGCGCTGACCTGGTTCCTCAAGGAAGTGCCGCTGCGCGGCCGGGCGCCGGCCGAGGAGCCCGCCGCGCCGGAGCTGGTCGGTTAGTTACCCTGCCGGTGGGGGGTGACATGACTGCTGACGCCCGAGGGTTGCACCTCACCGGTTCGGCCGCCGCGGTGACCGGCTACGACCGGGCCATTGACGACCTGATCAGGTTCCGGCCCGAGGTGGTGGACGCGGCCGCGGCGGCGGTGCTGGCCGACCCGGGCTGCGCCATGGCCGCGGTGTTCTCCGCCTACCTGGCGCTGATGTCCACCGAGCCGGGCGCGGTGGCTACCGCCCGGGCCGCGCTCGACGGGCTGCGCGCCGACCCGGCGGCGCTGCTGCCGCGGGAGCGGGCCCACCTGGCCGCCGCGGCCAGGTGGGTGACCGGGGACATGATCGGGGCGGGCGAGGCACTGGGCGAGATCTCGGTGAGTTACCCGGGTGACCTGCTCGCCCTGTTCACCGGGCATCAGATCGACTTCTTCACCGGCAACGCGGTCAGCCTGCGGGACCGGATCGGCCGGGCGCTGGGCGGCTGGCCGGCCGGCCACCCGCAACTCGGCTTCGTGCATGGCATGTACGCCTTCGGCCTGGAGGAGTGCAACCTCTACCAGCAGTCAGAAGAGACTGGCCGGCGCGCCGTGGAGCAGAACCCGGACGACGTGTGGGGCATCCACGCGGTGGTGCACACCTACGAGATGGCGGGCCGGATCCCGGAGGGCGTCCGGTACATGCGCCGCCGCGAGGCGGACTGGACGACGGGCAACTTCCTCAGCGTGCACAACTCCTGGCACTACGCGCTGTACCTGCTGCAGGGCGGGGACACCGCAGGTGCACTGGCCGTCTACGACCGGATGCTGCACCACGAGGGGTCGCCGGACGTGGCGCTGGAACTGCTCGACGCCACCGCCCTGCTGTGGCGGATGCACCTGGACGGCACCGCAGTCGGTGACCGGTGGCCGCCACTGGCGGCGGCCTGGGGCCGGCTGCTGGCGCCTGGCTTCTACCCGTTCAACGACATGCACGCGGTACTGGCGTTCATCGGGAATGGTGAGCTGGACCGGGCTGGGCAGGTGGTCGCGGCGCAAGCCGAGCTGGCCGCCCACGGCGACCCGGGCAGCACCGGCTGGGCCATGACGGCCCAGGTCGGCCTGCCCGTCTGCCGCGCCCTGGTGCACTTCGGCCGGGGCGAGTACGGCAGCGTGCTCGGCGAGCTGCTGCCGATCCGGACCCAGCTGCACACGTTCGGCGGCAGTCACGCGCAGCGGGACGCGGTGGAGCGCACGCTGCTCGAAGCGGCCATCCGGGCCGGGCGGGAGGATCTAGCCGCTGCTTTGGTCAGCGAGCGGTTGTCTGTCCGCGAGGGCAACACCTACGCGTGGTCGAAGCGAGCCTGGCTGCGCCGGGCCGCGGGCGACGAGCCGGGCGCGTCGGCCGCGCAGGCCCGGGCCAGTGCGCTGGCCGGGGAGATCCGCCGGGCCGTGGCTGACTAGCCGCCGACGTACGGCACCGCCTCCAGGATCTCGACCCGGGCCGCGCGGCCGTTGGGCAGCGTGTAGCTCGCGGTGGCGCCGATCTTCTTCCCGTTGATGGCCGACCCCAGCGGCGAGCGCGGCGAGTACACGTCGATCGGGGCGCCGCTCTCCTCCCGGGAGGCCAGCAGGAAGGTGACCTCCTCGTCATCGCCCTCGAACCGGACGGTCACCGTCATCCCCGGGCCAACTATCCCATCGGTCCGCGGCGGCTCCCCGACGCGAGCGTGCTGCAGGATGTGCTGGAGCTGGATGATCCGCCCCTCGATCTTGCCCTGCTCTTCCTTCGCGGCGTGGTAGCCGCCGTTCTCGCGCAGGTCACCCTCATCCCGGGCGGCCTCGATCTTCTTCGCGATGTCGACACGCCCCGGGCCCGAGAGGTGATCCAGCTCCGACTTGAGCCGGTCATACGCCTCCTGGGTGAGCCAGGTAAGGCTGTCGTTCTGCGTCTCGGTCACCGGTACTCCTTGCCTGCGGTGCGGATACTTGAGTCCGCCTGAGCCGTCCGCGGCTCCTCGGGGGTAATCCTTCTAAGCTAACAAGGCCTGACAAGTGCGTCGCCCCAGATGAGCCTCAAGTCGGCCAGGATACGGGAATGTCATCCCGGTGCCAGCGTGTTGTCCCGCACAATGTTCTGTCGGCGAGGCACTCCAGCGGCTCGCCGGCGTACGTTCACTGCTTCCTGATGGTGCCGAAGGGAATTTCGCGTGCCTGCCGTCCAGAATGATCCCGCCCCCAGTTCCGGGGAACCCGCGCCGCTAAGGCTGATGGCCGTGCACGCGCACCCGGACGACGAGTCGAGCAAAGGTGCCGCCACCATGGCCCGCTATGCGCGGGAAGGCGTGGACGTCCTGGTGGTCACGCTGACCGGCGGCGAGCGCGGGGACATTCTGAACAAGGCGATGGAACGGCCCGAGGTCCGGGCCAACCTGCCGCAGATCCGGCGCGAGGAGATGGCCCGGGCGCGCGAGATCCTCGGCGTCCGGCAGCAGTTCCTCGGCTTCGTCGACTCCGGGCTGCCGGAGGGCGATCCGCTGCCGCCGCTGCCGGCCGGCTGCTTCGCCCTGCAGCCGCTGGAACTGGCCGCGGAACCGCTGGTCCGCGCGGTCCGCGAGTTCCGGCCGCACGTCATCCTGACCTACGACGAGCAGGGCGGTTACCCGCATCCGGACCACATCAAGACCCATGAGGTGGCCGTGGCGGCGTTCGAAGCCGCGGCCGACCCGGACCGTTACCCGGGTGCCGGCGACCCGTGGCAGCCGCTCAAGCTGTATTACTTCGCCACGTTCCACAAGGACCGGCTCATCGCGCTGCACGAGGAGTTGCTCCGGCGCGGCCTGGAGTCGCCGTACGCGGACTGGTTCCAGGACTGGGACGAGCGCGCCGCGGACCGTCGCGAGTACGAGATCACCACCCGGGTGCCGTGCTCCGACTACTTCCCGGTGCGGGACCAGGCGCTGCTGGCCCACGCCACCCAGATCGACCCGGAGGGCTCGTGGTTCGCCTGCCCGGAAGAGGTGCAGCGTGCGGCCTGGCCGACCGAGGACTACCATCTAGCCAGGTCGGTAGTTGACACAGAGCTCCCCGAGGACGACCTGTTCGCCGGGGTGCGGGAGAGGGTGTGCTTGTGACGCTGTTGGCGTCGTCGAGCGTGGCCGCGCAGGTCTACCCGGGCCTGTTCGGGTTCCTGATCGTCGCGGGGCTGGCGGTGGCCATGGTCTTCCTGTTCCGCTCGATGAACAAGCAACTGAAGAAGATCTCACCCGACCCGCGGGTCCGGGCCGCCGCGGTCAAGCCGCGGCGAGCCGCTCAGTCGTCTGCCCCGGACGGCAGCAGCAAACCGTAACGTTCAGCCCTCCTCCTCGCCCCCGGGGCGCAGCGCCAAGCCGTAAGCCAGCAGGGTGAAGCCCGGCACCGGAGACCAGTCCCGGTCCGGCAGCCGGCCGAAGCCCGCCGCCGTGTACAGGTGCCGCGCCGCATCCATACTGGACTGCGTGCTCAGCACGAGATACCGCACCCCGCTACGCGCGGCACGCTCGGTGACCGCGCGCAGCAGCGCCCGGCCCACCCCGCGGCCCCGTGCTTCCGGCGCCACGGCGAGCGCCCTGACCTCGGCCTCGTCCGGGCTACGGACCACTTGCCCAGCGTGCGGCGGCAGTTGCAGCATGACCGTGCCGAGCATCTGGCCGTCGGCCACCGCGGCGAGAATCTGCCCGGTCCCATCGGTGCCCAGGGTGCGCAGCGTCTCGCCGTAGTGGGAGGCGTCGGAGAGGAAACCGTCCGCCTGATAGGCGGCCACCCGCAGGTCGCCCAGGGCGGCGAACTCCGCGGGCTGGGCATCCCGCACGATCACCGGTTCTGCCATGCTGCTCCTTCCACGCCGTCCCCAGTCGCATTCTCGCAGTCCGCCCGGCGACGTTTTACCCGGCTAAGGGGCGGCGTTCAACCGGCCCGGATTGGCTTCGCTGCATGACAGAGAGAAGCACACGGCCGTTCCGCACGGCCGGGAAAGCACGGCCTGCCCTGGTGGCCGGCCTCACCGCGATATCTCTCGCAACCGTGTCGCTGAGCGCGATGTCACTCGGTCCGGCGCCCGCGGCCTGGGCGGCCGCCCCGGCCAAGCTGGCCGCCGCGCCGGGTGGCCGTCCGGCGGGCTGCGTGCTGGGCCACCCGGCCGCCCCGGGCGACACCATCAAGCACGTCATCTACATCCAGTTCGACAACGTGCACTACATGCGGGATGACCCCAACGTGCCCAGCGACCTGGAACAGCTGCCCAACCTGCTGCACTTCCTGACCGGCAACGGGACGCTGGTCAGCCACGAGCACACCCCGCTGATCGCACACACCGCGGACGACATCGTCACCTCGGAGAGCGGCCTGTACGGCAGCGACCAGGGCATGCCGATCGCGAACGAGTACAACTACTACGTCCCCGGCGGGGCTACGCACACGGCTGGGTCGTTCGCCTACTGGACCGACCCGATCGTGGACTACAACACCGGGCTGGCCAGCACGCCGGTCGGTGACTCCAGCCCGACGCTGATCGGCGCCAGCGGGCAGAACACCCCGGCCCCCTGGGTCCCGTATACCCGGGCCCGGTGCAACTTCGGCACCGTGGCCGAGGCGGACACCGAACTGGAGAACACGCTGCCGGACGTGCCGCACGTGTTTGGCGCGAACTCGCCGCAGGCCAAGGAAGCGGAGAACCCCAAGCTGCAGAACAAGGCGGCGGCCGACTTCATGGGCCTGGCCGTGCACTGCGCCCGGGCTTCGGCGGTGTGCGCGCACGGCGGCCGCCCGGATCTGCTGCCCGACGAGCCCGGCGGCTACCCCGGCTACCAGGCGCTGTACGGCAGCAAGTTCATCCAGCCGGTGATCAGCCCGGCCGGCCCGGTGCGCAACCTGGACGGCGCGGTCATCAAGGACTCCAGCGGTGACGTCGGTTTCCCCGGCTACGACGGGATGACCGGGCCGAACGCGCTCGCCTACACGCTCGACATGCAGCTGCACGGTGTCCCGGTGACCGACACCTACCTGAGCGACCTGCACGACTCGTGGACCGCCGGCACCCCGTTCGGTCCCGGGCAGGCCGGTTACGAGAAGCAGCTCCGCGCGGAGAACGCGGCGTTCGGCACGTTCTTCCGCCGGCTGGCCGCGCACGGCATCAGCAAAGCCAACACGCTGTTCGTGGTCACCGCGGACGAGGGCGACCACTTCGTGGGCAGCACCCCAACCCCCGCCGGGTGCAACGGCGTCACCGTGACCTGCCACTACAGCAAGATCGGCGAGGTCAACGGGAACCTGACCGGCATGCTCGGCGCGGCCGGGGTGCACACCCCGTTCGACGTGGCGGCGGACTCCGCGCCCGCGCTGTACCTGCACGCGCAGCCGGCCCGTACCGCCGCGTCGGTCCGGGCCCTGGAGCAGACCGCGGCCCGGCTCAAGGAGCTGGACCTGGTCAGCGGGAAGAAGGTCAGGCTGACCAACTACCTGGCCGATCCGGTGGAGCTGAAGCTGCTGCACATGGTCACCGCGGACCCGAAGCGGACCCCGTCGCTGGTGCTGTTCGCGAACGACAACTTCTGGCTGAGCAGCGGCTCGGCCAGTTGCGGCAAGTCCTGTGTCAGCCAGCCGGCCGGCACCGACGCATGGAACCACGGCGACGTCGCCGGCCAGATCAACACGACCTGGCTGGGCATGGCCGGGCCCGGGGTGGCACACCTGGGCGTGGACAACTCGACCTGGTCGGACCACACGAGCATCCAGCCCACCATGATGGAGCTGCTCGGCCTGCACGACGACTACGTGCCGGACGGCCGGGTGCTGGCCGAGCTGCTCGACCCGGCCGACGCGGCCCCGGCGCTGCGGGTGAACCGCGCCGCGCTGCTCCGGCTGGGGCAGGTCTACACCCAGCTCGAAGCGGCGGTCGGCCGCTTCGGGCTGGACACGCTGCGCGCCTCCACCCGGGCGCTGGCCAGCACCTCACCCGGCGACGCGAGGTATAACGCCATCGAGAACCAGTTGCAGCAGCTGGGTGCGGCGCGGGACGGCGTGGCCGGGCAGATCCGGGCCATGCTGGACGGGGCCGCGTTCGGCAACCAGCCGGTGAACGCCACGCAGGCCCAAGCCCTCATCCAGAAGGCCGACCAGGTCCTCGCTCAGGCGGCCCACCTGGCCGCCTGACCCGCTCCTCCCTCAGCGTGGTGAGTTGTTCCCCACGGGTGGGGTACAACTCACCGCGCTAACGCATTTGGCGCCCTAGGGGTGGCTGAGGGTGGCGCGGTGGCGGGGGAGGTGACGGCGCGCGGCGTTGTGGCCGGAACTGTCGCGGGTGGTTGCTAGGTTGACCGGGACGGGGCAGGCGGCCCGGTGCCTGGCCGCTGTGGCCGCGAGGAGCGCTGGACATGCTGGTAATCCACGGGATCTGGGCGCGTGGCGCGCTCTGCCTGTGGGCGGAAGACGCCCGGCTGCCCGCGCGTACTCCGGAGCCGCTGGCGGGGCGGCGGTCCCGTGCGCCCCGGCCACATCCGTTCGCGGCCGATCCGGAGACCATCGCCGGCGCACTGGCCAGCCTGGGTGCGGCGGCGGGCGAGGCGGCCCGGCAGGCGCCCGCCGACGAGCTGACCGTGTGGCTGCCGTCCGCCCCGGACGGCCCACAGGCCGCGCCCGAGCTGATCAGGTCGGCCGCCGACACGGACGGCGCTAGCCGGACGCGCTGGACGGCGCTCGGCTGCTGGCGGGTGCCCGCGCTGGCCGTCGAGCCCGCGGCCGCGCTCGGCGTGCTGGCCGCGCTGGATCGGCTGGCCGCGCCGGGTGAGCCGCTGGCCGTGGCCGCCGCGGGCGCGCTGGCCGCCACGAGCGGGGTGGCCGCCCCAGGTGAACCGCTGGGCGTTGCCTCGGCGGATGGCGCGGCGGTCCCTGGTGAGCTGGCCGCCGGTGAGCTGGCTGCCGGAGGATCGGTGGCCTACTGGGCGGCGGTGGCCTGGTTCGCGGCTGACCTGGCCGCCCGGGGCCGGGTGCTGCCCGCCCTGGTCCCGCCGGCCGAGGGTCCGCCGGCTGAGGGTCCGCCGGCCGACGGTCCGCCGGCCGAGGGTCCGCCCGCCGAGGGCCTGCCTGCGGACGGCCCGCCCGCCGAGGTTCCGTCCGCCGACGGCGCGGGCAGGCCGGCCGCCGCCTGGGCGGCCCGGTGGTATCCGGTGCTGACCGGGCATGACGCGCGGCGGGTGGCGGAGTTCGCCGACGCCATGCCGCCGCTGTGCCGGGCCGCCGAACCGGGCGGTGAGCCGCCCGGCCCGATCCTGACCGCCGCCCTGGCCGCGCTGGCCGACGCGGCGGCGCGGGTCCGGCTGGCCGCCGGGCCGCCCGGCTGGGCGCTGCTCCCGCCGCGCCGCAGCCGCCGCTCGGCGCACGTCCCGCTGGCCGAGCGCTGGGCCGCCGCGCTGGCCAGCCCGGACCCGCATCTGCCGGTGGACGCGGCGGAGGGCGAGACGGCGGTCGCGCTGGCCGCCGCGCTGGATGACTGGCGGGCCGCGGCCCAGGCGCCGGCCGGCCCGGTACGCACCTGCTTCCGCCTGGTCGAGCCGCCGGCCGAGCCCGCCGCGGCAGGGTCGGCCGAGCCCGCCGCGACGGCTGACCCGGTGGATGCCCGGGACCCGGCGGGCTCGCCGTGGCGGGTCGAGTTCGCGCTGCAGTCCACCGAGGATCCCAGCCTGATGCTGCCGGCGGACGACGTCTGGGCGGGCACCGGTGGCTGGTCGCCGGGCGGCATCACGCACCCCGACGAAGAACTGCTGGCCGGGCTGGGCTCGGCCGCCCGGCTGTTCGATGAGCTGGACACCGCGCTGCGCGCGCCCGCACCGGCCGACGTCGAACTGGACACCGCTGGGGCGTTCCGCTTCCTGACCGAGACTGGCCCGATGCTGGCCGGGGCGGGCTTCGGCGTGCTGCTGCCGGACTGGGCCCGCAAGGCCCGGCTCGGCCTGAAACTCACTTCACGCACCCGGAGCAGCGCCAGCACCGGAGCGGACAGCGCGGGCAGCGGGGCCGGGTTCGGCCTGCACGACCTGGTCCAGTTCCGTTACGACCTGGCCGTCGGCGACGCCACCCTGGACCCGGGCGAGCTGGCCGAACTGGCCCGGCTGAAGATCCCGCTGGTCCGGATCCGCGGCCAGTGGGTGGAACTGGACGAACGCAACCTCAAGGCGGCGCTGAAGTTCCTGGAGAGCGACCGCTCCGGCGAGATGCCCGCCGGTGACGTCCTGCTGGCGGGGCTGCACGGCCCGGACGAGAACCTCCCGGTCACCACGGTGGACGCCGACGGCTGGCTCGGCGACCTGCTGTCCGGCCAGACCGAGCAGAGCCTGACAGCACTGGCCACGCCCGCCTCGTTCCAGGGCAAGCTGCGGCCCTACCAGGAGCGTGGCCTGGCCTGGCTGTCCTTCCTGAGCCGCCTCGGCCTGGGCGGAATCCTCGCGGATGATATGGGAATGGGTAAATCCCCCCAAACCCTATCTTTGCTCACATATGAGAAAGAAACCGGCAAAAAGCTGGGCCCGACCTTGCTGGTGTCCCCGATGTCGCTCGTCGGCAACTGGCAGAAGGAGGCCGAGCGGTTCACACCGGGCCTGGCCGTGCATGTGCACCATGGCTCGGACCGGCTGTCCGGGACGGAGCTGCGCGACGCGCTGAGCGCGGCCGACCTGGTCATCACCACGTACGCCATCGCGGCCCGGGACCGCGACGAGCTGGCCACGGTCGGCTGGCAGCGGGTGGTCTGCGACGAGGCGCAGAACATCAAGAACGCCGGCACCCGGCAGGCCCGCGCGGTGCGCAGCCTGCCCGCAACGTCCCGGATCGCGCTGACCGGCACTCCGGTGGAGAACCGGCTCGGCGAGCTGTGGTCGATCATGGAGTTCACCAGCCCGGGGCTGCTCGGCCCGGCGGAGAAGTTCCGCACCAGCTTCGCGGTCCCGGTGGAACGGCACGGCGACGAGGACGCGGCGGACCGGCTGAAGCGGCTGACCAGCCCGTTCATCCTGCGCCGGGTGAAGACCGACCGGTCGATCATCTCCGACCTGCCCGACAAGATCGAGATGAAGGTGTGGTGCAACCTCACCCCCGAGCAGGCGTCGCTGTACCAGGCCACGGTGGCCGACATGCTGGCCCGGATCGAGTCGGCCGAGCAGGACATCGAGCGGCGCGGCCTGGTGCTGGCCACCATGGCCAAGCTCAAGCAGGTCTGCAACCATCCGGCCCACCTGCTCGGCGACGGGTCACGGCTGCCCGGCCGGTCCGGCAAGCTGGCCCGGCTGGAGGAGATCGGCGATGAGATCGTCGCCGCCGGGGACAAGGCGCTCTGCTTCACCCAGTACGCGGAGTTCGGCCGGGTGCTGCAGCCGTACCTGACCGCCCGGCTCGGCTGCCCGGTGCTGTACCTGCACGGCGGCACGGCCAAGAAGGCTAGGGACGAGATGGTGGCCAGCTTCCAGGCGCTCGCCGAGCCCGCCGTGTTCCTGCTCTCGCTCAAGGCCGGCGGTACCGGGCTGAATCTGACCGGGGCGAATCACGTGATTCATTTCGACCGGTGGTGGAACCCGGCGGTCGAGGACCAGGCCACAGACCGGGCGTTCCGCATCGGGCAACGGAAAGATGTGCAGGTGCGGAAGTTCGTCTGCGTGGGCACCCTGGAGGAGCGCATCGACTCGATGATCGAGGAGAAGAAGGCGCTGGCCGAGCGGATCGTCGGCACCGGGGAAAGCTGGCTCACCGAGCTGTCCACGGCCGACCTGCGCGAGGTGCTGGCCCTGTCACCGGAGGCGGTGTCTGAGTGACCGAACGGGACGGTGCGCCGCGCGACACGGGCTGGTGGCATGAGGCGGGGCCGCCGATTCAGGTCGAGGGCGGCATCAAGGCGCGGAGCAAGCGGGGCGCCATCGGCGAGCGGTGGTGGTCGCGGCGGTTCGTCGAAGTGCTGGAGTCGTTCGGGATGAGCGGCCGGCTGGCCCGGGGCCGGCACTACGCCCGGCGCGGCCAGGTGCTGGAGTTCGAGCTGGGGCACGGCGTGGTGCGGGCCCGGGTACAGGGCTCCCGGCCGGTGCCCTACCAGGCACGGATCGGGGTGCTGCCGCTGACCAGCGCGCAGTGGCGGCGGGTCATCGAGGCCTTGCGCGGGCAGGCCCTGTTCCGGGCCAAACTGCTGGCCGGGGAGATGCCGCACGAGATCGAGCAGGTATTCGCGGACTGCGGCACCCCGCTGTTCCCCCGGTCGGCCCGGGACCTCGACCTGTTCTGCTCCTGCCCGGACTGGGGCGTGCCGTGCAAGCACCTGGCCGCTGTCTGCTACGTGCTGGCCGAGCGGTTCGACGACGACCCGTTCGGCATGCTGGCCTGGCGCGGCCGGGACCGGGCCGACCTGCTGGCCGCGCTGCGCGGGCCGGCGGTGGGGCAGAACGGGACCGGCGCAGCGCCGCGGCCCGGCTCCGCGGTAGCCCCGGCGGCCCCGGTGGCCGTGCCACTGGCGCAGTGCCTGGACCGGTTCTGGTCGCCCGGGGTGAGCCGGGCCCGGCTGCGCGCCGCGCAGGCCAGCCCGCCGGTACCGGCTGACCTGCTGCTGCGCTCGGCCCAGCCACCGGACGTGCAGATCCGCGGCATGGACCTGGCCGGCCTGCTCGGCCCGGCCTATCAGCGGCTGGCCGGCCAGGACGTGCCACTGGGACTGGACGAGCAGGTGCCCGAATGAGCAGATGGGGCAGGATTGACGTACATGAGCGTGTCCAGCGCCACAATGAGTTGATTGGCAGCAGGAGAGCGGGGAGGGTGCCAGCAATGAACCGAAGTGCAGCATGAGTGCGGACCCAGGCGCGGCGGACGGCAGGGTACCGGGCCAGGTACCCGCGGCGCAGGTGCCGCCGGACGTGAGACTGGTGGATGTCCGGGAACCTGAGGAGTGGGCCGCCGGGCACGCGCCGGGCGCGACGCACATCCCGCTGGGCGAACTCGGCGAGCGGTACATCGAGATCCCGCAAGACGGCCCGGTCTACCTGATCTGCCGCAGCGGCGCCCGGTCCAACCGGGCGGCGCACGCGCTGGCTGGGGCAGGCTGGGAGGCGCTGAACGTCAGTGACGGGATGCAAGGCTGGGCCGCAGCCGGCCGCCCACTGACCAACGACTCCGAGACCCCGCCGTACGTGGCCTGACACCACCGCCGTCTGGCCAACCCGACATATCTAGGCTACATATGTCGGGTGTCAGAAACCGTGCAGGTCAGGGTGGCCGTCGCGCCACCAGAGCAGGATCACCCGGCCGACGATGCTGCTGCCCTTGATCGGGCCCCAGTAGCGGCTGTCGCAGGAGATCTGCCGGTTGTCGCCCATCATGTAGAACTCCCCGGCCGGGACGCGGAACGGGTGCTGCCGGCTGGCGTCCGGTATCGCTGGGCCGAGCAGGTCGACGCGGGGCAGGTAGGGCTCGGCCAGTGGCCGCCCGTTCACGAACAGCTTGCTGCCAGCCGAGTAGATGGTCTGCCCGGGCAGCGCGATGACGCGCTTGACCAGGTCGCCATTCGGTCCGCAGTGGTCGCGCGGCGGCCGGGAGAACACCACGATGTCGCCCTGGTGCAGGTCATGCCAGTTGAAGAACGCCTTCAGCACCAGGATCCGGTCGCCCCTCTGCAGCGTCGGCACCATGGATGTGGTGGGGATGAAGAACGTCTGGATCACGAACGCCCGGCTGCCCAGGGCCAGTAGCACGGCCACGACGATGGCGATAGCCGCCTCGGCCAGGGCCCGCCGGCGCCGGGACGCCCGCCGGGCGGGCGCCGGCTGGTTCCCGGGCAGCGCACTCCCGTCCGGCCCGGCCTGGTCAGCAGTGTTCGCCATGACCATCCGCCGGGTGCAGGTACCCGGGCCAGCCGGCCGCTGCCCAGAGGCTCGCCGGCGGCCGGCGGTTCAGCGTGGGCAGCGGCTGCGGCCCGGTCTGGCCGGCGCAACTCGGCCGTGCGCCTGGCCTGGCTGGGTGCGCATGGGCGGCGCTGGCCGCGCTGGCCGGGGCCGACGCGGACAGCAGGCCGAGCGGGACGCCGAGCGAGCCGGCCGCGACCAGCACGGCGGCCGCCGCCGCGGCCAGCCAGTGGGCCGGCGGCCGGGTCAGCCGCTCGCGGGCCGCGCCGCACAGATAGCTGCAGGCGATCGAGCGGGCCGGTACGCCGTCCCGGATCAGCAGCGCGGCCAGTTCGGCGGCTTCGGTGCCGTGCCGCCGCCGCCACCGTCGCGGATAGCAGCCCAGCGCCAGGCCGACCACGCGGGCCGACGGTAGCCCGGGCATCAGATCCCGCCCAGCCGCAGCCGGAGCCGGCCCACCGCGCTGACCCGCTCGAGCGAATCGAGGTGCGCGCGCAGCGCGGCTGCCCCGGCCGCGGTGATCTGGTACGGATGCCGCCGGTCATCGGTAGGCAGCGCCTCGACCAGGTCCAGCCGCTCCAGCCGGTCCAGCGCGCCGTACAGCGTGCCCGGGCCGAGTTGCAGCCCGGCGAACCCGTTGATGTCCTGGATCAGTGCGTACCCGTGTTTGGGGCCGTCGGCCAGGCTGGTCAGGATCAGCACCGACGCGTCCCCGGCCCGGCGCAGCACATCCTGGCCGCCCGGGTCGTCCTGCCCCCGCTTACCCGCTGGCATCCGGCCTCCCCTCTAGTACGGTGGCCAATATATCAGCCAACGTACTAGAGGGGAAGGAGATCCCGCGGGCTCAGGTTTCCGGGGCCTCCACCGGGGTGACCTTGACCCCGCCGGCCACCGTGCCCAGGTTGGCCAGCGTCACGCTGCCCAGCCCACCGGGGGTGGTGCCGTCCGCCAGCACGGCGATGGCCAGCGTGTTCTCGCCGCGGGTATGCAGCAGGCCGTTCGGCAGCACAAACGTGACCTGCGGGCCGACGTTGTTGATGTACTGGCCGACGTTCCAGCCATTGAGGAAGATCTGCGCCCGGTAGGACTTGGACGTCGTGTCGGTGATGGTCAGCCCGAGTGAGGCGTCCACCCCCTGCGGGACATTCACCCGGAACTGGGTCCGGTACCAGGAGACACCGGGCCGCGGGTCGGCGTTCGGCAGCGTGACCGACGCCCACTGCTCATCGTCGAAACCGGGCAGGTACCAGCCAGAGCGCTCGCCGTACAGGCCACCGGTGTTGAGTGGGCCGCGGGCCGGATCGGCCAGGTTCTCGCCGCCCTGGGCGCCCTGGATGCGCCAGGTCACCTGCGGTGATGCGCCGGTGAACGTCACCGCGGTGAGGCCGAGGGCCTGCTTGAAGGCCTGGTTGGCGCCGCCGTCCTCTTGGTGCGACATGGACCGCACCAGCACGGCCAGCACGTGCGGGCCGTCGTCCTGCCCGGCCGCGGGGATGGACAGCGGCACCGTCGCCGTAAAGACCTGCGTGGTGGACTGGCTGGACGTCGGCACGGGCATCTCCCCGGCGCCGAGGAACTGCCCGTCCAGCCAGGCCAGGAACATGCCGACCTGGCCGGTCTGGTAGCTCAGGCTCACCGACGTGGCACCGGCCGTGCCGGACCACGAGCCGCGGTACCAGACGTCGCCGTAGTGGAAGCCGTAGTCGTCCACGAACAGCACCGGCTGCCCGGCAGGCACCCTGGTGGCGCTGGCCGAGGTGGTCTTGCTGGCCACGGTCCAGCCGCTGTCGTCGAAGCCCGGGTCGGCTTCCGGGTTCTCCGGGGCGTACTTCCATCCGGTCAGGGCGGGCAGCTGGATGGCCGGCGGCCCGCTGAGCGGTGCCTGGCTGGCCAGGCTGCCCGAGGCGGTCCGGGCCACCGGGACCGGCCTGCCGTTCCACCACACCGCGAAGACCGGCCGGGGCGCCCAGACCTCCAGCGGCGTGTCCGAGGCGGTGTCCCCGGTGAGTTCCAGCACGCCAGCCCGCACGTCCGCCGTGCGGACCAGGGCTGGCCCACTGGCCAGCACCGGGCCGGCGTCGGTGTCCAGCCGCCACAACGTGCCGGCCGCGGTGTCGTCGGTGGCCAGCAGGAGCAGCGGCTGGCCACCACCGGCCGGAGTCACCTGGATCCGGGTGATGCCCTGGTGGGAGTAGTCGAGCAGCAGGTCCCCGGTGCTGGCGTCCCAGGAACTGGTCACCCCCGAGCCGTCCAGCACCTGGACGTCCGGCCCGGACGCGGCGGCCGGGTAGCGCAGCACGGTCTCGCCGTCATCGCCCGGCCGGCTGGCCAGCAGCGCGACGTCCTGCCCACCGATCGGGGCGTGCGTCATCAGGTGCGACGTGGAGTACACCAGATGGGCCGAGTCCAGCTGATACCCGGCCACGATGACCTTCATGTCCTTGCCGTTGAGCTGCAAGGTGCCGGCCTGCGGCACGGTGTACGAGCCGTCCGCGATGCTCACCGGCACGGTGAACGTCAGGTCTGCGGTGTGGTCGTTGCGCACGAAGAAGAAGTTCGTGCCGGTGTCCGGATTGGCCAGGTGGTACGTCTTGACCAGCGGGTTGGACGCGCTGACCGGGCTGGCCGTGTCCAGTTTGCTGACGTCGGGCACGGCCTGCAGGAAGTACCCCAGCTCCTTCATGGCCGGGATCTTGGCGGTGAGCTGGCGCGGTTCGCTGATGGCCGCGCCGTAGTCGTACGACGTGTACACGACCGACGCGGGCTGCCAGCCCCAGGACGTGCCGCCGAACGTCATGTACACGTTCTGCAGCTTGATCCCGTTTGCCACGTTGGTCAGGTAGAACTGGCGCTCGTAAGCCGGGCCGTCGAAGGCGCGCTCGAAGCTGTAGCCCTGGCCCTGCCACGGCGCGCCGCCCCACGGGTCGAAGAAGCCGCCGCCGAACTCGGCCTCGAAACCCGGCGTGGTCGGGCTCGCGCTGGCGCCGCCCTTGGCCCCGCCGGACCCGTAGTAGCCCCAGTCCGGTGGTGCCCCGCTGGCTGACGGGTAGCCGTCGAACGCGTACAGGTAGTTGTTATCCGGCATCGGGAAGCTGCCTGGTACCCAGAAGCCGTTGCGGCCCTTGTCGTTGTGGTAGATCGGCACCGTGATGCCGTCCGCGCGGACCTTGGTGTACAGGTGCGCCATGTAGTTGATGCCGGTCGCGCTGGTCACGAACGACGCGTACTCGTTCTCGATCTGGTACAGCAGTAGCGTGCCGCCGCCGTCGGTGAGCTGGTTCCGGGCCAGGACGCCGTCGATCGCGGTCAGCCACTCATCCACGTAGCCCAGGTACACCGGGTCGGCGGTGCGGGCCACGGCCGCGGTGCGGGTCAGCCAGCCGGGGAACCCGCCCGCGTTCAGTTCGCCGTTGACGTACGGGCCGGGCCGGGCCAGCACGTAGATCCCGGTGTCCGCGGCCATCCGCATGACCAGGTCCATGTCCCGGACGCCGGTGAAGTCGTAGCTGCCCGGCGCGGGGGAGTGGTAACTCCAGTTGAAGTACATGCACACCGCGTTGTAGCCGCTGGCCTTCATCTTCTGCAGGATGTCCAGCCACAGCGACGGGCTGGGCAGCCGGAACGGGTGGAACTCGCCGGACCAGACGAACAGCCGATGGCCGTCGACCATGAGCGAGTACGGATCGAAGGTGATCGCGTGCCCGGTTGCCCCCGCCCCGGCTCCGGCCAGGGCGCGCCCGGCCGGGGCGGTGACCGCGGCTCCGGCCGCGGCCGGCCGGACGGCGAGTCCCGCCGCAGCCAGGGCCGTCGCGGACATTAAGGTGCGCCGGGAGATCACCCGCCGGCCGTCGGCCGCCTCCGGAAAACCGGAGGTGCCGCTGATCCCGGCCGCGCCGGGCTGAATCGGAGGGTCGTGTGGTGTCCTCATCTGCGCATCGCCTGCCTCGCCCCACCAGCCGAAGATCTGACGGCTTTACAGGTAACACCTATGTTCGCTTTTGTCCAGAGGTGTGCATATTTGTTCGGGTGGCCGAACGGTTCCTCGCGGCGGCCCGCACGCGGCCTGCTCGTCAACTGCACGACTGAAGCAGTCACGCATACCGGTGTGCACGAATACTTCATTCATCCAGTGCCCAACGCCGGCCGGTGGCGATGGGTGAAACGTCTGTGCAGTTCGGCCCGGGTGGGGCGGGGCGGGCAGTGGGTCAGGCGGCGGGCGGGATCAGCTCGGCCAGGAACGCACGGGCCGCGGCGGACAGCCGCCGGGCGGTCGGGGTGGCCACGGACAGCCGCCAGGTCAGCCGCGGGCTGGCCAGCTCGACGAGGTGCACGCCGGGAAACCCGCGGGCGGCCGAGGCCGGCATGAACGCCACACCCAGGCCGTACCGGACCAGGGCCGCGGCCGAGGCGTAGTCGGCCACCTCGAACGGCACCTGGCGGTCCAGGCCAGCCGCGGCGAACGCGCGGTCCGACACGCTGCGGTTGCCCCAGCCCGGCGGGAAGTCCACGAACGTCTCGTCGGCCAGGTCGTCCAGCTGAACGGCCGGCCGCCCGGCCAGCGGATGCCGGGCCGCGCACAGCAGCACCAGCGGCTCCTCAGTCAGCGGATGCAGCCGCAGGCCGGCCGGCGGCTGGCCGGGCAGGCCGACCAGGGCCAGGTCGAGCTCGCCCGCGATGACCTGGCCGGCCAGGCCGGCCGAGCCCGCGGCGGACTGCCGCAGGTGCACGGCTACGCGCGGATGCGAGTCATGGAACCGGCCGAGCAGTTCCGGCAGGTCGACGGAGCCGGTGGAGGTCAGCGTGCCGACAGTGAGCGTGCCGCGCAGCCCGGCCCGGGCCTGGGCCACCGCGTCCTGGGCGGCCTGCGCGGCAGCCAGCGTGGCCCGGGCCTCGGGCAGCAGCGCCTGGCCCGCGTCGGTCAGCGCGACCCGGTGCCGGTCCCGGTCGAACAGCACCGCGCCCAGTTCACGCTCCAGGCCCTGGATGGCGCTGGACACGCCGGACTGCACCACATGCAGCCGCCGCGCGGCCTTGGTGAAGGACAGTTCCTCGGCTACCACCACGAATTTCCGCAGGCTCTCCAGCGACGGCAGTTGACCTGCATCGGTCTGGGAACCGGACTTCCGGCCGTCCGTCGGGACCATCATCACCTGCCGCGCCGCTGAGCTGGGCCGACAGTATGGCGACCCGAGTTGAGGCTAACCGGCCGCTCCGCGCATGATCAATGCAGAGTGCTGTCGCTGTCCAGCCGGAGACTTCTCACCTTGTGTCCCTTACGTCCGGTTGTTCCGGCCAATCTTTTCACGTTGACTTTCTTCCACCCGGGCTATGTCTTATCTCGTGTGGAGATGACGGTTAGCAATAGTTGTCGTTTGCTTTGATCACCGATCGCGCCGAAGCTGGATGTGGTTACCCATCGAAGGAGCTTTGGACATGACGGCAGTACAGCCACTGGTCCGCCCGGCCGGCCCGCGCGACCCCGATCCGGGCCGCCTCGGCCACCTAGGTCGCCGCGGCGCGGGGCACCGGACCGGATTCTGGCTGGTTGGTTTCGTTTTCCTGATAACGATGGCGTTCTCCGCGGTGCCCGCACCGCTGTACGTGCTGTACGCGGCGCGCGACGGGTTCGGCTCGCTGATGGTCACGGTGATCTTCGCGGCCTACGCGGCAGGCGTGATGGCCAGCCTGTTCCTGGCCGGGCATCTGTCCGACTGGCTGGGGCGGCGTCGGATGGCGGCCAGCGCGGTGGCGGTCAACCTGGTGTCCGGGGTGGTGTTCCTGACCTGGCCCACGGTGCCCGGCCTGCTCATCGCCCGGGTGATTTCCGGCGTGAGCATCGGCCTGCTGACCGCGACGGCCACCGCGTACCTGAGCGAGCTGGACGCGGCCGGCCATGGCGGGCTGGCCCGGCGCCGGGCCGAGATCACCGCGACCGCGGCCAATCTGGGCGGGCTCGGCTTCGGGCCGCTGGTGGCCGGGTTCCTCGCCCAGTACGTGGCCGACCCGCTCCAGGTGCCCTACCTGGTCTTCGAGGCTCTCATGCTGGCCGGGCTGGCCGCACTGGCGCTGGTCCCGGAGACCGTAGCGCGCCCGCTGGCCCGGCCCGCCTACCGCCCGCAGCGGGTATCGGTCCCGGCCGACCAGCGCCCGCTGTTCTTCGCGGCGGGCGCCGCCGCGGCGGCCGGGTTCGCCCTGCTCGGCCTGTTCACCTCGCTGGCCCCGAGCTTCCTCGCAGGCACCCTGCACGACCCGTCGCACGCGCTGGCCGGGACGGCCACGTTCGCGGTGTTCGGCGCGGCGGCGGTGGCCCAGCTAGCGCTGGGCCGGGCCGCGCTGCGCCGCCAGCTGGTCTTCGGGATGGGCCTGCTGCTGTTCGGCCTGGCCATGGTCACCGCGGCGGTCTGGGCGGCCAGCCTGGCCCTGCTGCTGGCCGGCGGGGTGCTCGCGGGCAGCGGTGTCGGCGCGCTTTTCAAGGGCAGCGTGTCCACCGTGCTCGGCATCGCCCCGCCCGCGGCCCGTGGCGAGACGCTGGCCGGCCTGTTTCTGGCCGCCTACCTCGGGCTGGCCGTGCCGGTGGTAGCGCTCGGGGTGGCCACCGAGCTGCTCTCCACGCGCACGGCGGTGTCGGCGTTCGCGGCCGTGCTGGCGGTCGTCGTGGCCCTGGTCAGCCGGCCGCTGCTGCGCCGCTCCAGTCCAGGCGGGAACCGCGGCTAACCGCTTTCCGGCCCGTCGGTAGGGTCGAATCATCCGACTGCGTAAAGGGGTCTCATTGAAATACGTCAATCTCGGCGCGACCGGGCTGCGGGTCTCGCGGATC
Organism: Streptosporangiaceae bacterium; assembly: GCA_036497945.1. GTDB lineage: Bacteria > Actinomycetota > Actinomycetes > Streptosporangiales > Streptosporangiaceae > RYN-230. The sequence goes on along the minus strand of DASXIN010000023.1, from coordinate 38,869 downwards.
TGCCTCGGCATGATGAGCTACGGCAACGACAGCGAGCGGGCCTGGGTGCTGGACGAGGACGCGGCCGAGCCGATCGTCCGGGCCGCCGCGGAAGGCGGGGTCAACTTCTACGACACCGCGGATGTCTATTCCGCGGGGGCCAGCGAAACCGCCACCGGGCGGCTGCTCGGCAAGATCTTCAGCCGCGAGGAAGTCGTGGTGGCGACCAAGGTGCACGGCCCCACCATGCCCGGCGAGAACGGCCGCGGCCTGTCCCGCAAGCACATCATGGCGTCGATCGACGAGTCGCTGGCCCGGCTGGACATGGACTACGTGGACCTGTACCAGATCCACCGCTGGGACCCGGGCACGCCGATCGAGGAGACCATGGCCGCGCTGCACGACGTGGTCAAGGCGGGCAAGGCCCGGTACATCGGCGCGAGCAGCATGTTCGCCTGGCAGTTCGCCAAGGCGCAGCACGCCGCGGACGTGCACGGCTGGACCCCGTTCGTGTCCATGCAGAACCACTACAACCTGCTCTACCGCGAGGAAGAGCGGGAGATGATCCCGCAGTGCATCGACCAGGGGGTCGGTGTGATCCCGTGGAGCCCGCTGGCCCGCGGTCTGCTGGCCGGCACCCGGACCCGGGACGGTGGCAAGCACACCACCCGGGCCAACAGCGACGCGTTCGGGGACAGCCTGTACACGGCCGCGGATTTTGACGTCGCGGACCACGCAGCCGCGGTCGCGGCGGCCCGTGAGGTACCTGCGGCGCAGGTCGGGCTGGCCTGGCTGCTGCACCGGCCCGGGGTGACCGCACCCATCGTGGGCGCCACCAAGGTGGCGCACATCCAGGACGCGCTGGCCGCCGAGCAGCTAGAGCTGAGCACGGACGAGATGCGCCGGCTCGAGGAGGGCTACGTCCCGCACGCCATCGCCGGGCACAGCTGACCCGGTCGAAACTGGTGCTGGAAATATTCGCGGTGGGGCTGGCCAAATTGGGCAGCCCGCCACCGTTGCCCGCGGTGTTTCCGGAAATGCCCGTCCGGATTTAAGAAACCACAGGGTTACGATTTTCCTGTGGCAGACGAGAGCTATGACGTGATTGTGATTGGGACCAGCCAGGGTGGCCGGTTCCTCCCCGCGGATCTGGCGAAGGCAGGCAAGCAGGTGGCGCTCGTCGAGCGCGACCACCTAGGCGGCGTCTGCGTGAACAGCGGGTGCACCCCGACCAAGACGATGGTCGCCAGCGCGCGCGTCGCCTACCAGGCGCGGCGCGGCGCCAGCGAGGTCACGATCGTCCAGACCGGCCCGCGCCTGATGATGATCGAGGACGATGACGTCTCCGACGAGGTCGCCGCCATCTTGCGCGATGACGGGATCACGGTCCTGACCTCCGCGACGCCGGACCAGGTCGAGGAGGCAGGCGGCGGGCGGGTGCGGCTGACCGTTCGCACGCCGGATGGCGAGCAGCAGGTCGAGGGCTCCCACCTGCTGTCGGCCATCGGCCGCGTCCCCAACACGGAGGCGCTCGCGCCGGCGGCGGCCGGCATCCGGCTGCGCGACAAGGGCTTTATCGAGGTCGATGAGCACCTGGAAACCTCCGTCCCCGGCGTCTACGCCATGGGGGACGTTAAGGGCGGCCCGGCCTTCACCCACCTTTCCTACGACGATTACCGGATCGTCCGCGCCAACCTGCTCGGCCCCGAGAAGGCGAGCACGCGGGACATGATGGTCCCCTACACAGTGTTCATCGACCCGCAGCTCGGCCGCGTCGGCATGTCCGAGCGGCAGGCCAGGGAGCAAAACCGCGCGATCCGCGTCGCGAAGCTGCCGATGAGCGCCGTCATCCGGGCCCTCGAGACCGGGGAGACGCGCGGTTTCATGAAGGCCGTCATCGACGCGGACACCCAGCAGATCCTCGGCGCCGCGGTGCTCGGCGCGGAAGGCGGCGAGATCATGACGATCATCCAGGTCGCCATGCTGGGCAAGCTCCCATACACCGCCATGGCGAACGCCATTTTTACGCACCCGTTGCTGGCGGAGGGCCTCAACAGCCTCTTCATGACGCTCGACGCCTAGGCGATGGTCCGGGCATTCCTCCATCCATGGTGCGGAATCCTGGTATGCGTGGCGTTGGACAGTGACGACGTGGGTAGCGATGTCAGCTATCCCGCCGGTAACCGCGAGCTCCCTCGACGTCCACGCGGAACGGGCCTCCTGGAAAAAGGGTGACCTGTGAAACGGACCGGGCTACAGGCAACCGGGTGGCGGGGGTCAGGGGGCGGGCAGATAGTCCATGTTGAGCGAGCGGGCCATCTCGGCCAGGGTGATCTCGAAGATCGGCTCGGCATCGTCCAGGGCGAAGCCCAGGTGGCCGAACACTTCCATGCTCACGATCCCGTACAGCTGGACCCAGCAGCGCAGGAACATGAGCAGCGCGCCCAACGGCAGGTCGGTGCCGAGCCCGTCCTGGTAGCGAGCCAGTTGGTCACGCAGGCCCGGATCGATCTTCTCCGGCGCAGGCACCGGGAACGGCCGCCGCTGCCACAGCTCCAGGAACAGGGTGAAGAACGTGCCCGCGAAGCGCCGGGCGCACTCCTCCGCGAAGTCGTCGTTCTCCACGTTCACGCCGGGCAGTGGCGTCCCGAACAGCAAGGCGAACTCTGGCCGGTGGTTCAGCGCCCAGTGGCGGAACGCGCGGCACGCGGCGGCCACCTTCGCACTGATGTCGCCGCCCGCCGCGGTGGCGGCCGCGTGGATGGCGGCTTCGATCTCGTCGGCCAGCTCGCCGAAGATGTCACCGCACACGTTCAGCAGCAGGTCCTCGTGGCTGCCGAAGTAGCGGTACAGGGCCGGTGCGGTCATCCCCATGTCCCGGGCGATGGCGCGCAGCGTGACCGCCTCGTGCCCCTGCTCGACCAGGATCTTCCGCGCGGTCTGCTTGATCTCCACCGTGGTCTCGGCACGGACGCGATCGCGTCGGCTCAGGGTCTCCGGCAAGGGGTGCGCCTCCTGGTCGCGGCCTCACGGCCTAGCCGCCAGGCCTTGCGGCCCAGCGGCCCAGCTGAGAGCCGGCTGTGATGCGGGTGGCCATCAGGTAAACAGCCTTGACACTAGTAAACGCCATATGCAAGGTTAACGCCATTAGCAGTTTACTGTGTTCACGTTTGTGACTCCTGGTAGCAGTCTAGGCGGTGGAGGGCGCGATGTTCGAGTCATGGGGGCGTCTGGTGTACGCGCGGCGGCGGCTGGTCCTGGCGCTGGCCGGCCTCGTGGTGGTGGCCGCGGCCGTCTGGGGGACCGGCGTGTTCGGCGCGCTGCAATCCGGCGGCGGCTTCACCGCGCCGAACAGCCAGAGCCAGCAGGAGAGCAACCTGGCCGCGCGGACGTTCGGCCGGAACACGGCCGACGTGTTGGTGCTCTACACCAGCCGCACGCTGACCGTGCACGACGCCGCGTTCCGGAACGCGGTCACCCGGACACTGGCCGGCCTGCCCAAGAGCGAGGTGCCGTCCGCCGCCAGCTACTGGACCACCAAGTCGCCGCAGTTCGTCGGCTCCGGCGGCCACGCTACATATGTAGTCCTGCAGCTGGCCGGCGGCTCCGACTCGGCCCGGCTGGACACCTACGCCGAGATCCAGGGCAAGCTGGCCGCCCCCGGCCTGACCAGCCAGGTCGGCGGGCAGGTGCCGACCTACTCGGCGATCAACAAGGAGGTCACGTCGGACATCGGCCGGGCCGAGGCCATCTCCCTGCCGGTGCTGCTGGTCCTGCTGCTGGTGATCTTCGGCAGCCTGGCCGCGGCCAGCCTGCCGCTGGCCATCGGCGGCATCGGCATCCTCGGCTCGTTCGCCGCGCTCCGGCTGCTCACCCTGGTCACCGGCGTGTCCATCTACTCGATCAACATCACCACGATCCTCGGCCTGGGCCTGGCCATCGACTACGGCCTGTTCATGGTCAGCCGGTTCCGCGAGGAACTGCACCGGCAGCCCAGCACCGAGGAGGCGGTGGCCCGCACGGTGGCCACCGCGGGCCGCACCGTCGCGGTGTCCGGGGTCACCGTGGCCGTGGCGCTGGCCGGCCTGATGCTGTTCCCGGAGACGTTCCTGCGCTCGATGGGCTACGGCGGGGTGGCCACCGTCCTGGTGGACATGCTGGCCGCGCTGACCATCATGCCCGCGCTGCTGGCCGTGCTCGGTCCGCGGGTGAACGCGCTGCGGGTGCGCCGCACCGCGGCCCGGCCGCCCCGGGACGAGCAGAGTGGCGCCTGGTACCGGCTGGCCCACAGCGTGATGCGCCGGCCGGCCGTCTACGCCGTGGTCATCGTGGTCGCGCTGCTCGCCCTGGCCGCCCCGTTCCGGCACATCACCTGGGGCGGCACCGACGCCCGGTCGCTGCCCGCGGGGGCCCCGGCCCGGGTGGTGACCGAGGCGCTGAACAAGGACTTCCCCGGCAACCCGGCCAGCCCCATCGAAGTGATCACCAGGCTGGACGGCCCGGCCACGGCGCCGGCCCAGCAGGCCGCGCTCACCGCGTACCTGCAGCGCCTCGAGCACGTGCCTGGTGTCTCGGCGGCCCAGATCACCGGGCTGCGCGGGACGGCCGTCCGCATCGATCTTCGTTATTCAGCTGATCCTTCATCCGCAACGGCGCGGCAGCTGGTCACGGCGGTGCGCGCGGTCCCGGCCCCGGCTGGCAGTCACGCCTACGTGGGCGGCGTGACTGCGCAGCTGGTGGACGAGCTGGCCAGCCTGGGGCACACCCTGCCGTGGATGGCGCTGGTCATCTGCCTGGCCACGTTCGTGCTGCTGTTCCTGGCCTTCGGGTCGGTAGTGCTGCCGGTCAAGGCCATCCTGATGAATGCGCTGTCGCTGTCCGCCACGTTCGGGGTCATCGTCTGGATCTTCCAGGAGGGGCACCTGTCCGGGCTGCTCCGGTTCACCCCGACCGGCAGCATCGACCCGGCCATGCCGATCCTGCTGCTGGCCATCGTGTTCGGCCTGTCCATGGACTACGAGGTGTTCCTGCTATCCCGGATCCGGGAGCGCTACGACGTGACCGGAGACAACACGGCGGCCATCGCCAGCGGGCTGCAGCGCACCGGCGGCCTGATCACCAGCCTGGCGCTGATGCTGGTGATCGTGGTGGGCGCGTTCTCCGCCTCCGGGATCACGTTCATCAAGCTGCTCGGCGTGGGCATGATCGTCGCGCTGATCGTGGACGCCACCCTCGTCCGGGTGCTGCTGGTGCCGGCCACCATGCGGCTGCTCGGCCGGGCCAACTGGTGGGCGCCCGGGCCGCTGGGCCGGGTGTACCGGCGGTACGGCATCCGGGAACAGGACGCGCCACAGCCAGCGGTCGAGGCTCAGCCGGTCCGGAGCTGAGCCAGCCGCGAACCGCCGGCGCCGGGTCAGCCGGCCCCGTGGTTAGCCAGCCCGTGGTTAGCCAGCACTGACGGCTAGCGCGAGCGGCAGCACGGCGGGCGCGCCGGCCTCGCGGAGCAGCTTGGCGCCCACCGTCATGGTCCACCCGGTCTCGATCCGGTCGTCGATGAGCAGCACCGGGCCGCCCAGGCCGGCCACCGCCGCGCCGACCGGGCTGGGCAGCACCAGTTCGCGCCACACCGCCTGGAGCCGCTGCGGGCTGTTGAACTGCCGCGGCCCGGGCCCGTGGCCCGCGTAGCCGAGCGCGCCGAGCAGCGGCAGCCGCCCGATCCTGGCGATCTGCTCGGCCAGGCTGCCGACCAGCCGCGGGCGGCTCCGGCTGGGCAGGCTGACCACGCCGGCCGGCCGCTGCTGCCAATCCCACGCGGCGAGCACCCGCACCAGGGCGGCCACCAGATCCGCCGGCACCGGCTCATCAACCGGCAACGGCTCATCAACCTCTTCTTGCCCAACGCCCTCTCGTGTGTCACCGCCCAGCACGGCGCGCAGCCGTACTCCCCAGCCCAGCCCAGTCAGGCGGCCGAGGGCCCGGCCGGTGCCGGCGGCCAGCTCCGGGGCGATCTTGCCGGATACGTCGACGCCGAGGCCCGGCATGCCTGGTGGCCACATCCGCCGCGGGGTGACATCGAGCCCCGGGCGGAGCAGCCGGGCCTGCGCGGCCTCGGTGCCCGCCGCGGGCACCTCGGCGGACCACGGGTGCCCGGTGCAGTTGTCGCACCGGCCGCACGGCCCGGCCGCTGGGTCGTCCAGCTGCTGGCGGAGGAACTCCATCCGGCACTGGGTGGTGCCCAGATAGCCGAGCATGGCCTGCTGCTCGCGCTGCCGCTCGGCGGCCACCCGGGCATAACGGTCGGCGTCGTAGGCCCACGGCTGGCCGGTCGCGGTCCAGCCGCCGCTGACCCGGCGCACCGCGCCGTCCACGTCAAGGACCTTGAGCATCATCTCCAGCCGGGCCCGGCTCAGGTCGACCTGGGTTTCCAGTGCGGCGGCCGACAGCGGCCGGTCCGCCGCGCCGAGCGCGGCCAGGGTGGCCCGGACGACCGGTTCCGGCGGGAAGGCCAGCGAGGCGAAGTAGGCCCAGATGTCCCGGTCCTCGGGCCCAGGCAGCAGGATCACCTCGGCCCGGGGCACGGCCCGGCCGGCCCTGCCGATCTGCTGGTAGTACGCGACGGGCGACTGCGGCGCGCCGAGGTGCACCACGAAGCCCATGTCCGGCTTGTCGAAGCCCATGCCGAGGGCGCTGGTGGCGACCAGCGCCTTGAGTTCCCCGGCCAGCAGCGCCTGCTCGGCGTCGAGCCGGTCGGCCTGCTCATCGCGGCCGGTGTACGGGGCGACCTGGTGGCCGCGGTCCCGGAGGAAGGCCGCGGTCTCCTGGGCCGCGGCCACGGTGAGCGCGTAGATGATGCCGGAGCCGGGCAGCTCGGCCAGGTGCCCGTCCAGCCAGCCGAGCCGCTGCTGCGCGGTGGGCAGCCGGACCACGGCCAGCCGCAGGCTGTCCCGGTCCAGCGGGCCGCGCAGCACCAGCACCTCGCCACCCTCGCCGCTGGCCAGTTGCTCGGCCACGTCGCGGGTGACCCGGGCATTGGCGGTGGCCGTGGTGGCCAGCACCGGGACGCCGGGCGGCAGCCCGGCCAGCAGGGTGCGCAGCCGGCGGTAGTCGGGCCGGAAGTCATGGCCCCAGTCGGAGATGCAGTGCGCCTCGTCCACCACCAGCAGCCCGGCCGTGGCGGCCAGCCGGGGCAGGATGAGGTCGCGGAACCCCGGGTTGTTCAGCCGCTCCGGGCTGACCAGCAGCACGTCGACCGCCCCGGCGGCGATCTCCGCGTAGATCTCGTCCCACTCGGTGACGTTGGCCGAGTTCACCGTGCGGGCGTGCAGGCCGGCCCGGGCGGCCGCGTCGATCTGGTTGCGCATCAGCGCGAGCAGCGGGGAGACGATTACGGCCGGGCCGGCGCCGCGGGCCCGGAGCAGCGCGGTGGCCACGAAGTACACCGCGGACTTCCCCCAGCCGGTGCGCTGCACGACCAGTGCCCGGCGGCGGCCGTCGGCCAGCGCCTCGATCGCGGTCCACTGGTCCGCGCGCAGGCGGGCCTGCCCCCCGGCCAGCGCGCGCAGGCAGCGCTCGGCTTCGTCGCGCAGGCCGTCCGCCGCCTCGGTCGAGGGGGCGGCTTGGTCGGCGGGGGTGACAGCCATACATCCCTTGTTATCAGTACGCACCGACATCCGTCCGGGGTGTCACCGTGGCAGACGGCCAGCAGCGAACTATCCTGCCAACAGGTGGAAGGGATTTTTCGGACCATGGAGGAGACCGGCCGTAGCCCAGTTCCAGGTGTCCGCGGGAAGGAAGTGAGCTGCGGTGGATTATGTCAGAGCCCTGTTCAGCGTCATGGGCCTGGTCATCGTGGTCTATGTCCTGATCGGCGTGTTCGTGAACACCGCGTCGCCGCACATACCGCACGCGGCGTTCAATCTGGCCGCGCTGCACAGCTGGGTGCAGTACTTCATCTCGATCTTCTTCTGGCCGCTCAGCTTCTGGCACCCCACGTTCAGCGTGGGCCAGTGGCCGGCCGGCTCGCAGTTCTGAGCCAGCGGGCCGTCAGCCGCCGAGCCGCCCGGCGATGTAGAGCAGCAGGATCACCCCGCCGATGAACAGCACGGCCAGGCCGGAGTGCCGCCACGCGGTCTTCCGGGCCGTGCCCACTGTGTTCTTAGTGTTATTGAGCTGGCGCATCGAGGCGCGAGCGGCCCCGAAGCGGTAGGCGGCAAACCCAGCCAGGATGCCGCACACCAGGAAAAGCACCACCATCCCTCCAGCTTGCCACCATTCTGACCGGCTCCGCACCGTGGGATACTCTCGGTAAACATCGGATGTGCGCGGATGTCGGTAGCCAGGGCCTGGAGCGGCAGCGCAGTAGCGGTTCAGGTACGGAGGCAGCCGTGGCGCTGACAGACGAGGCGATCGAGAAGATCAAGGCCATGATCGTCTCGGGCACGCTGCGCGCGGGGGACCGGTTGCCCCGGGAAGCGGACCTCGCTGCTGAGCTGGGCCTGTCGCGCAGTTCGCTGCGTGAGGCGGTCAAGGCGCTGTCCCTGGTCAACATCCTGGACGTGCGGCGTGGCGACGGCACCTACGTGACCAGCCTGCAGCCGCCGCTGCTGCTCGAGGCGCTCAGCTTCATCGTGGATTTCCACCGCGACGGCACCGTGCTGGAGTTCCTCCAGGTGCGCCGGATCCTGGAGCCGGAGGCCACGGCGATGGCGGCCGAGCGGATCACCTCGGCCGAAATCGACGGGCTGCGCGGGCTGCTGGACAGCCTGGGGGATGATCCCGGGGTGGAAGACCTGGTCGCCAACGACCTGGAATTCCATCGCCGGATCTCGGCCTGTTCCGGGAACAGCGTGCTCTGCTCGCTGCTGGATTCGCTGTCCGGGCCGACGTCCCGGGCCCGGGTCTGGCGCGGGCTCACCCAGGCCGGCGCGACCCAGCGCACGCTGGCCGAGCACCGGGCCATCCTGGACGCGCTGAACTCGCACGACCCGGAAGTGGCCCGGTCATGGTCCACCGTGCACATCGCCAGCGTCCAGCAGTGGCTGGCCTCCGTGCTGTGAGAGTAGAGCGCTGTAAGTCCGCCGGTGCGCGTCAACGATCGTGAGAGGCCGCCACGGCGCGCCAGGCGGCCCCGTCCGGGTAGCTGAACTCCTTGACCGACTCGGTTCTCAGCTCGGCCGACGCGCCGGGCGACCGCGGTGTGACGTACCGCCCCTGCTCGACCCGGGCCGGCGCGGTGAAGTGCTCGTGCAGGTGGTCGATCCATTCGATCTGGCGGTCCTCGGTCGTGCCGGACAGCGCGACGTAGTCGAACATTGACAGATGCTGGACCATCTCGCACAGCCCGACGCCGCCGGCGTGCGGGCAGACGGGCACGCCGAACTTGGCCGCCAGCAGCAGGTTGGCCACGTTCTCGTTCACCCCGGCCACCCGGCAGGCGTCGATCTGCATGACGTCGATGGCCTGGGCCTGGAGTAGCTGCTTGAAGATCACCCGGTTGGCCACGTGCTCGCCGGTGGCCACCCGGACCGGCTGCACGGCGCGGCGGATCTGCGCCGTGCCCAGGATGTCGTCCGGGCTGGTCGGCTCCTCGATCCAGGCGGGCCGGAACGACGCCAGCGCGCGGACCCAGACGATGGCCTCGGGCACGTCCCAGACCTGGTTCGCGTCCAGCGCGATGCGCACCTCGTCGCCTACCGCGCCTCGGGCGATCGCGCAGCGCCGCAGGTCATCCTCGAGGCGCGCGCCCACCTTGAGCTTGATCTGGCGGAACCCGTCCTGCACCGCCTCGGTGCACAGCTCGGCCAGCCGGTCGTCGGAATAGCCCAGCCAGCCAGGGGTGGTGGTGTAGGCCGGGTAGCCGTCGGCCAGCAGCGCCTTCATCCGGGCCTCCCGGCCGGGCGCGGCCTGTTCCAGCAGCCCGGTGGCCTCATCCCGGGTCAGCACGTCGGACAGGTAACGGAAGTCCACCAGCGAGACGAGCTCGGCCGGGGACAACTCGGCCAGCAGCCGCCAGAGCGGTTGCCCCGCGCGCCGGGCGGCCAGGTCCCAGCAGGCGTTCAGCACCGCGCCGATGGCCATGTGCACCACGCCGCGCTCCGGGCCGAGCCAGCGCAGCGGGCTGTCCCCGGTCAGCTGCCGGCCCAGCCCGCCCAGGTCGGCCAGGGTCTCGTCGAGATCCCGGCCGGCCAGGAACGGCTCGATGGCCCGGATGGCGGCCAGCTGGATGTCGTTGCCCCGGCCGATGGTGAACACGTGCGCATGGCCCGCCAGCCCGTCCGGCGCGTCGGTGCGCACGACCAGCGCCGCCGCCGAGTAGTCCGGGCTCGGGTTCATCGCATCCGAGCCGTCCAGCATCCGTGAGGTCGGGAACCGGACGTCGTACGTCTCGAAGCCCAGGATCGTCGTCATGACCGAGTCTCCACTCCCTCGGGCCTGCGGCGCGCGCCGTCCGATGCCGGGCACCGCCGGTCGTGTACCTGGAAAATAGATCCGATGTATCCGGCATGTCAACGCTCACCAGGATCAGACGTGGACACCGTCACTGAACCGAGATATGGCCAGAAGCTGCAGCTACGGCGCGCTGTGCAGGTCCGTCCTGGGGGAAGCCGTGATCAGGCAGTCATCTGATCTATCCGGAGAAGGTGCTGGCCGACGAGCCGCTGCGACCGACGGCGGGCCAGGGGGTAGGTGTCCGGATACGCCATACTGGCCAGGACACTAGAGGTATAGCTCACAACATGTCTGGCGTATAGCCTTTGACCTGCCCGGTCACTCGCTATGCTGCCACGTGACCGGACCTGACGGCAGCCCCCCGCCCTGCAGTCGCGCTGTTTGCCGCCGCGTGCACCACTCCAATGGTGCGCCTGGCCTGAGGAGGTCGCTGATGATCGGCACCGGTTTGATCCGTGCGCCGCGAGGGCGCAGGCCGATCTGGCCTGTGGCGATTGTCGGGCTGGTGGTCAGCCAGGTCCTGCTGACTGCTCCCGCCATGGCCGGAGCGGCCCGCACCCCTGATGCCACCGTCGGCGCCCGGACCCTGGTCAATTGCGGCGGCGGGATCCAGGCGGTCAACATGACGCTGCCCGCCGGATTCAACGCGCTGACCGCAACCCAGGGCCAGCTGATCGCCAATGGGCTGCCCACCCGGCCCACTGGCCGGGTTCAGCTGGCCACCTGGAAGCGGTTCGTCACCGGCCAGGTCCGTACCGTCCGGTCGAGCTGTGCGCTGACCAAGGTCCCGCCGAGCAGCGCAGCGATGTCCATCATCGGCGACGTCAGCATCATCGGTGATGTCAGCATCATCGGCGACGCCAGCGTGATCCGGGCGGACAGCATCATTGGCGATTCGACCAACGTTGGCAGCGACAGCATCATCGGCGACAGCATCATCGGGGATACGAGCATTATTGGCGACACCACCGCGCAGTCCATTATTGGCGATTCCACTGCGGCTGATCCGTCCCCGCTCGCCTCGTCAGCCCAGGCCGCAGCCACTGCCGCGGCCAAGAACCGTTTCCTTGACACGTACGGCACCTGGCGGGTACGCCGGGCGTTCCAGCACACCGCGGGCGGTTCGACCGGGCTGGCCACGGCCGGGCTGGCCCTCGGCACCGGCGCGTCGGCCACGGCGCCCAAGGTCGAGGCGGGCTCGGCGGCCCTCGGCCCGGCGGCAGCCGGCCGCTACCACTACTACCTGTGGTGGCGGGTGTATCCGCAGCAGGGGATGCGGCAGGGGATCAGTCTCGACGTGGCCCCGGGCGACACCGTCTACGCGCACATCCGGCTGGGGCACGGCCAGACGCTGATCACGGTGCGCGACGAGTCCACCGGCGTCGGCGGCACCTACCTGGTCCGCCTGGCCAAGCTGGCCGCCTAGCCAAGCTGGCCGCCTAGCGGGGACCCGCCGGAGATCATTAGCCAGCTGGCCGGGCCGGCTGCGAGCATGGCCGGATGGACGCTGCGCGGACGCCGCTACGGACGCTGAAGGTCTGCCTCAACGGCAAGCGGGACCGGGCCGACCACCCGGCCGTGCCGGTGACCCCGGCCGAGCTGGCCAGCGAGGCCGCGGCGGCGGTGGCCGCCGGGGCGGAAGCGGTGCATCTGCACGCCCGCGGGCCAACCGGGGCCGAATCCGTGCAAGCCGCCGACGTCGGGGCGGCCGTGACGGCGGTACGCCACGCCTGCCCGGGCACCCCGGTCGGCGTGTCCACCGGGCTGTGGATCACCGGTGGTGACCCGGTCGCGCGGCAGGCCGGCGTGGCGGGCTGGGCCGGCCTGTCCGCCCCGGCCCGGCCCGACTTCGCCTCAGTCAACGTGTCCGAGGCAGGCTGGGCCGAAGTGGCCCATACCCTGGCCGCGACCGGCATCGGCGTCGAGGCCGGGGTCTGGTCCGTGGCCGACGTCCGGATCCTGGCGGGCACCCCGGACTTGCCACCACTGCTGCGGGTAATGGTGGAAGTCATCGGCGCACCCGCCACCAGCGCACCCGCACAGGGCCGGGAAATCGTGCGCAGCGTGCGGGAGTCCGCCCGCCGCACCGACCCGCTACTACTGCACGGCGAGAACGCCGGCTGCTGGCCACTCATCGCCCTAGCCGGCGAACTCGGCCTAGCCACCCGGATCGGCCTGGAGGACACCACCACCGGCCCGGCCGGCCAGCCAGTCACCGGCAACGCCGACCTGGTCCACCTCGCCCTAACCATGCTCGCAACGGCACGCACCGGCACCCCGGGCTAGGGCGCCGGCGCACGCAGAACTGCCCGGCGGCTGGCAAGGGACCGCTCAGCACATCCGCCCGTACGGCCCGAGACGCCTGGGTACCTCGGTCCCGTCTGGGCACGCTTACGCCTTCGGGCAGTCCCGCGCACCCCGGCTTTGGCAAGGCGGCGTGTGTGGGGGTGCCCGAAGGCGTAAGCGTCACAGCCGGAACTGGCTACAGGGGGCGTCTCGGGCAGTACGGGCGCAGGCGGCGCGGACCTGTGCCAGCCGCCGGGCACCTCCACGCACGCCGGCCTACCAGCGCGCGGCTTGAACCTGGGTCAGCTGCGCGCGGCGGTGCCGCAGTTCGGGCATAGGCCGAATAGCTCGACCGTGTGGTCAACCGCGGTGAAGCCGGCCGCGGCCGCGACCTGTTCGGCCCAGCGTTCCACCGCCCGGCCCTCGACCTCGACGCTGGTCCCGCAGTTCCGGCAGATGAGGTGGTGGTGGTGCGCGTTGGTCTCGCAGCGGCGGTACAGCGTCTCGCCGCTGGCGTCCCGGATCGTGTCGACCCGGCCATCCTCGCTCAGCACCTGAAGATGCCGGTACACCGTGGTCAGCCCGATGTGCTCGCCGCGCTGCCGCAGCTCGGCGTGGATCTGCTGCGCGCTGCAGAATCCCGGCAGCCCGCTGAGCACGGCGGACAGCGCCTCGGCCTGCCGGGTCCCGCGGACCCGGGTACCGCCCTGCGGGCGCTTAGCGGGCACCGTCATCACAACCGCACATTAGCAGCCAGTGCCCCGGTCTCCAGGGCCGTGGCCGCGGGGCCGGCCAGGACCGGCCGGCGGCGGCGGACGGCGGACCAGCCGCGGCCGACCGCGTAACACACCGCGCCCAGGGCGCCGACGAAGAAGCCGACCGGCCAGTTGGTCTGGTACGCCGCCGCGATCGACAGCCACACCACGACCAGCGCGGCGAGCACCGACAGCAGCATGGCCGGCAGTGGCCGGCTGGTCAGCGACCGGGCCGCGGCCGGTGGCCCGATCATCAGGCTGAAGATGAGCAGCGCGCCGGTCACCGGCAGCGTCATGCTGGTGGCCAGGGCCAGCACGATCAGGAAGACCAGTTCCATCCGGCCGGCCCGGACCCCGCGCGCCTCGGCCAGCTCGGGCATGAGTGAGGAGAGCAGCAGCGGCCGGAACAGGGCCAGGGTGGCCAGCACGCACAGCCCACCCAGGATCGCGACCGGCGCTATCTGGGTCACGCTGACCCCGAGCACCTCACCGAACAGCAGCGAGTAGATCTCCGGCGCGTACTCGCTGCTGAAGCTGAGGAACAGGGCGCCCAGCCCGAGCATCACGACCAGGGCCAGCGCCGTCGCGACGTCGCGCCGGCCGCGGCGGCCGAGCCAGCCGATGCCGAGCGCGCCGACGAGCGCGGCCACGGCCACCCCGACCAGGGTGCTGACGCCGAGCAGGCTGGCCGCGGCCGCCCCGGTGAACGCGCCCTGCGGGACCGCGTCGGCCACGAAGGCCGCGCCGCGCAGCACGACGAAGAAGCCGACCACCCCGGCGACCACGGCGACGATGCTGGCCACGACCCAGGTGCTGGCCATGAAACTGGAAAACATGCCCATCAGCCCGGCACCCGCCGTACCGGCCGGGGGCTGAGCAGATAGAACACGAAGATCAGCGTGACCACGAAGAAGCTGACCGGCCAGCCGTGCCGGCCCGGCGGCCAGTAGAAGCTGTCGTAGGCCAGCAGCACGCCGAGCCAGGTGGCGGCCAGGCCGATCAGCGCGGCCCAGACCATGGCCAGCCCCGGCCGGCTGGTCAGCCGCAGCCCGGTCGCGGCGGGCCCGATGAGCAGCGCGGTGCTCAGGATCGCGCCGATGGTCATGGCCGACAGCGAGACGGTGAGCGCGATCGCGACCAGGCACAGCACGCCGACCAGCCGGACCCTGATGCCGCGCGCCGCAGCCAGGTCGGCGGCCGTCGAGCTGAGCAGCAGCGGCCGATACAGCACCAGCACGAGGCCCAGCGCGAGCGCGCTGAACAGCGCGATCACCGGGATAAGCGAACTGGGGATGGTGAACATCGAACCGAACAGGATGGTGATGGTGGCACCGGTGGTGCTGGTGTGCGTGGTGTCCCAGTACAGGAATAGCGCACCCAGGCCCAGCCCCGCGCCGCGGACGATCCCGGTGGCCAGGTCCCGGCCGCGCGGCCGCTGCACGCCGATCATGTCCATCACCCCGGCGGCCAGCACACCCACCCCGGCGAACCCCCACAGCGGGCTGACGCCGACCAGGAACGAGGCCGAGCCACCGGCGACGCTGATGTCGGCCAGGGCATGGCCGGCGTAGGACTGGCCGCGGAGCACCGCGAACGACCCGACGATGCCGGACACGACGGCGACGATGCCGCCCGCGATCAGCGCCGACCGCACCGGCGCGCTGCCGAAGAAGCCCGGCTCGACGATCAGTTGCAGCAGGTGGGACACGGTCAGGCGCTCTCCGCCAGGTGCGGGTCCGGCTCGTCCTCGCAGTGGCCGGCGGGCGCGTCCGCGGACGGCGCCGGCACCCGGGTCCCGCCGCCCCGCCCGGCCACCACCAGGATCCGGTCGTGCACCCGGATCACGTCCACGTGCTGGCCGTAGAGGTCACTGAGCACGTCGGTGCGGACCACCTCGGCGGTGGTCCCGGTCGCGGCCCGGCCCGCGGCCAGGTAGACGAGCCGGTCCATGACGGGCAGCAGCGGGTTCATGTCGTGCGCCGAGATCAGCACCGCGACCTGCTGCTCCTTGGCCACCTGGCCCAGCACGCTGACCACGTCCTGCTCGCTGCCGATGTCCAGGTTGGCCAGCGGCTCGTCCAGCAGCAGCAGCCGGGGGCGGCTGATCAGCGCGTGCGCGATGAGCACCCGCTGCTGCTCGCCGCCGGACAGGTTGCCGACCCGGGCGTCGGCGAACCGCTCCGCGCCGACCGCCGACAGCATCTCGCCGACCAGCTTGCGCCGCCGGGCGGAGGGCAGCGGGAGGCCGAGCCGCTGCCCGTCCAGGCCCAGCCCGACCAGGTCGCGGGCGCGCAACGGCATGTCCGGGTCGAGGGCTATCTTCTGCGGCACGTAGCCGACCAGCCCGGCCCGCCGGGACCGGGTCTGGCCGGCCACCCGCACCGTGCCGGTGGTCGGCGGCTGCAGCCCGAGGATCACCTTGAGCAGCGTGGTCTTGCCTGCCCCGTTGGCGCCGATCAAGCCGGTGAACTCGCCTTCGCGCATGGTGAAGCTGACGTCGCGCAGAATCTGGCGGCCGCCCAGCCGGACGTTCAGGCCGTGCACGCTGAGCACCTCGGCCGGGCTGGTGGCCGATGGCTGGCCGGTCATGACCCGAGCACCTGGGTGGACACGTGGTCGGCCACCGCCCGCTGCAGCGCGTGCACCTCGGCCAGCATCCAGGACTGGTAGTCGTAGCCGGTCGGCATCGTCTCGTACACGCCGACCACGGGAATCCCGTGCCGGTGCGCGCTGGCCAGGAACGACGCGGTGAGTGAGTCCGTCACCTGCTGGTTGTACAGGAAGATCTTGACCTTGTGCTGGGCGAACAGGCCGTTTTGCAGCGACACATACTGCGGGGACAGATCCACGCCGTTCATCACGTCGGCCTGGAAGCCGAACGGAGTGAGGTTGCGGGTGCCGGCGGCTTGCAGCATGTAGTCGCCGACTGGCTCGGTCACCGCCACCGGTGTCCCTGGGTACGCCGCCTTGAACGTGGCCAGCGCCTGGTACCAGGGCTGCAAGGACTTGTCGAACGCCGCGGCCCGGGCCCGGAAGTACCCGGCGTGCGACGGCTGGATGCTGGCCAGGTCGCTGGCCACCGCCTTAGCTACCGCGGGCATGGTGGTCGGCTTGTACCACAGATGCGGGTTGGGTGTGCTGTCCGGCAGGCCGAGCAGGCTCTGCACGTCGATCACCTTGCGGTGCGCGTTGGGCGCCGCGGCCTCGATCTTGTTCATGTAGCTGTCGTAGCCGAGGCCGTTCTGCACCACCAGGCTGGCGCTGCTGACCAGCTGGGCCACGCTCGCGCTGGCCTCGAACGTGTGCGGGTCGGTGTTCGGGTTGCTCTCGATCGCGGTCACGTGCACGTACTTGCCGCCGATCTGGCCGATCACGTTGGCGTACTCGTTCTCCGCCCCGACGGCCACGATCGTGCTGCTCGAAACCGCCGCGGCGGTGGAGCCCGCGCCGGATGAGCAGCCGGCGGCCAGCATCGTGATGGCCAGGGCGGCGCTGGCCAGCGCGGCGACGGTCCGGCGGCGCGGCGGGCTGACGGCAGGCATGCGTACAGACATCGGGTGGCTTCGTCTCCAAGTCACGTCGCGCAGGGGAAGGGCGCATCACAAGCTTGTTGAAAACGATAACCGTTATGACTTCCGTTCGCAACTCGGCCTGGCGGCGTGACGGCACTGTCCCGGGGCCCGCGCTGCGGAACTGCTAGACCGCGGGGCCCAAGATGGGCATATGGCCGATCGACTGAAGAACGCGACCAGCCCGTACCTGCTGCAGCACGCGGACAACCCGGTGGACTGGTGGCCGTGGGGCGACGAGGCGTTCGCCGAGGCCCGGGCGCGCGATGTTCCGGTGCTGCTCTCGGTGGGGTACTCGGCCTGCCACTGGTGCCACGTGATGGCGCACGAGTCGTTCGAGGACCCGCAGACCGCCACGCTGATGAACGACAACCTGGTAGCGATCAAGGTCGACCGGGAGGAACGCCCGGACGTGGACGCGGTCTACATGACCGCCACGCAGGCCATGACCGGCCAGGGCGGCTGGCCGATGACCGTGTTCCTGACCCCGGACCGGGAGCCGTTCTTCACCGGCACCTACTTCCCCCGGGAGAACTTCCAGCGCCTGGTGCTCGGCGTGGCCAAGGCCTGGCAGGAGGACCGGGCCAACGTGACCAGCCAGGCCCGCGGCATCGCCGAGGCGCTGGCCGAGCGGGCCGGGCCGCTGCGCGGCACCGGCGCCGTACCGGGCCAGGCGGCCCTGGCCGAGGTGTCCGATCAGGCGGTGCGCACGCTGGCCGGGGAGTACGACGCGGCCCGGGGCGGCTTCGGCGGCGCGCCCAAGTTCCCGCCGTCCATGGTGCTGGAGTTCCTGCTCCGGCACGCCGAACGGGGTGGGCCGGGCGCGGCGCAGGCGCTGGCCATGACCGAGGGCACGGCCGAGGCGATGGCCCGCGGCGGCCTGTACGACCAGCTGGCCGGGGGCTTCGCCCGCTACTCGACCGACGCCGGCTGGGTGGTGCCGCACTTCGAGAAGATGCTCTACGACAATGCGCTGCTGGCCCGGGTGTACGCCCACCTGTGGCGGCGCACCGGGTCGGCGCTGGCCCGCCGGGTAGCCACCGAGACCTGCGAATGGATGCTGAACGAGCTGCGCACACCGGAAGGCGGGCTGGCCGCCGCGCTGGACGCGGACAGCGACGGCGCGGAAGGCCTCTTCTACACCTGGACGCCGTCCGAGCTGACCGAGGCACTGGGCGCCGAGGACGGCGAGTGGGCGGCACGGGCGTTCGGCGTGACTGGTTCTGGCACGTTCGAGCACGGGCGTTCGGTGCTGCAGCGGCGCACCGACCCCAGCGATGCGGAGCGGCTGGCCCTGGTGCGCGGCGCGCTGCTGGCCCGGCGCGGGGATCGGGTCCGGCCGGGCCGGGACGACAAGGTGGTCGCGGCGTGGAACGGGCTGGCCATCGCGGCGCTGGCCGAGGCCGGCCTGCTGCTCGGCGAGCCTGGGTTCGTAGCTGCCGCGCGGGACGTGGCCGGGCTGCTGGACCGGGTGCACCTGGCGGACGGCCGGCTGGCCCGGACGTCGCGGGACGGGGTGGCCGGGCCAAGTGCCGGGGTGCTGGACGACTACGCGTGCGTGGCCGAGGGATTCCTGGCGCTGTCCGGGGTGACCGGCGAGGCCCGCTGGGTGACGCTGGCCGGCCAGCTGCTGGGCACCGCGCTGGACCGGTTCGGCGACGGGTCCGGCGGCTTCTACGACACGGCCGAGGACGGCGAGACGCTGGTCTACCGGCCGGCCGACCCGGCTGACGGGCCCACCCCGTCCGGGGCGTTCGCCGTCGCCGGGGCGCTGCTCAGCTACGCCGCGCTGACCGGCTCGGCCCGGCACCGCGACGCGGCGGTGGCTGCGCTGGGCGTGCTCGAGCCGATCGCGGGCCGGTTCCCGCGCGCGGCTGGCTGGGGACTGGCGGTGGCCGAGGCGCTGCTGTCCGGTCCGGCCGAGATCGCGGTGGTCGGGCCGCCCGGCGCGGCCGGGACCGCGGAGTTGCACCGGACCGCGCTGTACGCCGCGCCGCCGGGCGCGGTCATCGCGCTGGGCGACGGGTCCGCGCCAGCCGACGGGGTGGACGGCATCGAGCTGCTGGCCGGGCGCGGGCTGGTCGGCGGCGGGCCGGCCGCCTATGTCTGCCGCAACTTCACCTGCCTGGCCCCGGTCACCGAGCCGGACGCGCTGCGCGCCCTCCTGGACCGTAACGAGGGGTAAATTTTCACGGTCATTTTCCGCTTTGCCCGCAGCGGATCCGCGCTGACCAGGGCGGTGTGCCGGGCCGCTGACGTCCGGCCGCGGCCGGCCCTGGGGGCCTGGTGTGACCCGCGCGTGTGGGGTATAGAGGGATCCGTGACCTCTCTGCCGGAGCTCGCGCGTGCTTGCGCCCGGCGCGTCGTGGCCCGGCCAGCCGGGCCCGCGGCGCTAGCGGCGCTGGCCCTGCTCGGCACCGCGGCCGCGGCAGGGCTGCCCGCCGCGCAGGCGGCCAGCCAGCAGGCGGCCCGCAGGCACGTGATCGGCGTCCCGGCGGCCGGCGACGTGCCGGTGCCCGCCGCGCCGGACGGCAGCCTGCTGCAGGCCGCGGGCGCGGCGCCCGCGGCGGCGGTGACCGCGGCGCGGCGGCCGGACGTCGCACCGGTGGGCAAGCTGATGCGGGTGGACATCCTGGTCGTGTCGGATAAGGCGCTGCCGGTCAAGGCCGCGGCCAAGGTGGCCCGGCTGCCCGGGGTGCAGGCGGCCCGCGCGGTGGACGCCGCGCGGATCCAGGTCAACGGCAAGTTCGTGGCCATGCTCGGGGTGGACCCGTCCACGTTCCGCGATTTCGCGGCCGGCCCCACCGCCCGGTCCAGCCAGATCTGGCAGAACGTGGCCGCGGGCGGCATCGCCGTCTCCTACACCATGGGCCGGCAGGACAAGCTGCCGCTGGGCGGCAGCGTGCAGGTGAACGGGCGGCAGCGGCAGGCACTGCGGGTCGGCGGGTTCGGCACGGTGGGCATCGGCGGCGTGGACGCGGTCGTCTCGGCCCAGGTGGCCCGTTCGCTCGGCTTCCCGGTCGGCAACGCGATCATGGTCAGCGCGCCGCGCGCGCAGATCGCCTCGCTGCTGCACAAGATCAAGGCCAAGATGCCGCACGGCACGCTGGTCGAACCGCTGGTCAGCACGGCGGCGACCGGGCGCCCGGCACCGGCCGACACGGTCGGCGCCGGCCGCAGCACGCCGGCCAGCACGGGCCAGCCGGGCAGCGCGCTGACCATCACCCAGCTCATCGCCATGCTGAAGGCCGCGGCCAGCCGGGTCGGCCTGCCGTACGTGTGGGGCGCGGCCGGGCCGAACTCGTTCGACTGCTCCGGGCTGGTGCAGTGGTCCTTCGCCCAGGCGGGCATCGTCATGCCCCGGGTGGCCGCCGACCAGGCGCGCACCGGGCCAGCCGTGTCGGTGAACCAGTTGCAGCCGGGTGACCTGCTCTTCTACCACACCGACCCGACCGCACCCGATTACGTCTCGCATGTGGCCATCTACCTGGGCAAAGGCCTGGAGATCCAGGCCCCGCAGCCGGGCCAGGACGTGCAGATCGTGCCGCTCTGGCTGGGCAGCCAGTTCGCCGGCGCGGTGCAGGTGGCCCCGGCCATCGCCGCGCAGGTGGCCGGCAACCCGGTCGGCTGACGGGCCGCACGGCACGATCCCACCGCATCGCACGATCCAGCGGTAACACCGTGTCCTTGCCTTACATGATCATGCGTGATTACATAATTACGTGGGAATGGAGAAATCCGGCGACGACGCCGGGTCGAGTGATGACCTGCATTCATGGTTCATCGGCCGGCTGCCGGAGGGCTGGCTCAGCGGAACTCCCGAGGTCGTGGCGGACCGGGAAGAGATCACCGTGGTCTGCCCGCTGGATGACCTGGACGTGCCGGACGACGCGCCGCCCGCCGTCCGCGCCGCGGCCGTCGAGGGCCGGGCCCGCCAGTTCCGCGAGGAGACCCGGGAGCACCGGATCGACATCGCCCGGGAGGCCGAGCACAGGTTCGGCCGGAAGATCTCCTGGGGGATCCGCAGTGGCGAGCTCAAGGTGATGTTCACCACGCTGTCGGTGCCGGTGATGACCCGGCTGCGGCAGGCCGAGCGCCGGGTGCTGGACACCCTGGTGGACGCGGGCGTGGCGCGCAGCCGCAGCGACGCGCTGGCCTGGTGCGTCCGGCTGGTCGGTGAGCATGAGGAATCCTGGCTCGGCCAGCTGCGCGAGGCACTGCGCCGGGTCGAGGAGGTCCGCGCCGAGGGGCCGCAGGCCTGACGGCCGCCCGCCGCTAATCTGGCTGGCCCGGCGCGCCGCCGGACACACCGAACCCGGGGACATGTCCCGAGCCCGCCCTCATTGGTGACATCCTTGATAAGGGCAGGCCACCCCATTGATCGGCGATCAGCGGCGGAAGTGGGTTCGGATGGGACTGCGCGATCTCGTCTACCGCGTATACGAGCGCAGGCTGGAAACATCCCTGTCCCGGCATACCATCCCGCGGCATGTCGGCGTGATCCTGGACGGGAACCGCCGGTGGGCCAGGCTGGCCGGCTTCACCGATGTCAACGACGGCCACCAGAAGGGCGCCGACCACATCGTCGAGTTGCTCGGCTGGTGCAGCCAGGCTGGCGTCGAGGTGGTCACGCTGTGGCTGCTGTCCACCGATAACCTGGCCCGGCCCGCCAGCGAGCTGGAGCCGCTGCTCAAGATCATCGAGACCACGGTGAGCGGCCTGGCCGACGCGGGCTGGCACGTGAAGCCGGTGGGCGCGCTCGATCTGCTGCCCGCGGCCACGGCCCAGGTGCTCAAGGACGCCGGCGAAGCCACCTCGCGCCACCCCGGCCTGCGGGTCAACGTGGCCATCGGCTACGGCGGCCGCCGGGAGATCGCCGACGCGGTCCGGTCGCTGCTGCAGGACCACGCGACCAAGGGCACGACGATCGAGGAACTGGCCGAGATCCTCGATGTGGAGCACATCGCCGAGCATTTGTATACCGCCGGCCAGCCCGACCCGGACCTGGTCATCCGGACTTCCGGCGAGCAGCGCCTGGGCGGCTTCCTGCTCTGGCAGAGCGCGCACTCGGAGTTCTACTTCTGCGACGCTTACTGGCCGGACTTCCGCCGGGTCGACTTCCTCCGCGCGCTTCGTTCCTATTCCGCCCGTAAGCGCCGGTTTGGTTCCTAAACCTTTTCTTGCCCAACGCCGGAACTACCAACGGCCGCCGGTAAACCTCGGTGCCACGTGGTACGCGACACCCCGGCTGGGTCTTCCGGGGGCCGCCCGGTGCGGGTACCTTCGAGGAAGGCGGGCGGTGCCTAGCCGCCCACCCCGGGAAGGCCCTCGACATACTCGAGCTTCGTGTCCTGGCACGCAGGCGAGACGAGCGAAGGGCCGGGACCCGGCCCTTCGAGGGCAGGTCCCGGTCCTGGAGACACTTCTGTGTCCGAGCTCGGCGCCGGTTACGGCGCCTAGGGGAGAACGAGTGGCCAGTTCTTCTGCCCGCCGCACATCGCGGCCCAGCACTGTCCCAACCGACGACGCGGCCCCGGTCAGCACGGGGGCCAGGCGGTTCAGCTACGTGCTGGACACCAGCGTCCTGCTCGCCGACCCGGCCGCCATCAGCCGGTTCGCCGAGCACCGGGTGATCCTGCCCATCGTGGTCATCACCGAGCTTGAGGCTAAGCGGCATCATCCTGAGCTGGGCTACTTCGCCCGGCAGGCCCTCCGGTACCTGGATGACCTGCGGATTGAGTACGGCCGGCTGGACGCCGACCTGCCCATCGGTGACCAGGGCGGCACCGTCCGCGTCGAGCTGAACCACTCCGATCCCACGGTGCTTCCCCCGGGGTTCCGGCTCGGCGACAACGACACCCGGATCCTGTCGGTAGCGCGCAGCCTGGCGGCAGAAGGCGATGACGTGGTACTGGTCAGCAAGGACCTGCCACTGCGGGTGAAGGCGGCCTCCATCGGGCTGACCGCCCAGGAGTACCGGGCCGAGCTGCCGCCGGATTCCGGCTGGACCGGGATGCGCGAGCTGGAGGTCGGCGCCGGGGACATCCAGGAGCTGTACGACACCGGCAAGCTGGACTCCGAGCCCGCCCGTGAGCTGCCCTGCCACACCGGCCTGGTCCTGGTGGCGGCGGGCGGCCAGGGCAGCAGCAGCGCGCTGGGCCGGGTGCTGCCGGACAAGTCGGTCCGGCTGGTCCGCGGCGACCGGGAGGCGTTCGGCCTGCACGGCCGCAGCGCGGAACAGCGGGTCGCGCTCGACCTGCTGCTCGACCCGGACGTGGGGATCGTGTCGCTGGGCGGCCGGGCGGGCACCGGGAAGTCGGCGCTGGCCCTGTGTGCGGGCCTGGAAGCGGTGATGGAGCGCCGCCAGCACCGGAAGGTCGTGGTGTTCCGCCCGCTGTACGCGGTCGGCGGGCAGGAACTCGGCTACCTGCCGGGCTCCGAGGCGGACAAGATGAACCCGTGGGCCCAGGCGGTCTACGACACGCTGTCCGCGGTCACCTCGCAGGACGTGATCGACGAGGTGCTGTCCCGGGACATGTTCGAGGTGCTGCCGCTGACCCACATCCGGGGCCGGTCGCTGCACGACTCGTTCGTGATCGTGGACGAGGCCCAGTCCCTGGAGCAGAGCGTGCTGCTCACCGTGCTGTCCCGGATCGGCTCCGGCTCGCGGGTGGTGCTTACCCACGACATCGCGCAGCGGGACAACCTGCGGGTCGGCCGGCACGACGGGGTGGTCGCGGTCATCGAGAAGCTGAAGGGCCACCCGCTGTTCGCGCACGTGACCCTGGTCCGGTCCGAGCGGTCGCCGATCGCCGCGCTGGTCACCGAGATGCTGGAGGATTCTGTCCTGTGACGCATTCCGTTGCCTGAGCCGCCGCCCCGGCTAGCCAGCGGCCGGGGCGACCGGCAGACTACTCCCATGGTTTTCGACTTGGCCCAGCTTCTTGCCGCCCGGCACGGCGAGGGCTACGACCTCGCCGGCCGCTACCTGAACCCCCAGCTGCCCCGGATGCTGCACGCCATCGGCTTCGACCGGGTGTACGAGCGCGCCGAAGGCGCCTACCTCTACGACTCCGACGGCCAGCGGTACGCCGACTTCCTGGCCGGGTTCGGGGTGTTCGGGGTGGGCCACAATCACCCGGTCGTACGTAAGGCGCTGCACGACATGCTGGACGCCGACCTGGCCGACCTGGTCCAGTTCGACACGCCGCTGCTGCCCGGGGTGCTCGGCGAGCGGCTGCTGGCCAAGGCGCCCGGCCTGGACCGGGTGTATTTCTGCAACAGCGGCACGGAGGCGGTCGAGGCGGCGCTCAAGTTCGCCCGGTACGCGACCGGGCGGCGGCGGGTCATCTACTGCGATCACGCCTACCACGGGCTGACCATCGGCGCGCTGTCCACGAACGGCTCAGCCGAGTTCCGCCGCGGCTTTGACCCGCTGCTCCCGGACACGATGATCCCGTTCGGGGACCTGGAGGCGCTGGAAGCCGAGTTGCGCAAGGGCGACGTGGCCGGGTTCATCGTCGAGCCGGTGCAGGGCAAGGGCGTCGCGGTGGTCCCGCCCGGTTTCCTGGCCGCGGCGCACAAGCTGCTGCACGACCACGGCGCGCTGCTGATCTGCGACGAAGTGCAGTGCGGAATCGGGCGGACCGGCCGGTTCTTCGCGTACCAGCACGATGACGTCGAGCCGGACATCGTCACCGTGGCCAAGGCGCTGTCCGGTGGGTACGTCCCGGTCGGGGCCACGCTGGCCAAGGGCTGGATCTTCGACAAGGTGTACTCGTCCATCGACCGGGTCCTGGTGCACGACTCCACATTCGGCTCCAACGCGGCGGCCATGACGGCCGGCCTGGCCACGCTGGCCGTGATCGACGACGAGGACCTGGTGGGCAACGCCGAGCGGACCGGCGCCGCGCTGCACGAGGCCCTCCAGTTGCTGGTGGACAAGTATGAGCTGCTGGCCGAGGTGCGTGGGCGCGGGCTGATGATCGGCCTGGAGTTCGGCCGCCCGAAGTCGCTCCGCCCCCGGGCGGCGTGGAACATGCTGCAGGCGGCCCGGCATGGCCTGTTCGCGCAGACCGTCGTGGTCGCGCTGTTCCAGCGGCACCGCATCCTCACCCAGGTGGCGGCGGACAACGTGGAAGTGATCAAGCTGCTGCCGCCGCTGACCATCGGGGACGCCGAGGTGGAGCTGTTCCGCGACAGTTTCCAGGACGTGATGGACGACGCCAGCCGGGGCAGCGGGCTGATCTGGGACTTCGGCCAGACGCTGATCAAGCAGGCGGTCAGCAACCGTCGGCCGTGACCGGGCTGGCCTCCTCGCTGGTGATCAGCACTTCGGCCACGCTCAGGTCGTGCGGGTAAGTGATCTTGATATTGCGCTCGCTGCCCGGCACCACGGCCACCGGCACGTCCGGCAGGTAGCGCATGACCACCCCGCAGTCGTCGGTGGCGGCCAGGTCCGCGTAGCCCGGGTCGGCCAGGGCCAGCTCGTGGGCCTGCCGGATGACCGACAGCCGGAAGCCCTGTGGCGTCTGGCACCGGCGCAGCGTGTCGCGATGCGGCATGCTGGTCATGATGCCGTCCTGGACCACCACCATCGTGTCGGACGCGGGCACCGCCACGCCCACCGCCCGGTGGTCACGCAGCGCCCGCAGGCAGCCGGCGATCGTCGGCTGGTCGAGCAGCGGCCGGGCCGCGTCGTGGAACAGCACGTCGCAGTCGCCCGGGCCGAGCGCGGCGATGGCCCGCCGGGTGGATTCCGGGCGGCTGGCGCCGCCCTCGATGATCCCGGTCACCTTCTGGTACCCGCGCGCCGCCAGCAGGTCGCGGACCTGCGCCGTGTGCCCGGGCGCCATCACGATCAGGATCTCGTCCACCCCGGGGGCGTGCTCGAACGCGGCCACGGAATGCTCCAGCAGGGCCCGGCCGGCCAGCGGCAGCAGTTGCTTGGGGACGGCCGCGCCGAAGCGCAGCCCCGAGCCGGCGCCGAGCACGACCGCCACTGTCCGCATGAGCGGACTGTACCCGGATCGCCGGGCGGTCCAGCAACCTGGCCTGCGCGATGGTATTGCCTCAGCTGACCGGGTAGATCTCCCGGGGCACCGGGATCACCGGGAGAGGACATGACGGTAACCACGGCTGTAGTGGTGCTGCCGCGCCGGATGGCGATCTGGGCGGCCCATCGTGCCCTGGCCCGTAACTCGCTGACCGGGATCGAGCTGGGCTTCAGCCTGTGTGCCGCGGTCTGGTTCAGCGCCGGGAAGCCAGCCACGGCACTGGCCGGCGGGGCCGCGCTGGGCGGCGGGTACCTGGCCCGCCGGGTCGGCGGCCAGCTCACCGTAGGCGCCTACCCCGGCTGGCTGGCGGTCATCTGCGGCTGGGCCGGGGAGCTGGCCGTGTATGCCGGGCTGGCCGTCGGCGCGGCGGGCAGCCCCACGGTCGCCTGGAAGCTGGCCACTGGTGCCGCGATGCTGTTCGCGCTGCGCAAGGTGGTCCGGCTGTGCCGCTCGGCGCAGGCCGCCGGGTACCTGGCGGCGCCGCCCGTTACGCCGCCATCGGCTCAGCCGGCCCAGGACCGGGCCGGGGCCCCGACGCCCGATACGTCCCGGTTTTCCCTCGGCCTGCTGATCGGGCAGCTGCTCGCGGTGCCGGCCTGGGCCCGCGCCCTGGTGATCACCGGCACCGCGGCCTACTACGGCAACCGGACCGCGCTGCTGGTCCTGACCTACTGCGGCGTGGTCGCACTGGCCTGGTCGCTGGTGGCCGGGCCGCACCGGCCACGGCAGCAGGCCCGCGACGGCCTTCCGCGCAGCGCGGACGCTCCGGGCGAGACAGCCGCTCCCGGCAACGCCGGGGGAGTGGCGGCCTGCCGGGATGACGGGCCGATCGCCCGGTTCGCCGGGGCGCTGGTGCACGGCCAGCTGGTCCCGCTGCCGCCCGCGGTCGCCGGGCTGACCGCCACCGTGCTGCTGGCCGTGCTGGGCCTGGGCAGCCTGGACGGGCTGGTGCTGCTCACCCCGGTGGCGGCCATGCTGCTGGCCGCGCCTGGCTCGGCCCACCCACATGACGGGGCGCTGGACTGGCTGGCCCCGGTCATCATCCAGGCCGGACAGTACATTTACCTGGCCGCGCTGGGCTTTGCCATCGGGATTCCCGGCCCGGTCACGTTCGGCCTGATCGGCCTCGTCGCGCTGCGCCAGCTCGATGTGGCCTACCAGGCCTGGCATCCGCTGGGTCCGCGTGGCGCGCGGGGCAGCCTGGGCTGGGAGGGCAGGATGCTGGTCGCCGGGTTCAGCGCCATGGTCGGCCTGGGCATGGCGGGTTACCTGGCGCTGATGGTCTACCTCGGCTGGCTGCTCTGCGGGAACGGCCTGACTGGCTGGCTTGTAGCCTGCCGCCGCATCGCACGCGGAGGTGCCGTCCGGGCATCGTCGGGGTGAACGGCTAGGATCGCCCCTGGAGGGTGTCCATATGCTCCAGCTCAAGCAAGCGCCGCTGCGCCGCTTCGAGCCGGGCGGGGGATGGCAGTCGCCGGTGACCATCCCGCGCCGCTGGCTGGCGGCGTTGTTTGTGGGTTGCACGCTGTTCGCCGTTGGCATGGGCTTGTTCAGCCACGATGCCCTGCACCGGCTGTGGGGGCTGTTCGCCGCCGGGGCGTACGTGCTGGCCGCCATCCTCGTGCTGGCCTGGCGGTCGGCGCGGAGCGTGGACCTCGCGCTGGTCCTCGGCTTCGCCGGCGCGCTGGTCGCGCCGCTGATCCTGCTGGCCGAACAGGGCAGATGGCAGCCCGAGGTCGGCGTGATCGCCCGGGGCGCCCGGCTGATGGTGCACCACGGCTCGCCGTACCTGAGCGACGCCGTGGTCCGGGCCACCCACGACCCGAACGTCTACAACCCTTATCTCCCGGTGATGGCGCTGTTCGGCATCCCGCGGGCGCTGTTCGGCCCGGGGCTGCTGACCGATCCCCGGGTGTGGTTCTGCCTGGGCTTCGTCGCACTGTTCGCGGCCGCGCTGGCCGTCGCGGGCGCGCGCGACGTGCTGCGCTGGACGGTGCTGGTCACGGCCACCCCGGTGATCGCCTTCTCGCTCACCGTGGGCGGCACCGACGTCCCGGTGCTGGCGCTGATCTGCCTGGGCCTGGCGCTGCTCTGGCGGCACCCACGGCCGCTGCTGGCCGGGGCGGTGCTCGGCATCGCGGCGGCCACCAAGGCGACCGCGTGGCCTGCGCTGGTCGTGGCCGCGACGATGGTGCTGGTCCGGGACGGCCGGCGCACCGCGGCCCAGTTCTCGGCCACCGCCGTAGTGGTGGCGTGTGCCATGGTCGTGCCGGTCGCCGCGCTCGGTGCGCACGCACTGGTGGACAACACGATCCTGTTCCCGCTCGGCCTGGCCAGCGTCAAGTCGGCGGCGGTCAGCCCGCTGCCCGGGCACCTACTCGCGGATACCGGGCATACCGGGCACCTGATCGCGGTGACGCTGCTCTGCCTGGCCGGGCTGGGTGTGCTGGTCTCGCTGGTGGTGCAGCCACCGCGCACCGTGCCCGCCGCGACCTGGCGGCTGATCATCGGCCTGTTGCTGATGTTCACCCTGGCCCCGGCGACCCGGTTCGGTTACTTCATGTACCCGCTCGGCCTGTGGGCCTGGCTGGTCATCGCGCAGCTCGGGCTGTGGCACAGCCGGACCGCCGCCCCGGACGGCGGCGACCCGGAGGAGTCGGCATCCGGCGGGCTGGCCCAGCCGCGCATCGCCTGAGACCGGCGCCAGCCCCGGACCAGGCACTGGCGTTAAGTATCGGCATGGGGGTTTGGGTCAGCCGCCGGGGAGCGGGGTGTCCGGGCCGGCGAACGCGGCGGAATCGGAGCAGATGTTGGTGTTCGCGGTGATGCCGCCGTAGCTCTTGGCCAGGCTGTTCAGCTTCTGCGAGGCCGACTTGGTGGACCCGGAGCTGGCCGCCGCGCTCAGCCCCTGGAAGCTGGAGCCGAGGATGAGCGTGAGCGAGTTCGAGGTCAGCGCCGCGTCCTGCTTCACTGCGACCGAGCTGAACAGGGTCTTGAGCGTGTTCACCGCGGGCAACTGGGCGGCCGAGGAGTACTCGATCACGTTGCTGGTGAAGGCGTAG
The DNA here is from genome assembly GCA_036497945.1 of Streptosporangiaceae bacterium. Lineage (GTDB taxonomy): Bacteria > Actinomycetota > Actinomycetes > Streptosporangiales > Streptosporangiaceae > RYN-230. The sequence continues at coordinate 9,713 of DASXIN010000023.1, read as the reverse complement.
TTGGGCGCCGGGCCGGTGCCGGCCACCTTGAATCCCTTGGCGGTGAGGGCGCTGGCCGTGGTGCCTGCGATGCCCTGGACGCCAGACCCGTTCAGCACCTCGACGTTGACCTTGGCTGGGCTGACCGTACGCGCCTTGGCCGCCTTGGTCTTCTTGCCCTTGGCCGCGGTGGGCAGCTGGTGGTCGGCCTCGACGGCCCGGAACAGCCGGTCAGCCTGCGGCTGCGCCCAGGACAGCTCGGCCGTGGGGTTGCCCACGTAGGGCACCACCGGGACGGTGATGAACTGCACGGCACTGGAACTCAGGCTCTTCATGCTGCTCGCGATGCGCAGCATGGTGTTCAGGTCCAGGCCGCTGTCGGTGGTCAGCGACTTGGCCACGTCGCGCACCACGGCGAAGATCCGGCTGGGCTGGCTGAGCAGGCCGGTGGACTTGAGTTTCTGCATGACCGCGGCGAGGAAGTACTGCTGGCGCTGGATGCGCTGGGTGTCCGAGCCCTCGCCGATGTCCTCGCGCAGCCGGACGAAGGCCAGCGCCTGCGCCCCGTTGACCACGCGCTTCCCGGCCGCCAGGTGCAGCCTGGACTGGGCGTTGTTGATCGCGAACGGCAGGCACACCTGGACGCCGCCGACGTCGTTGACGATGGACTGGAAGCCGGCGAAGTTCACTTCCACGAAGTGCTGGATGCGGATGCCGGTGGTCTGCTCCAGGGTCTTCCACAGGCAGGGCGCGCCGCCGGCCGAGAACGTGGCGTTCAGCCGCTCGACCTGACCGGACTGGGCGCTCTGGCCGGTGTGTCCCTGGCCGTCGTTGGAGCAGGCCAGCACGGGCACCATCGAGTCGCGCGGGAAACTGATGATGTCGGCCCGGGTGTGCCCAGGCGCGATGTGCAGCAGCATCGAGGTGTCCGAGCGGGCGCCCTGCACGCCCGCGCCGAATTTGCGGCCCAGGCCGGCCCGCGAGTCCGAGCCGATGACCAGGATGTTCAGCCCGGCGGTGTACGGCGGCCGGTGGCCGAGCATGGCGGCGGTGACCGTCTCCCGGTGGATGCTGCCCAGCACGCTGCGGTACTGCGCATAGGCCACCAGCGAGGTGCCGACCACGCCGACCATGGCCACGATGGCGATCCCGCCCAGCCACTTGCGCCGGCGCCCGTGCCCGAAGCCGGACTGGGTCTTGGCCAACCGGGTCGGCGGGCCGCCCGGGCGGCCGCGCTGCGGCTGGCCGGATTTGCCCGGTTGGCCGGCTGGCCGGCTGGCCCGCCGGCCGCCAGTATCCGGGCCGTCCGTGCCCGCGTCGCCGACGCCTAGCCCGGTGCCGCCCCGGTCATCCGGGCCGTGCAGGTAGCTGGATAGCTGCCAATCGGTGTCGCCGACTGGCCGCTGTCCAGGCACCGGGTATCCGGGCTGTGCTGCTGGTCCCCCGGGCTCGTCCACATCTGCGTAGCGGGTCATCGCTCCTCGCGGCGTAGATCATCATGGGCGGGGGTGTGCCGACTATTGTTCCGTGCGAGGCCACGGCATGTGGCGCAATGAGATGAATCGGTCAGCTCTGGTTCCCTTGCTGCTGGGATGCTTCCGCTTAGAGTGGGTGCCGTGGTCCGGGATGCCCGTCCAGCCGGCGACGTAGCCGAGAGCGGCGGACGCGAGCCTGCGCCTGCCGTTCGGCGAACGCGCCGGGTCTCTCTTGCTGGGCGCAGCTTCGCCCAGGTCACCGCGCTGCCGGTGCTGCTCGTGCTGGCCTGGCTGCTGCCCGGCGTGGCGCTGTTGCTGGCCGGCCAGCTGCGGCCCGCGCCGCTGCTGCTGATCTCCGTGCCGCTGGCCGTCATCATGATCGCCGCGGTGACGCACCGGGTGCCCGGCTGGCGGCTGGTTCCGGTGCTGGCCGGCGGCCAGGGCAAGCCGGTGCGAGCCTGGGCCGGCTGGTGGGGCCTGGGCGGCACGCTGGCCGTCGCGGTCGGCTTCGGCGCGTGGCAGATCCTGCTGAACTCACCGCAGATCATCGTGCTGCGCGAGCCCGGTGCGGTGTTCCAGCTCAGCTACTGGATCGCCGGGCATGGCTCGCTGCCCATCACCCAGTCGCTGGCCGCGTTCGGCGGGGCTCATCCGGGGCTGAGTTTCGGCAGTGCCGGGTTCGGCACGACCGGCTCGGCCGCTGCTGGTGGCGGGATCGCGCCGGAGTTCATGCCGGGGCTGGCCATCCTGCTGGCGGGCGGCTGGTGGATCCACGGCATGTCCGCGGCCGCGCTGATCTCGCCGATACTCGGGGCGCTGGCCCTGGTCACGTTCGGCGGCCTGGCGGGCCGGCTGATCGGCCCGCAGTGGGCCCCGCCCGCCGCGGCCATTCTCGGCCTCAGCCTGCCGGAGCAGTACACCAGCCGGGCCGCGTTCGCTCCCCCACTGCTGCAGATCCTGGCGTTCGGCGGGCTGTGCCTGGTGGTGGACTCGGTGACCAGCCCGCGGGGCCGGCCCATGCTGGCTGGCTACGCCGACTGGCTGCGCTGGCCGGACTGGCTGCCGCCACGCACGGCCGCCGCCGCACTCGGCGGGCTGGCGCTCGGCACGACCACGGTGGTGTCGCTGGGCGCGCTGCCGTTCCTGATTCCCATCATCCCGTTCCTCGGGGTAGCGGTGCTGGCCCGGCGGCCGGTGGTGGTTCCGTTCGGGGCCGGCGTGCTGGCCGGCCTGGTGTGCGGCCTGGCCGCGGGGCAGCTGGCCGCGCCGGGCTACCGGGCAAATCCGGGATTCGCGGTGCGGCCGATCAGCCTGATCGCTGGGGTGGCCGCGTTGCTGATGCTGGTTGCCGTGCTGCTCGCTTTGTGGCCGACGGTGCGGCGCCGAGCCCGGGTGGCGATGCGCGCGGCCGCGCGGTGGTGGCTGCCCGAGGCGTGCGCGCTGCTGGTGCCCGCCTTGGTGATCGCCTTCCTGATCCGGCCCGCGGTGCAGACCGTGCACTGGCAGCCGGGGGCAGCGACGGAGGGCTACGTGGCCGCGCTGCAGCGGTTGCTTGGCATGCCGGTGCAGCCGACCCGGTCCTTCGCGGAAGACAGCATGTACTGGGTCATCTGGTACATCGGCATCCCGGCGCTGCTGCTCGGCGCGTTCGGCGCCGCGCTGCTCACCCGGCGGTGCGTGAGCGGCCTGCTCCGCTGGCAGGACGACGAGGACCGCACGGTCCGGGCCTGGGCGCTGCCACTGGCCGTGCTCGGCTGGGGCACGGTCACCGTGCTGTGGGCCCCGAACACGGTGCCCGACCAGCCGTGGGCCAGCCGGGTACTGGTTCCGCTGGTGCTGCCCGGGTTCGTGCTCTGCGCGATCTGGGTCGCGGCCTGGCTGGACCACCGGGCCCGGGAACGCGGTGCGGGGTTGACCGCGGTCGCGCTGGCCTCGGCGTTCTTCGTGGTGGCGCTGGCCGTGCCGACGGCGGTGACTACGCTGGGGCTCAGCTTTGGTAAGTCCGGGGCGGCCGCGAAACATTCGACGCTGATCACCTTGACTGGGCTGGGCGTGCATCAGACTGGGGTGGGGCAGTCGCTGGCGGTGCAGGGGCTGTGCGGGACGATGAGCTCGCAGATGTCCGTGGTGATCGTTGACCGCCCGGCCGCTGATGAATTCGCCCAGGTGATCCGCGGGATGTGCAAGGTGCCTACCGCGGTGATGGCTGATGCTGGGCTCGCTGAGGTGCAGGCGGTGGAGCAGGCGATCACGGCCAAGGGACGGGAACCGGTGCTGCTGGCGACCCGGGCGGTTGAGCTGGCCCGGTTCCAGGCCACGCCGCGGAAGGTGCTCGGGCTGAACACAACCCAGGACCCGCACAACCTGACCCAGCCGCCGACGTCGCCCTGGCAGATCACGTATTCGCTGTGGATGCTGGCGCCGGGCATCTCGACGCCGGGGGCCTGACGGGCTGGCGGGTTGACGGCCTGGGGGGCTGGTTGAGGCGGCGGGCTTCGGGGCTGAGCTGCGGGTATTGGGGGGCGGCGGGCCGATTTGCCAGCGCTCGCGGTAGCCCATATTGTTAAGGGACACCGACGCGGGGTGGAGCAGTTCGGTAGCTCGCTGGGCTCATAACCCAGAGGTCGCAGGTTCAAATCCTGCCCCCGCTACCAAGTAAGTGCAGGTCAGAGGCCTGATCGCCGGAAGGCGGTCAGGCCTTTTTGATCATCTGTCCTTGGCGCGTCCGCGGGATCGGGCCGCACAGGCCGCATTCGCCTGTGCGGCCCCGGTAGACCCGCACTACTCATCCGCTTGCTGACCTGCGCCGCGATCTGCTGATCCCGGAGGCAAACAGGTCTTCGTTCACCCGCGCAGCCCGTATGTGCGGGTGAACGCGCTGCGCGCCAACGGCCCTGTGCGGGTCGAGCTTGAGCATTGTGCGCGCTGACTCGCCCTCCCCGGTGATGGTCTTTCAGACCGGGTTGCCCGCGCTACTACCTGAGCCGGACCGACGTCGACTTCGGGCACCTATATCCCCGCCGACAGCGTCACCGCGTGCCCGTATAAGGGCATTACTGGCGCGCGCATCACCTTCTCCCGACGGCGCGTGACGCGACTGCCGCCAGCTTCGCCTTACGCGGCGGGACCGTGCGGTGAGCTGTGCTCGGCACCGGTATCGGCCGTGCCGGCGGGTTCTACGGCGACCAATTCGATCCCATAGTCACGCAGCCGGTCGAGCAGGCCGTACAGATGCGCCTGGTCACGGACTTCGCCGACCAGCACTGTCTGGTTCGGGCCGGGCTCCAGGGCCATCCCCTCGAAGGCTGTCTCGAAGCGCTCGCTCAGCCGTCCCCGCAGGACGATGCGGTATCTGGTCGGGCCCATCGGGTCAGCTCCCTGACCCTTTCGCCGCGTCGGAACCTGCCGCCACCGGGTCGCGGCGGGCGGCGCGTTCCTGGGCCTGGCTGATGGCCCAGGCGGCGTTGACCAGGCCGATATGGCTGAACGCCTGAGGGAAGTTGCCGATCATCTCGCTGCTGGCGCCGTCGACCTCCTCGGCCAGCAGGCCCACGTCGTTGATCGCCGCCACCGCCCGGTCGAAGCTGGCCGTGGCCTGGTCCAGCTCACCCGCGAGCGCCTGCGCCTGCGCGAGCCAGAAGGTGCACAGCAGGAAGGTTCCCTCCTCGCCGGCCAGGCCATCGTGCGCGAGGTAGCGGTAGACCAGGCCGCGCTCGTCGGTGAGCCGGGCGGCAGTGGCGTCGATGGTCGCCTTCATCCGCGGGTCATCAGCGGGCAGAAAGCCGGTGATCGCCAGCATCAGGTTGGACGCGTCCAGGTCCTCGCTGCCGAAGGCCTGGGTGAATGCCCCCGCCTTCTCATTCCAGCCCTGCTCCAGGATGGCCGCGCGGATCTGGTCGCGGGCGGTAGCCCATTCCTCCACCCGATGCTGTGCGCCGAGATGGGGAGCGATGTCGATCGCACGGTTGAGCGCGGCCCAGCACTGCAGCTTGGAGTACAGGAAGTCGCGTGGCTCGCCGCGGATCTCCCAGATGCCCTGGTCTTTTTCCTTCCAGCGGCTGGCGGCGGTGTCGGCGGCGGCCGCCAGGAACCGCTGGGCGACCGGGTCGAGCTCACCGAGCTGCTGGACCAGCCGCTGGGCGGCGCCGAGCAGCTCGCCGTAGACATCGAGCTGGCGCTGGCTCCACGCGCCGTTGCCGACCCGTACGGGCCGGCTGCCCCGCCAGCCGGCCAGGTGCGGCAGCTCCCGCTCGGAAAGATCGCGTTCGCCGCCGATCCCGAACATGATCTGCAGGTCGATCCCCCGCTGAAGCTGGGATGCCGCCGCGTCGGCGAGGAAGGTGAAGAACTTGTTGGCTTCGTCGGGGCAGTCCGCCACCCACAGGGCTTCCATGGTCAGGCACGCGTCGCGGACCCAGGTGTAGCGGTAATCCCAGTTGCGCTCCCCGCCGATGGTCTCCGGCAGCGAGGTGGTGGGTGCGGCGACGATGGCGCCGGTGGGGGCGAAGGTGAGCGCCTGCAGGACCCGGCCGGAGTGGTGGACCAGGTCCCGCCATGGGCCATTGTAGGTCTGGTGGATGGCCGACCATGAGCGCCAACCTTCCAGGGTGTCCTCCAGGCGGGCGGCGATCTCGCTGGCGTCCCAGGCGGTCAGCGGCGGCTCCCCCATGCGCCCGTGCTGCAGCGCGAAACTGACCGTCTGGCCGGCCGCCAGGTGCAGGCGTGTGGTCGCGGTCGCGCCCTCGACCCTGAACTCGGCGGGCGCGGACAGCAAGAGCCGGTCGGCGCCTCCGCGGGCGGCCAGGCCGCCGGGAACCGGCTCGAGAATCGGGTGGATCAGGCCGTATTCGGGGCGCGGGGCATAGCTGACCTCGACCTCCAGCTCGCCGTCGGTGCAGGCCAGGCAGCGCAGCAATGCTCCCGGCGACCCGGCACCCAGGTCGTGGCCGCGGTCGTTGCGGCCGACCGCCATCGCGTCGGTCAGCACCGCAGTGCCGGTCGCGGTGCGGAACGTGGTTTCCAGCGCCATGGTCTGGTCCACGTAGGCGCGGCTGGCCTGGAAGTCACCAGCAGGCTGGATCGTAAAGTGCCCACCCCCTGGGTCGAGGATGCGGGCGAAGACGGCCGGTGCGTCGAAACGGGGGAAACATAGCCAGTCCACCGAGCCGGCCCGGCTGACTAGCGCCGCCGACCGGCAGTCCGACAGCAGGCCATAGTCGCCGATCGGCAAGCTGTCCATCGTCGTGTCCCTTCTTCGAAGATTAGAGGCCGTAGGCCTCGAGCAGATGGAGCCAGACTTCGCTGACGGTCGGGAATGACGGCACCGCGTGCCACAGGCGGTCGACGGTCACGCCGCCGGCGATCGCAACCGTGGCCGAGTGGAGCAGTTCCTGCAGCCCGGGCCCGGTGAAGGTGGCGCCGGCCACGGTCCTGCGGTCGTCGTCGATGACCAGCTGGCTGGTACCGCGGATGCCGTTGCCCTGGGTGTACGCGCCGGGAACCCCGCCCGTCGGGGTGGTGACCACCGTGACATGCAACCCAGCGGCCCGCGCCTCGGCGGCGGTGCGGCCGACCGCGCACACCTGTGGGTCGGTGAACGTCACCCGGGGCACGACGTCATGGGACGCCACGTCGGCTACCTCCCGGCCAAGAATCGCCGCCGCGGCCACGCGCCCGTGGTACTTCCCCATGTGGGTGAAGGGCGCGAGCCCGTTGCAGTCACCGATCGCATACAGCCATCCTCCGGCAACGCCGACCGCCCGCAGCTGCACGTCCACCGGCACCGGGCGGCCGGGCTCGAGCCCGACGTGCTCCAGGCCAATGCCGGTAGTGGCGGGCCGGCGGCCCACCGCGACCAGGATCTCGTCTCCGGTGAACTCACGCCCGTCCTCCAGTGTTGCTACGACTGGGCCGCCGCTGCCCAGGCGGCGTGCCGCGGTCATGCGAACGCCGGTCACCACGGTGATGCCCTCGGCCCCGAACGCGGCCAGCAATTCCTCGCCGGCGAACGGCTCCTCCCGCGCAAGCAGCCGTTCGGCGCCCTCGAGGACCACCACCTCTTCGCAGCCCAGGCGCCTGAACGCCTGTGCCATTTCGGCGCCGATGGCGCCGCCGCCCAGCACCAGCAGGCGCCGCGGCAGTTCCTTCGCGCTGGTGATGCTCCGGTTGTCCCACGGGCCGGCGTCACGCAGGCCCGGGATGGGGGGGATGAGTGGGCCGGTGCCGGTGGCCAGCACGACCGCATGGGCGGCGCGGAGCTGCCGGGTGCTTCCGTCGGCGGCCTCGACCTGCACCGCCCGTTCCCCGGCCAGGCGGCCGGTACCGCGGACAAGGTCGATGCCTTCGCCCTCCAGCCAGGGCAGCTGGCCGTCGTCATGCCAGTTGGAGGTCATGTAGTCGCGCTGGGCGAAGGCGGCCGCGGTGTCGAGGTGGCCGGTGACCGCCTGGGCGGCGCCCGGCGCACGCCGTGCTGCGGCCAGGACGTCGCCGGGCCGGATGAGCGTCTTGGAAGGGATGCAGCCCCAGTAGGAGCACTCCCCTCCAACCAGTTCCCGCTCCACGATGGCAACGGTCAGGCCGGCGTCGGCCAGGCGGCCGGCAGCATGTTCGCCGGCCGGGCCCGCGCCGATTATCACCACGTCAAATGAGCCGGTCATTGGCCACCCTCCTCCGCACCGCGATCGTTGCGCGCGTTGCTGTTGCTGGAGAAGTCTCGGCAGCAGTCGATGTGTTACGGCCCGGAGCGGGAACGACGGCCGGCTTGCTCGATGAGCTAGGCCTGACTATTTCACCGCTGCTGGTCGGGGACGGCGCCAAGCGGATCCTCGCCAGGCCTGGCAACCGGGCCAGGCTGGCGGCTGCGCCCTCTCTGCGAGAGGACGGGTTCCTGTTCTCCAGGTACCGCCCGGCGCAGCCGCCCCTCTCCCGGCACCGGCGTTCTCCACCGGCTACCCGCAACAGTCGCGGCATGCAACGGTACCCGCAATGAGCAGTGAGTAGGCGGGCGCCTGGGCGCCCGCCTGCTTTCGAACGGTGCTGACTCTGCCCGGGAGTGCCCAGCCTGGGCGGATCGTCACTCAGACGACCATGTCGTCTCGAATGAGGGATATAGGGTGAGGCCGCCGTCGATAAAGAGTGTCTGGCCGGTGATGTAGGCCGCCTCATCAGAGCACAGGAACGCCGTCGCCGCGGCCATCTCCTCGGCATCACCGGCCCGCCGCATCGGGATGTGGCTCTCCACCATGCGCCGCTTGACGGGGTCATCGATCCACGACCGGTTGATCGGCGTGACAGTCGCGCCCGGGCCGATGCTGTTGACCCGTATTCCCCGCGCGGCGTATTCAAGCGCCAACGACCTGGTGAGGTTCTGCATGCCGCCCTTGGACACCGAGTAGCCGAGGAACCGTGGCTTCGGGATCACCTGGTGCACGCTGGACACGTTGACGATCACGCCGGGCTGCCGCGCAACCAGGAAAGCGCGCACGGCGGCGCGGGCGCACAGGAACGCGCCGCGCAGGTTAACCGCGAGGACCTTGTCGAAGTCGGCGGCGGACAGCTCATCGGAGTCCTCCGCGATCTGGATGCCGGCGTTGTTGATCAGGATGTCCAGCCGCCCGTACTCGCTCATCACCCGGTCGAACATCTGGTCCACAGCCTGCTCGTCGGATACGTCAGCGGCGACGAGGATCGGCCGTCCGCCGGCCTCCGTCATCTTCTTCAGGCAGATCTCCACCCCGTGCTCGATCGCTTCCCTGGTGGAGATCGCGCTTTCCGGCCGGCCCACGTAGTTGATAGCGACGTTGGCGCCTTCTTCGCCGAGCCGGATGGCGATCGCCTGGCCGATGCCAGAGCTGCCGCCGGTGACGACGGCGACCTTGTCCTGCAGTCCTTTCATGGTGTCCTCCTGGTAGGGCTGGCCGCATGGCAAGGACCCGCGCCCGGCCATCGCGGAAGAAGGCGGCCGCTTCCTCCGCGCTGCCGGTGATAGCTGTCACGGCAGTTCGGTCTCGGCTGCCGCCCAGGCGTTACGCGGGACGGGCACCGAGGTCCGCGGCACCGCCGTTAAGCGATCCAGCGCGGATGCAGTGAGGGGGGAGCTCTCACCCGGGTGAGATGGCGTGAGGGAGGAGGTGCGGCGCCGGTGCCTGCGGCGAGGCTGTGGCCAGCCGAGACTGGGAGTCGACCGTGATGTCACAGGTCAGTTACTGCGAAGCCACACAGGCCGATGAGGGCGTCTGCGCTGATGCGGATCTTCTCTCC
>DASXIN010000022.1:0-2133 GCA_036497945.1 Streptosporangiaceae bacterium | reverse complement strand
AACCGCTGGCCGGCAGCCTCAGGCCTTGACCAGCCCGTGGTCGAAGAGGCTCGCGGCGGTGTCGAAGAGCGTGCCGGAAAGCGGCCGTGTCGTCCAGCCGAGGTCGCGCCGCGCCTTGTCGGCGCTGTAATTTTCCTCCTGTCCGACGAGGTCCAGGATCCCGCGGATAGCCGGATCGAACCGCCCGGCCGCCCACAGGAACGCGTACGGCAGCGGCCGGGTCGGCACCCGGTACCTGGCCGACAGGATCTTCGCCATGTCACGAAGCCAGACGTGCGGCCCGGCGCAGATATACCGGTTGCCCGCGGCATGGGGGGTTTCCATGGCCAGCCGGTGCGCTGCGGCCAGGTCACGCACGTCGACGGTCGCGAAGCCCAGGCGGGGGACGCCGGGGACCTCCCTGGCGAGCAGGCGGCGGAGGGGCTCCAGGGAAGTGCTGATAGCGGCTTGCTGGACTGGCCCGAGGACCAGTCCCGGGTTGATGACTGTTAGTTCGATTCCGCCGTCGGCGCGGGCGAAGTCCCACGCCGCGCGCTCGGCGAGGATCTTGCTCTTTATGTAGCCATGAGAGGCCGCGGGGTCCGCCCAGTCCTCTTCCGTGCGCGTCTTCGCGTCCGGGTGCGCGGAGGCAGCGGGGCCGACAGCGTCCGTGGAGGACGTCACCACGACGCGCTTTACCGTGCCGCTCGCGGCACTCGCCCGCAGTACGCGCAGTGTCCCGTCCACCGCCGGGCGGATCAGGTCGTTCTCGTCCGCCGGGGCGCTGAGCGGAAGCGGCGAGGCGACGTGCAGCACGTAGTTGCATCCAGCGGCCGCGTCCGCCCAGCCGCTGTCCGATTCCAGGTCGGCGCGGACCACTTCGGAGACGCCCGCCAGGTGCTGGACTCCGGCCGGGTTGCGGGCCGCGGCCCGCACCTCGTACCCGTGGGCGATCAGTTCGGTGACGCAGTGCCCGCCGACGAACCCCGAAGCGCCCGTGACGAGGACCCGTTCCCGCATGGTGGCCATGACAGCTCCTTACTCAATTTAGACATCGTTTATAACGTGGTGTGTGGTGTCACCGGCCGGCGCCGACATCGGGTCTGCGCCGGACAGGTCCTGGCGCCTGATCCGGATCACGGCCACCGCGATGATCACTGCGAGCGCCATGACGCCCGCCGAGACCAGGTAGCCGCGGGAGAATCCGGTGGCCAGCGCGTGGTGGTAGATGCGGGTCTGCACCGCGGCGGCCCTGGCGCCGGTCGCGTGCACGCCGGCCTTCGCCGCGGCGGCCGCCTGGGATCGCAGGCTGCTGGCCACCGCGCTCCAGGCCACGGTGCCGATGACCGCCAGCCCGATCGACCCGCCGACCTGCTCTCCGACGTTGACCAGGCTGGACGCCACGCCGGTGTCGCCGGGGTTCACCTTGGTCAGCCCGACCAGGAAGGTCAGTACGAACAGCGGGCCCAGGCCGGCCCCGAGGACCAGCTCCGGGCCGAGCATGCCGCTGGCGAACGTGCTGTGCTCGGTGATCCGGGACAGCCAGAACATCCCGCCGCCCGCGATCGCGCTGCCGGCGATCAGCAGCGGCCGGGCGCCGATCCGGGTCACCGCCTGCTGCGTGACCACGGTCGCCGCCAGGACCGCCGGGACGAACGGCAGGTAGGCCAGGCCGGTCCTCAGCGGGCTGTACCCCCACACGTCCTGGATGAACAGGGTGAGGAAGAAGAACATGCCGATCAGCGCGGTGCCGACGCACAGGCTGATCAGGTAGGCCCCGGACCGGTCCCGGCTGCGCAGCACCCGGACGGGCAGCAGCGGGTGCGTGCTGCGCGTCTCGATCACCCCGAACGCCGTCAGCAGGACGGCGGCTGCGGCCAGCGGCGCGACGACTTTGGTGTCTCCCCAGTGCGAGACGCCGTCCGGGGTGGTGGCGGCGTTGGACAGCCCGTACACCAGCAACGCGACCCCGGCTGTCGCGGTGAGGGCGCCGGGCAGGTCGAACCGTCCGGCGCCGCGCGGTGACCGCGGCAGCACGCGGGTGGCCAGGGCCGCCAGGGCCAGCCCGATCGGCACGTTGACGAACATCACCCACCGCCAGGACAGGTAGGTGACCAGCAGGCCCCCGGCGATCAGCCCGGCCACGATGCCCAA
>DASXIN010000021.1:0-10803 GCA_036497945.1 Streptosporangiaceae bacterium | reverse complement strand
TCCGGGGCGGACAGCGCCCGGGTGGTCGCCTCGACCAGGGCAGGTGGGTCCAGGTCGGCGTCCACCACGCCGAGCTGGTTCAGCCGCCGTGCGCTGACCAGCACCGTGGATTCCAGCCCGCCGACCGCCTGGTTGTACGCGGTGACCGCGTTGGTCAGCGCCTTGCCCACCTTGTCCACCTGCCCGCCCAGCCGGCCGATCCGCTCGTAGAGCTCCCGGCCGAGGTCGAATACCGCCCGCGCGTTCTCCGACAGGGCGGCCTGCTGCCAGGCGTACTGGGCGGTGCGCAGCAAGCTGACCAGAGTGGTCGGCGTAGCGATGTGCACCCTGCGGGACACCGCGTATTCCAGCAGGCTCGGGTCGTAATCCAGGGCCGGCGCGAGGAACACCTCGCCGGGGATGAACAGCACGACGAACTCCGGTGCCGGGCTGAGCACCGACCAGTAGGCCTTGGCCGCCAGGCTGTCCACGTGATCGCGCAGGTGCCGGGCGTGCGCCCGCAACCGGGCTTGCCGTACATCCGGGTCTGGGGTCTCCGCCGCCTCCAGATAGGCAGCCAGCGAGACTTTCGAGTCCACCACGATGTTCTTGCCACCGGCCAACCTGATCACCATGTCCGGGCGTTGGGCACCATGGTCGGAAGTGACGCTGACCTGTTCCTCGAAATCGCACCGTGCGCTCATCCCGGAGAGTTCGACCACCCGGCGCAGTTGCATCTCACCCCACCGGCCGCGGGCCTCGGGCCGGCGCAGCGCGGTCACCAGCGCCTGGGTCTGGGTGCGCAGTTCGTCCGAGCTGCGCCGGGCGATGGTCACCTGCTCGGCCAGCGCGGCGTGCGACCGGTGCCGGTCCGCGTCCGACTCGCGGAGCTGGGCTTCCAGCCGGTCCAGCGTCTCGCGGAGCGGGCCGACCAGGTGGTCCACCGCGGCCCGGCGGGCCTCCAGTTCGCCCGCCGCGGCCACGTTGGCCGCGTTCAGCCGGCCCTCGGCCATCTCGATGAAGCGCCGTGCGCTGGCGTCGAGCGCCTGCGCCGAGAGCGCCTCGAACTGCTGGCCGAGCTGGCCGTCGGTGAGCGCGGCGCGCTCCAGCGCGGCCCGGGCCCGTTCCTCGGCCGCCCGCACCTGGCCGGTCAGCTCGGCCGCGGCGGCGGCCTGGCGGCTCCGCGCGTACAGGTAGCCAAGTGCCGCACCGATGAGCAAGGCCAGCAAGAGCCCGGCGAACACCGAGATCGCGTCCATACCCTTCATGGTCCCAGCGGGTGCCGACAGAACCAGGTGGCCACGCCGACGGCCTAGACTCGCGGCGTGAGTCTCTCGATCGGCATCGTCGGCCTGCCCAACGTCGGTAAATCCACCCTGTTCAACGCGCTGACCAGGGCCAGCGCGCTGGCTTCGAACTACCCGTTCGCCACCATCGAGCCGAACGTGGGCGTGGTCGGCATCCCCGACTCGCGGCTCGCGGTGCTGGCCAAGATGTTCGACTCGGCCAAGATCGTGCCCGCCACCGCCCGCTTCGTGGACATCGCGGGCCTGGTCCGCGGCGCGTCGCAGGGGCAGGGGCTGGGCAACCAGTTCCTCGCGCACATCCGCGAGACGGACGCAATCGTCCAGGTCGTGCGTGTGTTCACCGACCCAGACGTGAGCCACGTGGACGGCGACGTGTCGCCCAGCCGGGACATCGACACGATCGCCACCGAGCTGATCCTGGCCGACCTGCAAACGCTGGACAAGGCCGTGCCCCGGCTGGCCAAGGAAGCAAAATTCGCCAAGAATCCAGAACGCCAGCGCGCGGCCGATGCCGCCGCCCGCGCGCAGCAACTGCTGGACGGCGGGACCACGTTGTCCGCCGGGGCGGCTGCGGCCGGCATCGACGTAGCTGACCTGCGCGAGCTGCACTTGCTGACGGCCAAGCCGTTCGTGTACGTGTTCAACATGGACGAGGGTGAGCTGGCCGACGAGGGTCTGCGGGCCAAGCTGGCCGCCCAGGTGGCGCCGGCCGAGACGGTGTTCCTCGACGTCAAGACCGAGGCCGAGCTGGCCGAACTCCCCGAGGACGAGGCAGCCGAGATGGCCGCCGGGCTGGGCATGGGGGAGCCCGGGCTGAACCGGCTGGCCCATGCTGGCTTCGCCGCGCTCGGCCTGCAGACGTTCCTGACGGCCGGGCCCAAGGAGGTCCGCGCCTGGGAGATCCCGGTCGGCGCGACCGCGCCGGAAGCGGCCGGGGTGATCCACACCGACTTCCAGCGCGGCTTCATCAAGGCCGAGGTCGTCAGCTACGACGACCTGGTGGAGGCCGGCTCACTGGCCGCCGCCCGGGCCGCCGGCAAGGTCCGCATCGAAGGCAAGGACTACGTCATGCGGGACGGCGACGTAGTCGAGTTCCGCTTCAACGTCTGACCTCGGCGGCGACCCAATGCGCTCGCTGCCCAATTCGTCCCGATCCTCGGCGCGCTAGCTAGATCGCCACCGGGACGGGTTTGTTTGGCACGAGCGTCGCGACCGAGACGTGCGGCCACGTCAGGGTGTTGAAGTTGAGCAGGACCGTCTGCGTGTACTGGATCTGGGTGTACGAGACGTCAACCGTCCTGGGCTCGGCGGTCGGCGTCTTCGAGGTCACCGAGAAGCTGACCACCGGGTTGCCCGCGCTGGTGGATCCCCGCACGATCACCGGATGGTGGGCGGTGTAGGCGGGGACCGTGATCTGCTCCGTCACGGTTTCGACCCAGAAAATTGCGGACATCTGGACCGCATCGGCGTTCGGGGCAGTGGCGTTCTTGTCGCCCAGCAGGAACGCAATGTTGTCAGTGCCGCCGCCGAACAGCGGGTCCGCTGGGTTAGTACTGATCACATTGACTGTCGTGGAGGTGATGGTCTGGGCGGCGGCACGGTTCTGCAGGATGAGGTTGGGGTTTTCCAGGATTTCCTTTGTGATGGTTCCGGCGGCGATGAAGCTGGTCAGGTCCTGGGGCAGCCGGAAGGTGCCGGTGTCCGTCACGGTCTGGCTTGGGAAGGTGATGCGCTGGGCCGGGTTGCCGATCTGGAAGGGGGTGATGTCGACGGGGTCTATGCGCGGGCCTCCGGCTTTGGTGAAGGAGGTGCCCTGGGCCTCGATGGTGGTGCCGTGCGGGATCGAGGCCATGCGCGCGATGGTGGCGCGCTCCGCGGGCACGGTGGTGGCGGGGACGCTCAGCCAGACCCCCGGCTCGAAATGGATGCCGACGGGGCTGGCGGGAACGCTGACGTCTTTGATTTTCTGGACGTAGGGAATCCCGTTGAGGAAGGCGTCGCCCTGCACCATGCCGCGGTTAGGGATCGACCCGAGGGGCGCCGAGAACGCCAGTGTCTCCTCGGTGAGGTTGATCTCGAGGATGTTGTCGTTAGGACCGGTGGCCGGCTTCGGTAGGGGCGTGGGGGAGACGGCGAAGTCCTGTGGCCGGAAGATCGTGTTCAGGCCGTTGCCCCTAAATGTCCCGACGAATCCTGCGATGCCGCCCAGATTAGGCCCGGCTGGCGCGGCCTCTGCGGCCAGCCGCCGCTCTGGCGTGGACGGTACCTCACTCCATTGGAACCCGCTCGTCAGATCGAGGTCCTGCTCGGTTGGAACGCTATCGGTCATGATTCCTCCCCATTCATTCGGGCCGCGTACGGCGGAAGGCCCCGGGAGCGTGATCACGACATCCACGGGCACTGTCAAAGGGACAGAGCCGCAGTCCGGGCGATCTGATACAGGCGGGCAAGCATCTCCTTCTGCGTACCGGCCCCTATCGGTGCGGTAGACAACACCGCGCCCGGCGCGGCCTTCTCCTTGTCCGAACAGGCGTGCACGACGGTAGTGTCCAGCTGGATGCAGGTCACCCCCGCCAGCGATCATGCGGCAGGCCGGACTCCAGAGAGGCAGCGAGTGATGGCCGAAGAGCTGTACACCGTGCGCGTCCACCACGAGCCTGGCGAGGAGCTCTGGGCCGAAGTACTGGAGCTGCCAGGCTGCTTCGCGGCCGGCGCCGATATGCAGGAGCTGCGGGAGGCCCTGACCGAGGCAATCAGCCTCTATCTATCGGAGCCTGGTCAGGCGAAGCACGTCGAACTGGAAGACGAGCCGGGTTCAGTCACTGAGCACCGGATGCTTGCGCGAACCGCTTGACCGCTCTTGCCGGAGCGGGCTGTTCCAGTCATCCTGGCAGCGGATCTCGGCGGTGTAGGCCACCGTGCCGCACTCTTCACGTGGTTGGTTCACCAGAACCAGGATGAATCGGACACATGAGCGCACCAAACACGTGAAGAGTGCGCGGACTCCTCACGCGAACAGGTGGTCATAGACGCCACCCTTGATCATCAGAGCGAAGGCGGCGAACTCGTCGGCGCGGACGTGAAGCACTTCGTCCGGGTGACGCTGGTCGCGCATGTGCAGGTGACCCGCGTGGAGCTGGCAGGGAAGGACTTCCAGGTACCCGATGTGTGAACACGACCCGGAGATCCAGCCGCCGAGATCGACCATCACATAACCCGTGCCAGTGTGTTCGCTCGACGTCACGGTTCCATACTACACATAGGTTCCTATGGGTTGCTATGAGGACCCTGGAAGATCCAGGTAACCACAGGGGTTGCTTACGGTTACCGTGTGGCGCTTGATCACAACAGCCCGACCGCGCTGTATCAGCAGCTCGCGGAGCTGTTGCGCGGCCAGATCGAGCGACGCGAGTTGACCGGGCGGGTGCCGTCGGCAAAGACGCTTGCCCAGCAATACGAGGTGGCGGTCGGGACGGCCGAGCGGGCGCTTGCGATCTTGCGTGAAGACGGACTGATCGTCTCCGCAACCGGCCGGGGGCACTTCACCGTAGACAGGTAGTGAGTGGCCAGCGCCGGGGCGGGTAAACGGGGAGCATGCTGGTCGGGTGAGCGATATGTGGTTTGCTCGGCCGGCCGCGCGCGCTTGGAGGTGCGCGCCGATGCCGGGTGGGGCGCGGGACTTTCACCGGTCGCTGCCGGGGTATGCGCCTACGCCGCTGGCTGAGATCCCGGCGCTGGCCGCTGAGCTCGGGGTGGGCCGGGTGTTGGTCAAGGACGAGTCGTCGCGGCTGGGGTTGCCCGCGTTCAAGGTGCTGGGCGCTTCCTGGGCGGTGCACCGAGCGCTGGCTGCCCGTGCGGCTGGCCCGGAGGTTGGTCCCGTCACCCTGGTCACCGCCACCGACGGTAACCATGGGCGGGCGGTGGCCCGGGTGGGTCGGCTGCTCGGCCAGCGCGCCCACGTCCTCGTGCCGGATGGCGTTCATCCCGGCGCCGTAGCCGCCATCGCCGCCGAAGGGGCGGAGGTCACCGAGGTCAGCGGGTCCTATGACGAGGCGGTGCGCCAGGCCGCCGAGGTGGCCGCCGGGCCCGACGCGCTGCTGATCCAGGACACCGCTTGGCCGGGATACGAGCAGATCCCGGGCTGGATCGTCGAGGGCTACGCGACGTTGTGCGCCGAGGTCGACGAGCAGCTGACGGCGGCCGGCGCCGGGCCGCCTGATCTCGTCGCGATCCCGGTGGGGGTGGGCTCGCTGGCCCAGGCCGTGGTCACCCACTACCGCAGCCGCCCGGCCGGGGCGGCTCCGGCGCTGCTGGCGGTGGAACCTGAGGCCGCCTGCTGGGTGGTGGCCAGCCTTATCCAGGGAGAGCCGGTCAGCGTGACCACCCGTGAGACCATCATGGCCGGCCTGAACTGCGGCACGGCGTCCAGCCTGGCCTGGCCCTACCTGCAGAACGGGCTGGACGCCGCGGTCGCCATCACCGACGCCGAGAGTGCCCGCGCAGCCGCAGACCTGGCTGCGGCCGGCGTCTCGGCTGGCCCGTGCGGCGCCGCCCCGTTGGCTGGCCTGCGCGCTGCGCTCACCGGCGACGGCGCCGACCAGCGCCGCGCCGAACTGGGCCTGGGTCCTGCTGCAACCCTGGTGCTGCTCAGTACCGAGGGCCGCGCCGCCAACCCGCACGGCTGAGCACATCAGCTAGCCGTAGGTCTCCAGTCGGGACAGGTCGGCCGGGAGGTCCGGGTCACAGGCTGGCTAGCAGCGCGGCGATCTGGTCGTCCAGCGCGAGGCCCGCGGTCAGCCGGTTGTCGATCTCGGTGTGCGGCGCGGCTGGCCTCGCGTCGAGCCGCATCCGGGCGGTGAACTGGTCGAAGCCGGCCAGCTTGCCGGAATCGCGGGCCGACTCGCGCGCGGTCAGCCGGTGCCGCAGGGTGGCCGCGTCCGACCGGACCCAGACCAACCGCACCGTCCCGCCGCCCAGCTCAGCCGCCCAGGCGGCCCAGCGGCCGGCATCGTGGATCTGCTGGGTAAACGGGGCGGACAGCAGGACTGGGCAGCCGTATGAGCGGATCTCCCGGGCGGTGGCGGTCATCCCGGCGTACTCGTGCACCTTGATGTGCTCGTCGTACCACGGGCCCTCGCGCTGGCCGGCTGGGCGGCCCGCCGCGGCCAGCGTCGCAGCCACGAACGAGCCGAACATGGTGTCCTTGTCGAGCAGGGCCGGGGTCGGCGTCAGCCCGGCCAGCAGCCGCCGCGCCACCGTGCTCTTCCCGGACCCGGGCGGCCCGGCCACCACCCAGGCCGCTGCGCAGGCATCCATGCGCCTGAGGATAGAGAAACGGCCCCGCTCACCGAGGCGGGTGGCGGCCAGGCGGCCGCTGCGGTAACGGCGCAGGCCGCACGCGATATGAAGAGCCCCCGGGCTCTCATCTGGCGATAGTTTGGGCGAATCCCACGAGGCACTATGGTCACGCCATGGCCAATTGCACAGCGTCGGCCCCAGCAACCTGATCGGTCCGCCAGTTCACGCTAGACGCACCAAGACACGTAGGCGCGGTCCTGGATGCCGGGCAGCAGGCCCGCTAGCCTGTCGTATAGCGTTCGAGTGCAGTGGTCCCAAGAGCGGTTCTGACAAGCTTCATATCGCCATAAGCCCAGGTCAGAGACCAGATGACGATCAATCGTCCGGGTTCGCGAGCTACTCAATCACCCTGCCTTTGCCAGCAGTTGACAGAAGACACTGTCCCGTGAGCGGATCGTGACGCAGAATAGTCCCGGACGGGATTGGAAAGCAGCGCACTCTTTGCTGCGCGTGCGCGGGAGCGAGCGGAGGTGCGATGGTTCGCCGGTCAACCGCTGAACGCAGTCCGCATTCGGTCGAGCACGACCTGGGCTACGAAGCGGGGACCGAGTACTCACAACCTGACGCAATCGGTCGCAGCCGTCCTACCCGAACCTGGGGAGGCGCTGGCGGCCGCTGGCTGATCTGGCTGTTTCGCGGCATCGCCTGGGCTGCCTTGCTGGTGATCGGCTATCGCGGGGTGCTGGCCATCGTCACCGGGGAAACGCAATCGGGGAGCCCGGTGGCACCGGCTACTTCGAGCACCCCATCTTCCTCGTTCCCCGTTACTCAGGCCGATGCGTACGCCTTGCAGTTTGGTCAGGTGTACTTGAATTACAGTCCGCATGATGCGGCCCAGAGAGCTAGTTCACTAAGTACCTTTCTGCCCTCCGGTTCCGATCCGCAACTGGGCTGGAATGGAACTGGTACGTCGCAATTGCAGTCCGCAGTGGTGGCGGGCACGGATGTGCGGGATGCCCACCACGCGGTGGTGACACTGCTGGCCCGGGTCAACGGGCAGCTGATGCAGCTGGGCGTGCCGATCTACGCGTCCTCCGGTCAGCTAGCCGTCTCCGGCTCGCCCGCCTGGCTGCCCGCTCCGGTCCGGGCCAGCCTGCCCACGGCCACGCCGCCCAGCACCGACTCGGCGCTGCAGGCCACCCTTTCCAAGCAGCTTCCGGCGTTCTTCCAGGCATACGCGAGCGGTAATCAGGTGACGCTGAGCAGGTTCCTGGCCAGCGGCAGTTCGGTCACGGGGCTGAACGGAGCGGTAGTTTTTCACTCCATCACCAGCCTCACCGTGCCCACCGGGGGCAACACCCGCCATATCATCGCCACGGTCACCTGGAGTGTCCCGGCGCGGGACGCAAACGGTCAGGTCACCAACGCCGCTCCCGCGCAGTTGCAGATGAGCTACGCGATGACGGTCGTGGAGAGCAACGGCACCTGGTACGTGAGTGACATCAGCACGTCCACCTCGCCGCCGGAGTCGCCATGACCCGACTCCGAAGGCCACACGCCTCCGCCCGGCCAGGCGTGATCCCCCACACCCCGGAGTAGACCGATGTCGTACCACTCAGCTATTCTCGCGGCCTCCTCGTCGCTGAGCACCTCGGGTCTGGTCAGCTATCTGCAGGGGCTATTCGGGCCGCTGTTCCTCGGCATCGTCGGGATCGTGGCCCTGTTCTTCTTGTTCACCAGGGAAATCATCCGCTTCGTGCAGTTCCTCGTGCTCGCCGTCGCGATCGCGGTGGTCTTCTACACGCCGAGCATCGTGCAGACCCTGGCCCAGGGCATCTCCAACGCGCTCGGCGTCCACTGATCTCCGCCCCGGCCGGAAGGAGAGCACCTGGTGGATCTGCCCACCTATACCAGCATCTGGCGGATCGAGAAACGGCTGTACAAGCTGTACGATTTCAGGTTGCCTATGCCGGTACCGGTCGGCCAGATCGCTGTATTCGCCGCGATCACCGTCCCCTACGTGATCATCCTCACGGTGCTCGGCCTCCCGTTCAGCCACACGCTGTTCTGGCTCTATGTGCTGCCGCCGGGGGTGCTCACCTGGCTGGCCACCCGGCCCGTGCTGGAGAGCAAACGGCTGCCTGAGCTGATCATTTCCCAGGTGCGATATCTGGGTGAGCCTGCCGCCTGGTGCCGGATGAGCCCACTGGAGGAGAAGGACGAGATCGTCGTCGTCGGCCGGGTATGGCGCCGGGCGGCGGAGAAGAAGCCAGCCGAGGCGCCCGCGCCCGCCCCGGCCAGGCGGCCCGTGCCGGCTCGTGTCCGGCCCGCGCCCGCCGCCGCGCCGACGCGCGCCGCAGCCCCGGCCGGCGCCGCCACCGCGCAGGCGACCGCCCGGGCTAGCGCCCCGGCGCCGCCGATGGCCCTGCCTGGCCAGGCCGGGCGGCCGAGGCCAGCCCGGCCCGCCGTCCTGTCACGGGCACCCGGCCCGTCGCGGCCACCAGTTCCAGGCCAGCCGGTACCGGCGCGGGTGCCTGTTCCGCCGCCCGCTCCGCTGTCTCGGCCGGTCGCATTCGGGCAGCCGGCCGCGAATGGCCCGGTCGCGCCGGGACATGCGACCGGTGTCCCGGCCGTCCCACCGGCCCCGGTGGCACCACCTGTCTCGGTGGCCCAGCCGTTGCCGGTGGCCGAGCCCACACCGTCCGCTCAGCACGGGCCGGGCAACAGGACCAGCCCACCAGGCCACGCTGGCCCGTCTCACCGGCCACGCTGGCCGGGCACGGCCGATCAGCCTGGCCTGCCGCCGGTCGTGCCCGCGGCCCGGCCCGCGCCGTCCGAGCCGACCACGCTGCCTGAGTCGTCCGGGTCGGCCGAGCCAGCCCGGCCGTTGGGGCTGGCCGGCCCGCCTGGTCCGGCTGGGCCCGGCCAGCCTGGTCCGACCGCGCCCGGCCAGCCTGGTCTGGCCACGCCTGGCTTCCTGGTCGGCCAGCCTGGCCCGGCCGCGCCGGACTTCCCGGCCGCACCGGACTTCCCGGTCGGCTCGCCTGCCCCCGCCGGGCCGGAGTCCCAGCGTGCACCGTGGGCCCCGCCCGCCTCGGCTGGATCCACCAGGCCGGCGGCTCAACCCGCGCCGGTGGGCCAGCCAGGGCAGACAGCTCAGCCCGCGCCGGTGGGACAGCCCGGGTCGGCCGCTCAGCCCGGGCCGACCGGACCTGAGGCTCCGGTGGCGGATACGCCGCTCGCCGGGCCGCCGGAGATCGCGCATGACGACCGGCATGGGCCGCCTCGCCGCGACGTTGCGCCTGGCACGCCGGATCCGGCGGCCAGCCAGGGCCCAGTCAGCCTGGCGCCAGGGGAGACGGCCCAGCCCAGCTGGCCGCCTGCCCAGCCGACCTCGGCCCAGCCGACCCCGGCCCAGCCGACCCCGGCCCAGCCCGAGACGGGCCGAGCCCTGGGCGCCACGGCGGCAGCACGGGCCCAGGTGGCGGCACCCCCGGAGGATTCGGCCGCGCTGCGCCCACAGCCTCCAGATGAGGTGGCCCCGCAGGCCCCAGTTGCGGCCGTCCCGCAGGCTCCAGCCGAGGTAGCCGCGCAGACCCCGGCCGAGGCAGCCGCGCAGGCTCCAGCCGAGGTAGCCGCGCAGACCCCGGCCGGCGAGACCGCGCAGGCCGCGTTCAGCACGCCCGAGGCTTCGACAGCGGCGCCGGAGGCACCGGCCGCGGAGGCACCGGCCGCGGAGGCGCCGGACGCCGAGGCACTGCCCGTGGAGGCGCCGGACGCCGAACCAGTCCAGCCGGTTCCGCCGGTCGTGGTGGTCCGGGGCGGCAGCGCCGCCCGGCCGACGGCCGTTGAACGAGCTGTCGGCGCGCCCGGGCATCACCGCGGCGGAATCAGTTGGCGGGAGCACGTCCGGGTGGTGCCGGGCGGCCATGGGCCAGGCCGGCCGGACATGGAGCGCCGGGACCGGGCCCGGGTGCTGCTGCCCATCCGCGGGTCCCGGCTGATCGTGGTGCTCGGCTGCACGGTCGGCGCCGGCCAGTCGGTGACCACGCTGATGCTGGCCGACGTGCTGGCCAGTCTGCGCACCGAAGCAGTGGCTGCGCTGGACCTCAACGCCGGCCAGACCTCGCTGACCGAGCTGGCCGAGGCCACCCCGGCCGCAACCGCGCGCGGCCTGCTGGGCGGCCAGCAGGCCACCGGCCCGCATAGGCCGGGCCAG
>DASXIN010000020.1:0-29829 GCA_036497945.1 Streptosporangiaceae bacterium | reverse complement strand
GCTGCGCACCAATGAGGGTTTCGAGGTGTTCAGCGCGGCCGACGGGGCGCGGCACGAGGTGCGCACGTTCGAGGACGAAGAGGCCGCGTACTTCTACCTGTTCGGCGTGCTAGCCGCCGAAGCGGTCCGCAACGGCGGGCTTATCCCGCCCCGCCCCTGATCCCATCGGAAGCCATCTTCCGCGATCAGTTAAGCCGTCGCCGCGTGACAGTCCGTCGGCCGCCGCGGGTGGCTAGCGGGCACATATCACCCCGGAGCACCGGACATAACTGGCAAAGGTGATATTTCGCCGACGGCCTGGGGTGATATGTCAGAACTCGGCCGACTCGGACGGCTCTGGTGCGTGGCTGGTGTGACCGGAGGGGCTGCTGAGCCGGACCCCGCGTGGGCCGCCTCCGGCGTAACAGCGCGGCTGGAGCGGCGCAACCAGCGCCCACTAAGGGCGGGTGGGTCAGCCGCGGCCGAGGGCCGACATGACCTCGGTCACCGCGTCCGGCAGGTTGCCGATCAGGCGGCTCCCGTCCGGCAGGCGCTCCGGCGGCCAGCCCGGCCCGCCGAGCAGTAGCCGGGCCCCGGGCCGCCGGGACCGCAGGTCCGGCAGCGCGGCCGGGTCCCCGGTGTCCGTGGTCTGCGACCACAGGAACACCGCGGCCGGCCCGGTGCGACGCACCGCGGCGATCAGCGAGGTGTACGGCAGTGCGGCACCCAGCATCCGGCTGCTCACCGCGCATTCGGCCAGCGCCGCGGCCAGCGCGTACAGCGGCAGGCTGTGCTGCTCCCCCGCCGCGCCGGCCAGCAGCACGGCCCGGTGCTCGGCCCAGCCCGGCCGGGCCGACGGCAGGCTGGCCAGCGCGGCCAGGATGACCGAGGACAGCAGGTGTTCCGCCTCGACGCAGCCGCCGGTCTGCTGGTACCGGGCGCCGATCCCGCAAAGTACCGGGACGAGCAGGCCCTGCCAGGTGCGGATCACCCCACCCCGGGCCAGTTCGGCCCGGATGATCTCGTCCATCAGCGCGTCGTCCATGGCGAGCGCGGCGCGGGCCAGGCCGCGGGCCGCGGGCGAGGCGCCGGGCAGCGCGAGCCGATGGCCGCCGGCCCCGTGACCCGGCCCGGAGCGGGCGGCCGGGATGTCCAGCACCGGGGCCCGCACCGGCAGCACCGCGCTGGCCAGCGCCGCCTGAGCCGCGTCGGCTGGCGCGGCGCCGCGCAGAATGAGCCGCTGCATATGTTCCAGCCGGGTGATGTCTTCGGCCGTGTACCGCCGGTGCCGCCCGGGGCTGAATTCCCGCGCACCGATGCCGTACCGCCGGTTCCAGGTGCGCAGCGTGGACGGCGCGACACCGAGCCGGCGGGCGACCGCGCCCACGCTGAACCCGACCTCGTCCGCCATGGCCCTTCCCCGGACGTGATGCTGTGCCGCTGCGGATGACAGAGTTCCCGGGGACATCCCCGAAAACGCCATTCAACCTGGCCCCGGGGCCGCCGACAAGCCGGGCCGCGACACGGCCCGGAGCGCGGTGCAACCGGGGCGCTGTCAGCTGAGCGATTCGCGCCCGAACGGTCGGCCGGTGGGATGAAAACCGGCCCGCCGACCGGTCCGGCCCGGGCCGTTCGGCGGCCGGCCCGCGGCCGGCCGGCCGTGGTGGGATACCCTCGTGCGCACCCACATTTGGATGCTCTGGGTGCCCGAAAGATAACTCAAAGTCGCAAGAGGTTACAGGTGTCTGGTGCATCGCCCGGCTTGAGGAACTTCGCCCTCATCCGCGGCCCAGGCCGCTATGGTTCAAGAGCCGGCGGGGCTGACGGTCCCCCGCTCCCCAAGCAGCCCCGCCGGCACTCGGCTGTTATCCCCCCGGCAGAGCCGCCGCGGCACGGGACGCCTGGACCCGGCAAGAAGCAGGGAAGCTGATCAATGGTTTCGCTCACCGGCGCCCAGGTTCCGCTCAGCGGCGCGCAATATGACATCGCGGCCGGCGACTATCAGGCCACCGTCACCGAACTCGGCGCCGGGTTGCGCCTGCTGCGCCACCGCGGCCAGCCGGTCATCACCGAATACGAGGCGGACGTGCTGCCGCCGGCCGGGTCCGGCCAGCTGCTCTGCCCGTGGCCCAACCGGGTAGACCGCGGCCGCTACTCAGTGGCCGGCGTGCACTACCAGCTGGACCTGTCCGAGCCGGCCAACCAGAACGCGATCCACGGGCTGACCCGGTGGTCCCGCTGGGTCACCGGGCAGCACACCGCGCAGCAGGTGAGCCTGCGGCACGTGCTGCTCGGCCACCAGGGCTACCCGTTCTGCCTGGAGCTGGAGGCCAGCTACCGGCTCGAGGCCGGATCCGGCTTGGCGGTCAGCATCACCGCCCGGAACGTCGGCTCGGCGGCGGCGCCGTACGGCACCGGGTCGCACCCGTACCTGACCACCGGCGCGGCCAGCGTCGACGAGTGCGATCTGACGCTGCCCGCGGGCCTGCGGCTGCCTAACGGCGACCGCGGCATCCCAGCCGGGCCTGCCGAAGAGGTGGCCGGCACCGAATTCGACTTCCGCACCTCCCGGCCGGTCGGCGGCGTCCAGCTGGACCACGCGTTCACCGGGCTGGCCCGCGACGACCGCGGCCGGGCCCGGGCCCGGCTCCGCCAGGCGGGCACCGAGGTGGCGCTGTGGGCCGGCCCCGGCTACGGCTGGCTGCAGGTGTTCACCGGGGATGCCCTGGACCCGGCCCGCCGCCGCCGGGCGGTGGCCATCGAGCCGATGACCTGCCCGCCCAACGCGTTCGTGTCCGGGGCCGACCTGCTCATGCTGGAGCCCGGCGACAGCGTGACGCACACCTGGGGCATCGAGGTCACCGCCGGCTAAGCCTGCCCGGGCAGCAGGCCAGTGAGCCGGGCCAGGTCCTCGGAGGTGTCCAGGTCGTCCGGCTGGCCGGTGTCCGCGCACTCGACCGGGGTGACCAGGTCCGGGTGGGCGCGCAGGAACGGCCGGGCGCCGACGTCACCCGCAGCCAGCGCGATCACCTCCGGCCAGTGCGCCCGGGCCAGCAGCACCGGGTTGCGGGGCTGGCCGTGGTAGGCGGCCACGGCCACGGTAGCCCCGGCGGCGTACGCGGCGATCAGCCGCCGCACCGCGGCCGTCCCGATCAGCGGCTGGTCCACCAGAGCGACTATGGCCGCCGGGCAGCCGTCCGGCACCGCCCGCAGGCCCACGGCCAGCGAGGAGCCCATGCCGGTCGGCCAGTCCGGGTTGTGCACCATGATCACCCCGGGCAGAGTCAGCGGGGCCGCCCCGGTGACCACCACGATCGGGTCGGCGCCGCCCGCCCGGAGCAGCCCAATGCCCCGGTCCACCAGCCGGGTGCCGCCCAGCTCGACGAGGGCTTTCGGCTGACCCAGCCGGGATCCGGAGCCGGCCGCCAGCAGCACCCCCGATACGCGCGGCACTCTGCTTGCCTTGAGCTTCCGGGGCGCTTGGACCCGCCTCCTTCCCTCCTCGCTCATTCTTCGCTCGTCAGTCCAGTCGGCGGCGCGCCCCTTCGGCTCGGTCAGGTCAGCTCGCGTGGTGGATCCGGCCGGACGTCAGGGTCAGCGGCTTGCCGGAGCCACCCCAGCGGAGCTGGATCAGCTCGGCCGCGACCGAGACCGCGGTCTCCTCGGGAGTCCGGGCGCCCAGGTCGAGCCCGATCGGCGAGCGCAGCCGGGCCAGTTCGTCCTCGGTCAGCCCAGCCTCACGCAGCCGGTCCAGCCGGTCCTCATGGGTGCGGCGGCTGCCCATCGCGCCGATGTACCCGGCCGGCGTGCGCAGCGCCACCTCGAGGACCGGGACGTCGAACTTGGGATCGTGGGTGAGCACGCAGATCACCGTGCGCGAGTCCACCGGCGTCTTGGCCAGGAACCGGTGCGGCCAGTCCACCACCACCTCGTCGGCGTCCGGGAACCGGGCCGCGGTGGCGAAGATGGGCCGCGCGTCGCACACGGTGACCCGGTAGCCGAGGAACTTGCCCGCCCGGGCCACGGCCGCGGCGAAGTCGATGGCGCCGAACACCAGCATCCGGGGCGGCGGCGCGAACGAGTGCACGAACACGGCCAGTTCGTCGCCGCGCCGCTCGCCGTGCTCGCCGTAGCGGCGGACCCCGGTCAGGCCCTGGGCCAGCATGCCGCGGACGTCGTCGTCCACCGCCTGGTCCAGCCGGTCGCCAGCGCCCAGGCTGCCGCTGGCCCGGTCCTCGTCGGCCCAGATCACCCGGCGGGCGCCGACCTGGCCCGGGCCCTCGATCACGGTGGCCACCGCCACCGGCTCTCCGGTCCGGATGGCCGCCACCACCTCGCCCAGCTCGGGAAAGGACTCGGCGCTGACCGGTTCCACGAACACGTGCAGGATCCCGCCGCAGGTCAGTCCCACGGCGAGCGCGTCGTTGTCGCTCACTCCGTAGGTCTGCAGGACGGCTTGCCCGGTCTCGCAGACCTCCCGCGCTACCTCGTACACGGCGCCTTCGACACAGCCGCCGGACACGCTGCCGGTCACCTCACCGTCGGCCGACACCGCCAGCGCGGCGCCCGGCTCCCGTGGCGCGCTGCGGAAGGTCCGGACCACGGTGGCCAGGCCGAACACCTCTCCGGCGTCCCACCACTTCGCGATCGGGTCCAGAATGTCTCGCAACCGGTTCACCTCGGCACGTGTTAGCAAGTCCGGCCCCGGGCAGTCTGCCGTGTACGGACCATCGGGCCGGCCCGGAGCATGACCACAGGGTACGTTCACGTTCCCGGCCCGCGCCACGGCCGCGATCACCGGCGGGTCCGGCCGGCCGCCCCGGGCGGCCCAGGCCAGCCGCCCGGACGGCAGCGTGACCCGAATCACCCGCAGCCACCCCCGGCCACTCTGGCCAGTCCTTGTTAGGTTAGCCTAAGCTTCCTAACTGCCCGCGACGGACAGACAGAAAGGTGACTCGTGACAGCACGGCGCAGGGGTCCTATACAGCTGATCACCCTAGTCGCGCTGGCCGTGGTGGCCTGCTTGCTAGCCGGCTGCGGGAACGCGCTGTCGCTTTCGTCGCAGGGCAGCAGTCAGTCCATCACGCTGTACAGCGGCCAGCACCCGCAGACTACCCAGAAGATCGTCGCGGCGTTCGAGAAGCGAACCGGCATCCCCGTCCGCGTCCGCAGTGACGACGAGGACGTGCTGGCCCAGCAGATCGTGGCCGAGGGGCGCCGGTCACCCGCCGACGTGATCTACACCGAGAACTCCCCCGCACTGGAGTTCCTGCAGGATAAGGGCCTGCTCGCGCCGGTGGACCAGAGCACGCTGACCGCCACCCCGGCCCGGTACAACTCACCGCAGGGTCGCTGGGTGGGCGTATCCGCCCGGGTCAGCGTCATCGTCTACAACCCCAGCCTGATCAAGGCGAGCCAACTGCCCCGCTCGGTCATGCAACTCGCCGAGCCCAGATACAAGGGCAAGCTCGCGCTGGCCGCGGGGGAAACCGACTTCCAGCCGACGGTCACCGCCGTGCTCCGCGCGCACGGCCAGGCCGCCACGGTCCGCTGGCTGAAGGCGCTGAAGGCCAACGCCGCCGCGCACAGCTACCCGGACAACGAGACGGTCACCAGCCAGGTCAACCGGAGCGGCGCGGCGCTGGGCATCATCAACGAGTACTACTGGTACCGGATGCGCGCCGAAATCGGCGCGGGCAGCATGCACTCGAAGATCACATATTTCGCGCCGCACGATCCCGGGTACGTGGTCGACGTGTCCGGCGCCGCGGTGCTGAAATCTTCGACGCATCAGGCCGCCGCGCAGCGCTTTCTCGCCTTCCTGGTGAGCAAGCAGGGGCAGGAGATCATCGGCCGCGACTCGCTGAGTTACGAGTACCCGATCGCGTCCGGGGTGACCACCGCCGCGCCGGAAACGCCGCTGCGCGACCTGCAGCCTGACCCGATCACCGTCTCCGACCTGGGTGATGGCTCGGCGGCCATCGCGCTGCTGCGCCAGGCGGGCCTGCTGTGACCACTCAGGCGGGCCTGCGGTGACCACCCCGACCGCGACCGCCACGCCGACCAGCACGCCAAGCGGCCCGACGGCCCGGCCGGCCGGCCCGACGGCCCGACGGTCCAGCCGGCCCACTGCGCTCATCGCGGCGGCCCTGATCATCGCGGCTATCCTCGCTCTGCCGCTGGTCTTCCTGCTGATCGAGGCGAATAACAGCGGGCTGCAGGAGGACGCCCGGCTGATCTTCCGCCCGCTGACCGCGACCCTGCTGTGGAACACCATCCGGCTCACCGTGGTGGTCACCGCGCTGTGCGCGATCATCGGCACCGCCGCGGCGTGGTGCGTGGAGCGGACCGACCTGCCCGGCCGGCGGATCTGGGCCGTGCTGGTGGTGGTACCGCTGGCCATCCCGGACTTCGTGGTCAGCTTCGGCTGGGCGTCGCTGACCTCCTGGATCCAGGGCTTCCGCGGCGCGGTGGTGGTGATGACGCTGGCCGTCTACCCGCTGGTCTACCTGCCGGTCGCGGCCAGCCTGCGCGGCGCCGACCCGGGCCAGGAGGAGGTGGCCCGGAGCCTGGGCATCGGCCGGGTGCGTACGTTCCTGCGCATCACCCTGGGCCAGGCCCGCGGCGCCATCCTGGGCGGCTGCCTGCTGGTGGCCATGGTGCTGCTGGCCGAGTACGGCGCATTCGAGATCGTCGGCTACCAGACGTTCACCACCGAGATCTTCACCGAGATCGAAGCCGCGTTCAGCCTCCCCGCCGCCAGTGCGCTGGCCCTGGTGCTGGTGCTGCTCAGCCTGGTCGTGCTGGCCGGCGAGGGGCTGAGTCGGGGCCGCGGGCGGGTCAGCCGATCCGGCCCACTGGCCCAGCGGGTCGCGCCGCCGCAGCGGCTCGGCCGGGCCCGCCTCCCCGCGCTGGCCGGCTTCGTGCTGCTCACCGGCCTGGCGCTGGGCGTGCCGATAGCGGCCAGCGTGTACTGGATGACCAGCGGCATCCGGCCCTCGCTGACCGGGGTCCCGCTGCTGGCCGCCGCGGGCTACACCGCGCTGTACGGCGCGCTGGCCGGGCTGCTGGCGACACTGCTCGCCCTGCCGGTGGCGCTGCTCGCGGTCCGGCATCCCGGTGGGCTGGCCCGCCGCCTGCTGGAACGCAGCACCTACCTGGTGCTGGCCATCCCCGGCGTGGTCATCGCGCTGGCCCTGTCCTACTTCACCCAGCACTACCTGGGCGGCGTCGGCTACCAGACCGGGCCGCTGCTCATCCTGGCCTACGCGATCATGTTCTTCCCGCTCGCGCTGGTCGGCGTCAAGGCATCGCTGGCCCGGGCGCCGGTCAGCCTGGATGAGGTGGCCCGGTCGCTGGGCCAGAGCCGGCTGGCGGTGGCCCTGCGGGTCACCCTGCGGCTCACCGGCCCTGGCCTGGTCGCCGCGTTCTGCCTGGTATTCCTGTCGGTGATCACCGAACTGACCGCGACGCTTATCCTGATCCCGATCGGCGTGCAGACCCTGTCCACCCAGTTCTGGGCCTACGAGACCAACCTGTCCTACGCGCAGGCCGCTCCGTTCGCCCTGGTGATGATCGCGGTGGCGGCGGTGCCGAGTATCGTGCTGGGGCGGTTCTTCAACCGTTCGGCCGAACCGACGAGGATGGTGACATGACCGAGCTGGCCGTCACCGAGCTAGCCAAGGCGTTCGGCCGGCATCAGGTGCTGGATGGCCTGGATCTGGACGTGCCCGCGGGCTCGCTGACCGCGATCCTCGGCCCGTCCGGCAGCGGCAAGACCACCCTGCTGCGCGTCCTGGCCGGCTTCGAGCGGGCCGATGCGGGCACGGTCCAGATCGGCTCGCAGATGGCCGACGGGCCGGGCATCTTCCTGCCGCCGGAACGCCGCCGGGTCGGCTACGTCCCGCAGGAAGGCAGCCTCTTCCCGCACCTCACCGTGGCGGCCAACATCGCGTTCGGGCTCAGCCGCAAGGAGCGGCACCGCCCGGGCCGGGCCGGGCGGCGCGCCGCCGAACTGCTGGACGCGGTCGGCCTGGCCGGGTTCGGCCGGCATTATCCGCACCAACTGTCCGGCGGGCAGCAGCAACGGGTCGCGCTGGCCCGGGCGCTGGCCATCCAGCCGGAAGTCGTGCTGCTCGACGAGCCGTTCGCGTCGCTGGACGCGCATCTGCGGGCCAGCGTCCGGGCCGACGTGCAGCGGCTGCTCAGCGAGGCGGGCGCGACCACGGTGCTGGTCACCCACGACCAGGACGAGGCGCTGTCCACCGCGGACCGGGTAGCCGTGCTGCGGCACGGCCGGATCGCCCAGGTCGCGGCGCCGCAGGAGCTCTACTCCAGCCCGGTGGACGCGGACATGGCCCGGTTCATCGGCGACGCGAACCTCATCCCCGGCCAGCTGAACGGCAGCTCGGTGGAGACGCTGTTCGGCCGGCTGCCGGTGGCCCAGCCGGATCCCGCGGTAGTAACGCACTGCCCGGCCACCGTGCTGGTCCGCCCGGAGCAGGTGGAACTGGCCGTCGACGGCGCCGCGGACGGCGGCGTCGCGGCCCGGGTCACCGGCTACGGCTACCACGGGCACGACGCAGTGATCACGGTTCAGCCAGAAATGGCGCCGCCGGATCAGGACCTGCCGGTCCAGCCGCTGATCGTGCGCACCCTGGGCGGCAGCGCACTGCCGCTCGGCGCGCCGGTCGTACTGCGCGCCCATGGCCCGGTGCTGGCCTGGCCGGACCCTGACCCGGCCCCGGCCAGCTGACCAGCCGGCCTACTCGACGATCTTGGAGATCGGGATCTCCAGGATGTCCCGGGCCCCAGCCGCGCGCAGCGCCGGGATCAGCGTATTCACCCCGCGCTTGGGCACCACCGTCTCCACCGCGTTCATTCCGCCGCGGGCCAGTGCGGTGATCGTCGGTGAGGACATCGCGGGCAGCATCGCGGTCACCTCGTCCAGCCGGTCGGCGGGCACGTTGAGCTTGAGCAGCACGTTGCCGCGCGCCCGGATAGCCCCGGACAGCAGCAGCATGACGTCCTCCATCGCGCCCCGCTTGTCCGCGTCCGCGTACGCGTCGGTGTTCGCGATCAGCTCGGTGTAGCTGGTCAGCAGCGTGTCCAGGATGCGCAGCCCGTTGCGGCGCAGCGAGGAGCCGGTCTCGGTCAGGTCCACGATGGCGTCCACGATGTCCGGCACCTTGGCCTCGGTCGCCCCGTGCGACGGGATGACCATCGCCTTGACCCCGTGCGCGTCCAGATACCGCGCGGTCAGCGCAGGCAGCTCGGTGGAGATGCGCACCCCCTCCGGCAGGTCGGCGACCGACTGCCAGGGCGCGTTGTGGGGCACGGCCAGCACCACCCGGATCGGCTGCGAGGTGGCCTTGGAGTAGTGCAGCTCGCCGAGCGAGGCGACCAGCGCGCCGGTCTCGGTGATCCAGTCCCGGCCGGTGATGCCCAGGTCGAACAGGCCGCGCTCGATATAGGATGGGATCTCCTGCGGGCGCAGGAAGCGGACCCGCTCGATCCGCGGGTCGTCGATGGACGCGTGATAGTCGCGGTCCGAGGAGCGCCGGACGGTCAGGTCGGCCGCGTCGAAGAGGTCAAGAGTGGCCCGCTCCAGCGAGCCCTTAGGCAGGACCAGGGACAGCACAGCAAAACCCTTTCATGCATAACGCTATTGACCCGGCTGGTGACTACCGCCGGGTCAATGTCGGGCCTGGTTGCTGTCCCTGCTCCGCAGGCTCTGCTCACTTTTCCTGCTCCGCAGGGAGTGGAGTACGAGCGCGGTCTCCAGCGCGGCCACGACCGCCTCCCATCCCTTGTCCTCGGCGCTGCCGTCCTGCCCGCTCCGGTCACGGGCCTGCTCCAGGGTGTCACAGGTGAGCACCCCGTTGCCAACCGGTTTGCCGGAGTCCAGCGCGACCCGGGCCAGGCCATAGGTCACTGCGTCGCAGACGTACTCGAAGTGCGGGGTGCCGCCGCGGATCACCGCGCCCAGGCAGACCACCGCGTCGTGGCCGCGGGCCAGCTCGGCCGCCACCACCGGCAGCTCCACCGCGCCGGGCACCCGGACCAGCAGCGCATCGTCGACGCCGCACTCCTTGGCCGCGGCCACCGCCCGCTGCACCAGGCTGTCGGTGATCTCGGCGTGCCACCGGGTGGCCGCGATGGCCAGGGTCAGCCCGGCTGCGTCCACGGTCGCCGCGGCCGGGCGGCCCGCCCCGCTCATCGGGCGCCAGCCAGGCCGTCCGCCCCGCTCATCGGGCGCCAGCCAGGCCGTCCGGCACGTGTGCGTCCCCGTTCAGCGCACCGCCATTGGCCACGGGAGGCAGGCCGTCGATCTGGTGCCCGAGCCGGTCCCGCTTCACCGTGAGGTAGCGCAGGTTCTCCGGGGTGGCCGCGGTGGGCAGGGCCACCCGGCCGGTCACCTTGACGCCGAACCCGGACAGCCCGCTGACCTTGTCTGGGTTGTTGGTGAGCAGCCGCACCGAGCTCACCCCCAGGTCGGCCAGGATCTGCGCGCCGGTGGAGTACTCCCGGGCATCGGCGGGCAGCCCCAGCTCCAGGTTGGCGTCCACGGTGTCCGCGCCCGCGTCCTGCAGGTGGTAGGCGCGTAGTTTGCTGAGCAGTCCGATGCCCCGGCCCTCATGCCCGCGCAAATACAGCACCACGCCGCGGCCCTCGGCCGCGATGGCGGCCATCGACGCCTCGAGCTGGGTGCCGCAGTCACACCGCCGGGAGCCGAACGCGTCGCCGGTCAGGCACTCGGAATGCGCCCGGACCAGGACGTCGCGGCCGTCGCCCAGGTCGCCGAGCACCAGCACCAGGTGTTCGGTCGCGTCCATCGAGTTCAGGTAGCCGAGCGCCCGCCAGTTGCCGTGGGCGTTGGGCAGCCGGGTCTCCACCACCCGGTGGACCATCCGCTCGGTGTGCCGCCGGTGCTCGATGAGCTGCGCGATGGAGATCAGCGCCAGCCCGTGCTCGTCGGCGAACGTGCGCAGCTGGGGAAGCCGGGCCATGGTGCCGTCGTCGTTGACCACCTCGGCCAGCGCCCCGGCCGGGGTCAGCCCGGCCAGCCGGGCCAGGTCCACGGCGGCCTCGGTGTGCCCGGGCCGGCGCAGCACGCCACCCTCCGCATAGCGCAGCGGGAAGATGTGCCCGGGGCGGACGATCTCGAACGGCTCGGTGGCCGAATCGACCAGGGTGCGCACGGTGCGGGCCCGGTCCTCGGCCGAGATTCCGGTGGTCACGCAATCCCGGGCGTCCACGCTGACCGTAAACGCGGTGCGCATCCGCTCCGAGTTGCGCGGGGTCATCAGCGGCAGCTGCAGCCGGTCCAGCTCCTCGCCGGGCAGCGGGACGCAGATCACCCCGCTGGTGTACCGGATCATGAAGGCCATCAGCTCCGGGGTCATCTTGCTGGCCGCGATGATGATGTCGCCCTCGTTCTCCCGGTCGGCGTCGTCCACCACCACGACCGGCCGGCCCGCCGCGATGTCGGCGATGGCCCGCTGCACGCTGTCGAGCTGGATGTCCCCGTCACGATCCGAGCTGATAGTCATGACCGCACTCCAGTCTCTCGAGCGGCGTTCCCGCCGGAAAACAGGCTCTCCACGTATTTGGCGATCACGTCCACCTCCAGGTTCACCTGGCTGCCCGGTTGCAGCCGGCCCAGCGTGGTCAGCTCCAGGGTGGTCGGGATCAGGCTGACCTCGAACCAGGGCTCGCGCTCGCCCGTCCCGCCCAGCCCGGACACGGTGAGGCTGACCCCGTCCACGGTCACCGAGCCCTTGAGCACCACGTACCGGGCCAGCCCGGGCGGCAGCGCGATGCGGACCACGTCCCAGTGCTCGCCCGGGGCCCGGGACAGGATCACCCCGGTGCCATCGGCATGCCCCTGGACCAGGTGACCACCGAGTCGGCCGCCCAGCTGCACCGGCCGCTCCAGGTTGACCGGGGAACCGGCGGCCAGCGCACCGAGCCCGGTGCGGTGCAGGGTTTCCGCCATCACGTCGGCGGTGAACGTCTTGTCCGTGGTGTCGGTCACCGTGAGGCAGACACCGTTAACCGCGATCGAGTCGCCACGGCGGGCTTCGGCCGTCACCCGCGGGCCGCGGACGGTGAGCCGGGCCGCGTCACCCATTTGCTCGACGGCGACGATCTCGCCGAGTTCTTCCACTATCCCGGTGAACATCCGCGGTGTCCTCTCCTCGGAGCCGTTCTGTCCGTCGGCTCCGGGGTGCGCGGACGCGCGAGCACGGCTGGCAGCATGGGCCACTGCCGCCGCGCGCGTGCTGCCTCCCATCCGGACTTTGACCGTCGGTCCCGGAATTCCACCGGGTCAGCCAGCCGCTGGCGGTTGATCGCCTTGGCCGGGTCGCGGACTGTAACCGCCGGTTCGGAATTTCACCGACCCCGGAGCACGCTTAACTGCAGGAACCAGTGTGCCACGGGAGGTATTCCGCAGGCCAACCGCTATCCCCGCCAGGCGCCGCTAACGGCCCGTCACCTCGGCGAGGCGACTGGCCAGGAACTGGCGTTCAGCATGGTTAGCGGTGAGCTCCAGGGCGGCCCGGTACGCTTCCGCGGCCTCGTCCGCGCGGCCCAGCCGGCGGAGCAGGTCCGCCTTGGCGGCCGGCAGGTACCGGTAGCCGGCCAGCCTGCCATCTTGCTCCAGGCGGGCCAGTTCGGCCAGCCCGGCGGCCGGCCCGTCCGCCATGGCCAGCGCGACCGCCCGGTTGAGCGCCACCACCGGGGACGGCCAGGCCCGGCCGAGCAGGTCGTAGAGCCGGACGATCTGCCCCCACTCGGTGGCCGGGTAGCTGGGCGCCTGGGCGTGCAGCGCGGCGATGGCCGCCTGCAGCGCGAACCGGCCCGGGCAGCCGCGCAGCGCCTGGCGGACCAGCCTGATGCCCTCGTCGATGGCGGGCCGGTCCCACTGCGCCCGGTCCTGCTCGTCGAGCAGCAGCAGCCGGCCGTCCGGCCCGCACCGGGTCATCCGCCGGGCGTCGGTCAGCAGGATCAGCGCGAGCAGGCCGCGGACCTCCGGCTCGTCCGGCATCAGTGCGCGCAGCATGCGGGCCAGGCCGACCGCCCGGTCCACCAGGTCCGGCCGGACCAAACCGCCCCCGCCCGGCGCGGTGTGCCCGGTGGTGTACAGCAGGTGCACCACGGTGAGCACGGCATCCAGCCGGTCCGGCAGTTCCGCCGCTTCTGGCACCCGGTAGGCGATCCGGGCGCCGGAGATTTTCTTCTTGGCCCGGGTCACCCGGGCCGCCATGGTCGGCTCGGGCACCAGGAACGCCTGGGCGATCTCCGCCGTGGACAGCCCGCAGACCAGCCGCAGCGTGAGCGCTACCTGCGCTTCCCGGGCCAGCGCCGGGTGGCAGCAGGTGAAGATCAGGCGCAGCCGGTCGTCGGGGATCACGCTGCTCCCCTCCTGTGCCGCGGGCTCGTCCGGCTCCACCAGCAGCGGGAGTTTGCGGCGCAGCGTGGTGTCACGGCGCAGCAGGTCGATGGCCCGGCGCCGTGCCGCGGTGGTCAGCCAGGCCCCGGGATTGCGCGGCACGCCCTGCTGGGACCAGGCTTCCAGGGCCGAGACGTAGGCGTCCTGCACGCACTCCTCGGCCAGGTCCAGGTCCCCGGCGACGCGCGCCGTCGCGGCGAGCACGTAGGCCCACTCGCGACGGTGCGCGTCGGCCACGGCTGCCGCCGCGGCTGGACGGTCCCTCCTGGCCCCCGATCCGGTGCTGGGCCCAAGGTCGTCAGGAGGGCCGCCCGTGGTGGAACGGGTCACCCCTCGGGGAACACCATGATCGGCCGGACCTCGACGCCGCCGAACCGGGCCGGGGTCAGCTTGGCGATCTCCAGCGCGTGGTCCAGGTCACGGGCCTCGATCAGGTAGTAGCCGCCGAGGGCTTCCTTGGTCTCCACGAACGGGCCATCGGTCACCACGTCGTTGCGGATGGTGGTGGCGGTGCTGGTCGGCTGCAGGGCGCGGCCCTCGACGATCTTCCCGCCCTTCTCCCCTACCTGCCCGGCGAACCGGTTGTGCGCGTCCATCACCTGCTGAAACACATCAGGCGTGGCGGTCGCGTACGCGTTCTCGTCCTCGAAGATGAGGATCAGGTACTCAGCCATAACGGCAGCTCCTTCGGTGTCTCGACTCGTCCGTCACCTAACCCGACGAACGACCCTCCCCGGAATCGACAACCTCTACAAGCCCAGCATGGCCGGCCGGCATGAACAGTGCGTGACAGGCCCGCCGCGGGCGGGTCAGCAGTGCCAGTCGGCTGCGGCCGTGGCCCGCTCGGCCTGGGCACGCAGCGACTGGACGGCCTTGGCCGGGTCGTCCGCGCTGTACACCGCCGAGCCCGCCACGAACACGTCTGCGCCCGCCTCGGCGCAGCGCTCGATGGTGTGTTCGCTCACCCCGCCGTCGACCTGGAGCCACACCGCGGCGCCGTGCCGGCTGACCAGGTCGCGGGCCCGGCGCAGCTTGGGCAGCACCAGGTCCAGGAACGGCTGCCCGCCGAAACCCGGTTCCACCGTCATCAGCAGCAGCATGTCGAACTCGGGCAGCAGGTCCTCGTACGGCTCGACCGGGGTGACCGGGTTGACCGCGAGCCCGGCCCGGGCACCGGCCGACCGGATCATCCGCAGCGTCCGCACCGGCGCGGTGACCGCCTCGGCGTGGATGGTCACGTTCCGCGCCCCGGCCTCCGCGTAGGGGGGCGCCCAGCGGTCCGGGTCCTCGATCATAAGATGGCAGTCCAGCGGCAGCCCGGCGTGCTTGAGCAGCGCCTCGACCACCGGCAGGCCGAGGGTGAGGTTGGGCACGAAGTGGTTGTCCATGACATCAACGTGCAGCCAGTCGGCCGCGCCGGTGACCGCGGCCGCCTCGTCGGCCAGCCGGGCGAAATCGGCGGACAAGATGCTGGGAGCCATCTGCACGGGCATATGACCGAGTCTAGGCGGCGGCACTGCTCCCCCGGGGGTGAGCAGCCGGGTGAAGCCGCGCTCCCCGGCCAGGTCGGCGGGACGGTCCGGCGGGACGGTCCGGCGGGACGGTAGGGTGCGGCCGTGGCCGGGCACCGGCACACTGTCACCGCCTCCGGATACCGTTTCGAGCACGTGTTCGATTCCTTGTCCGGACAGGAGGAGCTTCGTGACTCAGCAGACCGCGGGCAACTACCCCGAGGACGGCCAGCCGGCAGGCTACCCCGAGGACGGCTATCCGGCGGACGGCACGCCGGTTGGCAGCACCAGCGCTGCGGCGGAGGCGGCCGCCGCGCTGCTCGTCCGGGTGCGAAAGCTGCTGGCCAAGGCGGAAGCCGACGGTGTCACGCCCGACGAGGCGCAGGCGCTGACGGCCAAGGCGGCCGAGATGATGGCGAAATATGGCCTGGACCGGGCGCTGCTGGCCGCGCGGCGGCCGGAGACCGACCGGCCGGCCAACCGGAAGGTGGACATCGACAACCCGTGGGCCCGGATCCAGGCCCATCTGCTCTGCGGCCTGGCTTCGGCGCTGCGCTGCCAGTGCGTGATCCTGCCCCGGCCGGGCCCGGGCAGCCGCATCCACATCTTCGGCTTCGCCTCCGACATCGAGCGCACTGACGTGCTGTACACCTCGCTGCTGCTGCAGATGTGGCATGGCCTGGCCGCCGCCCAGGTTCCCGGCTGGAGCCGCAGCCCGCGGGCCTGGCGGCGCAGCTGGCTGCTCGGCTTCACGTCCGCCGTGGTGTCCCGGGTCCGCGCCGCCGAGCACCAGGTCATCACTCAGGCCACCGCGCCGGGGGCAGGTGGTGAGCGGACCGCGCTGGTGCTGGCCGACCGGTCCCAGGTGATCACCAGGGACATCGAGCAGGCCTATCCGGTGACCCGGAAGACCCGGGTGACCTACTCCGGCAGCGGATACGGCGCCGGTTACACCGAGGGGCAGAAGGCGGACATCGGGTCGGCCCGGCTGCGCACCGGGACCAGGCGCGCGCTCAGCCGCGCCCAGTAGCCGGCGGGCGGCCCGGTCGGCTCGGCTAGCCGCGGCGGCGGAGCAGGGCCAGGAAGATCGCATCCGTGCCGTGCCGGTGCGGCCAGAACTGCGCGTACCGGCTGCCCGGCTCCGGGCAGCGCAGACCCGGCACCTCGGCCAGCACCTCGGGCGCGTCCAGCACCGCCACGTCATCCCGGTCGCGCAGCACGTCGGCCAGCACATCCCGGGTCTCGGCCAGGTGCGGTGAGCAGGTGACGTAGCCGACCACCCCGCCCGGCCGGACCGCGTCCAGCGCGCCGCGCAGCAGGCGGCGCTGCAGCCCGGCCAGTTCCTGGACGTTCTCGGCCGACTTGCGCCACCGCGCCTCCGGGCGGCGGCGCAGCGCGCCGATGCCGGTACACGGCACGTCGGCCAGCACGCGGTCGAACACCCCGGCGGGCCAGGGTGGCTGGGTGCCGTCCGCCGCCACTGCGGCCGCCCCCCCGGTGACCTGCACCGCGTCGCGGGCCAGCCGGGCCCGGTGCGGGCGCGCGTCCGCGGCCAGCAGGTGCGCGCCACGCTGCGCGGCCAGCCCGGCCAGCAGCCGGGCCTTGCCGCCCGGCCCGGCGCACATGTCCAGCCAGCGGCGGTCCGGCCCGGTCAGCTCGACTCGGGCCACCGCGATCGCGGCCAGCTGGCTGGCCTCATCCTGGACCGCCGCGCGCCGCTCTCGGACCGCCGCGATCCGGCCCGGGTCCCCGCTATCCAGATACGCGCCGAACGCCGACCACTGAGCCGGTGCCACTCCGTCGGTCACGAGTTCTGCCGGGTCGGCCAGCCCGGGCACGACGCACAGCGTGACCCGCGGCCGGACGCCGTCCGCAGCCAGCGCGGCTTCGGTCTCGGCCAGGTCGCCCTCCGTGTCCTCGCCGAGCGCGTCGGCCACCGCCGCGGCCAGCCACCGCGGATGGCTGTACCGGACCGCGAGATGGCCGAGCGGATCGGCGTCCCGGGACGGCGCGGCCACCCCGATCCAGGTCTCCAGGTCCCGGGTGGCCACTCGGCGGAGCACCGCGTTGACAAAGCCGGCCGACCGCTGGCCGGCCAGATCCCGAGCCAGGTCGACCGAGGTCGCCACGGCGGCATGCGAGCGGACCCGGGTGGCCAGCAGCTGATGGGTGCCGAGCCGGAGTACCTCGCGCAGCGGGGGGTCGATCCGGTCCAGGCTCCGGTCGCTGCACACGCCGAGGATCGCGTCGTAGGTGCCGCGGCCGCGCAGCGTACCGTAGGTGAGTTCGGTGGTCAGCGCGGCGTCCCGGCCGTCCAGACCGCGCTGGGCCAGCACCGACGGCAGCAGCAGGTTGGCGTACGCGTCGCGCTGCTCGACCGCGATCAGCACGTCGTAGGCGGCCCGGCGGGCGGGGTCGGAGCGTTGTGGCCGGCCGCCGCGGCGCTGGGAGCCGCCACTGTGCGGCTGGCCACTGCGGTGCGGCTGGCCACTGCGGTTCGGCTGGCCACTGCGGTGCGGCTGGCCACTGCGGTTCGGCTGGCCGCTGCGGTTCGGCTGGCCGCTGCGGCGCTGCTCGCCCGGCGCCGCCATGTCAGGTCAGCACCGCGGCCTGCTGGCGCAGGCCGCGGGCCCAGTCCGCGGCCTGCATCCGCCGCTTGCCAGGTGGCTGGACCTCGCCCAGCTCGACCGGGGTGGTGGCCGTGCCGACCAGCACCGACGTGCGCAGCACCTGCAGCTCACCGGGAACGAGCCTGCCGGGGACGCCGTCTTGGGCGTCCGGGGTGACCGGGGCGGTCGCGCCGGGTGGCGCGGCCAGCGGCCACAGCTTGATCCTGGCCTCGCCCAGCGTGGTCCACGCGCCCGGGCTGGGCGTGCAGGCGCGGATCCGCCGGTCCACCGCCAGCGCGGGCTCGTCCCAGCGCACCCGGGCATCGTCAATCGTGATCTTGGGAGCCAAGCTGACGCCCTCGGCTGGCTGGGGCCGCGCTTCGAGCTGCCCGGATTCGATCCCGTCCAGCGTCGCGACCAGCAGGCCGGCCCCGGCTACGGCCAGCCGGCCGAGCAGCTCACCGGCGGTGTCCCGGGGCCTGATCGGCTCGGTCAGCACGCCGTACACCGGCCCGGCATCCAGCTCACGGACGATCTGGAAGGTGGTCGCGCCGGTCAGGTCGTCCCCGTGCAGGATGGCGTGCTGTACCGGGGCCGCGCCGCGCCACGCCGGGAGCAGCGAGAAGTGCAGGTTGACCCAGCCGTGCTTGGGGATGTCCAGCGCGGTCTGCGGGAGCAGCGCGCCGTACGCGGTCACCGGGCAGCAGTCTGGGGCGATGGCCCGCAGCCGGCTGAGGAATTCCTCGTCCCGGACCCGGGGCGGCTTGAGCACCTCCACCCCGGCCTGCGCCGCGCGCTCGGCCACCGGGCTGGTCACCTGATGCAGGCCCCGGCCGGCCGGCGCGTCCGGACGGGTGACCACGGCCACCACCTCGTGCCGGGAGCCCAGCAGCTCATCCAGCGCGGGCACGGCGGCCTGCGGGGTGCCAGCGAACACCAGTCGCATGCGGCAGCCCTACAGCGCCTTCCCGCTGGTCGGGTGGGGCGAAGCCCGGATCTCCGGGATGGGCTCACCCCACCACTCCGCCTCGCGGATCGCCTTGTTGGCCAGCTTGCGCTGCTGCGGATCGAGCCGGTCGATGAACAGCACCCCGTCGAGATGATCGGACTCGTGCTGCACGCACCGGGCCAGCTGCCCGGTGCCCTCGATGGTGACCGGGTCGCCGTACATGTTGAAGCCCTTGGCCACCGCGCCGTAGGCGCGCAGCGTCGGGAAGGCCAGGCCGGGGAAGGACAGGCAGCCCTCGTCGTCGGTCTCGGTCTCG
The DNA here is from genome assembly GCA_036497945.1 of Streptosporangiaceae bacterium. Classification (GTDB taxonomy): domain Bacteria; phylum Actinomycetota; class Actinomycetes; order Streptosporangiales; family Streptosporangiaceae; genus RYN-230. The sequence goes on along the minus strand of DASXIN010000020.1, from coordinate 11,009 downwards.
TCCGACAGGTCCAGCGACGGGTTGATCAGGTGCCCCAGCTCATCGTCCACGTAGTAGGTGAAGACCCGCAGGCCCACCCCGATCTGTGGCGCGGCCAGGCCGAGGCCCGGGGCGTCCAGCATCGTGTCGGTGAGATCCTTGACCAGCTTGCGCAGCTCGGCATCGAAGTCGCGGACCGGCTCGGCCCGGGTGCGCAACACCGGGTCGCCGAAGATGCGGATCGGCTTGACGCTGATGGCGCACCATCCTTCTGCTCCGTGCCCTCACTCCGGAAGGTCACCTGGGTGTTACCTAACCAAGTCTATGAACTCTGCTGGCCCGGGCTGGCCACGACAGACCGGGCTTTGAACGCGGCCTTGCGCGCGGCCCGGGCCACACTGGGATCAGGATGGTGATCGCTGAGCGCGGTGAGCAGGTCGGTCACCCCGGGGTGCTGCACCCGCCATAGCCCGGCCACCAACTCCGCCTGTGCGTCCGGCGGCACGTCGGGGAGCAGTTCCGCTACGACGTCCTGCGGGTCGGCCTCTTCGAGCAGCCCGGCCCCCAGGTCGACCAGCAGCCAGGCGCGGTCTTCCCGGTCCAGCTCGGCATCCTCGCCGTGCTCGTGCAGCCACACCGCGGCGTGCGCACGGAGCACCGGATCGGTCAGGGCGGCCCGCACCGCCGGGACCGCGTCCTTGCCGATCCGGTCCAGCACGGCGAACCCCGCGCCGCGCAGCCCGGGGGATCCGTGGCTGGCCGCGGCGATGAGTTCCGCCGCCGCCTGGGCGGGTGTCCGCCCTCCCAGCCAGCTGGCGATCTCCGCCTCACCGTCCTCCACGTCGCAGTTGGCCAGGGTGGCCAGCAGCGCGGCCGCGTCGCCGCGGGCGCCGCCGCCGACCACCGGGACAAGCCAGCCCTGCGCGCGCAGCCGCCGGTGCACACCCCATACGCCCAGCGGCGACAGCGTGACGGTCAGCCCGCCGCCCGCCTCGTCCGCGCCGGTCTCGTCGGCCCCGAGTTCCACCACGCCGAGATCGGCCAGCGCCTCCAGCGCTACCGATAGCGCCGCGCCTTCGTCCTGGGCCGCCCGGGCGTCGCGGGCGGCCTGGGTGGCGTGGCTCTCCGGGCCCGGCTTGGTGTCCTGGGCCGGGCTGGCCTCATCCCGCCGGGTGCCCGCCGCAGCCACGTACGCGTCGAACAGGGCATCCATCCGGACCGGGCCGCCCACCGTGTACAGCGCGGTAGCCATGCCATCGAGGTCTTCGGCGGCCAGCATGACGGTGAGCGCCGCGTCCCAGGCGCCCAGCACGTCGTCGGCAGCTGGGCTGGACAGCACCTCGAGCCGCTGCCCAGCCTCGGCGCGGCCATCGGCCAGCACCAGCATCCGGGCGGCCACCGCCACCCGCCAGGCCGCCGCGAACTCGGCCGGGATCAGTTCCAGATGCGTGGCCGCGGCGATAGCGTCCGGCTGCCGGAGCCGCCCAGCCTTGGTCACGGCGCGCCCCGGGCCGACCCATCTGGCCACGTCACGGGCGGCGCGCAGCAGCGGGGCCACCCGCGCCGCCGCGGCGAGTTCCTCGCGGGGCGCCAGCCGCACGGTGGGCAGCCGGGGCAGCCCTCCCCCACCGGGCTGGGCCGCCTGGTCCCCGGCGGCCGGGCCTGCGCTGCCGTGATCGGCGGCGCTGCCGACGGCCAGGTCGACCGCATTCAGCTCGATAGCCGGCTGGTCTGGCGGACCCGGTGTGTCCCGGTTGCCGGCCGGTCCATCGGGGCCGCCCGCCGGACCCTGCGTGCTCCGTGTCCGCGAGTTCCGTCGTGAGGTGGCCACTCCAGCACCCTACGGCCTTCCCGGCAGAAGTCAGATCAGCTCGGCAGGGTCAAGTTGCACCCGGACCGCTCCTGGCTCCTTCCGCGCGCTCCGCGTGGCCTGCCCGGCGTGCAGTGCCCGGGCCAGTGCGAGCCCGGCCGACCTGGGCACCCGCAGCAGCATCCGGATGCTGTCGGGCGGCACATCGACCGGGCCAAGCCGCTCCGTCCCAGCCGGCAGCCCGGCCGCGGCCAGCAGCGCCTGGACCGCCTCGTCCGGCCCGGTGAGGGAGGCCATCCGCACCGCGGGCGGGAACAGCAACTCCGCCCGCTCGGCCAGTTCGCGTTCGGCGTGCGTCACCGGATCCCACCGGATCAGCGCCTGGACCGCGGGCAGGGCCGAGTCCGCGACCAGCACCACCCGGCCGCCGTCGGCGCCCGCCCGGACCAGCGCGGCCGCGTTCAGCCAGCGGCGCAGCGCCTCCTCGGCCGCCCGCAGGCTGGGGCGGCCGAGCAGCACCCAGCCGTCCAGCAGCAGCGCGGCCGCGTAGCCGCCGTCCGCCCGCGGCTCCGCCCCGGGCGTGGCGACGACCAGCGCCGGGGCGCCGTCAATAGCCGGGATCAGCCCGCTGCCCCCGGAGGTGAGCAGCGGGAACCCGGGAAAGGCCCGGCCCAGTTCCTCGGCCGTCCGGCCCGCCCCGGTGACCAGGGCACGGACCGTGGCGTACCCGCAGCGTGCGCAGCGCCAGTCAGCCTCCGGCCGGCCACACCAGGCGCAGCGCAGCGCGGCGTCCGCCCCGGGCAGCGCGAGCGGACCGCCGCACTCGGTGCACCGGGCCCGGTCCCGGCACCGGCCGCAGCCGAGCGCGGCCAGGTAGCCGCGGCGCGGCACCTGCACCAGCACGGGTCCGTGGCTCAGCCCGTCCCGCGCGGCGCGCAACGCCAGGCTGGGCAGCCGCGCGGTCTGCGCGGCCGCGTCCCGGGCCAGTTCCGCGTCGCTGCCAGCCGCGCGGATCTGCGGGGCCAGTTCCCGGAGCACCGGCCGGGCGGCGGTGATCGGCTGCGCCCAGCCGCTGGCCAGCAGGCTGGTCGCCTCGGCCGTCCGGGCGAAACCGCCGATGAGCGCAGCCGCGCCGGTGCGGTGCGCGCGGAGCGCCAGCACCTCGCGGGCATGCGGATAGGGCGCCCGTGGCTCCGCGTGCAGGTCGTCCCCGTCGTCCCAGATGACCACCAGCCCGAGATCGCGGACCGGCGCGAACATCGCGGCCCGGGTGCCCGCGACGATCTGGGCTGCGCCGCGCCGCACGGCCAGCCAGCGGCGGTACCGTTCGGCGGGACCTAGCCCGGCGGCCAGCGTGACGTGGCCACCCGGGCCGAGCTGTTCGGTCAGCGCGGCGTCCACCAGGTCCAGATCGCGGGCATCCGGCAGCACGATCAGCGCGCCCCGGCCGGCCGCCGCCACCGTACCCGCTGCCCGGGCGATCTCCTCCGCCCACTGCGGCCCGGGCAGCGCGGACCAGACCGCGCGCGGCACCCGCCCGCCGGCCAGCGCGGCCAGGAACGCGGCGCCCGCGGGGTACCGGGCCCACGGCCCCGGCTCCGGTACACCCCCGTCCAGCCCGCCAGGCACACCTGCCGCCGAGCCCACCGAGTCCGCTGACCCCGCCAGTGCCACCGAGGGTGCCTGTTCGGTGCGGGCGTGCCGTGGTGGGATGGCCAGCCGCAGCACGTCAGCCATGGTGCCCGCGTAGCGGTCGGCCACCTCCCGGGCCAGGGCAAGGATCTCCGGGCTCAGCACCGGCTCCGGCGAGACCACCCGGTCCAGCCGGGCCAGCCGGCCCGGGTGCTCGCTGACTGGGACCCGCTCCAGCAGGTACCCGTCGACAAGCTGGCCGGCGAACCGGATCCGGACCCGGCAGCCGGCCACCGCCCGATCGGCTAGTCGCTCCGGGACCAGGTAGTCAAAGGGCCGGTCCAGATGCGCCAGCGGGATATCCACCGCCACCCGGGCAACCGGCAGCACCGCGGCGTCGGGCCCGGGGTCGCGCCGCCGTCCCCGGGTGGATCGGCTGCCCGGCGGGCTGCCGTCCTCCCGCGCGGGTGCCCGCTGCCTGGTTGCCCCTGCCACGCTCCTGTCCTACCAGACACCCCAGACTGTCAACCCCACCCCGAACCAGCGCGCGATGTACACCAAACGCTGATCACGAACGCTGAGGCGGACTACGGGGAGACTGGGACGGTGCGGGGGTTAGACGGTGCCGCAGGCGTCGTCGGCGGTGTCGGTGTCTTTGTTCAGGGTGAGCAGGACCTGGCGCGGCACTTCCCGGCCGGCCCGGATGTCGGTGAGCATGGTGTGCAGCCCGCTGGACAGGGCGGCTAGCGACCGCGCGGCGGCTGGGTTCTGGCTGTCCCGCGCGGCTCGGCCGGTCTGCTGCACGGCGGCCGCCAGGTCGCGGGCCAGGACGGTGCGGTCCGTCCCGTTGTTGGCGTCGGCGGCCACCCGGTTGTAGGAGGTCAGCGCGTTGTTCTTGTACGCCTCGCAGCCGGGGTCGGCCGCCCGGATCAGGTGCGGCAGCAGGTAGCCGACGGCAACTGCCCAGGCGAGGGTGAGCGTGATGGCCAGCCAGCAGCGGGCCCGGCCACGCCCGGTCTGCCCGGCCCGGCGCAGACCGAGCACCCCGAGGACCAGCCCGGCCGGGATGGTGACCAGGGCCCCGCCCAGGATGCCGCAGACAAGCGCGGCGGTGGCCAGCCAGTTGCCGCGGCGGCAGGCCGGGACCTCGGGAGCCGCAGCAGCCGCGGCAGCCGCAGGGGCCGCGGCGGCGGCCGCAGCCTGGGCTGGCCCGGGCGGGCCCTCCTCGGGCTGCGCCGGGGATGCCGCCTGCTGGGTGGACGAGGACAACGGCTCACCGGCTCTGGAGTTCGGGCAGGCCAAAACGCTCGAACTGGGAATACGGAGCGTAATGAGCGTAATTTCGGAGCCTGGTGATGTCCAGGAAGAACTGTGTTCACTCCCCCAGGTAACCGCCCAGTGTCGGGCCGGAGTTAGAGGCCAGCCACCGAGCGCAGGCTCTCCGCGCGGTCGGTGCGCTCCCAGGAGAAGTCCGGCTCTTCCCGGCCGAAATGCCCGTAGCTCGCGGTCTGCGAGTAGATCGGGCGGAGCAGGTCGAGGTCGCGGATGATGGCGGCGGGACGGAGATCGAAGACCTGGAGCACCGCGTCCTGGATCCGCTCCACCGGGATCTGCTCGGTGCCGAAGCACTCCACGAACAGCCCGACCGGCTTGGCCTTGCCGATGGCGTAGGCGACCTGCGTCTCGCAGCGCTCGGCCAGGCCCGCGGCGACCACGTTTTTGGCCACCCAGCGCATCGCGTACGCGGCACTGCGGTCCACCTTGGACGGGTCCTTGCCGGAGAACGCGCCGCCGCCGTGCCGGGCCATCCCGCCATACGTGTCGATGATGATCTTCCGGCCGGTCAGCCCGGCGTCACCCATCGGGCCGCCGATCTCGAACCGCCCGGTCGGGTTCACCAGCAGCCGGTACTGGCTGGTGTCGATGTCCAGCGGCTGCACCACCGGGAGCACCACGAGATCGCGGACGTCCGGGGCGAGCAGTTCCTTGAGGTCGATGTCCGGGGCGTGCTGGGCGGACACCACAACCGTGTCCAGCCGCACCGCCTTGTTCCCGGCGTACTCGATCGTCACCTGCGTCTTGCCGTCGGGGCGCAGGTAGGGCACCTCACCGCTGCGCCGCACCTCGGACAGGCGGCGGGCCAGCTTGTGCGCCAGCATGATCGGCAGCGGCATTAGCTCCGGGGTTTCCCGGCACGCGTAGCCGAACATCAGGCCCTGATCGCCTGCTCCCTGCATGTCGAGCTCGGAGGAACCCTCGCCTTCCCGGTGCTCGAATGCCTGCCGCACACCCTGGGCGATGTCCGGGGACTGGGAGCCGATCGACACGGACACCCCGCAGGAGGCCCCGTCGTACCCCTTGGTCGAGGAGTCGTAGCCGATCTCCAGGATCTTCTCCCGGATGATGCCGGGGATGTCCACATAGGTGTCGGTCGTCACCTCGCCGGCGACATGCACCTGACCCGTGGTGATCATCGTCTCTACGGCCACATGGCCGTACGGGTCATCCTTGATGATGGAGTCCAGGATGGCGTCACTGATCTGATCTGCCATTTTGTCTGGATGACCCTCTGTCACCGACTCAGAGGTAAATAGACGTCGGGCCACCTGACACTCCCCGTCCTGTGCGCGGCTGAAACCTGGCCGAAGTTTAGCCCGGTTAGCTTATATCCCAGACCGGAACACCCCCGCCTGGTCATCCGGGACCGGTCACTGAGCGTCCCATCCATAGGGCCGGCCAACGGCGCATAGCCAGCCGCTGGGCCGTGGCTGGCAACGCCGCCGTGCACTGGAACGGGACCCGCTGGTCCCCGGTGTACACACCGCATTCGGCCAGCAAGCAGAACGGGCTGCTGGGCGTGACCTGTGCCCGGGCCAGCGAATGCTGGGCGGCCGGCGTGCTGGACGCCAGCGGGGCGGCCGGATCGGGCCAGCTGACCGACATGCTGCGGTGGACCGGGACGAAATGGACCCGGGTGGCCACGCCCAATCCGGGCGGCAGCACCGAGAGCGGCGACAACAGCGCCGTCAACGAGCTGGACGGAGTGGCCTGCGGCAGCCCGGCCAGCTGCTGGGCGGTGGGCAGCTACTGGGACTACTCGGCGCAAACGCGGCTGAGCATCGCGCTGCACTGGAACGGCACCAGCTGGTCTACCGGCTGAGCCGGGCCGCGACCAGGTCCCAGACCACGTCAGCCAGCACTTCCTTGGGCCCGCGCGGGACCTCGGTCTGGCTGCCGTCGGCGGCCAGCACGACCGCCTCGTTGTCCGCGGTGCCGAACGCGAGTCCGCCGCCGACCTGGTTCACCACCAGCAGGTCGCAGCCCTTGGCGGCCAGCTTGGCCTGGCCGTTGCGCAGCACGTCCTCGGTCTCCGCGGCGAACCCGACCAGCACCTGGCCGGCCCGGGACCGGTCCGTGGCCAGGCCGCGCAGGATGTCCGGGTTCTCCACCAGGGGCACCGGCTCCGGCTCGGTGCCGGACTTCTTGACCTTGGACCCGCTCCGGGTGGCCGGCCGGTAGTCGGCTACCGCGGCCGCCATGACGACCGCGTCCGCGTCCACGGCCGCCGCGGTCACCGCCGCCTGCATGTCGCGGGCCGAGGTGACCCGGACCACCTTGACCCCGGCCGGGTCGTCCAGCGACACGTTGGCCGACACGAGGGTGACCTGGGCGCCGCGGGCGGCCGCGGTGCGGGCCAGCGCGTAGCCCTGACGGCCCGAGGACCAGTTGCCCAGGAACCGGACCGGGTCGAGTTCCTCCCTGGTCCCGCCCGCGGACACCACCATGTGCCGGCCGGTCAGGTCGGGCCGCAGCCCGGCGCTGCCCCGGGCCAGCGCGCGGATGGCGACCTCGTACAGTTCGGCGGGCTCGGGCAGCCGGCCGGGGCCGTTGTCGGCCCCGGTGAGCCGCCCGGCCGCGGGATCGAGCACCACACAGCCCCGGCCGCGCAGCGTGGCTACGTTGGCCTGGGTGGCCGGGTGCTGCCACATCTCGGTGTGCATGGCCGGGGCGAACAGCACCGGGCAGCGTGCGGTCAGCAGGACCGCGGTGAGCAGGTCATCAGCCCGGCCGGTGGCCGCGCGGGCCAGCAGGTCGGCGGTGGCCGGCGCGACGATGACCAGGTCGGCCTGCTGGCCGAGCCGGACGTGCGGAACCTCCGGCACGTTGTCCCAGACGCTGCTGCTGACCGGCTGGCCGGAGAGCGCGGCCCAGGTGGCCGCGCCGACGAAGCGCAGCGCATCGCTGGTGGGTACGACCCGGACCTGATGACCGGCCTCGGTCAGCCGCCGCAGCAGTTCACAGGCCTTGTACGCGGCGATGCCCGCGCCGACGCCCAGGATGATCTGGGCCCCGGACACGGGCAATGCGTTACTGGTGCCGCTGTCGGCGGCTATCGGACCTGTCACCTAACCCCAGCCAGATCGCCGGCGATCAGGAGGTCGGCTCGGCCGTCTCCGCCGCGGACAGCAGGCCCTGGCGGATCTCCCGCAGGGCGATGGACAGCGGCTTCTCCTGGACCCGGGTCTCGACCAGCGGGCCGACGTACTCGAGCAGGCCCTCGCCGAGCTGGGCGTAGTAGGCGTTGATCTGCCGCGCCCGTTTGGCCGCCATGATGACCAGACGGTACTTGCTGTCCACGACCTCGAGGAGGTCGTCAATGGGCGGATTGGTGATGCCTTCGGCGGCGGGATTCCCGGCCACTCTGTGCCTTCCGTTAGAGAGAAATAATGCTCATCGGCCAGCTAGGGCCATCGTCAAGGCTACCAGCTGGCGCCGCACATCCCCGACAGAGGTGTTGATCAGCGTCACGTCGAACTCGTGCTCGGCGGCCAGTTCTACCTGGGCCACAGCCAGCCTGCGCTCGATCACCTCAGGCGGCTCGGTGCGCCGGCCGGTCAGCCGCCGGACCAGCTCCGGCCAGCTGGGCGGGGCCAGGAAAACCAGCAGCGCGTCCGGCACCACGGTGCGCACCTGCCGCGCACCGGCAAGATCGATAACCAGCAGCGCGGGCAACCCGGCGGCGAGTTTCCCGGCCAGCGGGGCGCGCGGCGTGCCATACCGGTGGCCGGCGAAAGCGGCCCATTCGAGAAGTTCACCACTCGCCAGCATCCGGTCGAAGTCCGCATCGCTGACAAAGCGGTAGTCCCGCCCGTCGACTTCACCGGGTCTCGGGGCCCGGGTGGTGGCCGATACCGAGAGCCAGATTTCCGGGCATTCCTTGCGAAGCCCGGCCACCACAGTGGTCTTGCCGACCCCGGAAGGGCCGGAAAGGACTGTCAGTCTGGCTGGCACCCCGCCCACCCGGACAAGCGCGGTACCGCATGCGCGATCAGCGGACGTAACGGCCAACGGCCTTGGTCCCCCGCGCCCGCCCCTGGGGTAGCCAGACTGGGTCAGATAGAACTCCGGAACTCGTTTTCCAGTGCGGCCCGCTGGTTGGCACCAAGACCACGAACACGGCGCGATTCGGCGATGCCAAGCCGCTCCATGATCTGCCGGGCACGCACCTTGCCGATCCCAGGGACAGCCTCAAGCAACGCTGAGACTTTCATCTTCCCAAGGACGTCATCGGTCTGGCCCTCCTTGAGGACATCAGACAACTTCAGCTCGTTCTTCTTCAGCCGGGCCTTGATCTCAGCCCGTTCCTTGCGTGCCCTTGCGGCCTTCTCAAGGGCGGCTGCACGCTGATCGGGAGTGAGGGGAGGAAGAGCCACTCCGGGTCACCTCGGGTTTCAGATTCGAAAAATGCGGACGGGAAGGGAAAGTAGCGAGTTCAGCCCGCCGGGGCAACGCAAACACCCGTTTGTTACGTCATAAATTGGACGATATTACTCTCCGGAAGGTCCCGAATACTTAACGTAGTCAAACGTGGTGCTTCCATGCCCCTATCATGGGCTCCGTACGGGAGTACTCCAAACATGTCGTTGCCCTCACTCGGCGGCCGGTGCCAGCCGGCGCAGCGGCGCGGCGATCGCGGAAGCCGCCGCGCCGGGGTCCGGGGCCCCGGTGATGGGACGGCCGATGACCAGAAGGTCAGCGCCGGCGCGGAGTGCCTCCTCGGGGGTGGCCACCCGGGCCTGATCGTTCCGGGCCGCGCCAGCCGGCCGGATGCCCGGGGTGATCAGCGTGATGCCCGGGCCGACCTCAGCCCGGACCGCGGCCACCTCGCGGGGCGAGCAGACCAGCGCCCCGGCACCGGCCGCCACGGCCAGCGCGGCCAGCCGGCGCACCGCGTCCGGCACCGGCCCGACCATGCCGATCGAGTCCAGGTCGTCCGGGCCCAGCGAAGTGAGCACGGTCACCGCGGCGATCGTGGTGTCCGGCGCGGACTGCACCGCCGCCCGGATGACCTCCGGGCCGGCCGCGGCGTGCACGGTGACCAGTTCCGGCCGGAGCCGGGCGACCGCCCGCACCGCGCCCGCCACCGTGGCCGGGATGTCATGCAATTTCAGGTCGAGGAAGATCTGCACGCCGCTGGCGCCCCGGATCGAGGCCACCACCCCGGGGCCATACCTCAGGTAGAGCTCGAGCCCGATCTTCACCGTGCTGACATGCGGCGTGACAAGTCCGGCCCAGCGGGCCGCTGTTTCCAGGTCAGGGGCATCAAGCGCCACGGCGATGGGCGCTGGCTGGCTCAACTCTCCTCCTCGGGTGGGTGGCGACGGCGGGCCGCCGGGGCTCATTACAGAACGCTACACAGCTGTTCCAGACAGCCGGCGCCGCGGCGTGCCGCGCGGCTCGTGAGCCCAGCCGATCACATCGGCGAGCCGTTCGATCCCGCGCTGCGCGAGTTCCTCCTCGAGCTCCCGGAGGATCCGCACGCAGGCGGAAGGATCATGGAAGATAGTCGTGCCCACACTGATCATGGCCGCCCCGGCCAGGATCAGCTCGAGTGCGTCCCGGCCGGTCTTCACCCCGCCCATGCCGATGATCGGCACGTCCGGCAAGGCCTTGCGGACCTGCCAGATGCAGCGCACCGCGATCGGCCGGATGGCCGGGCCGGACAGCCCGCCGGTCACCCCGGCCAGCACCGGCCGCATGGTGTCGATGTCGATCGTCATGCCGAGCACAGTGTTGATCATCGAGAGGCCGTCCGCGCCCGCGCCGACGCACGCCCGGGCGATCGTCACGATGTCCGTCACGTCCGGCGACAGCTTCGCGAAGACCGGAATGTCGTGCCGCACCCGGCCGCGGACGGCTTCGATCACGGCTGCGGAGGCGCTCGGATCGCAGGAGAAAACCAGCCCCCGATCCTCGACATTCGGACAGGAAATATTCACCTCGATGGCAGTAACTCCTGCCGCGTCGGATAGCCGTGCGGCCAGTTCTGCGTACTCGTCGACGCTGCTGCCTGCGATGGACACCACGGCCCGGGCGCCCCGGGACAGCAGCCAGGGCAGGTCGCGCTGCAGGAACGCGTCGATGCCCGGGCCCTGCAGGCCGATCGAGTTCAGCATGCCGCTGGCGGTCTCGGCCATCCGCTGGGTCGGCCGCCCGGCCCGGGGCGCCAGCTGGACCGACTTGGTGACGACCGCGCCGATCCTGGATACGTCGAGGAACTGGGCCAGCTCCCGGCCCGAGCCCGCGC
>DASXIN010000019.1:0-59308 GCA_036497945.1 Streptosporangiaceae bacterium | reverse complement strand
CTAATCATGCGGCGCAGGGGCGCACCACATCAGCCACATCAGCCCCGCCATGGTGGGCTGAGGGCCCCGCCAGGGTGGGCTGATGGCCCCGCCAGGGTGGGCTGAGGGCCCCGCCAGGGTGGGCTGAGGGCCCCGCCAGAGTGGGCTGAGGGCCCCGCCAGAGTGGGCTGAGGGCCTCGCCCGGCACGGCCGAGCCAGCGCCCACCCACGGCGCGGGTCACCTGCCGGGCCGGACAAGGCGGGGAGAAAGAGATCACTGCTGCCCCTTGACTGGCCCCGGGCCCTGCCGGACGATGTCAGTATCCTGACGACGGTATACAATGTTAGGAAGTGGCACGTGTATCACGAGCTCACGGTCTGGTCCCGGGGCATCATCATGGACAAGGAGGCTCGTGACGTCTCCTCGTGCATTGCCGCCGCGGCCCGCGCCCAGGGACTGTACGCCGACAACGTCAGCGACTACGTAGACGACCCGGACCGGACCAACTGCCTGGTCCGCCGCTATGCCAGGTTCGGCGACTCGCCCATCGTGGACCGCTTCGTGTACGAGAACCCACGCCCCGACTGGGTCGTGCTGGTCGAGGAAACGATCATCAAGGCGGTCAACTTCCTGCGCGGCACGCCAGACGGCACCGGGGTCCTCGTGGTCAACTCGGCCCGCGACCCCGAATACCTGCTGAAATTCCTGCCCGACTCGATGCGCGCCAAGCTGGCCAAGTTCGTCGTGGTGGACGCCGTCGGCCTGGCCGAGCAGCGCGGCAGCAGCCCGTGGATGTTCGTCCGGGACCTGGGTGAACTGGCCTACGACCGGATGTCCACCGAGGGCGCCGAGGAGCGGCTGGCCATCGGCATGGGCATCGCCGCGCCGCTGATCGGGGCGCTGGTCGCGGCGACCGGCGAGCTTCCGCTGGACGGCGTGGCCGAGCAGGTCGCCGACCGGGACGCGATGTTCCGCGGCGTCGAGAAGCACCAGGTCATCGAGTTCACCCCGGTCCAGGCGACGACCCCCTGACCCGCGCCCGCGCCCCAGCGAGGAGGCCCCATGTCCGTACGCGGCACCCGGATCCCGCCGCACCTGCAGCTGCCGATCGCCGGCGTGACGCCGCCGCCCACCGAGAAGGACGGGCAGCGGCTGTTCCCGACCGGCAACTTCCGCTTCTTCCGGCCGGTCTACAAGGACAAGATGCCGCCGTGCAACAACGCCTGCCCGACCGGCGAGCAGATCCAGAAGTACCTGGACTACGTCAAGCACGAGCGCTACCTCGACGGCTACCTGACGATCATGGAAGACAACCCGATGCCGTCGGTGACCGGCCGGGTCTGCTACCACCCGTGCGAGACGGCGTGCAACCGGGCCCAGCACGACGAGCCGATCGGCATCCGCAGCGTGGAGCGGTTCCTCGGTGACTACGGGCTGAACCTGCCCGAGGAGCCGATCAAGGCGACCCTCCCAGAACTGAACGGGACCACGATCGCGATCGTCGGCTCGGGCCCGGCCGGTCTGGCCGCCGCCTACCACCTGCGCCGCATGGGCTACGCCAGCGTGATCTTCGAGTCGCTGGACAAGCCGGGCGGCATGCTCCGGGCCGGGATCCCGCACTGGCACCTGCCCGAGGAGATCCTGGACGCCGAGATCGGCAAGCTGCTCAGCCTGGGCGGCATCGAGATCCGCACCAGCACCCGGGCCGGCCTGGACGTGTCCTGGGACGAGCTGCGCAACTACCCGGCGGCGTTCCTCGCCCTCGGCCAGGACGTGGGCCGGCGGCTGCCGGTCGAGGGCGTCGAGTCCCGCGGCGTCACCGGCGGCCTGGAGTTCCTCCGCGAGGCCGGGCTGGGCCGCCCGGTGAAAACCGGCCGCGAAGTGCTGGTCATCGGCGGGGGGAACACCGCATCGGACACCGCCCGCTCGGCGCTCCGGCTGGGCGGCGGCGCGGCCACCATCGTCTCGCTGGAGTCCGAAGACGAGCTGGTCATCGTAGACGAGGACCTGGCGCAGGCCCGCGACGAGGGCGTGCTGTTCGCGCCGAACACCGCGCTGGTCCGGGTGCTGGCCGAGAACGGGCACGTGACCGGGGCGGTGCTGAGCGATGCCCGGCTGGCCAAGGACGACAGCGGCGCGGTGCGGCCGGAACTCATCCCGGGCACCGAGCGTGAGGTCATCTGCGACACCATCTTCATCGCGATCGGCCAGGTGCAGCAGCTGGACTGGCTGCCGGAGCAGCTCAGCGACCCAGCCGGCGTGATCGTCGCGGACGAGCACGGCCGGGTCGAGGGCAACATCTTCGTCGGCGGCGACGTGCTGCGCGGCCCGTCGATGGTGGTGGACGCGCTGGGTGACGGCAAGCGGGCCGCCCGGGACATCGACCGGCTGCTGACCAACCAGGCGCTGGCCGAGGACCCGGAGCCGACGATCATGCCCTACGAGGGGCTGAACTCGGCCTACTTCCGGCACGCGCCGCGCGCCCCGATACCGCTCTCCCCCGCCGCCGACCGGCGGCGCAGCCAGAAAGTCGAGGTGACCCTGGCCTACAGCCAGGAGCAGGCGGTGGCCGAGGCCGACCGGTGCATGAGCTGTGGCGTGTGCAACGGCTGCGACAACTGCTACATCGTCTGCCCGGACGTCAGCGTGCTGCGCGACGCGCGGGAGAACGGGCACTACTCGATCCGCACCACCTACTGCAATGGCTGCCTGGTCTGCGTGCAGGAATGCCCGACCGGCTGCCTGGAGAAGGTGCCGGAGATGGACTTCGACGACCCGGCCGAGGTGACCCGGATGGAGACCGCGTTCGCCCCGTACGACGGCGCGCACGCTGAGCAGTCCGCCTTCACCAAGCAGCTCATCGAGGAAACCATCGCCGAATACGACGCGACGCATCGGCGCGCGCCCGGCAACGGATCCGCCAACGGCAAAACCACAACGCTTCCCAACGCCGATCCCGGGGTGGTGTCATGACCACGGTCCATGTCGAGGGTGGCTGGAGTCAGGAGCCGGCCTACGGGCCCGGTCTGCGCACGCCAGCCGGGCAGCAGCGGCTGGCTGAACTGGCCGGCACGCGCAAGCGGCTGAACGGCTGCGCGGCCGCCGCCTACGCGGCGCTGTACGCCAACGTCGACGTGATCACCGCGTACCCGATCCGGCCCTATACCGCGATCATGATGAACCTGGCCCAGTTCATCGCGGACGGCATTCTCGATGCCGAGTACATCACCGCGGACGGCGAGCACGCGCAGTTGTCGGCCGCGTTCGGCGCCGGGTCGTGTGGCGCGCGCGCCTTTACCGGGTCCTCCGGCGTGGGCGTCACCTACGCCTACGAGATGTACTCGATCATCTCCGGGGCCCGCATCCCGCTCCAGATGACGATCGCCGACCGCACCCTGGACCCGCCGGGCGACTTCGGCTCGGAACACACCGACGCGCTGTGCACCCGGGACATGGGCTGGCTGCTGGGCTGGGCGGCCACCCCGCAGGAGGTGTTCGACAAAACCCTCATCGCGTACGCCATCGGCGAGGACCCGCGGGTGCTGCTGCCGCAGATGGTGGTGCAGGACGGCTACTTCGTCTCGCACATCTCCGGTGAGGTGGAGATGCCGGCCGCGGATCAGGTGGACGGTTTCCTGCCGCCGTACAAGCTGCCGTTCCCGCTCGACCCCCGGCGCCCGGTGTCGCACGGGCCGCAGATCCACCCGTCCCAGGGGCCGCCGCTGCAGCTGGAGCGGGCCCGGGCCATGGAGGACGCCATCCCGGTGATCCGGCAGAAGACCGACGAGTTCGCCCGGGTGTTCGGCCGCCAGTACCCGCACTTCGTGGAGGAGTACCGGCTGGATGACGCGGAGATCGCGCTGGTCATCTCCGGTGGGCACTCGGTCACCTGCCGGGCGGCCATCAACCGGCTGCGCGAGCAGGGCATCAAGGTCGGCATGGCCCGGCTGCTGTGGATCAGGCCGTTCCCCGGTGACGACCTGCGCCACGCGCTGCGCGGGGTCAAGGCGGTTGGGGTGGTGGAGACCAACCTCGGTCTGGGCGGCCCCAGCTACGGCGGGATCCTCGCCCCGGACGTGGCCAGCGCGCTGTACTACTCGGCCAGCCGGCCGCTGCTGACCTCGTTCATGGCCGGGCTGGGCGGGGAGACGGTGCCCACCGCCGAGTTCGAGTGGATGGCCGGCAAGCTGACCCAGGCCGTCGCCCAGGGCCAGGTCGAGAAGGCCGCGCACTGGGTCGGGTTCGAGGACTGACGAAGGAGCGAAACGATGGCAATCGAAGTCACCCGCCAGTACCTCCCCCTGCTGGATGAGGAAGGCCGGGCCGCGGCGCTGGACGATGAAACAGGACGGGACCGGCACTACCTGCCGGACATGCCCGACGAGGACCCGTACCAGGCCGGGCACCGGACCTGCGCGGGCTGCGGGCCGGCCATCGAGTACCGCTGGGTGCTCAAGGCGGCCGGCCAGGACACCGTGCTGGCCGGGCCGACCGGCTGCATGTACGTGGCCAACTCGACCTACCTGTGCACGCCGTACACGGTGCCCTGGGCGCATACCCCGATCGCCAGCGGCGGCTCGTTCACCTCGGGCATGGCCGCCGGGTACGAGGCGATGATCCGCAAGGGCCGGCACCCGGGCCCATACCCGAACATCATCGTGATGGCGGGCGACGGCAGCGCGGCCGACATCGGGCTCGGCTCGATCTCCGGCGCGCTGTACCGCAACCACGACGCGCTGTTTATCTGTTACGACAACGAGTGCTACGCCAACACCGGTATCCAGGTGTCGCCGACCACGCCGTACGCGGGCCTAACCACCTTCACCCCGTTCGGCAAGGCGAACCCGGCGGGCAAGCAGCTGCCGCCGAAGAACCTGGCCCGGATGATGGCCGAGGGGCACCCGCACTGCTACGTGGCCACCACCACGGTCGGCTACCCGGTGGACCTGATCAACAAGACCCGCAAGGGGCTGAACCACCAGGGTGCCGCGTTCATGCACTGCTTCACGCCGTGCCAGAAGGGCTGGGTCTACCAGACCTCGATGACGGTCGAGCTGGGCCGCCGGGTGGTCGAGGCCGGGCTGTTCCCGGTCTGGGAGTACGACCCCGCCGAGCGGACGTACCACTACTTCCACCCGCCGGTGCAGCGTCCGGTCACCGACTACCTGGCCATGCAGGGCCGGTTCGGGCACATGCTGCCCGAACACGTCGCGGCCACCCAGCGGGCGGCCAACCAGAACTGGCAGGACATGGGCATGGACGTGCCCGCCGAGCTGCGCGAGGGCGAGGACCCGGCGCGGCACGCCCGGCTGAAGGAGGAGAGCTACTCGATGCCGCTCAACCGGGGCGTCGGCGCCTGATCCACCCGGGGGGGCGACCCACGGACCCCCCGATCGCCGCTCCGCGCCGAGCGGCGGCGGAGCCGCCGCAGAAGGGATCCTGAAGGCTCGCTATGGCAGAGCACTGGCAAATCTGCTTCGACCACGGGCACCAGCAGCGCTACCTGCCGGACCGGCAGGCCGTGCTGCGTTACGTGCTGGCCATCGGGCCGCGCTCGGCGAGCACCCGGTTCGAGGTGTTCGCCGAGACGGCGCCGGTCCGGCTGGCCGACGGTTCGCCGGGCGGGCGCAGCTATTCATTAGTGGAAGTCATCGACCTCTCGGTGGCCGGCGAGCGGGACCGGCTGGCCGCCGAGCTGGCCGCACTGTCCAGCTCTGGAGGCTCCGGATGACCGGGCCCAACGGCCAGGTCTCGCCGGGTCCCGGGGCACGGATCATCCCGCTGATGCCCGGGGTGTCCCGGGCATCCGGGGCCCGTCGCGAAGAACTTCGCGCCGCCGTCCGCCAGGTGGTCAATCACCTGGTGCTGGCGGCGGTGCCCGCGGACCAGCGCTCACCCCTGTTCGACCAGGCCGCCGAACTGCTCGACGAGGCCGGCTGGGGTTTGGACGAGCTGTACCTGGCGGCCACCGACGAACCGGCACGCAGCGCCCTGTTCCGGGCGCTGGGACTGGAGACCTAAGGACCGGAGTCGCTGAGCAGCCGCGCAGTGGCCCCGGCCCGGACCGGGAGGCAGATATGGCGGGTCAAGGACGATACCGCCACCGGGTGGGATCGCGCGGCCCGCCATCGCGGGCCGGATCAAGGGCGCCGCGCGGACCGTTGCCACAACCCAGCGCGACGCCCCTGCCCTTTCGCGGCTGATCGACCGGGACGCAACCCGGAACCGACCCTGCCGTGATCGTTACCAACCTCCACGTGGCCGCCGCCATTCCGGCGGACGGCCACCCGAGCCAACAGCGTCTCTCCGCGAGAGGTATCGGTGGCGACCGATGAGCGCAACAGCAGGAACAGCCAACTACCAAGTAGTGACGAACAGTACCGGCCGGGTCTTCCGGGTCGGTGAGACACCACGGGACGTCCTCGGCTACGGCCGGTGGGTCCCGATCATGGCCGCCTGGCTCGCTATGTGCCTGGCGGGCCTGCTCGAGTACACCTGGGGCACCGTGGCCGGCTCCCTCCAGGCCGCACACCACTGGAGCCTGGCCGAGACGTTCTGGGCGTTCTCCTTCTTCGTCGTCTTCGAGTCGTTCGTGCAGATCTTCACCGGGATCGCGCGCAACAGGGGCATCCTCAACGTCCGGTGGGCGACCATCATCGGCGGCATCGTCTGCGGCATCGTGGGCTACGGGCTGCTCGCCATATCGACCAACATCTGGCAGGCCTACCTCGGCTATGCGGTGCTGGGCGGGATCGGCTCCGGGATGGTCTACTCCAGCTGCATCAACATCGTGGCCAAGTGGTACCAGGAGAAGAAAGGCTGGCGGACTGGCTTCGTGAACGGCGGCTGGGCCTATGGTGCGGTCCCGTTCATCATCGTGATCGGCGGGCTGAGCGGTGCCGCGCTAAACATGACCCCGAGCCAGATCAAGAGCTACATCCTGTGGCAGGGCCTCATCATGACGGTCGGCATCGTCTTCGCCGGGTTCTTCCTGAAGGACCCGCCGAAGAACTGGTGGCCCAAGGAGATCGACCCGCTCAACTGGCAGAAGCACAGTACCCGCGACCTGACCAACAACCCGCCCGCATTGCGGCACTACAACCTGGGCGAGATGTGGCGCACGCCGCAAGCGAAGTGGATCGGGATCCAGTACGCCCTGTTCATCGGCTGTTCCCTGTTCGGCGTGGCCTACTACTACCCATTCGCCAAGGCGATGGGCCTGGGCAGCGTCGCGGCCATCGCCGGGTTCGCGGGCTTCGCGCTCACCGACGGCCTGGCCCGCCCGATCTACGGGTACATCTCGGAGTTCATCGGCCGGCGCCGGACCATGGTGTACGCCTACTCCGGCAACGTGGTCTTCCAGTTGGCCACCTACTTCGCGGGAATCGCGCACAACGCACCGCTGTTCGTCGTCTTCGCGATCATCTCCGGTGCTCTATCCGGGGCTAACTTCCCGATGACAGCAGCCCTGGTCGCCGACTACTACGGCGAGACGAATAACGCGGTCAACTACGGATCCATCTATGCCTTCAAGGCGCTCGGCGGGAGCTTCGCCGGCGGGGTCGCGGCTCTGATCATGACCGGCACCCTGTACGGGACGGCGAACTTCCACTGGGCGCGCGGCTTCTTCTTCGGGGCCGCGATCGGCGCGCTGGCCGCGCTGACCGTCGGCTTCCTGTGCAGGCGGCCGACCGAAGAGCAGATGCGGCGGGCGGTGGCGGCTTCCGCCGAGAAGGAGACCGAGCAGGCCCGGCCGGCTGTCGCCTGACCGGCGGCCGCCCGGCTGCCGTACCGTGATCGTGGCAGGCCTGTGCCCGCAGGCCTGCCACGACCCCACCCTCTGGGAGGAGGGGAGCAGGCATGTCCGGCGGTTATCCGTACGAGCTGAAGCTGCCGCTGGCGCCGTACCGGTTCGAGTGGCGGGACGAGCCCGCGGTGGACGCGGCGAAGAGTTCCGGCGACGGGTACGCCGAGGAGCGGTACACGCACGCCGACGGCACGGTCACCGTCATCCGGGAGTACCAGGCCGATGGGTCGTACCACATCATGTCGGACCGGGCCGAGATCGAGCTGATCGACAACGCGGGCGACCCGTACGCGCCGGACCCGATCAGCGTGGTCCGGCTGCCCTAGCCTGTCTTTCCCTGGCCCGCTGGCCGGGCGGCTCGTGGTACGCGGACCGGGTGCGCTCGGTGTGCTTGCGGGCGATCTCGGCCGCCTTTTCTTCGTCGCCGGCTTGCACCGCGTCGATCAGCTCCCCATGCTCGGCCCAGGATTCGTGACCGCGGGACGGCGCCACCTGCCGGTAGTACCAGCGGACCCGCCTGCTCACGATGCCGGCCAGGTCGGCCAGCACCGCGTTGCCCGCGATCAGGGCCAGCTCGGCGTGGAAATTGTTGTTGGCCGCCACGACGCGCTCGGTCTCGCCGGACTCGACGGCCGCCTCGCCGTCGCGCCGGAGCGCCCGCAGCCGGGCCACCGCCCCCGGGCCGGCCGACCGGGCGGCCAGCCGGGCGGTCTGCATCTCGAGCAGCTCACGCACGTCGAGCAGCTGGTCCACTTCGTGGTCGGTGGGCACATGGACGAAGGCGCCCTGGTTCGGCCGCAGGTCCACCCAGCCTTCCGCCTCCAGCCGGTGCAGTGCCTCCCGGACCGGCTGGCGGCTCACCCCGAGCTGGCGGGCCAGTTCTGTCTCCACCAGGTGCTCCCCCGGGCCCAGCCGGCCACCGACCACCAGCTCGACCAGCGCCTCGTACACGGACTGGCGCAACGGCACCGGCCGCGTCACTGGGCTGATGAACGCGGGCACACCCGCTGGCTTCGCATCCGCGCTCACGGTGCCCTCCCCATGCCGACCTGCATTTAGCATATCGGCTGCTGTATCCAAAATACGGACCGGGGTTGGTAGCGGCCTGTCGCGGGCCGAGCGGGGCTGCCGTGCGGTGAGAGCGGGGCGGTCAGGGCAGCGAGCAGGGCCCGGGCCGGAACTGGGGTCCGGCCCGGGCCCTGTTCAACTGCCTCCGCACTAGGCCCGGCTGGGCGCACCAGCAGGCCACCGGGACCAGTGCAGGGTGCACGAACTCGGCTGATCGGCGGGCGTACCACTCTCGTGGATCCGTGCGCCGGGTGCTCCCCGGTCGCACGGTCCAGGTGCGGGAGTAAACGGCGGCTGTCCTGCGGTAACTGGGTGATGATCTATGCGGCGTGGCCGCCGCAACATCGGTACGGACTTTGGCAGGGTAATGACGACGCCGGTCGGCAGCGTCAATTGAAGGACATGTTGCTATGCGAGTTGAATGACATCGCCACAGGCGCCGCAGCAGGCACAGCCGCCACGCTGGCACTGGTTGCTGCGATTCCGAATAGTAGCGGAGTCGTGAGCCCGATGGTTAAGGCAATTTTTTGGGCAAGGGTCCGTGCAATTTGCATGGCCACTCCCTATACTGCTATTGGGACTGGAGATCCCGTGGTAACTGAGTAGGGGCTGGCCAGCCTCCGGGACACCGGTGCGAGTGGTATACCCGTCCCGTTAATTTGTCATGCATGCATGCGCGGAAAAAAGAAGGTATTTAGTAGACGGGTCGCTAACTTGTCTATCGCCGTTAACCTGGACTGGGATAGTACTACTGTCCGTAGGCTCTCCCCGACATTGGACAGCTTACTGATCGGCCGCGACGACGAAGTGGCGTTGCTCGCTGGCTGGGTGCGCGAGGTCGCCGCAGGCCAGGGCCGGGCCGTGCTGATCGAGGGTGAGCCAGGAATCGGCAAGTCCGCGCTTGTCCGTGCCGCCTGTACCGAAGCAACTCAGTTGGGCTGCCAGGTGTTCTGGGGCGCCGGTGATGAACTGGGGCAGACGTTACCCCTGTCGCCTTTCCTTGATGGATTGCGCACCCGCGAGCCCATTCCCAGCCCACGACGAGAAACGATCATAGCGCTTCTCCGCGGCGAACTCGGCTCCGGGCGGGGTGAGGACGTGACGGCCGCCCTGGCCGAACAATTGCTCGCCTTGGTCGATGAATTGTGCACCACCCAGCCCACGGTTCTGGTCATCGATGATCTTCAATGGGCGGACCAGGCCAGCGTTGGCCTGTGGGAACGGCTGGCCCGATCGGCGCGGCACCGGCCGCTACTGCTCATTGGCATGATGCGACCGGTACCCCAGCGCGAAGACCTGCTCGCCCTCCGGCACACGGCCGAATTGGCCGTACGGCTGCACCTCGACAGCCTGGCCGAGCCACAGGTGACCGAACTGGTCGCGGCGCTAGCCGGCGGCAAACCGGCCGGGGAATTGCTCCGGCTGGCCGACGGCGCCGCGGGAAACCCGCTGTACCTCACCGAGCTGGTCGAGGCGCTGGCCCGCAGCTGCAGCCTGACCGTCACCGAATCGGGCGTGGCCGAGGTGACCAGTGACTCGGCGCCAGACTCGCTGTCCGATGCCATCGCCGACCGGCTGCGCTTCGTGCCCGGCTGGGTGCGCCAGATGCTCCGCGCCGCCGCGCTGCTCGGCGTCGAGTTCGTGGTGTCGGACTTGTCCACCGTGCTCAGCCGCAGCGTGGTCCAACTGGTCGCCGCCGTGGACGAGGCGTGCGCGGCTGGCGTGCTGGTTGAGTCCGGCAACGGTCTGGCCTTCCGGCACCCGCTGATCCGCACCGCGCTCTACGAGGAGATGCCCGCGCCGGTACGGGCGGCCTGGCATCGCGAGGCGGCGCACACGCTGGCCGAGGCGGGCGCATCCGCTGACCGGGTCGCCCGGCAGCTACTGGCCGCTATCGACGGATCCGCCGACACCGAGCCGATGGAGGGATGGATCCTGCGCTGGCTGGCCCGTACCGCTCCGTTGCTGATCGGGCAGGCGCCGCGGGCGGCGGCGGAACTGCTCAGCCAGGCCGTAGCGCGGTCACCGGCCGCCTCGACCCGGCATGACGGCCTCGTCTGCCGGCTCGCGGAGGCGCTGTACCGGGTGGGTGACGCGGCCGAGGCCGAGCGGGTCGCCAACGGCGCGCTGGCCGATGTCGTCGAACCCGATCTCCTGGTCGACTTGCACTGGACACTGGCCCAGTGCCGAGCGCTGGCCGGCCGGTCTACGGAATCCCTTACCGCGCTGCACCAGGCGCTGGCTTACCCAGGGATTTCCGGCAGCAACCGGGCCCGGCTACTGGTGGCCACCGCGCGGACGCACCGCGACCTTGGCCAGGTGGAAAAGGCTGGCCAGGTCGCCGACGTCGCGCTCGCCGAGGCGGTCGACGCAGCCGACATGTGGGCGCTCGGCTGGGCGCTGCACGTGCTGACCGTGGTGGCCATGATGCAGGGCCGGATGGCTGACGCGTTGCCACTGCTGGACCGGGCGGTGAACGTGACTCAAGCCGATCCGGCCCTGACCGACCTGCAACTGCTGCTCCAGATCAACAAGGCGATGACGCTGGGCGACCTGGACAGGTACGACGAAGCATTCGCCCCGGCCCGCGAAGCGCAACGGCTGGCCAGCCGGGCCGGCATCACGGTCCGGCTAACCCAGGCGCACTGTTGCCTCGGCCAGTTGCTGTTCGACACCGGGCGCTGGGACGACGCCATCGCCGAGGTGGACGTCCTGGCGGACGCGACCAAGGACCCCAGCGTGGCCTGCTGCGATCACGGCGTCGCCGCCGTGATCAACTTCCACCGCGGCGAGACCAGCGCGGCGCGGCTGCACCTGGCCGCGGCCGCACCGCACGCCAAGCGGATCGGCAGCCGGGTGGTCAGCACGCTGGCGCTGGCCCGCAGCCTGGACGCCGAGCAAGGAGGCGACCTGCCCACGGCACTCGCTGTGCTGACCGGGTTCGCGGACAACGCCGAAGAACTGGACGAGATCGAGGATCTGCTGCCCGATGGGGTCCGGCTGGCCACCAAGGCCGGCGACATGGCCGCCGCCCGCGCGTTCATGGACCGCGCCGAGGCCCTGGCCCAGGACACGGCCATCCCGCACCGGCAGGCCAACGCACTGTTCTGCCGCGGGTTGCTCGATCGCGACGCCGGGCGGCTGCTCCAGGCCGCGGACCGGTACCGCGACGCGTGCCGGCCGCTGCTCGGCGCGCAGGCGCTGGAGGCGGCGGCCGGGGTCTTCCTGGACCGCGGCGACCGCGGGCCCGCGCGGACCGCGTTCACCCGCTCGCTCGACCTGTACGCGGCGCTCGGTGCCGCCCGCGACGTGGCCCGGCTCCAGGCCATGTTCCGGGCGCACGGCATCCGCCGCGCGCCCCGGGTCAAGCACCGCAAGGCCCGCCGCGGCTGGGACAGCCTGACGCCGACCGAGGTCAAGATCACCGAAATGGTGGCCCAGGGCCTGTCCAACCCGCAGATCGCGGCCAAACTGTTCCTGTCCCGGCGGACCGTGGGCACCCACGTGTCGCACATCCTGAGCAAGCTCGACGTCAACTCGCGGATCGACATCGCCCGTGAGGCGGCCAGCCGTCAGGTGACCGCGAGCTGAGCAGGTGAGCTGACGGCAGCGGCAGAAGCCGGTGGCAATGGGCTAGCCCAGGGCGTGTCCCGGACACGCCCTGGGTGTCTTCCCCCCAGTTACCTGGAAGCGCTAGCCCGCTGTCGGGCTCAGTCCCGGCCGGCCAGCGTGAAGTAGACCGCCTTCCCGGTCACCGTCTGCCGCCAGCCCCAGTCGGTGCACAGGCTGGCCAGCAGCAATAAGCCGCGGCCGGCCTCGGCGTCCCACGGCGCGTCCACCAGCACCGGCCCGGACTTCGACTTGTCGTGCACCTCGACCCGCAGCTGGTCGTACGCCCAGCTGATCACCAGCTGGATGCCATCGGTGCCGAGCTTGCCGTGCTTGATGGCGTTGGTCACCAGTTCGCTGGTGAGCAGGGCCGCGGTCTCGCCGTCGACCCGCACGTCCCAGGCGTCGATGATGGCGCAGACGTGGCGGCGGGCTTGCGCCGCGGCCGCCGGGCCAGCGATCAGGGAGATGCGGTAGGGACGCTGCACTGGCGTCCGGGGCGGCGCCACCATATTCATCGTCATTCCTTACCGGTCTTGGCCGGGCCAGTACCAGAAATGCAGGTTCCGCCGGGCGTTGACGACCAGCAGCAGATCATCCGGCCCATCCGACGGGTCCCGGGCGGGCCCCGCGCCGGCCGGCGCGTCCGCCACGCCGGCCGGCGCAGCCGCCGGGTCCTCGCCCGCCAACGTGGACCGCGACGCATCGCGCACTTCCACACAGAACTTCCGGTCCACCCAGCTGATCATCAGCTCAACCGCCGCATCGGGATCGCAGGAGATGACATCGGCCACCAGTTCGCTGGTGAGCAACGCCGCCGTGTAGGCATCCAGCGGTACGTTCCACGCGTGGATGAGCGCCCACACGTGACGGCGTGCCGCCATGGTGGCTGCCGAGCCCGCAGGCAGGGAGATGCGGTATGGACGCCGCGCCCTCGCGGGTACTTGCGTCATAAGCGTCATCTCGTCCTCGGTCGCGGCTTCGTCGGGTCAGGTACCGGCATGTCGTGCCGTGCATACCCGCCACAGTCGCCGGCCGGCCCAGCGGGAGACATCGGTCGGGTGACGTATGTTGCAAATTGCACCGAGTACCCGGCTGACCAGGTTGCGGCACCCCGGCGCTTCCGCTGCGCTGGCTCATTGGGCACGATGGGCCAATGACCACTACGGTGCGGGGCGTCATCGCCCCAGGCAAAGGTGCCGAAGTCGAGCTGACCACGATCGTGGTGCCGGATCCCGGACCGGGCGAAGCCCTGGTCCGGGTGCAGGCCTGCGGCGTCTGCCATACCGACCTGCATTACCGCGAAGGCGGGATCGGGGACGACTACCCCTACCTGCTCGGACACGAGGCGGCCGGGGTGGTGGAGGCGGTCGGCGACGGCGTCACGTCGGTGGCGCCCGGCGACTTCGTCGTGCTCAACTGGCGCGCGGTCTGTGGCGAGTGCCGGGCCTGCCGCCAGGGCCGGCCGTGGTACTGCTTCAACACGCACAACGCCAGCCAGAAGATGTCCCTGGAGGACGGCACGACGCTGTCCCCGGCCCTGGGCATCGGCGCCTTCGCCGAGAAGACACTCGTCGCGGCCGGGCAGTGCACCAAGGTGGACCCGGCGGCCAAGCCGGAGGTGGCAGGCCTGCTCGGCTGCGGCGTGATGGCCGGGCTGGGCGCGGCCATCAATACCGCGCCGGTCACCCGGGGCGACTCGGTGGCCGTCATCGGCTGCGGCGGGGTGGGCGACGCGGCCATCATGGGCGCCCGGCTGAACGGGGCCCGGACGATCATCGCGGTGGACATCGACCCGCGCAAGCTGGAGTGGGCCAGGCAGTTCGGCGCCACCCACGTGATCAACTCGCGGGACACCGACCCAGTGGCCGCGATCCAGGAACTGACCGGCGGGAACGGCGCGGATGTGGTGATCGAGGCGATCGGCCGCCCGGAGACCTACCAGCAGGCGTTCTACGCCCGGGACCTGGCGGGCACGGTGGTCCTGGTCGGGGTGCCCACCCCGGACATGCGCATCGACCTGCCGCTGCTGGACGTATTCGGCCGCGGCGGCGCGCTCAAGTCGTCCTGGTACGGCGACTGCCTGCCGGAACGGGACTTCCCGATGCTCATCGACCTTTACCTGCAGGGCCGCCTGCCGCTGGACAAGTTCGTCTCCGAGACGATCGCGCTGGACGCGGTCGAGGAGGCGTTCGCCAAGATGGAGCGCGGTGAGGTGCTGCGCAGCGTGGTGACGCTCGGATGACCGCGCGCATCGGGAAGGTGGTCACCTCGGGGGTGTTCTCCCTCGACGGGCAGGACTTCAACGTGGACAACAACGTCTGGCTGGTCGGCGACGACCGCGAGGTCGTGGTCATCGACGCGGCCCACGACCCGGCGGCCATCCTGGCCGCGGTGGGCGGCCGGCGGCTGTCGGCCATCATCTGCACCCACGGGCACAACGACCACATCGACGCCGCGCCCCAGGTCGCCAAGGCCACAGGCGCGCCGGTGCTGCTGCATCAGGGCGACGAGATGTTGTGGCGGATGATCTTCCCGGGCACCAGGCCGGATGAGGATCTCGGCGACGAGCAGGTCATCGAGATCGCCGCCACCCCGCTGCGGGTGCTGCACACGCCGGGGCACTCACCAGGCAGCGTGTGCCTGTACGGGCCCGCGCTGGGCACGGTGTTCTCCGGGGACACGCTGTTCCACGGCGGCCCGGGCGCGACCGGGCGGTCCTACTCGGACTACGACACGATCATCGCGTCGATCCGAGGCAAGCTGTTCGGGCTGCCGCCGGAGACGGTGGTGCGCACCGGGCACGGCGAGGACACCACGATCGGCGCCGAAGCCGCCCAGTTCCTGGCGTGAAGCCGCAGGCAGCTGAGCCGGCCCGGATCGCGATGTGGTCCGGGCCGCGGACCGTGTCCACCGCGCTCATGCGGTCCTGGGAGAACCGCCCGGACACCGTGGTGGTGGACGAGCCGCTGTACGCGTTCTACCTGGACCGCACCGGGCTCGACCATCCCGGCCGGGAGCAGGTCATCGCGAGCCAGCCGACCAGCTGGACGGAGGTGATCCAGCAGCTCACCGTCGGCCCGCTGCCGCCGGGCCGGTCGGTGGGCTACGCGAAGCACATGACCCACCACCTGCTGCCCGAGGTGGACCGGGACGCGCTGGCGCCGCTCCGGCACGCCTTCCTCATCCGGGACCCGGCCGAGCTGCTGGCCTCGTACGCCAGGGTGCGGGCCACCCCGACCCTGGACGATCTCGGCATCTGGCAGCAGGCCGAGATCTTCGACCGGTTCGGCGGGCCGGTGATCGACAGCCATGACCTGCTGGACCACCCGGAGCCGGTGCTGCGCGCCCTGTGCGCGGCGCTCGGGGTGCCGTTCTCCGCCCGGATGCTGCGCTGGCCGGCCGGCCCGCGGGACAGCGACGGCGTGTGGGCCCCGTACTGGTACGAGTCGGTCTGGCGGTCCACCGGGTTCGGCCGGTACCGGCCCCCGGACCAGCCGCTGCCCGCCCCGCTGGCCGCGCTGGCCGAGCAGGGCCGGCCGTACTACGAACGGCTGCACGAACACCGGCTGACCGGCGACCGCAGCCCATCCCCGGAGGCGTAATGCTGCAGCAGTTCGATGAGCGCAACCGTGACCTCATCGTCAACGTCGGCGGCCGGCTGGCGCACCGGGATAACGCCGGAGTCAGCCCGTTCGACTCCGCCGTGCAGGGCGGTGACGCGGTCTGGGAAGGTCTCCGGCTCTACCAGGGCCGGATCTTCCGGCTGGGCGAGCACCTGGCCCGGCTGCGCCGGTCCGCGGCCGCGCTCGCCTTCGCCGGGGTGCCCTCGGACGAGGAGATCACCGAGCAGCTCCGCCGCACGCTGCAGGCGAACGGGATGACCGACGAGGTGCACATCCGGCTCACGCTGACCCGCGGGGTCAAGATCACTAGTGGCATGGATCCCCGGCTGAACCAGTCCGGGCCGACGCTCATCGTGCTGGCCGAGCATAAGCCGCCGGTCTACGATCAGTCCGGGCTCAGCCTGATCACGTCCAGCGTGCGCCGCCCGCCGCCGGACATGCTCGACCCCAAGATCCATCACAACAACCTGCTGCCGTCCATCCTGGCCAAGATCGAGGCGAACGTGGCCGGCGCGGATGACGCGGTGATGCTGGACGCTAGGGGTTTCGTGGCCGAGACCAACGCCACTCATCTGTTCCTGGTCACCGCGGGGGTGCTCGGCACGCCCAGCACGATGGCCTGCCCGGAGGGGATCACCCGGGCCGCGGTGCTGGACATCGCGGCCGAGGCGGGCATCCCGTGCCGGGTCGGCGACTACAGCCTGACCCAGTGCTACGCCGCGGACGAAGTGTTCGTGACCGGCACCATGGGCGGCCTGGCCCCGGTGACCTCGCTGGACGGCCGGGTCATCGGCACCGGGTGCCCCGGGCCGGTCACCGGCCGGCTGACCGGGCTGTTCGCCGGGCTGACCGCGCGCAGCGGCATTCAGGTCATCTGAGCGACACCGAGTACGGCCAGCTCGGATGGGGAAAATGCCCGTTATGACGAAGGCGCCAGATATCCCATCCACGCTGCTGGCCGGTGGCGTCGCCATGCCGATGGTCGGGTTCGGCACCTGGCAGCTGCGCGGCTCGGCCGGCTACGAGGCGATCCTGGTGGCCCTACGCGCGGGCTACCGGCACATCGACACCGCCACCATGTACGGGAACGAGGCCGAGGTCGGGCACGCGCTGCGAGACAGTGGGCTGGACCGGCGGCAGGTGTTCCTCACCACCAAGCTGCCGCCCGGCAAGGCCGGCCGAGAACGGCAGACGCTGTGTGCCAGCCTGCGCGCGCTGGGCACCGACTACGTGGACCTGTGGCTGGTGCACTGGCCGCCCGCGGCCCGCGCCATCGCGCCGATGTGGCGCGAGTTCCTGAACCTGCGCGAAGCGGGCATGACGCGGGCGGTGGGGGTGAGCAACTTCTCGCTGGCGCAGATCGACACGTTGATCAGCAAGTGCGGGGAAGCGCCAGTCATCAACCAGGTCCCGTGGAGCCCGGCCCGCTACGACGGGTCCCGGTTGACCGCCAGCCGGGAGCGGCACGTGGTGGTCGAGGGGTACAGCCCACTCAAGGGCACCAACCTGGCTGACCCGGTACTGACCGACATCGCGGCGCGGCACGGCGCCACCCCGGCCCAGGTCGTGCTGCGCTGGCACCTGGAGCACGGCATCCCGGTGATCCCGAAGTCGGCCCAGCCAGCCAGGATCGCAGCCAACATCAACCTGCTCGGCTTCTCGCTCAGCCCCGACCAGGTGGCCAGCATCGACAGCCTGTCCGGGAGCTGAGCCCGCTACCGCGGCCAGCCCGGGGCGGCCCGGATGAAATCCAGGCCGGTCAGCGTGCGGGACCGGGGTGCGGCCGACACCTGGACCAGCTCCCCGACCCGGATCCGCGCGAAGTCAGCCTGGCTGGCCTCGCCGCACCAGGTCTGCTGGCCGTCGTCCACCGCATAGCGGTACACGTGCCCGGGCCCGTCGTCACTGTCCAGGTCCTCCTCCCAGCGGGCGATCACCTGGGCGGTGAACATCGCGGTGGCCGGCTGAGCCAGGTACCGGGTGAGCAGCACGAGGCCCACCGCGGCCAGGCCCACCGCGGCGGCCAGCGGGACGGCCAGCACGATGCCGGGTGACGCGCCGGGCTCGCGCACCAGGGCGCCGATGATCAGGACGGCCAGGGTGGCCGCCGCGGCCAGGGACAGTGCCGGGAACGGGTTGCTCAGCAGCGGGATGCCCGGGCGGCGGATCGGCACCAGCCGCCACTCCCCCGACATCGATGACCAGGCCGCGCGGGGCCGCCGGCTGGGCTGGCTGGCGGATCGCCGGCCGCCGACCCGGACGCCGGACCGCCGCCCCGGCTCGGTGCCGGGCAGTGGGACTGCGGCGTGCGCCGCGACCGCAACCGCGAGCTGGCGCAGCACCGGTGGCGCCGTCCCGGTCCCGGGTGACCAGACAGAGCGCGGCCAGGCAGCCCCGCCGGCGGGGGCGGCGGTGGCCTGGGCGGCCAGGTCCGCGCCGGCCCGGGTCAGCCGGTCCTGCCCGGTCAGCGACCCCACCAAGGAGGTGAACACGACGCCGACGACCGTCCCGGCGAACACCGGGGCGGCCAGCCCGGCGGTCCGGCGGCCGAGCTCGGCCAGGAAGATAAGTAACGCGACGCCGATCGCGCCGGCCACCAGCCCGGTGAGCACCAGGCCGGACAGCCGGGGCCGGGTCAGCCCACGCTGCCGACCTGCCTCCCGCACCGCCTTCTCGAACGACGCCCACAGCCCGGGCACATCGGCGGCGACGCCCTCGGCCAGTACCTCGAACGGCAGCGGGCCACGGCCCGCCTGCCTGCGGGCCTCGCCGAGGACCAGTTCCTCGAAGCTGGCCAGGCCACCAGCCGGCGGGCCGGCCCGGGGCAGCCCGCAGCGCAGCTGGCCCGGCGCGGACTCGGTGATCACCAGCTCGCCGCGGGAGGCGAGGTCGAGGATGGTCGCGGCGTAGGCCGCGCCGTCCAGCCGTCCCCCGGCCACCACCAGGTTGATCAGGGCCGGCGGCGCAGTGGCCAGGCCCCGGCCCGCGCCTGCCCGCCCACGTGGCGGGATCCGGGTGAGCACCGCGCAGGCCGAGAAGATAAGCAGCCAGACCAGCCCGGCACCGATCGCGATCTTCATCATCGTGACAACTCCCCCGCCGCACGATCTGCTCGTCTATCCAGCACTTCGGAACAGACATGAACGCAGGATGAACAACCCCGGCGGCCGGGTGGACCGGCCCGGCTACCCGGGCTGGTCCGCCGCGCCCTCCTGGGGCCGGCCAGCCGCGGCGAGGAATGCCTGGACCTCATCCAGTGTGGTCAGCCGGATGAACCTGAGCTGCGCGTGGCCCGGGTCGATCATGGCCCGGAGGAATCGGTCCCGGTAGACGCGATGCCGCGTCCAGGCCCAGGCGAGGATGGACTGCTCCGGGTCGAGGTGCAGGAAGTTGGACCACGGTTCGACGTTGCCGTTCCACAGCTCGGCCCGGCGGGCCGCGCGGCTGATGGTACGCCGCACCACCTGGCGCATCACCTGCCATCTCGGCAGGTCCAGCCAGACCACCGTGTCGGCGCGAGACCAGACCAGGTCGCGCACGGCGCTGTAGTTCCCGTCCACCACCCAGCACGGCGCGGCGATGAAGTCGGCCACCCGGGCCTGGAATTCCGGCTCGGGCAGCGGCACCCAGCCGGGCTGGTGGAAGACCGAGTCCAGCTCCAGATGCGGGGCGCCGATCAGCCTGGCCAGCTCGGCAGCTACGGTCGTCTTGCCCGAGCCACTGTTGCCGACCACGGACACCCGCTGCATGCGCAGCAGTATGCCCAACCTGGTCACCGGCTGTGAATGTGCGCAGCGTTCGCGCCAGGCTGTCCGGACCGGGGCCGCCGGGCTGGCAGGATGGCAGACGTGCACGCCACATCGCCCGGCCAGCTGTGGCATGAGGTCGTCTCGGCTGAGCCACTGCCGCCGCGGCTGCTCGTGCTGGGCTGCTGCCTGACCGCGCTGATCCTGGTCGGCTCGCGGCGGCTGTGGCCGCTGACCAGGACCATGGTCACCATCGCGCACGAGGGCGGTCACGCGCTGGTCGCGCTGGCCGTGGGCCGGCGGCTGGAAGGGGTCCGGGTGCACCGCAGCACGGCCGGGCTGACCGTGTCGGCGGGCAACGCCGCCGGCCCGGGCATCGTGGCCACCGCGGCTGCCGGGTACCTGGCCCCGCCGTTGCTCGGGCTCGGCACCGCCGCGCTGCTGGCCAGCGGGCACCTGGTCGCCGCGCTGCTGGTCACCCTGGTGCTGCTGGCCTGCCTGGTGTTCCTGGTGCGCAACGCCTACGGGCTGCTGGCTGTGTTCAGCATCGCGGCGGCGGTGGCCTTCGTGCTGTGGCGTGGCTCCCCGTTGCTGCAGGCGGCGTTCGGCTACGCGATGGCCTGGTTCCTGCTGCTCGGCGGGATACGGCCGGTGCTGGAACTGCAGCGGTCCCGGCGCCGGGGCCGCCCGGCGCGGTCCGACGCGGACCAGCTGGCCCGGCTCACCGCGCTGCCCGCGGGGGCCTGGATCATGCTGTTCGCCGTGGTGTCGCTGGGCGCGCTGGGGGTCAGCGCGTTCTGGCTGGTGTCCTGATCACCCGGCTGGTGGCCTGATCACCCGTCTGATGTACTGAGCCTGGGCGGCGGCGGCCGCTGCGTGGCAACCCATACTTGAGTTAGCTGATCGGAAATATATATATTGGCTGGCGCTCCGCGACGCCCGGAAGGGGATCTCAGCTATGGCAGATGAGCATCAGCACCACGACCCGACGTTCTACCGCACGCCGCGGGATGCTGCCGAGGCGCCGCCGGAGAAGCTGGCCTACGTGGCCGCGTTCTCCCGGCCGGCCGACCAGCCGGACGCGATCGCGGTGCTGGACGTGGACCGGGACTCGGCCCGCTACGGCTCGGTGATCGGCTTCACCGAACTGCCGCACCGCGGCGACGAACTGCATCACTTCGGCTGGAACGCGTGCTCCAGCGCGCTGCGCCCGGGTGGCGGCCACGATCACGGGGGGCGCCGCTACCTGGTCGTCCCGGGGATCCGTTCCTCGCGGGTGAGCATCCTGGACATCGAGCCGGATCCGGCCGCGCCGACCGTGGTCAAGGTGCTCGACGCCGACGAACTCGGCAAGCGGGCCGGCTACTCCCGGCCGCACACCGTGCACTGCGGCCCGGGCGCCGTGTTCATGTCCTGCCTGGGCGGCTACGGGGAGGAAGGTCCGGGCGGCATCGCGCTGCTCGACCAGAACAGCTTCGACGTGCAGGGCGCCTGGGAAGCCGACCGGGGCGACCAGTATTTGGCTTACGACGTGTGGTGGCACGTGCTGGCCGACGTCGCCATCACGTCGGAGTGGGGCACCCCGTCCATGATCGAGGACGGCGTGGTGCCCGAGCTGCTGCTCGGCCGCAAGTACGGCCACCGGCTGCACTTCTGGGACATGAAGGACCGCAAGCTGATCCAGACCGTGGACCTCGGCGACGAGCACCAGATGGCCCTCGAGCTGCGGCCCGCGCACGACCCGACCAAGAAGTACGGCTTCGTCGGCGTGGTGGTCAGCGTGGCCGACCTGTCCGCCTCGGTCTGGATGTGGCACGAGGACAACGGCCA
This sequence comes from Streptosporangiaceae bacterium, assembly GCA_036497945.1. Taxonomy (GTDB): domain Bacteria; phylum Actinomycetota; class Actinomycetes; order Streptosporangiales; family Streptosporangiaceae; genus RYN-230. The sequence continues at coordinate 37,642 of DASXIN010000019.1, read as the reverse complement.
GTGGACCGCGACCAAGGTGATCACCATCCCAGCCGAGCCGGCCCCGGCCGACCAACTGCCGCCGCTGCTGCAGGGCTTCGGCGCGGTGCCGCCGCTGATCACCGACATCAACCTGTCGGTGGACGACAAGTACCTGTACGTGTCGTGCTGGGGCACCGGCGAGCTCAAGCAGTACGACGTCTCCGACCCGCTGCACCCGGTCGAGACCGGCTCGGTCCGGATCGGCGGGATCGTCGGCCGGGTCGCGCACCCGTCCCGGCCGGACCAGCCGCTGAGCGGCGGCCCGCAGATGGTCGAGGTGAGCCGGGACGGCCAGCGGGTGTACTTCACCAACTCGCTGTACGGGGCGTGGGACGAGCAGTTCTACCCGGACGGGCTGGGCGCCTGGATGGCCAAGCTGGACGTCGCGGCCGACGGCGGCATCACGTTCGACGAGCGGTTCTTCCCGGAGGGAGACGCGTGGCGCGGGCGGCGTACCCACCAGGTGCGGCTGCAGGGCGGCGACGCATCCAGCGACTCGTACTGCTTCCCATCGGAGCCCTAGCGTCCCGGCTGGGCGGTCACCAGCGGCCGAAGTGCACGACGTCCTGGAACGGCCGCCGGTCCGGCCGGGCCAGCGGGGCCAGCGGCCGGTCCGCCGGGTAGCCCAGGGCGATCAGGTAGGCCAGGAACCGGTCGTCCGGAAAGCCGAGTAGCCGGCGGGCCAGATCCTGGTCGGCGACGCCCGCGTGGCCGCTGCCGATGCCGAGGTCGGCCGCCTCGATGAGCATGCTCATCGTGGCCTGGCCCAGGTCGTAGCGCAGCAGGCCCTCGCGGCGGCGCTCGTCGTCCAGCCGCGGCGCGACCAGGGCGATGGTGGCCGCGGACCGGGCCACGTGCCCAGCCGACGGCGAGACCCGGGCCAGTTCGGTCAGCTCAGCCTGGCCGGTGACGACCACGAAGTCCCACGGCTGCCAGTTCCGGGCCGACGGGGCCCGGCGGCCCGCCTCCAGGATCCGGTCCAGGTCGGCCTGGTCGATGGGCTGGCTGGTGTAGCTGCGCACGTTGCGGCGCGCTCTGATGGCATCCCACGTTTCCACAGGACTTGTCTACCAGCCCGCTGGGCACCCGGTCAGCCGACCGGCACCGGCGTTTCCTCGGTCATCAGCCGGTCCGCGGTGCGGGCCGCGGTTCCGCGCGCCCACCGGCCGCTGGTCAGCAGCCCAAGGGTCAGCACGGACAGCCCGCAGCCGGTGATGATCCACCAGCCGACGTGGCTGGCCGCGGCGAAGCCACTGCTCAGCGGGCCGGCCAGCACCGAGATCACCGCGGACCCCACCACGGCCACGCCCAGCGACTGGCCCACCTGGCGGCTGGTGGACGCGATGGCCGCCGCGACGCCCGCCTGGGAGGTCGGCATCCCGGACACCGCGGTGTTCGTGATCGGCGCGTTCACCAGCCCGAACCCGATGCCGAAGATGACGTAGGAGGCGAGCAGCCAGCCAATGGGGGTGTGCCCGGTCAGGCCGGTCAGCATGGCCGCGCCCGCGGTCATGCAGAGGCCGGCCGCGAGCAACGGTATCCGGGGGCCGCGGTGGCTGATGATCCGCCCGGACAGCGGGGCGGCGACCACGGTGACCACGGCCAGCGGCAGTGTGAGCAGCCCGGCGTGCAGCGCCGAGTAGCCGCGTTGGTCCTGCAGGTAGAGCGTGTTCAGGAACAGGAAGCCGCCAAGGGCGGCAAAGGCGCTGACCGCGATGAGGGTGGCCCCGGAGAACGGCGCACTGCGGAAGAACCGCAGATCGATCAGGGGCTCGTCGCGCCGCGGCTCGAGGATGAGCAACGCCACCAGCGCGGCCGCGGACAGGCAGAAGCAGCCGATGATCTCCGGCGAGGTCCAGCCGTGCCGGGGTCCCTCGATGATCCCGTAGATCAGCGCGCCCAGGATGATGATGACCAGTGCCTGGCCGACCGGGTCGATCCGCCGCGGATGCGGCGCCTTGGACTCCGGCACGAACAGCGCGGTGAGCGCGATCGCGGCCACCCCGATCGGGATGTTCACCCAGAAGATCCCGCGCCAGCCGACCGCGGCGATCAGCAGGCCGCCGACCACCGGGCCGAGGGCCAGGCTGACCCCCACGGCCGCGCCCCACACGCCGATGGCCCGGGCCCGCTCGGCCCGGTCGGTGAACGTGTTGACAATGATCGACATGGCCACCGGGTTGAGCATCGAGCCGCCCACCGCCTGCACGATGCGGAACACGATCAGCCAGCCCAGGCTGGGCGCCAGGCTGCAGAGCAGCGAGCCGGCGGTGAACGTGGCCAGCCCGGCCTGGAACGTCCGCCGCCGTCCTACCCGGTCGGCGGTGGACCCGGCCAGTATCAGCAGGCTGGCCAGCACCAGGGTGTACGCATCCACCACCCATTGCAGCCCGGACACCGAGGCATGCAGCTCTTTCTGGATCGATGGCAGCGCCACGTTGACTATCGTGTTGTCCAGCCCGACGATGACCAGGCTCATGCAGCAGATGACCAGGATCAGGTAGCGGCGGCGGCGGCTCGGTTGCGGCACAGCTCCCTCAAGATCTCGAAAGCGCCTGTACTTGCGAAAATACAACTAAGCTTCTGACGGCATGAACACCTGGCCGGCGTTAGGTATGCCGGGTCTCGGTCAGGGGCGCGGAGGTCAGCCGAGACGCGGCGGCCAGCCCGCGGTTACGGTCCGCTGACGCCGCGCACGGCGGCCAGTCTTGGACCGTACCCTTAGCCGGGGCAAGTAAAGTGCCACGAGCAGCAGGTGTGCTCACCCCAATCTGGATGATCGCGATGCGAATGCCAATGACCGCAGGGCGCTCCGCCGTGGCGGCCGGCGATGCGGGCGCTGCCGCGGCCGGCGGTGACGGCCGTACGACGATCCGGCCCGGTAGCTGGCGGCTGGGCGCTCTCCTGCGCCGACACTGGCTGATCACCGTTCTGCTGCTGGCCGGCCTGGTGCTGCGGGTGCTGGCTGAGATCGCCTACCGGCCCGCGCTGCTGTACATCGACAGCCTCAAGTACCTGTACGGCGCGTGGCCGGGCAACGACCCGCTGGGCTACAACGTGGTCCTCAAGGGCCTGCTGCTGGCCGGGAACCTGGCCTCGGTGGTGGCCATCCAGCACGTGCTCGGGCTGGCCATGGGGCTGACCCTGTACCTGCTGTTGAGCCGCCGCGGCGTACCGCGCTGGCTGGCCGCGCTGGCCGCCGCGCCGGTCCTGCTGGACGGCTACCAGCTGCAGATCGAGCAGACCATCATGCCCGACGTGTGGTTCGAAGCCTGCATTGTCGCCGGGCTGGCCGTACTGCTCTGGCGGCCGCGGCCCGGGCCGCGGCTGATCGTGGCGGGCGGGCTGCTGCTCGGCCTGAGCGCACCGTTCGCCCAGGTCGGCCAGATCCTCATCGTGCCCGCCCTGCTGTTCGTGCTGATCGTGGTCAGCGGCGGCTGGCGGCGCAAGCTGATCATGGGGGCGGCGCTGTGCGTCGCGTTCGCCGTCCCGATCGCCGGCTTCTCCACGCGCGAGTACATCGTCAACGGGCACTTCTCGCTGGCCCCCGCCGCGGGCAACACCATCTACGGCCGGCTCGCGGAGAGCGCCGACTGCGCCACCCTGAAGCTGCCCGGCTACGAGAAGGGACTCTGCCCGCCCCGTGCGCTGGCCGTCCGGCTCGGCCCGGACGGGCTGGTGCACAACGCCGCGTCCCCGGACCGGACGTACGTCGCCCCGCCCGGCCGGACACACGCCCAGATGACCGACAACTTCGAGCATCAGGTGCTGGTCCAGCAGCCACTCCGGGTGGTGGCCGGCATCCTGGGTGACTCGGTGAAGCTGTTCGCGCTGGGCCGGTACACCAGCACCGGGGACACGCCGATCTCCCGCTGGCAGTTCCAGACCAGCTATCCCACCTACGGCGACAGCATCTTCCTCAGCTCGGGCGGCACCATCAAGGTGGGGCTGCACTACGCGGCCAGCGGCGGCCCCACCGTGGTGCAGACGCTCACCCCGTCCTGGGGCGGGCCGGCCGCGGTGAACCGGCCGCTGGCCTCGTTCCTGCGCAGCTACCAGCTGGATGGCGGCTACACCCCGGGCCCGTTGCTGGCCCTGGCCGCCGTGTTCGGCCTGCTCGGCAGTCTGAGTGTGCTTGGTGGCGTGCGGCTGGGTGGTGTGCGGCTGGGTGGTGTGCGGCGCAGCGTGCTGCGCCGTGGCCGGGCTGTGTCCGACGCGCAGTGGCAGCTCTCCCTGGCCTGCCTGCTGGTGTTCGGCACGGCGATGGCCGTGCTGCTCGCCTCGGACGCTTTCGAGTTCTCCTGGCGCTACCAGCTACCGGCGCTGGTCACCCTGCCACCCGCGGGCGCGCTCGGCATCGCGGTGGTCATCGGGGCGCTGCGCCGGAAGAGCCCGGCAGCAGCAGGCGTAGCGGCCGCCAGCGGGGCGGCCGATGGCGGCGCGGCGGCCGATGGCGCGGCGGCTGCTGCAGGCGGCGTGGCGGCTGCTACAGGCGGCGTGGCGGCTGCGGGCGGCGGGGCGGCTGCGGGCGGCGGGGCGGCCGATGGCAGCGCGGCGGCTGCGGGCGGCGGGGCGGCTGCGGAGGCTCGCTCGAACGGGACGTCGGCCAACGGAGCGGCCGGAGCACACACGCGGCAGCAGGACGAGGGCCCGCAGATCCGGAAGTGAGCCCGAGCCGGGCGCGGGGTCCGGGCCGGGCGCGGGGTCCGGGCCGGGCTGTGGACCAGGTTGTGGACGTCGCGGTGGATATTTACCCGGCACCGGGGATAACCGCCACTCCGCTGTGGAGAAGGTGTGGACAGCGAGAAATTACCAAAAATACTTGGTTGCACCTCTTGCGCTCCCACGCGGGCTAGTAGTAGAAATTCTCTCACCACCAAGGGTGGGGGTCAGCGGGAAATCCGCTTCCTGGATAGGCCGGGCAACCGGGCTTTCCGTGGAATGTGGTGAGGCCGGGCAACCGGTTCTCCGGGTTGATTTCTTACTCAGGTGGGAACGGCCTTTGCGGCCAATGGAAGCCGAGCAATCGGCGGCCACTGACGCGCTGGCCACGTGAGGCCCCTCCAACTCATACTTGGAGGGGCCTCACCCTTTTGCGCCGAGCCACTCCCAGCCCACCCTGAACTGGCCCCGCCACGGGTGCGCCGGCCGTGCATACACCTGGGAGCGCGAGCCACCATCGGCGATCAGTAGCCCGTAACCAGAGCGAATCCCGGCCCCCATCAGTCACATGGGTCATGCTCTGCGGGCACTGTTCACGGATCTGGTGCGGTCACCGCCCGGTTTGTCCCGGTCCTAGCGCACCATTCCCGTGAAAAGACGGCGGCCGCGCCGGGTGGCCGGCGGCCGGCGCGCACCTATCACCCCGGAGCACTGGACATAACCGGCAAAACCGGCTTTTCCCTGGTGGCCTGGGGTGATACGTGAGACCTGGCCGACGCGTACGGCACCGGTGCGCGCCTGGTCAGACCAGAGCCGATCTGGTGGGCCGGGCCCAGCCGGGCAGCCCCACTCCTCAAGCCAGCGGCATTGCGCTACAGCAACACCAAACGGTTGATCACGACTCGCGATGCGGGGGCGCGGACCGTGCCTGGGACTCTCCGCCGCTGCCCTCTGACCAGCTGCCGCCGCGCTCCTGGGCGTACCGGCGCTGCTTGCGCGGCGAGTCGGCGTACTGCTCGTACATGTTCTCCGCGGTCCGATGGGACCGGCGGGTTATCGACCGGGTCCGCCAGCCGACCATCTGGAGGAACGCGTAAATGCCGACGACGAAGAGCGCCACGATCCCGATGTCCAGCCACATGCCTGCTCACCTCATCTCGGCTGGGCCCACTGCGGGCCCACTCCGGACACACTGCCCTGCTACCCAGCTGAGATCCGGCAAACCGTACACCAGCCGCCCTGTGGGCCAGACTGTGGATACCCGGTGGACAGCCACCCGTTCCCGGGGGATAACAACCAGGTTCCTGTGGATGTCTTGTGGACAGCAAAAGAATCTTGAAATTGATGGCCGCGACCTCTTGTGCGGCGCGGGCCGGCGGAGTAAAAATTCACTCACCGCTAAAGCGGAGGTCTTCTCAGGGGGAAACTCCAGGGCCAGGCCGGGGAAACCCAGGGACTGCGGAAAGGCCGGGCAACCGGAATTCCTGTAGTGCTGTGAAGCAAAAGCGGTAAGCCGTTTAGCACAAGGTAGCCGAGCAATCAGCAGGCCAGAGCGAAGCGGCAGGCCGAAGCGCCAGGCAGCCGAGTAATCGGTGGCCGATGCGAAGCGGCCAGGTGAGGCCCCTCCAACTCATACTTGGAGGGGCCTCATTCTTTGTCAGGTCAATTACCAGCCCGGGCGGGGTCCCCGGTGCCGGTGGCCCGGGTCACCGGACGCAGCCAGATCAGGTCAGGTCGCGGCGGCGGAAGGCGATCAGCCCGGCGGCGGTCAGCCCGGCCGCCAGCGCGGTCAACCAGATCAGCGGGGTGGCCGTGAACGCCCCGCCGGGCAGCTTGGGCACATGCGTGAACGGCGTCAGGTCGAGCACCCAGGCCGGCAGCCGCACTGACGGCCCGAGCAGGGCCAGCAGCGCGGCCAGCGCCAGCACGGTCCAGGCGGCCGGCACCGTCACCCGGGGCGCCAGGCCGAACAGCGCCACCGCCACCCCAGCCAGCACCCAGGCGGCCGGCACCTGGGCCAGCCCCGCGCCCAGTTGGCGGCCGACTTCAGTGCCGACCGACCCGGTGCGCCCGCCGTAACCCAGCCCGCTGAACACCCCGGCCACCGCCATCAGCAGCGCGATGCCGCCCATGGCCAGCACCACCTCGGCCGCCGCCCAGGTAATCCGGCTGACCGGGCCGGCCAGCATGGACTCGGCCCGGTGCTCAACCTCATCGCTGCGCAGCCGCAGCACAGCCGCCACCCCGAACGCGGCGGCGATGACGCTGAGCAGCGAGAACTCGATGGCCAGGTAGGCGTCCACCAGCCCGGTGTGGCCGCCCATGCGGAGGATCTCGTTCCGGGCCTGCGGGCTGCTGTTCAGCGTGGCGCCGATGCCCTTGGCCGCGGCGCCCAGCACCACGGCAGACACCACGAAACCCAGCACCCAGCCGGCCAGGCCGACCCGCTGCAGCCGCCAGGCCAAGGCGAGCGGGTTGCGCAGCCAGCCCGCGGCGTCAGCCCGGCCCGGCCGATCCGGGACCAGCCCGGCGGCCAGGTCCCGGCGGCCCGCCAGCACCGCCGCCGCCGCGGCCAGCAGCAAGGTGACCGCGGCACAGACCAGCAGCAGCCACCAGCGCGGGGCGGCGTACGGCTGCACCCGCTCGATCCAGCCCAGCGGGGACACCCAGCTCAGCCAGGACAGCGCGGGCGCTGGGTCGCCCACCGCGCGGAACAGGTAGGCCAGGCCGAGCACGGTGATGGCCATCGAGCGGGCGGTCCGCGCGCTCTCGGTCAGCTGGGCGCTCACCGCGGCCACGCCGGCGAACATGCAGCCGGCCAGCGCGGTCGCCGCCCCCAGCGCCAGCGAGCCGGCCGCGGGCAGCCCGAACAGCATCTGCACCACGGCGATGAGCAGGCCGATGACCAGGCACACGCCGACCGTCACGGACAGCGCCGCGACCAGTGCGGCGTACCGGCCGACCATGGTGGCGCCGACCAGTTCCAGCCGCCCGGCCTCCTCGTCGGCCCGGGTGTGCCGGATCACCGCGAAGATGCCCAGCAGCCCGGCGCCCACCGCGATGAACAGCCCCACCTTCCAGATGATCAGCGAGCCCAGCGCGTCGCCGTACACCGGGCCGCTCAGCGCCAGGAACGACGGGTTGCTCCGGATGCTCTGCGCCAGCGAGGCCCGCTGCGCCGCTGTCACGTACAGGCCGTGGAAGCTGTACGTGGTGGCGGCCAGGCTGCCGACCAGCGCGTACAGCCAGATGGCCAGGAATATCCGGTCCCGGCGCAGCGCCAGCCTGGCCAACGCTGTACTTCCTTGCACCTCCGGGGGGCTTATACCCGCCGACTTCCCTCGTCGCTTGTCGCTCGTTCCTCGCTCCGCGCTCCTCAGTCCAGTCGGCGGCGCCCCCCTTCGGTGCGGGTCAGTCCAGTCGGCGGCGCCCCCCTTCGGCACGGTCATGACGCGTCCGTGTAGTGCCGCAGGAACAGCTCCTCCAGCGTGGGCGGCTGGCTGACCAGGCTGCGCACGCCCGCCTCGGTCAGCCGCTTGAGCAGCTCGTCCAGGGCGCTGTTGTCGGCCTGGCAGCTCACCCGGGTCCCCTCGACGTCCAGGTCGTGCAGGCCGGGCAGCTGGTCCAGCCCGTCCGGCGGCCGGGCCAGTTCGGCGCGCACCGAGGTACGGGACAGGTGCCGCAGATCGGCCAGCGCGCCGGAGTCCACCGTGCGGCCCGCCCGGATGATCGTCACCCGGTCACACAGCGCCTCCACCTCGGACAGGATGTGGCTGGACAGCAGCACGGTCCGGCCGGCCCGCCGCTCCTCCTCGACGCACTCCCGGAACGCCGCCTCCATCAGCGGGTCCAGCCCGGAGGTCGGCTCGTCCAGGATGAGCAGCTCGGATCCGGCGGACAGCGCGGCGATCAGCGCCACCTTCTGCCGGTTGCCCTTGGAGTAGGCCCGGCTCTTCTTGGTCGGGTCCAGCTCGAACTTCTCCAGCAGCACGTCCTTGCGCTTCTCGTCGAGGCCGCCGCGCAGCCGGGCCAGCAGGTCGATGACCTCCCCGCCGGACAGGTTCGGCCACAGCGTGACATCGCCGGGCACGTAAGCCAGCCGCCGGTGCAGGCTGACCGCGTCGTGCCAGGGGTCCGCGCCGAGCAGCCGGGCGGTGCCGCCGTCGGCCCGGATCAGGCCGAGCAGCACCCGGATCGTCGTGGTCTTGCCCGCTCCGTTGGGCCCCAGGAAGCCGTGCACCTCGCCCGGTGCCACCTGCAGTTCCAGCCCGTCCAGCGCCTGAGTCCGGCCAAACGCCTTGCGCAGGCCAGTCACCTCGATCACCGCACTCATGTCTCCGCACTCTAACAAAATTCACGAATTCATGAAACTTATGTATCCAGTAAACTGGACCCACTCCGCTGAGGGGACGCGGCCGGGCCGGCCATTCGTGATCATGACTTCAGTGACGTTCCAGCGACAGAAGTCATGATCACGAAGTCAGGGCCCGCGCGGGGACGCGCGGGCGCGGCAGAGCGAACAAGGGGCGGGAGAAGGTGACAGCCAGTGGCCGAGCAGGCAGCGGGAGCAGGCCAGCGGGCCCAGCAGGGCCAGGCGGGCCAGCAGGCCCAGGCGGCCCAGCAGACCCAGCAGGGGCAGGAGGGCCAGCAGGGGCAGCAGGCGCCGGACGAGCAGGCGCTCCGGCAGTTCATCGAGCGCTTCGCCGCTGTCCTATCCCAGGCAGGTGTTCCGCTGATGCCGGCCCGGGTGTTCGTCGCCCTGCTCACCGCCGACGCGCCCCGGCTCACCGCGGATGACATCGCCGGGATACTTCAGGTCAGCCCGGCCGCAGTGTCCGGCGCGGTGCGCTACCTGCTGCCGATTGGCCTGGTCACCAGGGAGACCCAGCCGGGCTCGCGGCGGTACTGGTACCGGACGCCCCGCGACGTGTGGATCGAGGTGTCCCGGCTCCAGGACCAGGTGATGAACCGCTGGTCGCAGACCCTGCGGGACGGCCTGGAACTGATCAGCCCGGACTCCCTGGCGGGCCAGCGGGTCCGCGACTCGATCACGTATTTCGACTTCGTGCAGAAAGAGCTGCCGATGATGTTCAGCCGCTGGGAGGAGTACCGGGAGACGCACCGGGACTGATCGAAGCCTCAACGGACGGCCGCTGGACATACTTCGCTAGCCTGGCCATATGGCCGAGACTTATGATCGCTCCGCTGACCCGGACCAGCCGTACGAGTACGGCGGCGGCACCGGTGACTTTGAGCGCGGCGAGTACAACCCAGGCGAAGGCGGCCTGGAAGACACGGACTTCGAAGACGACGGCGTGCTGGACTCCTCCGACACCCTGGAGGACAGCGAGGATCCCTACGAGGACCCGCTGGACCAGGGCATCCTGCCCGCCGACAAGTGGTCGGCCGGGGAACGCTTCGGTACCACGCTGGAAGAGGAACGCGAAGGTGAGTCCCTCGACCAGTTGCTCGCCGAGGAGGTACCGGACGTGGACCCGTACCGGGACCCGGACCCGGCGGCCGAGAGCGACCTGCCCCGGGAGGGGCCGGAGCCGTTGGACGAGCCCCAGCCACGGGCGGGCCGCCTGGTCCAGGAGGACGAGGGCGCGCACCCGGACCGCGAGCCGGACCTGGTGGCCGAGGACGTCGGCATCGACGCGGGTGACGCGTCCGCCGAAGAAGCCGCGGTCCACCTGACCGACGAGGACGAGGAGGACGTCGCGGGCGGCCCCGAAGGCTAACACCGCCCCGAGTAGCTCCCGCAGAACTGAAGACGGAGGACCCGAGCTGGCGGCAACGGAGAACCCGGACACAACGGAACCGCAGCCGTCCCTGCTGTCCGGGCGGACCGCGTGGGCGCGGCACCGGGAAACCCAGCTGCGCCAGTTCCTGCGCACCGAGACCGGTAGCGCCGCGGTGTTGCTGGCCGCGACGGTGGCCGCACTTATCTGGGCCAACGCCAGCATCGCCAGCTACGACTCGTTCTGGGGCACCGGGCTGTCCATCCACCTCGGCAGCACCGGCCTGTCCATGGATCTGCACGGCTGGGTGAACTCCGGGCTGATGACATTCTTCTTCCTGGTCATGGGCCTGGAGGCGCGGCGCGAGTTCGACATGGGCGAGCTGCGTCAGCGGAACAGGCTGACGCTGCCGGTGCTGGCCGGCCTGGGCGGGATGATCGTGCCAATCGGCATCTTCCTGGCCTTCAACGCCGGCCACGCGGACACCGCGCACGGCTGGGGTATCGCGATGTCCACCGACAGCGCGTTCGCGCTGGGCATGCTGGCCCTGGTCGGCCGCAGGCTGCCCGACCGGGTGCACACCTACCTGCTCACCTTCTCGGTGGTGGACGACCTGACCGCGCTGGTCGTCATCGCGGTGGTCTACACCCGAGGGGTGCGGCTGGACGCACTGCTCATCGGCATCGGCATCATGGCCGTGGCGGCCGGGCTGCGGATCATCGCGAATCTCCGGTTCGGCCCCGCCTACTTCCTGCTCGGGCTGGCCGCCTGGGTGGCGTTCTTCAAATCCGGCGTGGACCCGGTGGTGGTCGGCCTGCTGATGGGCCTGCTCAGCTACGCCTCGACACCCGCGCGCGGCGACCTGGAGCGGGCCAGCGACCTGTTCCGGTTGTTCCGTGAGCAGCCCACCCCCGAGCTGGCCCGGTCGGTGCGGGAAGGGGTGCGCACCGCGATCTCCCCCAACGAGCGGCTGCAGCAGCTCTACCACCCGTGGAGCAGCTACCTCATCGTGCCGCTGTTCGCGCTGGCCAACGCGGGCGTCGCGATCAGCGCCGGGCTGCTCAAAACGGCCTTCACCGCCCCGCTGACGCTGGGCATCCTGGTCGGCTACGTGGTCGGCAAGCCGCTGGGCACGACCGGGGCCGCCTGGCTGGTCAACAAGGTCACCCGGGGCCGGATCCAGCCGCCGGTCGGCTGGGCGGCGGTGCTCGGTGCGGGCACCATCGCCGGGATCGGCTTCACGGTGTCCCTGCTCATCGCGGACCTGGCCTTCCACGGCACCCTGCTGGCCGAGGCCAAGCTGGGCATCCTGTCCGCCGCGCTGTGCTCATCGGCGGTGACCTGGCTGGTGTTCAAGGCCACCGCACGGCTGCCGAAGCGGCTCAAGATCCGCGCCATCCTCGGCACCGCCGAGCAGGTCACCGACCTGGCCGTCCCGGTCGACCCAGGGCGCGACCACGTCCGTGGGCCGATGAAGGCCCCGGTCACCCTGATGGAGTACGGCGACTTCGAATGCCCCTACTGTGGCCAGGCCGAACCGGTCGTCCGGGAACTGCTGGCCGGCACCGGCGACCTGCGCTACGTGTTCCGCCACCTGCCGCTGACCGATGTGCACTCGCACGCCCAACTAGCCGCGGAGGGCGCCGAGGCGGCCGACCGGCAGGGAATGTTCTGGGAAATGCATGACATCCTGATAGAGCACCAGGGCGCGCTCACCAAGCGCGACCTGCTCCGGTACGCGGCCGACCTCGGCCTCGACCAGGCCCAGTTCGCCGCCGACCTGCGCGACCACGTAGGAGCGGCCCATGTCGCTGAGGACGTGGACTCGGCCGACCTGTCCGGCGTGTCCGGAACCCCCACCTTCTTCGTCAACGGCAAGCGGCACTACGGCGCCTATGACATCGACGCGCTGTCCGAGGCGGTCCGGGGCGCCCGGGCCCGCGCCCTCATCGCGACCTGAGGAGACCGGCTGATGGGCATGGTCAAGACGGTGGGCCTGGTGCTGCATCCGGGCCGGAACTGCAGCCCAGCGATGTACACCATCCTGAAGTGGGCCAGCGACCGCAAGGTGACGGTACTCGGGCTGGCCGGTGAGGCCGACCGGATACCCGCCCAGGTCGACGAGGTCTCCCCGGAAGAGCTGGCCAAACGCTCGGACCTTATCGTCAGCCTGGGCGGGGATGGCACCATGCTGCGGGCGATGCGGATGTCGGCCGGCCCGCGGCCCCTGGTGCTCGGCGTCAATGTGGGCAAGCTGGGCTTCCTGGCCGAGGTGGACCCGCCCGAGGTGGGCGACGCGCTGGTCGCGATCGACGAGCACCGGTTCACCGTGGAGCCCCGGTCCGCGGTGTGCGCCGAGTTCCAGGACCAGCTGCACCTCGCGTTCAACGACGTGGACCTGGCCCGCGTCCCCGGCCTGAGCTCCTCCGCGGTGGTCGAGCTGACCGTGGAGGGGCACCCGTTCGTGCGCTACGCGGCGGACGCGCTGATCGTGGCCACCCCGACCGGTTCGACCGCGTACAGCTTCTCCGCGGGCGGCCCGATCGTCTCGCCCAGCGTCGAAGGCCTGCTGGTCACCCCGGCCTCGCCGCATTCCGCGTTCAACCGCGCGCTGTTCCTGAACGCGGCCGAGCACCTCACCCTGACCGTGCTGCCGACCAGCGGCGAGCTGGCCGTGGAGGCGGACGGCATTGTCGTCGGCCACGTCCACCCGGGCGACGTGGTCGAACTCACCACCGTGCCGGCCGCCGCGCAGGTGGTCCGGCTCGGCCGGACCACGTTCTACCAGCGCGCCCAGCGCAAGCTCGGGCTGACCGGCTCAGCCGAGGCGTACTGAGCCCACCCCGCACAGGCGGTACCGTGGGCACAGAGATCGCCTGCGGTGGGATGGATGGCCAGCCATTCTTCGTTGCTATCCAGTAAGCGGCAGGCGGACACCGCTGGAAGGCTGTGATCGTGGTGCGAGATCCGGGAGACCTCTACGAGGTGAGCCCTGACGCGCCGGAACTGGACGGGGTAGTGATGCTGCACTACCTCGACGGCTTCATCGATGCCGGGGCGGCGGGCAAGCTGCTGTCCGCCCACCTGCTGAGCACGCTGGAGCATCAGGAGATCGTCCGGTTCGACGTGGACCGGCTGATCGACTACCGGTCCCGCCGCCCGCCGATGATCTACGCCCGGGACCACTGGGAAAGCTACGAGTCCCCCGAGCTGGTCATGCACCTGCTCACCGACCCGGCGGGCGGCCAGTTCCTGCTGCTCAACGGGCCAGAACCGGACCTGGAGTGGGAGCGCTTCACTCAGGCCGTGCGGGACGTGGCGGCCCGGATGCGGGTGCGGATGGCGATCGGCTATCACGGCATCCCGATGGGCGCGCCGCACACCCGCCCGCTGGGCGTCACCGCGCACGCCACCAGCCAGGGCCTGACCACCGGGTACCCGCCGCTGGTGGACCGGCTGCAGGTGCCGGGCAGCGTCGCCGCGCTGCTCGAGATGCGGCTCGGTGAAGAGGACCGCGCCGCGCTCGGCTTCGCCGTGCACGTGCCGCACTACCTGGCCCAGGCCGCCTACCCGGCGGCCGCGGTGACCCTGCTCGACTCGGTGGCCCGGGCCAGCGGCCTGCAGCTACCCGAGGAGGCGCTGCGTACGGCGGCCCAGGAGACCGACGAGGAGATCCGCCGCCAGGTGGAGGGCTCCGAGGAGATCCTGGAGGTCGTGCAGGCCCTGGAGCGCCAGTACGACTCGTTCGCCGAGGGGGCGACCCGGGAAGGCGGCCTGCTCGCCGACGGCTCGGAGCGGATGCCCACCGCCGACGAGCTAGGCGCCCAATTCGAGCAGTTCCTGGCCGAACAGCAGGGCCGGCCCGACTCAGCCGACTGACCCCGCTGCCCGGCTGGCCAACGGTCAGGACACTTCGCGCAGCTGCCCGGTACTCACGTCGAAGACGAACCCGCGCACCGAGCCCTTTTCCGGGATGAACGGGCTGGCCTTGATCCGGTTCAGCGACTGCCGGACGTCCTCGTCCAGGTCGCTGAACGCCTCGGCCGCCCAGGGCGGCCGGATCCCGGTCTCCTCCTCGATGGCCGCCCGGAAGCCGTCATCGGTGAAGGTAAGCATCCCGCAGTCGGTGTGGTGGATGAGGATGATCTCGCGGGTGCCGAGCAGCCGCTGGCTGATGGCCAGCGAGCGGATCGTGTCGTCGGTCACCGCGCCGCCCGCGTTGCGGATCACGTGCGCTTCGCCTTCCTGCAGCCCGAGCAGGCCGTACACGTTGAGCCGGGCGTCCATGCAGGCGACCACGGCCAGCTGCCGGGCCGGCGGAAGCGGCAGCAGCCCGCCAAAGGCCGCCGCGTATGCCTCGTTGTTGGCTAGCAGCTCATCAGTAACGGTCATCGCACCAGTCCTCCTCGATTGGGTGGGACACTCACTCATCTTCTGCACCAAACCCGGCCCGCGCCACACCCGCCGGACAAACATTCCGCCCACTTGGCCCGGCACCGCACGAGGTGTCACCCCCGCCACACACTCTGATAGTGGATCATTAGACTGAGCTGCTGGTATCGGGGACGTCGGGGGGAATGCGGATGAGCCGGTCGACTGCGCGCGAGTGTCTGGCGCCGGGCACCGTGGTGGCGCCGGGCGAGGTGCTGGTGGCCACCGAGATCGGCGACCCCGCGCACGGCCTGCTGCCCTGCCCGGCCGCCCCGCTGGTCGGCGGGCTGCTGCACCGCCGCGGCATCCGGGTCCGCTACGCGCCCGTCCCGCAGTCCGGCGACGCCAGCCAGTCCGACGACGGTGCGGCCTTGTTCGTCACCACCGCGCTGCACCGGGACGGCACCGCCACCGCCATCGGCGCGGCCGCGGACAACGTGGACGCGGTGGCCAGGGCCGCGGCGCGCGGCGCGGTCGAGGAATGGGCCGCGGTCACCGCGAGCCGCCGCCTGCTCAGCGCGGTCAGCCCGTGGTGCCCGGGCGCACGACGCGCCCTGGACCAAGCCCGCCAGGCCGCCGCCCGCGGCCCTCTGCACGTGCTCGGCCAGCTGATGGCACCCCCGCAGGATTGCGCCGAGCTGGAGAAATCCGGCACCGTCTTCACCAACTCCCTCTCCGATATCCCCAACGCCGGCACCGTGCTGATCCCGGCCCACGGTGCCCCGCCCGAGCTGCGCGGGCAAGCCGCGGAACGCGGCCTCGAGATCATCGACGCGACGTGCCCGCTGGTGGCGGGGACTGCGGCGGAATGCCACCGGTTTGCCGAACGCGGCGACCAGGTCGTGCTGATCGGCCAGGCCGGCCTGGCCGTGCTGCCCACCGTGCTGGGTGAGGCGCCCGGCCACGCCATCCTGGCCGAGACCCGGGCCGGAGCGGGCGCGGTGCAGGTGTCCGACCCACGGCGCGTGTCCTACCTGCTGCTGCCCGGCGTCCCGGTGGAGGACACCACGGTTGCCACCGGGGCGCTGCGGTCCCGGTTCCCGGCACTGCGCGGGCCGGACCCGGACGGATTCTGCTACGCGGCCTCGGACCGGGCCGAGACGGTCCGCACCATGGCCGCGTCCTGCGCGATGGTGCTGGTCCTGGGCAGCGAGGACGACCCGGACACCCGGCACCTGACCGCGCTGGCCCGGTCCAGCCACGCCAAGGCCAACGTGATCGGCGCGGTCACCGACATCGTGCCGTCCTGGCTGGCCGGAGCGGGCTCGGTCGGCCTGGCCGAGTCCACCGTCGCGCCGCCCGCCCTGGCCGCCCAGGTGACCGAGGCGCTGTCCGGGCTCGGGCCGCTCAGCGTGACCCGGCGGGTGGTGCACACCGAGGTGACCGGGCGCCCGGCCGACTGGTAACCGGCCCCGGCCCTCTGCCATTGTTGCCTCATGCTGTTTCCCACCTCGCTCGTTGGCAGTTACCCGCAGCCGGACTGGCTCATCGACCGGGAGCGGCTGCGGCATCGCTTCCCGCCCCGGGTCCGCGCCACCGAACTGTGGCGGGTCGCCCCCGAGTACCTGGAGCAGGCCCAGAACGACGCCACTGAGCTGGCCATCCGGGCTCAGGAGCGGGCCGGCCTGGACATCATCACCGACGGTGAGATCCGCCGGGAGAGCTACTCGAACCGGTTCGCCACCGCGCTGGACGGGGTGGACATCGACAACCCGGGCACCGCGCTGGACCGCAGCGGCCAGCCGAACCCGGTGCCCCGGGTGACTGGCCCGATCAAGCGGCGGCACCCGGTCGAAACCGGCGACTTGCGGTTCCTCCGCGGCTGCACCAGTAAAACCATCAAGATCACCGTGCCCGGCCCGTTCACTATGGCCCAGCAAGCCCAGAACGAGTATTACGGCAGCACCGAGGCACTGGCGTTGGGCTATGCGGAAGCAGTTAATGAAGAGGTCGCTGACCTTTTCGCGGCGGGTGCGGACATCGTGCAGCTGGATGAGCCCTACCTGCAGGCGCGGCCGGAAGAGGCGAAGAAGTACGGCGTCCGGGTGATCAACCGGGCGCTGGACGGAGTCACCGGTAGCACCGCGGTGCACCTGTGCTTCGGCTACGCGGCCATCATCCACGACCGGCCGTCCGGGTACTCGTTCCTGCCCGAGCTGGCCGACTGCGCCTGCGACATGGTGTCCGTCGAGACCGCGCAGTCCGGCCTGGACTGCTCGGTGCTGTCCGCGCTGGACGGCAAGACGGTCATCCTGGGCGTGCTCAACCTGGGCGACGAGAACGTGGAGAACCCGGCCCAGATCGTCGAGCGGGTCCGCCGCGCGCTGCCCTACGTGCCCGTGGAGCGGCTGGTGCTGGCGCCCGACTGCGGGATGAAGTACCTGCCCCGGGAATCGGCGTTCGGCAAGCTGGTCGCGCTGCGGATGGCGGCGGCGCTGCTCCGCGCGGACGCCAGTGTGGCGCCTACACCGCCGACAGTATCCCGATAATCGAGCCGATGAGGCTGCTGACCGCGCCGCTGCTGGTCGGCGTGGGCGTCGGACTGTCCGTCGCCGCCGGGGTGGTTGGTGGCGTGCTGGCCGGCGTGGTGGCCGGGTGCGAGCTTGGCTGCGTGCTGTGCCTGGTCTTGGTCGGCGTCGGGGTGGCGTGGTGGCTGGTCTTCCTGCCCGCCCCGCCGCTCTTGCCGGATGCGGACGCGGTCGATCCAGGGGTACCGGTGCCGGCCCGGCCCTTCTTGCCGTGCCGGCCCGCACCCGGCGTGGGCACCGTCGGCGCGGCGTGCGCCGAGGCGGCCGGGGCCACCACGGCCGGCCGCCGGTCCGCGACGCGGTGCAGCGTGTTCGTGACCAGCACGGCGCCCCCGCCGAACACCGCCAGCAGCGCGACCAGCAGCCCGGCCGCCGGGATGAACGAGACCGGCCCGCGGGCCGCGCTGACCGGAGCCACCGCGGCCGGGAACCCGGAGCGGGTGAACGGTTCGGCCGCTCGGCCACTTCCGCGCAGTACCCCACCGCCCCCGGTGAAGTGTCCCGGAGCAGCGACAGCATCTGGAAGCGCAGCCCGGACGGCGGCACGGGTGCAGGCTGCGCGCCGAGCAGGGCGGCCGCGTTGACCTCGGGACGGTGGTGGTCGGTGCAGATGGGACAGGTGCTGAGGTGGCGGCGGACCAGCTTGCGCTCGGCCCCGGTCAGCTCGTCGGCGGAATCGGTCAGCAGGCTGGCCAGCTCCGGGCAAGCACCCAGCCGGGGCCGTGCCGTCAGCACCGTGCCCAGCGCCGAGTCGAGCCTGGTCCGGGCCCGGGACGCGACCAGTTGTGACTGGTTGGCCGGCACGCCCAGCACATCAGCCAGGTCGGCGCCCGACAGCCCGTGCCGCACGGTCAGCTCGATGATCTCCTGGTCTTCGCGGCTGAGCGTGGCCAGCGCGGACGAGACCAGTTCCTGCTGACCGGGCTCATCGCCGGGCTGGCCGGAGTCGGTGACCCTGATCCTCTCGCTGATCATCGTCATGTCGTCATCGGCTGACCGGGAGACATGCGGGCCGTCCAGCTGACGCCGGCACTCGTTGCGGGCCACCGCGAACAGCCACGGCCGCAGCCGGCCCGGGTCACGCAGCCTGCCCAGCTTGGCCGCGGCGACCACGAACGTGTCCTGCACCGCGTCCGATGCGTCGGCCGGGCGGCTCAGCATCGACCGGCAATACGCGTACAGGCCCGGGGCGTACTGATCATAGGCATCGATCAGTGCCGCTGGATCGCCGTCCAGCGTCGCGGCCACTATCTCCCCGTCACGCATGTCATCACGCTATGGCTTCCCTGAGGGTTTCGGACGGACTCCACAGGAATCGCCGCAAACCTCATATCGGCCGCCTGGACCAGGTCGGGCGGGCGGTTAAAGGGTCAGGTTGTAGGACAGGGCGACGCTCAGCCCGCCGGGGCTGACGTCCAAAATCGCGGTGGAGAACAGCCCGGCGCCGGCCGCGGTCACGGTGATGTGCACGCTCTGCCCAGCGGCCAGCGAGCCGGACGTCTGGCTCAGCGTGATGTCCTCGAGCAACGCGACGGGCACGGTGATGTGGTAGTGGCTGACCGGGCCGCCGACGGCGGTCAGCGTCAGCGTCCCGGTGTACGAACCGCCCAGCGACAATCCGAGGCCCAGGTGGAGGGGTGATACGGACAGCGTTCCGCTCACCGAGACCAGGCTGGAGGGCGACCCGGCCGCGGATGTCGTAGACCCCGCCGTCGGGATGCCGCTGGCCGCCGGGCTGGTGGCCGGCGGGCGGCTGCTGGCCGGGTGGGCACCGCCGGCCAGTGCGGCGGCGCCCCCTGGGCTCTCGGTGGGCCCGCCTGCCGTGGGCGGCCGGGCCGGCGCGCTGGCCGATGGCTCCGGGCTGGCGCCCGGCGCGGCGCCCGGGGCGGGACCCGGATGGTGGTGCAGCAGGCCGCCGGTCAGCAGCGCCCCGCCCACGATGGCCGCGCCGCCCGCGGCCGTCCCGGCCCGCAGATGCTGGCCGGACAGCCGGATCGGGCTGGGCGGGTTGAGCGGGTGGGGGAAGCCAGTGGGCCCGACCGGCCCGAGCCGCTGGCCGATGGCCAGCCGATGGGCCACCGCGGCGGGCGAGGGATCGGCCACCAGGCTGAGCACCTGGTGCCGCAGGGCGACCGGCAGCACCGCGACCGGCAGCACGCCGAGCAGCGTGTCCGGGGTGAGCTCCCGGCGCCGCCGGGCGCCGCATACGGCACAACGCCGGATATGACGGCTGACCCGCTTGCGCAGCAGCACGGTCAGCTTCCCGTCCCAGCCCGTCATGATGGTGGCCAGTTCCGCGCAGGCTTCCTGCCCGGACCGGGCGACCAGCAGCACGCCCAGCGCCGCTTCGAAGTGCGTGCGGGCCCGGGACGCCATGGCGTGCGCCTGGTTGCGCGGCACCCCCAGGGTGTCGGCCAGGTCTGCGCCGGTCAGCTCGTGCCCCAGGCTCAGCTCGATGATCTCCCGCTCGCTCGGGCTGAGGCCGGCCAGTGCCGCCCACACCAGCTCGCGCAGTTCGGCCTGCTCCAGGCCAGTGCCAAGGTCAGTGGTGTCATCGCTCACCTCAGCTGACTCGTCCAGCCGGGTGGCCGAATCCCGGCCCCGCAGCCGCCGGTGGCATTCGTTCCGGGCCACCGCGTACAGCCAGGGCCGCAGCCGGTCCGGGTCGCGCAGCGCGCTGATCTTGTCGGTGGCGATGACGAACGTGTCCTGCACCGCGTCCGCCGCGTCGGCCGGCTCGGGGAGCAGTATCTGACAGTAAGAAAACAGATCCGCTGCGTAGCGGTCATAGGCTGCGGCCAACCCAGCCGGGTTGCCAGCAACGATCGCGGCCACGATGTTCCGGTCGCGCATGGGCTTACGGTAGGACTCCAGGGCTGGCCCGCGCGGCAATTCGGGCCCATCACCGCGGTCGCCGCGGAATTCCGGCCGGGCAGTTGGGTGGCTGGCTTGATGGCCGCCGCTGGGCCGACGCTGTCCCGGCCCGCCACAGGCTGCCGCGGCCCGTGCTCCCCCAGCCCGTAGCACCCCAGCTCGTGGTGCCCCAGCTCGTGGTACCCGAGCTGGCCCGCTCCCGGCCGGCGGTCGGCTGGCTGGCAGTCGGCTGGCTGGCAGTCGGCTGGCCGGCAGTCGGCGGACCGTGACGGCACCGGCGGCGCCCGGCAGTGGCTGCCCGGGTGCCGCCGGTGCTGTCTCCCGATACGCGGCAGTGCTCCGACGGTGCCACCGGGGGCAGGCAGCGATGAGCCGCCCCGGACAACGTCAGCGAGGGGCGGCGGGACGGGGTCGCGGTGGCCGAGGCCACCATGACCGCCGACGTCATGCCCGCGCCACGCGACGTCCGCATCCGGGGGTGCCCGGGCAGCAACAGCAGCACGCTGGCTGTCGCCGCGACGAGCACGCTGACCGCGACCCCGGAAGCCTTCGTCAGTGAGTCCATGCCGCGTCCCCTCCTTACGGCGGCGCCGGGTCACGCCGTCGAAGGTAGGAGTCCGCGCCCCGGCCGGCGCCAACACTTTCTGCCGTAATTTCTCCGCCCGAAGTTCCGCGCCCGGCGCCAGTCCCGCCACGTACCCGCGCCGCGGGCGTCGCCGGTTCGCGCTGCCCTCGCCCGTCCGCGCCATCACTGCCCGCCCGTCAGCGCCCCACCCGTCACCCTCGGGCGCGTAGCCGGGAAACGCCGGTGCTAGCCACGACGTTCCGCGTCCCGTATTCGACAGCGCGGTGAGTTGTGCCCCGCCCGTGGGGCACAACTCACCGCACTGATGAGGTGCGACGGGTTTAGGCGTTGCCGCCGTCAGCCGCCCGCAGCGCGCGCCGGGGCCGCTGGGCCCATGCCACCATACAGCGGCGCCGGTCGGTCACAATGGCGACTACTTGATTTACCGAAATACCTCCGCCGAAATACCTCCTAGGGGTATTGGGAGATACCCCTAGGAGGTTTATGAATTCCTTTGCGCATTCCTCGATGCCGCAGATCATCGCAGCTCAGGACCCTGATCAATGCGATGAGGACCGGCATGTCTTGCCGTCGGCTAAATCTGCATCTACGCTTTTCTATTGCGTCCCGGCCATCCGGAAAGCCAGGAGTCCCGGTTATGAGCGAGCTTACGGTTTCCCGGCCCGAAGGGTCCGGGCTGGGGGGCCATACCGGGGTATCCGCGGCCGCCTGGCCGACCGCGGACACCCGGCGACTGCTCCAACTGGCCCTGGGCGCACTCTGGCTGCTGGACGCGATCCTGCAGGCCCAGTCGATCATGTTCACCCAGGCGTTCAGCCGGATGCTGGCCGGCTCGGCCTCGGGTAATCCCGCGCTGGTAGCCCACCCGATCTCCTGGAACGCCGGCCTGGTCGCGCAGCACGGGATGGTCAGCAACGCCCTGTTCGCCGCCGTGCAGTTGCTCCTCGGGCTGGGCATCGCCTGGCGGCGGACGGTTCGGGTCGCGCTCGGTGCGTCGATCGCCTGGGCACTGGGGGTCTGGTGGCTGGGCGAGGGCCTGGGCGGCGTGCTCACCCCGGCCGCCAGCCCGGTGACCGGCGCGCCCGGCGCGGTGATCCTTTACGCGCTGCTCGCGGTGCTGCTGTGGCCGCGGGACCGTCGTGGCGGGCCGGCCCCGTTCGTCGCGGCCCGGGCGATCGGCACCCCGGCGGCGCGGGGCCTCTGGCTGCTGCTCTGGGGCAGCCTGGCCTACTTCGCGGTGCAGCCCGGCAACCGGGCCCCGCAGGGCTTGTCCGACCTGGTCTCCGCGATGGCGGCCGGTGAGCCCGGCTGGCTCGGCTCGATCGGTCAGCACTCCGCCGCGCTGCTGGCCGGCCAGGGGCTGCTCGCATCGGTCCTGCTGGCTATCGCGCTCGCGGTGGTCGCCGTCGGCGTGTACCTGCCACGGCCTGCGGCCCGGGCCGCCCTGGTGCTGGCGGTCGTGCTGGCCGCGGCGACCTGGGTGGTGGGGCAGGCGCTCGGCGGCATCCTGACCGGCATGAGCACCGACCCCGGCACCGGCCCGCTGCTGATGCTGCTGGCCGCGGCCTACTGGCCGACCGCAGCCGCACGGAACAGCACGCCAGACGATGAGAGGGGGCGCGGATGGCCGGACCGGCCTGGCTGGCGGACAGTTTCGCCGCGCTGATGCTGCTGACCGCGCTGTACTGCGCGGCGCGGCTGGTCCTCACCCGGACCCAGCGGCGGCCCACCGAGCGGGACGTCGACGGGGTGCACGTGCTGATGGGCGTGGCCATGGCCGGCATGCTGGCCCCGCGTGCCTTGCCGCTGCCCGGCCCGGCGCAGCCGGGTGGGGCCATCTGGACCAGCACCTGGGGCCTGGTCTTCGGCGTGGCCACCGTGTGGTTCGCCGGGCGGATCGCGCTGTCCTACCGGGCCACCAGCCGGCTGCGGCCGGTGGGCAGCCACCACCTGCCGCACCTGATCATGTCCGGGACGATGGTGTACATGCTGGCCACGGCGGCCCGGCCAGCTCAGCTGTCCGGGGCCGGTGTGGCCGCCGCTTCCGGGCCCACCGTGCACTTCCCGCCGCTGGCCCTGATCCTGGCCCAGTTCATGGTGGGCTACGTGATGTGGACCGCCGACCGGCTGCCCGCCCTGGCCCGGGTGCGCGGCTGGCGGCCCGCCCCGGCCGCGGCCACCCCGGACCCGGTCCCCGCCGCGGCCAGCTACGCCACCGCCGGTCCGGCCAGCGCCACCCTGGCCGCCGGCAGCCCGGCGATCGCCACTCTCGCCGCCGGCGGCCGGGCCAGCGCCGTCCCCCGCTCGGCCAGCCCGGGCCAGACCGTCCTCGGCGCGCCGCTGTCCCCCCGCCTGGCCGCCTGCTGCAACATCGTGATGGGCCTGGTCATGGGCTACATGCTGATCATCAGCCTGTAGCCACCGCCAGCACGGCGGCCCTACCGGTCTGACCAGCCCTGTCGGCTGGCGTTGCTCAGCCGGCTTCGGGCAGGTCCAGGTCGACCACGACCGGGGCGTGGTCGGACGGGCCCTTGCCCTTGCGCGCTTCCCGGTCGATGTAGGCGTCCTTGACCGCGGCCGCCACCGGCGCACTGGCCAGCACCAGGTCGATCCGCATGCCCATGCCCTTGTGGAACATGCCCGCCCGGTAGTCCCAGTAGGTGAACGGCTCGCCCTTGAGAGCCCGGGCCGGCAGGTCGGTGAACCCGAGCGCCAGGATGTCGGCCAGCGCGGCCCGCTCATCCGGGGTGACGTGGGTGGAGCCCACGAACGCCGCCGGGTCCCACACGTCGGCGTCGGTGGGCGCGATGTTGAAGTCGCCGCACACCACCAACCGCGGCTGCCCGGCCCCGGCGCCGGGCGCACCGTCGGCCAGCTCGATGCGCAGCGCGTCCCGCAGCGCGGTCAGCCAGTTCAGCTTGTAGGCCAGGTGCGGGCTGTCCAGCGCCCGCCCGTTCGGCACGTACACCGACCACACCCGGCAGCCCCCCGAAGTCGCCGAGACGGCCCGGGCCTCCGGGTCCGGGAAACCGGGCTCGCCGTCGAAGCCGCGGCGCACGTCGTCCAGGCCGGCCCGGGACAGGATGGCCACCCCGTTCCACCGGCCGGTGCCGTACAGCGCGGCCTGGTAGCCCAGCTCCGCGACCTCAGCCGACGGGAACCCGCTGTCCGGCGCCTTGGTCTCCTGCAGGCAGAGCACGTCGGGCCGGACCTCGTCCAGCCAGCCGAGCAGCCGGGGCAGCCGGGCCTGCACCGAGTTGACGTTCCAGGTGGCCAGGCGCACGGTCGTCGCTCCCGTTCTGTCAGGCGTTGGCGTGCAGGGCGGCGTTCAGCGCAATGCCGTGACCGGATCGCTCGCGGACCTGGACCGCGCCGGACTGCGAGTCGCGCAGATACAGCAGCCCGGACCGGCCGGACAGCTCCCGGGCCTTCACCACCTGCCCGTCCGGCAGCGCCACCCTGGTCCCCGCAGTTACGTACAGGCCGGCCTCCACCACGCAGTCGTCCCCCAGCGAGATGCCGATCCCGGCGTTGGCGCCGATCAGGCAGCGCTCGCCCACCGAGATCGTCTCCTTGCCGCCGCCGGACAGGGTGCCCATGATGGACGCCCCGCCGCCCACGTCGGAGCCGTCGCCGACCAGCACACCGGCCGAGATCCGGCCCTCGACCATGGAGCTGCCGAGCGTGCCGGCGTTGTAGTTGACGAAGCCCTCGTGCATGACCGTGGTCCCCTCGGCCAGGTGCGCGCCGAGCCGGACCCGGTCCGCGTCGGAGATGCGCACCCCGGCCGGCAGCACGTAGTCCACCATCCGCGGGAACTTGTCCACCCCGTACACGGTGACCGGGCCCCGGCGGCGCAGCCGCAGCCGGGTGGCCTCGAAATCCGGCACCGGGCACGGCCCGTAGTTCGTCCACACCACGTTGGCCAGCAATCCGAAGATGCCGTCCAGGTTGCCGCCGCGCGGCCGGACCAGCCGGCTGGACAGCAGGTGCAGCCGCAGGTAGACGTCATGCGTGTCGGCCGGGGCGGCGGCCAGCCGGCCGATCGTGGTGCGCACCGCGACGACTTCCACGCCGCGGTCGGGATCTTCCCCGAGCAGGCTGACCGCGTCCAGGCCGAGCGCCTCGGTGGCGTCCGCCACGGACAGCCGGTCGGTGCCGCCCGCCGGGCCAGCCGGGATCAGCTCCGGCGCCGGGAACCAGGTGTCCAGCACGGTATCGCCGGCCATGGTGGCCAGGCCTACGCCCTGCGCCCCGGTCAGCTCGGCATCGAAGTCAGGCTCAGTCACGGCCCACATGCTAGTCGCCGGGGGTGGGTCAGACCTGTGGGCCGCTGGACCCGGTATCCGCGACGTCGGCTCCGTAGCCCGCCTTGGTGAGCATCTGGCGCAGATTGACAACTGCCTGAGTGTCGATGTCTTTGTGGCGGGGCGGATCGAAATATTCGGTCTGGGATCCTATGGTCACGGCGACTTTGCCGCCGGGCTGCTCTTCGGCTGAGCCGACCACGCTCAGCAGCGACAGCACGGCACGCCATTCGATGTTGTGGCCTGCGGGATGCTGGAAGATCTGGCGCAGCGTGTTGCGCTGATGGTTACTGAGGTGAGCTGGCGGGGTCGGCGATGACATGCGTGCTCCTATCCGCTCCGCCCACCACGGGCGGAGCTGGGAATACCCGGCCGGGGAGGCCCGGCAAGGGCCTGCGGTCCGGAGCTGATCCGGGTATGCGCACGCCGGCGCCGAGGCGGCTGCGGCGTGGACGGCGGCTGCGGCGCCAACGGGGTGGAGCCGTTGACTGAGGGGGGCGGCGCGGTGGTGGTCGTGCCCGGCGGGGCCGATGTTTCGGTCACGGCACTGCTTCTTTCCAGAGCGGGAGCGAGGCGTTGAGGGCTTGGCCGCCTCCCGTGCGGACCCGGGTTTGCGGCGGCCTTCGGCTGCTGCTTCCCGGTGTCTGCCCTCAGGCTACAGTCGAAAGACATAACTAGCAATTGATTTCCAGAATAGTTGTGCTAGCTTTGAGGAGTGCAGAACTGGAGTTTCCTGACCAACCACGCCCGCGTCCTGCTGTGTATCGCCAGCGACCCGGGCGCGCGACTGCGTGACATCGCGGCCAGCCTGGGCATCACCGAGCGCAGCGCGTACGGCATCGTCACCGACCTGACCGCAGCCGGATACGTCGTGAAGCACAAAGACGGCCGCCGCAACCGCTACCAGATCCAGGCACACCTCCCGCTGCCAGAACCGGCCAGCCAGGAACCCGCCATCGGCGAGGTCCTGGACCTCCTGGTAGGTGACGGCGCCAGGTAGCAGCCCGCTGATCGGCGCGGGTGCGCCAGCTGAGTCACCAGCCGGATGTCAGCAGTGCGGGATACTCCGGCCAGGGTGCCTGGTACCGCTGCGGTGTGCCTGGCCTGCCAGGTCAGCGTCGGCGGACCCGCGCTAGTCGCCTAGTTCGGCGCGGCGGCGGGTGACGAACTCCGCCAGTTCGGCGCGGACCGCGTCGTCCAGCGGCGGCGGCTGGTACTCCGCCAGCGTCTTGGCG
This sequence comes from Streptosporangiaceae bacterium, assembly GCA_036497945.1. Lineage (GTDB taxonomy): Bacteria > Actinomycetota > Actinomycetes > Streptosporangiales > Streptosporangiaceae > RYN-230. Next base: position 11,257 of record DASXIN010000019.1, on the reverse strand, counting down.
CAGATCTCGCTGGCCCGGGCGGTGGTGTCCTTGCCGCCCAGCTTGAGCCACCGTTCGTAGTTGGCGGTGGACGACAGTAGCGGCCGGTAGAAGCACTCCCGGAACCGCTCCATGGTGTGCGCGGCGCCGAGGAAGTGCCCGCCGTGGCCGACCTCCTCGTGCGCACCGAAGGCCAGCGACTCCTCGTCGATCTCCAGCGGGGTGAACTCGACCCGCAGCATGCGCAGCAACTCGATGTCGATGATGAACTTCTCGTAGCAGCTGACCAGGCCGCCCTCCAGCCAGCCGGCCGAGTGCATGACGAAGTTGGTGCCGGCCAGGAACGTCGGCAGCAGCGTCATCAGCGCCTCGTAGGCGGCCTGCGCGTCCGCGGTCTGGCTGGAGTTCAGCCCGCCGCCGGTGCGGAACGGCAGCCCGAAGTGCCGGGCCAGCTGACCGGTGCAGAGCAGCCCGATGGCCGATTCCGGGGTGCCGAAGCTGGGCGAGCCGGACTGCATGTCGATGTTGGACAGGAACGAGCCGAAGATGACCGGGCAGCCGGGCCGGATCAGCTGGGCCAGCGCGATGCCGGACAGCGCCTCGGCTAGCTGCTGCACCAGCGCGGCCGGGATGGACACCGGCGACATCGCGCCCATCAGCAGGAACGGGGTCAGCACCACGGGCTGGTTGGCCGCGCAGTACTCGAACTGGGCGTCCAGCATGCGGTCGTCCCAGCGCAGCGGCGAGTTGCAGTTGATCAGCGAGACGGTGGCTGGCGTCCGCTCGATCGACGCCCGGCCCGCTCCCCCGGCCCCACCAAACAGGATCTCGGTCATCTTGATCGTGTCCACCGCGTTCGGCCCGGACACCACGTTGCCCATGTAAATCTTGTCGGTCAGCGTCTGCAGCGCGTAGATCATGTCCAGGTGCCGCGAGTCGAGCGGGGCGTCGTTCGGCTCGCAGATCACTCCCCCAGCCGAATCCAGCTGAGGGAACGACTGGGACAGCATGCACAGCCGGCGGAAGTCGTCCATGGTGGCGTCCCGCCGGACATCCCCCTCGCGGACGAACGGCGAGCCGTACACCGCGCTGAACACCATGTTGTCGCCGCCGATGTGCACGTTGTTGGCCGGGTTGCGGGCCTGCAGGTCGAACTCCCGGGGCGCCTTGGCCACCTGCTCCAGGACGAACTCCGGGTCGAGGAAGACCACCTCGCCGTCCACTTTCTGGCCGGCCTGACGGAACAGTTCCACCGCCTCCGGCTTGGCGAACTGGACGCCGATCTCCGAGACGATCCGCCGCCAGCCCCTGTCCAGCACGCTGATCGCGTCGGCGGAAAGGATCTCGTAGCGCGGCATCGTGTTGCGGAACATCGGCACCCCAATCTTGACCCTCTCCCGGACCCCTACGTAGCATCACATAGTAGAACAGGGTTCCGTAACATGGAACTCATGGGCGTGAGCAGAACAGGCGTGAGCAGAACGGGCGCGGGCAGGACAGGTGAGGGCATGGTGGCGACCCCCACCGGAACCCAGGCGGTAGACCGGGCGGCGCGGCTGGTCACCGAGGTGGTGCACGCGGCGGACTCGGTGACGTTCACCGAACTGGCCGCGGCCACCGGGCTGGCCAAGAGCACCACGTCGAGGCTGCTCGACGCGCTGGAACGGGGCGGCCTGGTCCGGCGGACAGCGGACGGCCGGTTCTCCCCCGGTGACGTGTTCGTCCGGTACGCATGGCGCGGCGGGGCGGAAGCCGGCCTGACCGAAGTGGCCCGGCCGTTCCTGGACCGGCTCGGCGAGCTGACCGGCGAGACGGTGAATCTCGGCGTAGCCCACGACGGCATGGTCGAGCAGATCGCCCAGGTGGACAGCCGGTACCTGATCGGCGGGACCAACTGGCTGGGCCGGCCGGTGCCGCTGCACTGCGCCGCGCTGGGCAAGGTGCTGCTCGCGTTCGGCGCGGCCGAACTGCCGCCCGGAAGGCTGGACACCCGGACCACGCGCACCATCACCAGCCGCGCGGTGCTGGACGACGACCTGCTCGACGTGCGCCGCCGCGGCTACGCGGTCACCGACGAGGAACTGGAACCCGGGCTGGTCGCGGTGGCCGCACCGGTGTTCCGGGACGGCGCGGTCGTGGTGGCCGCGCTGTCGGTGTCCGCCCCGGCCAGCCGCCTCACTCCGGCCCGGCTGCCCGAGGTGGCCGCGGCGTGCCGGCACGAGGCGGCGGGGCTGTCCGCCGCCCTCGGCCACCGACCTACCGACCACGGGCCCACCGATGCCCTCCGCACACCCAGCACGACGAAGGAAGGTGCCGCGTGACCCAGGAAGAGCTGCTCCGCCAGCTATATGACTTCACGCTGGTCGGCAACGCGCCCGAGGTACTCAGCCTGACCAACGCCGGCCTGGAGATGGGCCTCGGCCCGGAGATCCTGCTGTACGAGGCGCTCATCCCGTCGCTGGAAGAAGTCGGCGCCCGGTTCGAGCGCGGCGACTTCTTCGTGCCGGAGATGCTGATCGCGGGCAAGGCGATGGCCGGCGCGCTGGAGATCCTCCGCCCGCTGCTGGCCGAGACCGGTGCCGAATCGATCGGCACCATCGTGATGGGCACGGTCAAGGGCGACGTGCACGACATCGGCAAGAACCTGGTCAACATCATGTTCGAGGGCGCCGGGTTCCAGGTCATCGACCTCGGCGTGCAGGTCGCGCCGGAGAAGTTCATCGCGGCGATCCAGGAGCACAAGCCGGACATCGTCGGCTTCTCCGCGTTCCTGACCACGACCATGCCGATGTTCAAGGCCAACATCAACGCGCTGCAGAAGGCCGGGCTGCGCGATCAGGTGATCGTGATGGTCGGCGGCGCCCCGGTCACCCAGGAGTACGCCGACGTGGTCGGCGCGGACGGGTACGCGTCCGACGCGTCGGCCGCCGTGGTCCGGGCCAAGGAGCTGCTGCGGCAGCGCCGCGCGAAGATCCCTGCCTGAAGGAATTTGCCCGGGGGCTCCGGGCGGGTTCCCCGGGCTGACAGAGAGGACCGCGATGGACACCGTGCTCCGGTCAGCGACCAAGACCGTCACGATCAGCCCCGAGCAGCCGTTCTGCATCATCGGCGAGCGGATCAACCCGACCAGCCGGAAGATCTTCCAGGAGCAGCTGCGCCGCGGCGACCTGTCCCGGATCGAGATCGACGTGGCCCAGCAGCTGGCCGGCGGGGCCATGGTGCTGGACGTCAACATGGGCGCGCCGCTGGCTGATGAGGCCGAGCTGATGGTGGCCGCGGTCAAGCTGATCCAGGGGCTGACCGACCTGCCGCTGTGCATCGACTCGTCGATCGTCGAGGTGCTGGACGCCGGCCTGGCCAGCTACCAGGGCAAGGCGCTGGTCAACTCGGTGACCGCCGAGGACGAGCGGCTGGAGGCGATCCTCCCGCTGGTCAAGAAGTACGGGGCGGCGGTCATCGCGCTGCCCAACGACGAGGAGGAGATCCCGGACGAGCCGGCCCGCCGCGTCGAGCTGGCCCGCAAGATCATCGACACCGCGACCGGCCGCTTCGGTATCCCGATCGAGGACATCGTCATCGACCCGCTGGCCATGCCGGTCGGCGCTGACACCTCGGTGGTCGTCAAGACGATGGAGACGATCGCGCTGCTCCGCGAGGAGTTCGGGGTGAACACCACGCTGGGCGCGTCCAACGTGTCGTTCGGCATGCCGGACCGGCACACGCTCGGCGCTGCGTTCCTGCCGATGGCCATCCACAGCGGGCTGACCAGCGCCATCCTGGACGCCCGCTCGCCGCAGATCGTCCGCGCGGTGCAGGCCGCCGACCTGCTGATGAACCGGGACGAGTGGGGCGCCGCCTGGATCGCCACGCACCGGGCCCAGCAGGCCGCGCAGCAGGCGCAGCCGTGACGTTGCCGGTAGCCCAGGATGCGGACGGCCTGGCGGCCGGCCCGGTCCGGGTCGACCTGGTCTACGAGCCCAGCGGGCGCCGGGTCCGGGTACCCGCCGGGGTCACCCTGTTCGACGCGGCCAGCTGGAATGGCATCGCCATCGACTCCACCTGCGGCGGGCACGGCACGTGCAAGAAGTGCAAGGTCCAGGTGCTGGACGGCGCCGCACCGCCGACGGCCTTGGACGAGCGGGCGTTCAGCATCGATGAATTGCGCGACGGGTGGCGGCTGGCCTGCCGCGCGCAGGCAACCGGGGACACCACGATCCACGTGCCGCCGCTGGTCACCCGGCCCAAGGCGGCCACCGTCGGGGTGGGCCGCCAGGTCATCCTGCGGCCCGCGGTGCAGAAGCGCTACCTGGAACTCGACGAGCCCAGCCTGGCCGACCAGCGCAGCGACCTGGAGCGGCTGCTGGCCGCGCTGGACGACCTGGAGCTGCGCGCCGACCTGCACGCGCTGCGCGCCATCGGCCCGGCGCTCAGGGCCGCGGACTACCAGGTCACCGCGGTCATCGTGGACGACGTGCTGATCGACGTGCAGCCCGGCGACACCTCAGGCCGGATCTTCGGCATCGCCTTCGACCTGGGCACCACCACCGTGGTGGCCACCCTGCTCGACCTGGCCACCGGCACGCCCGCCGCGGTGGCCTCGGCGCTGAACAGTCAGCAGCCGTTCGGCGCCGACGTGATCACCCGGATCAGCGCGACCATGCTGGACCCGGCCGCCCTGGGCCGGCTGACCGAACTGGCTCACCAGACCCTGGGCCAACTGGCCGCCGAGGTATGCGCCGAGGCCGGCGTGGACCCGGCCGAGGTGTACGAGATCGCGCTGGCCGGCAACGCCACCATGACGCACATCGCGCTGGGCATCGACCCGGAGCCGCTCGGCGTGGCCCCGTTCATCCTGGCCACCCGGCTGCTGCCCGAGGTGCTCGCGGCCGACCTCGGGGTGGCCGCACACCCGCGGGCCCGCGCGGTGGTGTTCCCGCCGTTCGGCGCGTACGTCGGTGGCGACATCACGGCCGGCCTGCTCGCTTCGGGCATGGACCGGGACCAGCGCATCCGGCTGTTCATCGACATCGGCACCAACTGCGAGATCGTGCTCGGCAACCGGGACTGGCTGCTGGCCACCGCCGCGCCGGCCGGGCCCGCGTTCGAGGGCGCGGCCATCCGCTGCGGGATGCGCGCCGCGGACGGCGCCATCGAGGTGGTCACGATGACCCCCGAGGCACTGGACCTCAAGGTCATCGGCGACGCCGAGCCGGCCGGCCTGTGCGGCTCCGGCCTGGTGGATGCGGTGACCGGCCTGGTCCGGCTGGGCCTGCTCGACTCCTCCGGCCGCCTGGTCCCCACCGAGCGGGCCGCCGAACTGGCCCCCGGCCTGGCCGACCGGCTGACCACGCTGGGCGCGGAACGCGTCTTCGTGCTGCACTGGCTGGGCGACCCCGGCGACGTGGCCAAGTCGGTGTACCTGTCCCAGCGGGACGTCCGCGAGCTGCAGTTCGCCAAGGCGGCCATCGCCACCGGCTGGCACATCCTGCTGGAGGAAGCCGGCCTGCAGCCCGCGGACATCCAGCAGGTGCTGCTGGCCGGCTCGTTCGGCAGCTACCTGTCCCCGGCCAACGCGATCCGGCTCGGCCTGGTGCCCGCGGTCGGCGTGCTGCGCGTGGTCAGCGCGGGCAACGTGGCCGGCGAGGGCGCCAAGATGGCCCTGCTCAGCGTGCGTGAGCGGGCCGGCGGCCTGGCCCTGCTCGAGGAGGTGAGATATGTCGAGCTCTCCGATCGCGCCGATTTCAACGACCGCTTCGTCGACCAGCTCTCCTTCCCTGCCTAACGCCGGCACCCGCCCAGCGCCGCCAGCCCCCGCAGCCTACATATGTCGGATACCGCCGCGGGGCGTGGTGATCGCCTGCGGCGCGCTGAGCGGACCTATCCGGGAGATCACCCGGCGCCGTCGCTGGCCGGTCGAGTTGCACAGCCTGCCGTCGCTGCTGCACAACCGGCCCGGCCAGATCGCGCCGCACGTCGAGCGGCTGGCCGTGGCGGCGCTGGACCGCGGCCTGCCGGTCGCTGTGGCGTACGCGGACTGCGGGACGTACGGGGCGCTGGACGAGTTGTGCGGCCGGCTGGGCCTGCGGCGGCTGCCCGGGTTGCACTGCTACGACCTGCTGGCCGGGCCGTCCCAGGTGGCGGAGCTGTTCGCCGCGGAGCCGGGCACGTACGTGCTGACCGACTTCCTGGTCCGTTCGTTCCGCCGGTCGGTGCTCGCGGAACTGGGCCTGGACCGCTACCCGGAACTGTGGCCGGACTACTTCGGGCATTACCGCCGGGTCGTCTGGCTGGCCCAGCACCGTGACCCGGCACTGGAAGCCGAGGCCGCGGCGGTGGCGGCGATGTTCGCCCTCCCGCTAACCGTCGTTGACACCGGCACGGCCCGCCTGGAACGCGCCCTAGAGGAGTTGCTCGGCGGCGTCACCCCCGCGGCCCAGCCCTCACGCCCCACCAGTCACATTGATCACGGCCCGCCGTGTCTTGATCATGGTCAGCCACTTCTTTTCACGGATTCGGTGCAGCCGGGGGACGATTTGTCATGAATTGTCCGCACCAAACTCGTGAAAAGTGCCGCTTCTGCGCGGCCCGACGGGATGCGGCGGGAGGAGAGCAGCCATGCGCGGACTGGTGAGCGTGGCGCCGTTGCTGGCGCACCCGCGGTATGAGGTGTTCCCGGCCGGGTCGGTCGAGGACCAGGTGACCGAGTGGGTGCCGCGCGGCATGACGGTCACCGTCACCGCCTCGCCGACCAAGGGCCTGGCCGCCACGCTGGACCTGACCGAGCGGCTGGCCGGGCACGGCTACCAGGTGGTGCCGCACGTCTCGGCCCGGCTGGTCCGCGATGATGCCCATCTCGGCGAGATCGTGGCCCGGCTGACCGCGATCGGGGTGGACGACATCTTCGTCCCGGCGGGCGACGCCGATCCGCCGGCCGGCCCGTTCGACAGCGCGCTGTCCCTGCTCACCCGGCTGACGGAAATGGGCCGCCCGTTCGCCCGGGTGGGCATCACCGGGTACCCGGAGTCGCACCCGCACATCGACGACGACATCACCATCCAGGCCATGTGGGACAAGCGGCAGCACTCCTCCTACATCGTCAGCAACCTGTGCTTCGATCCGGCCGTGCTGCGCAAGTGGATCAGCCGGATCCGGGCCCGCGACGTGACGTTGCCGTTGTACGTAGGACTCGCGGGGCCGGTGGAGCGGGCGAAACTGCTGCGCATGGCGGCCCGGGCCGGGGTGGCCGAATCGGCCCGGTTCCTGACCGGGCACACCGAGTGGTTTCTCCGCCTCGGCACCCCGGGCGGTTACCGTCCGGAACGGCTGCTGGACCGGACCGGAACGGCACTGGCCGACCCCGCTGCGGGCGTGGCCGGGCTGCATCTGTTCACGTTCAACCAGGTCAAAGAGACTGAGCAGTGGCGGCGCAGCCTGCTGCAGCGGCTGGCCGGGCCGGGCCACGGAGACGTCGCCATATGACTGGCGGTACGCCATTTACCTATGTCAATTACGCAGCGCCGGCAATGGCAAGACTTACTGTACTAAGCGAACACCACCCAACTTCGGTCGCACCGGCATAGGCTGTGCACTGCAACTCCATCACGGAGTTGTCGTGCCCAAGCGGCTCGTGCAGTACTACGGATCTTCGGAGCATCGTGCGGACCTGCGACGGGAGAAATCCGTGACCGAGCACTCAGCAGAAACCCGGCCGGCCGGATCCGGAGCGGCTTCGTGCCGGGCCAGCTAGTCGAGTGGCCGCTGCGCTGCGGCCCGGTCCCGCCGCTGGCCGATGCGAGCAGCCCCCGGCCGGAGACCGGGCTGGGGCTGGTCGGGAAGCTGGCCCCGGGTGACACGCTCATCCTGACCCCGGCCGACCAGCCGGGCTCACCGCGGTTCCCCGAGTACGGTGGCAGCGGCAAGACTCAACTGGCCGCCGCGCTGGCCCATGGCTTGTGGGACAACCGCTCGGTGGACCTGCTGGTCTGGGTGGATGCGGCCAGCCGGGACGCCATCATGTCCGGCTATGCCGCCGCGCTGGCCGACCTGGGCGCGGCCGACCCGGACGACGATCTGCTCGGCGCGGCGCAGCGCTTCCTGGCCTGGCTGTCCCGCACCGAACGGCGCTGGGTGGTGGTGCTGGACGACCTGGCCGAGCCGGCTGATCTGGACGGGCTGTGGCCGTTCGGGACCGATGGCCGGGTGGTGGTCACCGCCCGCCAGGAGAACTCGCTGGAGCAGCCGAACCGGCGGGTCGTACAGGTCGGCTCGTACACCATGCGGGAGGCACTGGCCTACCTGACCGCCCGGCTCAGCACCGACCCGGGCCAGCGCACCGAAGCGCTCGACCTGGCCACCGATCTGGACCGCCAGCCGCTGGCGCTGGCCCAGGCCACCGCCGCGCTGATCTGCACCGGAGCCAGCTGCCGCGACTACCGGGGCTGGTTCCACGACCGGCGGCGGCGGCTCGCGCCCCCGGCGTCCGACACCGAGCCCGGCCCGATCGACGTGACCTGGTCGCTGGCCATGGACCTGGCCGACCAGATCGCACCCGCTGGGTTCGCCCGGCCGATGCTGGCGCTGGCCGCGCTGCTGGATCCGGCCGGCATCCCCGGGGTGGTCTTCACCAGCCAGGCTGCCTGCGGCTACATGACCGGGCACCCGGCCATGCCTGGCGATCCGGGGCAGGCCCGCGAGGCGGTGCACAATCTGGCCCGGGCCGGCCTGGTCACCATCAACGCGGCCAGCACCACCCGCACCGTCCAGGTGCACCCGCTCATCCAGGCGCTGACCAGGAAGGTCATCCCGACGGCCGAGTTCGAGCGGGCTGCGCGGTCCGCGGCCGACGCGCTGTACCAGGCGTGGCCCGGCCCGGATGTGCCGCCCCGGCTGGCCCAGGCGCTGCGCGACTGCACCACCCAGCTGCGCGACTGCACCGGGGATCTGCTGTGGACCCCGGAGGCCCACCCGGTGCTGCTGCGCGCCGGGGAGAGCCTGTCCAGCGGGGAGATCAGTGGCCCGGCCACCGCGTACTGGCTGTCCATGCTGGACACCGCGGCCCGGGTGCTCGGCCCGGCGCATGCTCAGACGCTGCGCTGCCGGGACGGCCTGGCTGCCGCGTACGAGGCGGCGGACCGGCTGGACGACGCCATTGGCGTGCATGAGCGCACCCTGGCCGACCGGCAGCGGGCGCTGGGCAATGACCACCCGGACACCCTGGCGTCGTGCGCCTTCCTGGGCCGGGTCTACGCCGCCGCGGGCCGACACGGCGAGGCGCTGCCGATGTACGAGCGGGTGGTCGCGGACCGGGAATGGGTGCTCGGCGCGCGGCACCCAGAGACGCTGGCCGCGCGCGGCGACCTGGCCGCCGCGTACCTGGCCGCGGGCCGCCCGGGCCAGGCCCTGCCGGTCTACGAGCAGACCCTGGCCGACCTGGACCGGGCGCTGGGCGCGGCACACCCGGGCACGCTCAACGCCCGGGCTGGCCTGGCGCACGCCTACCAGACGGCGGGCGACCTCAAGCAGGCTGTCCCGGCGTTCGAGCGCACCCTGGCCGAACGGGAGAAAGCGCAGGGCCCGGACCACCCGGACACCATCAGCGCCCGGGCTGACCTGGCCTACGTCTACCGGACCGCGGGCCGGATGAAACACGCCATCCCGCAGTACGAGCGGGTGGTCGCGGACCGGGAGCGGGTGCTCGGCAGCTATCACCCGGACACGCTGACCGCCCGGGGCAACCTGGCCAACGCGTACCTGGCCGCGCGACGGCTCAAGGACGCGCTGCCGGTGTACGAGCGGACCCTGGCCGACCGGGAGATGGCCCAGGGGACGGACGACGTGGACACGCTGACGGCCCGGGGCAACCTGGCCAATGCCTATCATTCGGCCGGGCGGCTCAAGGACGCACTGCCGCTCTACGAGCAGACCCTGCTCGACTGTGAGCGGGTGCTCGGTCCCACCCACCAGGCCACGCTGACGTCACGGGCCAACCTGGGCTCCGCGTACCACGCCGCGCTGCGGCTGACCGAGGCGATCAGCGTGTTCGAGCGCACCCTGGCCGACTGCGAGGTGGCGCTGGGCGCGGACCACCCGCTGACCCAGGCGGTGCGAGAGAACCTCGACGCGGCCAACCGCACCTAGCTACTTCGACCTGAAAAGGCCTCGCTGTGAGGCCCGGGACCGGGTGGCCATCGGGTTAGTTAGGCTCCCGGGCGGTTTTGGCCCTTGCTGGTTAGCTGGCCAGAGCCCCGATCTTGGCCAGGTTGTGGGCGAATACCCCGTGTCCGCACCAGATTGCGGCGCCCTGCCGCCTGTCCAGCCGGGTGCGGTCCCAGCCATAGCCTCGTTTGAGGTAGCTGATCCGTCCTTCGGAGCCGGTTCGCCACTTGACCAGCCGGTGGAAACTGCGGCTGTGCTCGATTTTCTTGCGGACGGCGGAGGTGGTGGCCTGGCGGGGGATCGCGACGGTGTGCACGCCCAGTTCGTGCAGGTCACGTTCCACGGCGGTCTGGCCGTAACCGCGGTCGGCGGTGACCGCCCGGGGCACGCGGCCCGCGCGGCGGGTGATGCGCTCCACCGCTGGTGCCAGCTGTGGCCCGTCGGGGGGCAGCGCCGTACTCGACGTTGTAGTCGAGGATGATGCCGTCGTCGTTGTCGCTGGCCTGCGCTTTGTAACCGAACTCGACCGGGCGGTCGATGCGGCCTTTGCGGATCGGCCGGGCCTCGGGGTCATGCAGGCTGACCAGGCGGGTCGCTCCGTCCGGGATCTGCCCGGCCAGCCGACTCCGGGTTTGCGTGATGATCGTGGCGGTGCGCTCGATGGTGATCGCCAGTTCGTTCAGCGCGCGGCGCAGCCTGCCGCGCATCCGGCCGCTGAGGGCCTTCGGGACCGCGCGGCGGCCGTTGCGCAGCACCGCAGCGGCCTGCGCCGCGGTCTTCCCCGCCAGATCAGCGAGCTGGCCGGTCACCCGGGCGATGGCCGCGGTGGTCTCCTCCCGGCCCAGCTTGCTGCGGCTGCGTAGCTTGGCCGCGATCTCCCGCACCGGCCACGCGGCAGCCCGCCGCCGGTCCGTCATCGCGGTATCCGGGGCCCCGCCCACCGGTGGGTGCCGAAAACCTATGCCACCTGGGCAGATGCCCGGAGGGGGCGCGGGTCGGTTTCATCCCGTGTCCGGCGGCTGGAAGGCTGGGCAAAGGGTGGGATGATCTTCGGCTTGTGGGCTTGAAGCTGATCTTCCTGATTGTCTCTCGTGCGGTATGGCTGCTGGGGTTGTCGCGGAGG
>DASXIN010000018.1:0-10196 GCA_036497945.1 Streptosporangiaceae bacterium | reverse complement strand
TACCGGCCTTGGCCAGGTGGGCCAGGTTTTCCGGCACGGTCTCACCGCGGTGGATCATGGCCTGCGTGTACAGGCGGCCCGCCCGGTAGGACGAGCGGACCAGCGGGCCAGACATCACCCCGGCGAAGCCCAGGCCAAGGGCCTCCTCGCGCCAGTGCTCGAACTCCTCCGGCGGGACCCACCGGGCGACCGGGTGGTGCTTGGCCGACGGCCGCAGGTACTGCGTGATCGTCACCAGTTCGCAGCCCGCTCCGCGCAGGTCGGCCATGGCCTGGCTGACCTCCCGGTCCATCTCGCCGAGGCCGAGTATCAGGTTGGACTTGGTGACCAGCCCGGCCTCCCGGGCCATGGCCAGCACCTCCAGCGACCGCTCATAGCGGAACCCGGGCCTGATCTGGCGGAAGATCCGGGGGACCGTCTCGATGTTGTGCGCCAGCACCTCCGGGCGGGACCCGAACACCACAGCCAGCCGCTGCGGCTGGGCGTTGAAGTCGGGGATGAGCAGCTCAACGCCACAGCCGGGCACGGCCGCGTGAATCTCGACGCAGGTCTGCCCGTACAGCCACGCGCCCCCGTCGGGGAGGTCGTCCCTGGCCACCCCGGTGACCGTCGCGTAGCGGAGCCCCATCGCCGCCACCGACTCGGCCACCCGGCGCGGTTCCCCGGTGTCCAGCGGCTCCGGCTTCCCGGTGGCGATCTGGCAGAAGTCGCAGCGCCGGGTGCACTGGTCGCCGCCGATCAGGAACGTGGCCTCACGGTCTTCCCAGCACTCGAAGATGTTCGGGCAGCCGGCCTCCTGGCAGACGGTGTGCAGCCCTTCCCGCTGCACCAGCCCCTTGAGCGCGGTGTATTCCGGGCCGGTGCGCAGCCGGGTCTTGATCCACGGCGGCTTCTTCTCGATCGGGGTCTGGCTGTTCCGGGCTTCCAGGCGGAGCAGTCTGCGTCCTTCGGGTGCGAGTACCACGCTTCCAGCGTACGTCCCGGCCGATGCCACCTGACCGGGGCTGGCCTACTTGGACCCGTGACTCGGATGCGCCGGGTGGGTTGGGTGCGTCGGGTGCGTCGGCTGCGCCGGATGGGTGGGGTGCGCCGGATGGGTGGGGTGCGTGGGCTGACCGCCCGTAGCCGGCTTGGGTTCAACCACCCCGGCGCAATAGGCGGTCACGTTTCCCTGCCCGCCCGCAGCGGCCACCAATTTACGCAACGCCCGCGCCTGCTGACTGGGACTGCCATGGGCCAGGGCGTGCTGGTACGCGGCACACTGGCCATGTCCCGTGCCGGGGGCCGCTGACCTGCTCTCGGTCGTCGGCTGGCCTGGCGACTGGGGCGCGGTGACCGCCGGGCTGGCCGGGTGGTGGGTGAGCCGGTGCAGCATGCCCGGCAGGGCGCCGGTATACGCGGCCGCTGCGGCCGCCCCGCCCAGCGAGACCACGACAGCGGCGCCGATGGCGGCGATCCGGGCGCTGATCCGCGGCACCCGTGCGCGGCGCCGCCCCGGCCGCGACCGGGCCAGCCGCCGCCGGCCCAGCCGCGACTGAGCTGGCCGGGAGGGGGCCGGCGGCCGGCTCACCACCGCGCGGAACGCGGCCACCGCGTGCTGCTCGGCGACGGGCTCGCTGGGCACCGGCGCCGCGTGCAGCTCGCCGAACGCCGCCGCCAGCTGGTGCAGGCCGGCCGCGGCGTCGCCAGGCAGCGGCGCCCGGTCGAGCAGCGCGTCGAAGGCGGCGTCCCCGGGCGGGGGGAGCTCGCCGTCCGCGGGCCACGGCGGCATCGGCATGTCGTCCCAAACTCCGCCGCCGGTCATCGTGTTACACCCGCCGCCGAGATGGCCTGCGCGAGCGTGTGCAGGCCGCGGTGCGCAGCGATGCGCACCGCGCCGGGGCTGCGGCCCACAATCCGGGCCACCGTCTCGTTGTCCAGGTCGGCCAGCACGCGCAGCAGGATCACTTCGGCCTGGGCGGGTGGCAGCTGCCAGACCGCCTCGATCAGCGCGTCGGTCGCCAGGTTGGCCATGGCCGCCGAGGCCGCGTCCCCGGTGCGCGGCTCGCTGGCCTGCGGCAGCTCGTCGAGCGGCGCGGCCGGGTGCCGGGACCGGCGGCGGCCCTCGTCGATGGCCCGGCGCCGGGCGATGGTGAACAGCCAGGACCGCCAGGCCCGTTCGTCGCCGCGGAAGCCGGCCAGCCCGCGGACCACCTGCACCCAGGTCTCGGCGGCGACGTCTTCGGCCGCAGTGGGCGCGGCGGCCCGCAGATAGCGCAGCAGGGCCTGGTTTCCGTCCCGCCACAGAGTGGCGAAGGCCGCCTCGCTGCCGCCCTGGGCGGCGGCCAGCAGAGCCGGGAAGTCCTCGCCAATCACAGATATGAGTATCCGCACCGGAGGGTGACCGGCGCAGCAGATTTGCGTGACCTTAGCCAGACGTAACGGTACTGGTCCCCGCGGAGCTTGATCCTGCGGGACCGTAACGCGCGGGCGGAGGGGCAGCAGCATGATGCAGGCAGCACAGCGGAATACCCCGGGGGACGGCATGACCGGGCGTCCTCCCGGGCGCCCCCGGGACACCGGCCTGGACACCGCCATCCTGGCCGCCGCCGTCCGCCAGCTGGCCGAGCGCGGCTACGCCGGGATGTCGATCGAGGGGGTAGCCGCCGCCGCCGGGACCAGCCCGCCGAGCCTGCGCCGCCGGTACTCGGACAAGCTGGCCCTCGCGGTGGCCGGCGTGGACGCGATGCCGGTCACGCCGCTGCCCCGGTCGGCGGTGACCCCGCGGGCCGACGCGCTGGCCGTCCTGGAGAACATCCGAGACACCATGGTCCGGCGGGACGGGCTGGCCGTGCTGGCCGCGATCCTGGCCGAACGGGACCGGCACCCGCAGCTTCTCACGCACTTCCGGCGGCACGTGGCCGTGCCGCGGGAAGACCGGCTGCGCGCCGCGCTAGTCCGCGGCGTGGCCAGCGGCAGCCTGCCGGCCGGCCTGGACCCCGCCCTGGCCGTCAGCCTGCTCACCGGGTCGCTGTACGCCTACTATCTGCGCGGTGAGCGGATCCGCAGCGACTGGGCGCGGCGCGTCCTCGGCATCATCTGGCCCGAGCCGGCTTAGCGCCGGACGCTGTGCGCCGCGGCGGACCAGGCGGGTGTACCGCAGCCAGCCGCCAGTCGTGGCCACGATGCCGCCACCGCCCGCGATGAGCAGCACCAGCCGCGGGTCGAGCGGGGCCAGCAGCCCGCCCGCCGCAGCCATGCCGAGCGATGCCGCGCCGAACAGCAGCCCGGAGTACATCGCGAACACCCGGCCGGAGATGGCGGCCGGCGCGCGGTGGTTCAGGAAGCTGCGGGTGGCCACCACCTCCAGGCCGTTGGCCACTCCGCCAATCCCGTAGGCGGCCGCGGCCTGCCACAGCGTGACCGCGCCGGCCGCCAGCGCCACCCCGACCCCGGTGATCAGGCTGCCCAGCAGCACGGCCAGGGCCAGCCGACGCCGCGGCAGGCGGCCACCCGCCAGCGTTCCGGCCAGCATGCCCGCGGTCCACCCGGCCACCAGCAGCGAATAGCCGGTGGGCCCGGACCTGAGCACGCCCTCGGCGAACGAGACTTCGGCCACGCTGGCCATGTTGGCGAAGGTGACCATGATGCTGACCACCAGGACGAGCAGGCCGGCCTCCCGGTCGGCGCGCAGGAAGCGCAGCCCGGCGCTGAACTGGCGGGCACCGCGCTCGCCGGCCGCGGCAGCCCCGGCCCCCGCGGCCGGGTCCGGGCTGGCCGCGGGGGCCGGGCTGAGCCGGAGCGCGCCCAGCCCGGCCGCGCCCAGGCCGTACATGGCCGCGACCGCGCCGAGGGCCAGGCCGGTGCCGCCCGCCGCGATGAGCCCGCCGGCCAGCAGCGGGCCCACCGTGAAGCCGCCCCAGGTGGCCGCCTGCAGGTAGCCATTGGCCCGGATCACCCCGGAGCCGCCAGCCAGTTGCGGCACGATGACGCCCAGGCCGGGCTGCAGCACAGCCGCGCACAGGCCGAACCCGATGGCCAGCCCGAGGGTCGCGCCGGTCCCGGTGAACCTGGTCAGCGCGAGCGCGACCAGCGTCTGCGCCACCGACGCGGTGATCAGCACCGGCCGGACCGGGAACCGGTCCAGTAGCACACCGGCCACCGGGGCGAGCGCGGTGATCGGCACGGTGATGGCCAGGAACACCGACGCCACCGCCCAGGACGCGTGCGAGCTCTGGTACACCCGGCTGGCCAGGGCGACCATGGCCAGCCCGTCGCCTGCGGAGATCAGCGCCTGGAGCAGGACAGCCAGCGGCAGGCCACGGCGCGGGCTGCGCGCGGAGGGGAACACGGAAACTCCTAGGACGAGGGCGGGCTACAGCTGGGACGTGCGCAGTGCGCGGCCGCTGGTCCTAGTACACGCCAGCCACGCTAGCACGCCTGCCCCGCGGCTCCCGAACGCATTTCGATGTGACGGGAGGTGCCGTTGTCGGGGAGCATGGAGCCCATGCCTACGCAGTTCGATCCCCCGTCGGGGACACGTGATTTCCTCGCCGCCGAATTCGAAGCGCGGGAACGCGCGTTCGCGGTCATCCGGTCGGTGTTCGCCCAGTACGGCTTCGAGCCGTTGCAGACGCCGGCCTTCGAGCGCCTCGACGTGCTGCTCGGCAAGTACGGGGAAGAGGGCGACAAGCTCATCTTCAAGATCCTGCGGCGCGGCGAGCACGAGGCATCCGGCGAAGCGGACCTGGCGCTGCGTTATGACATGACGGTCCCGCTGGCCCGGGTGGCCGCCGCGTACGGCAGCCAGCTGCCCAGCCCCTACAAGCGGTACACAATCGGCTTGGTGTGGCGCGCGGACCGGCCGGGCCGCGGCCGGTTTCGCGAGTTCACCCAGTGCGACCTGGACACGTTGGGCACGACCTCGGTGCTGGCCGACGCCGAGGTGATCTGCGCGGTGCACGATGTGCTGGACCGGCTGGGCATCTCCGGGTTCCGTTTCCTGCTCAACTCGCGGCACGTGCTGGCCGGCCTGCTGGAGGTGTTCGGTATCCCGGCCGGGCTGGGTGCCGGTGTGCTGATCACGCTGGACAAGCTGGACAAGCTGGCGCCGGCCGAAGTGATCGCCGAGCTGGCCGGCCGCGGCCTGCCCGAAGCCACCGCCGCGGACCTGGTCGGCGCGATGACCGCGCCGGACGCCGTGGACCGGATCCGGGCCGCGCTCAAGCCCAGCGAGGAGGGCGCAGCCGGCCTGGAGGAAGTCGATGAGGTGCTCGCCCTGGTGGGCACGCACATCCCGGCCGGGCGGGTCGAGTTCACCCCGCGGATGGTCCGCGGGCTGAGCTACTACACCGGGCCGATCTGGGAGGTGACCGCGCCGGGGGTGGGCTCGTCGATTGCCTCCGGCGGCCGGTACGACCACCTCATCGAGCAGCTCGGCGGGCCGGACACGCCGGGCACCGGAGGGTCGCTGGGCATCGAGCGCATCCTGCTGCTGCTCCCCGAGGCGGGCGGCGGGGCCAAGCTCCGGCGGCTGGACGTGGCCGTCACCATCATGGGCGACGAGTTCGCCGAACCCGCCTTCGGCTTCGCCACCACCGCCCGGGACGCGGGACTGCGGGCCGGCGTGTACCTGGGCGGGTCGGGCAAGCTCGGCCGCCAGCTCAAGTGGGCCAGCGACCAGGGCGCCCGGTGGGCGCTGATCTACGGCCGCAATGAGCAGGACGGGGGCACGGTCACCGTGCGGGACATGGACAGCGGCGAGCAGACCGCGGTGCCCGCCGGAGGGCTGCGCGACTACCTGGCCGAGCTGGCCGGGGGCAGCGCGGCGGAGGCCTAGGAGGCGGCCGAGAGCTGCGGGCTGGGCAGGTCGGCGGACCGCCGCCAGCTGGTGGCGCCGAGCACGGCGGCGAGGTGCTGCTCGACCGGGGCGATCATGTCCGGGACGGTGACCGGCCGGCCGAGCTCGGCGGTCAGGCTGGTCACCCCGGCGTCGCGGATGCCGCACGGCACGAAGCGCTCGTACCAGGCCAGGTCGCAGTCGCAGTTCAGCGCGAAGCCGTGCATGGTCACGCCGCGGGACACCCGGATGCCGATCGCCGCCACCTTGCGATCCGGCCGGCCTGAGCCCCCCGGCACCCACACCCCGCTGCGCCCGGCCACCCGCACCGTGGCCAGTCCGGCGTCCGCGCACGCGTGCATCAGCGCTTCCTCCAGCGCCCGCACGTACGCGATCACGTCCACCGGCTCGGCCAGCCGGGCGATCGGGTAGCCGACGAGCTGGCCGGGGCCGTGCCAGGTGATCTTGCCGCCGCGGTCCACGTCGATCACCGGGGCGCCCGCGTCCTGGCCCGGCCGGTCCAGCGGGCTGGTCCGCTTGCCAGCGGTGTACACCGCCTCGTGCTCCAGCAGCAGGCAGGTGTCCGGGATCGCCCCGTTGACCCGCTGTTCATGCACCTGCCGCTGAATTTCCCAGCCGCGCAGGTAGGGGACCAGATGGTCGCCGAGGCCGGCGTGCACGTAGACCAGCTCACTCATCACGCTGCCCACCATATCCGGCGGCCCGTGCCCGGCCATCCGGCCGTGCTCAGCGACGGCCCAGCGAAACCACAGCCGCCGGGAGGGGAAGTAATGACCCCGTCGGGGTAGTTACCGGCTAGGGAGGTACATCGCGTGATCAATGTGGACGAGCTGCGCCGGATGAGCCCGCAGCAGCGAGCCGAACTCTGCCGGGCCCTGGCCGCGCTGGACGACCCGGTACCTCTCGAAGAGGATGACCTGCCCGCCGGCCCGGTGCGCCGGGCCGTCGCCCTGGTGGTGATCATCGGTGGCTGCCTGGGCCTGGCCGCGTGGATCGGCGTGCTGGCCGCGACGCTGCCCCGGTACTACCACACCGGCGGCTGGCGGGGCGCCTGGGTCGGCTTCGACCTCGGCCTGCTCGTCGCGTTCGCGGTCACTGCCTGGGCGGCCTGGAAACACCGCCAGCTGGTGATCGGCTGCCTCATCGTGCTGGCCACGCTGCTCTGCTGCGACGCCTGGTTCGACGTCACACTGGACGTGCAGACCAGGGGGTTCTGGCTCAGCGTGCTGACGGCGCTGTGCGTCGAGCTGCCGATCGCCGCGCTGGCGCTGATCGGCGCGCGCCGCCTGCTGCGGATGAACATCCGCGCGCTGGGCCGGTTCCGCGGTCTGCCCGGGCCGGTGCCGCCGCTGTGGAAGGTGCCGTTGTACGGGCTGGAGAGCCACGGGTTCAGCAACCTCATCCCGGCCGAGCCGTGCTTCCCGGTCCAGCCAGCCGAGCTGGGCCCGGACGACCGGGCAGGCCAGCACCAGCCCGCTGGGACCGGGCACCGCCAGGAGACCCGGGCAGGCTGAGCTAGCTGAGCTGGGGCCTGGTCAGGCGGCGGATCCGGCCGCGTGCAGTGCCGCGGCCAGCGCGCCCGCCATGTCCGGGTAGCTGAACGTGAAGCCCGCGTCCAGCAGCCGAGTGGGCCGCACCCGGGCGCTGGACAGCAGGTCGCTGGTGACCCCGCCGAGCGCCGCGGACAGCACCGGGGACGGGATGGCCAGCCGGGCCGGGCGGTGCAGCACCCCGGCCAGCGCCGCGGTGAAGGCGGCGTTGGTAACCGGGTTGGGGGTGGTGATGTTGACCGGCCCGGACAGGTCTGGCTGCCCGATCAGGAAGCGGGCCGCCCGGACCCAGTCGGCCAGCGTCACCCAGCTCATGAACTGCGTGCCGGGCCCGAGCCGGGCACCGAGGCCGAGCCGGAACGGCAGCAGCATCCGGGCCAGCACCCCGCCCTGCCGGGATATGACGATACCGGAGCGAAGGCAGGCGACCCGCAGGCCAGCCTCCCGGGCTGGGTCAGCGGCCGCCTCCCAGTCCCGCACCACCCCGGCCAGGAACCCGTGGCCGGGCGGCGAGGATTCGTCCACC
This sequence comes from Streptosporangiaceae bacterium, assembly GCA_036497945.1. Classification (GTDB taxonomy): domain Bacteria; phylum Actinomycetota; class Actinomycetes; order Streptosporangiales; family Streptosporangiaceae; genus RYN-230. The sequence continues at coordinate 2,281 of DASXIN010000018.1, read as the reverse complement.
TCGCGGCCGCCGGTATCGCCGTACCAGCCGATGGCCGACCCGGACAGCAGCACGGCTGGCGGCTGGTCCATAGCGGCCAGCAGGCTGGCCAGCGCGTGGGTGCCGTCCACCCGGCTGGCCCGGATCTCCTCCTTGTAGGAGTCGGTCCACCGGTGGTCGGCCACCCCCGCCCCGGCCAGGTGCACCACCGCGTCGACCCCGGCCAGCGCGGCCGGCGGCACGCCGCCGCGGTCCGCCTGCGGATCCCAGGCGATCTCGTCCGCCGCGGCGGGCGAGCGCCGCACCAGCGACACCACGTGGTCGCCACCCTGCCGCAGGGTGGCGGCCAGTGCGCTGCCGATCAGCCCGGACGCCCCCGTTATCGCGACCTTCATCTGGATGTCCCGACTGCGGCCTAGAGGCCCAGTTCCGCCTCGAACGCCCCCTCTTCGAGCCGGGCCTTCACGGTGCCCAGGAAGCGGGCCGCGTCGGCCCCGTCCACCAGCCGGTGGTCGTAGCTGAGGGCCAGGTACACCATGGACCGGACCGCGATCACCTCGCCGAGTGACGGGTCCCGGACGACCACCGGCCGGCGCACTACCGAGCCGGTGCCGAGGATGCCGACCTGCGGCTGGTTGATGATCGGGGTGTCGAAGAGTGCACCGCGGCTGCCCGTGTTTGTCAGCGTGAACGTGCCGCCGGCCAGGTCGTCCGGGCTCACCTGCCCGGCCCGGGTACGCGCCGCCAGGTCGGCGATCTTGCGAGCCAGGCCGCCCACGTTCAGGTCGCCGGCGTTGCGGATGACCGGGACCATCAGCCCGCGCTCGGTGTCCACCGCGATGCCGAGGTGCTCGGCGTCGTGGTAGGTGACCTGGGTCCCGTCCGGCTCGATGCTGGCGTTGAGCCGCGGGTGCACCTTGAGCGCCTCGACAGCGGCCAGCGCGAAGAACGGCAGGAAGCTGAGCTTCACGCCCTCGCGCGCCTCGAAGTCGGCCTTGGCCCGGTCCCGCAGCCGGGCGATCGCGGTGACGTCCACCTCGACCACGGTGGTCAGCTGGGCCGAGGTCTGCAGCGACTCGACCATCCGCCGGGCGATCACCTGCCGGGCCCGGGACATCCGCTCGGTGGTGCCGCGCAGGGTGGACGGCTCGATCACCCGCTGCTGCGGCAGCTGGGCCGCCCCGGCGGCCGGCTGGGCCGTCCCGGCCTGGCCGGCCGCGGGCGACGCGCTGGCCTGCCCGTCCGGCGCGGCCGCCTGCTGGGCCGCGGCCACCGCCTCGCGGCGTGCCTTGGCCGCGTCGATCACGTCCTGCTTGCGGATCCGCCCGCCGACCCCGGTCCCGGTCACCGTGGCCAGGTCCACGCCGTGCTCGGCGGCCAGCTTGCGGACCAGCGGGGTCACATACGGGCCTTCCGCGGTACCCAGCGCCGATACCGGCGGCTGCGGCGCGGGCGCTGGCGGGGCAGCGGCGGGTGCCGGAGCAGCAGATGCCGGAGCAGAAGGTACCGGTGCAGCGGGTGCGGGCGGCGCGGCCGGCTGCCCGGACAGGGCCGGGACCACGGCCGACTGGGCTGGCTGCGCCGCGGGCGGGGCAGGCGGCGGGGGCGGCGGGGCCGGCTCGGCCCGCTGCCACAGGTCGGCGGCGGCTGGGGCGGGCACCGGCGCGGGCGGCACGTCGGCCGGCTGCTCCGGCGGGCCGCCGACACCTGCGGACGGCTGCGGTGCGCTGGGCTGGTAGCTGGCCGGCGGCTCGTAGGCGGCTGGCTGCTGGTAGCCGCCGGGCGCCGGCTGGCCCATCGGGGCCACGTCCGGATACGGGTAGCCGGCCTGCTCCGGGACGTCGGCCTGGGGCGGCGGGCTGCCCACCGCCTGGTCCCCGGCCGGTGCCTCAGCGTAGCCGGAGGCCGGCGCCTCGGCCGCCGCGGCTTCCGCCGCCGGGGGCTCGGCCGCCGCGGCCTGGCCCTCCGCGCCGGTCTCGTCGATGATGGCGAGCTCCGCGCCGACCGCTACCGTCTCGTCCTCGGCAACGGTGATCCCGCGCAGGATCCCGGCCACCGGGGACGGGATCTCAGTGTCGACTTTGTCCGTGGAGACCTCGAGCAGCGGCTCGTCCGCCTCCACACGCTCGCCCTCCTTCTTGAGCCAGCGCGTGACAGTGCCCTCTGTAACGCTCTCGCCGAGCTGGGGCATGGATACGGAGACCGACATGGCTTCCCGTGACTCCTTCGCTATTCGACACAGTTGCTGCTGTGCGGGGGTGCCCGCCCGTCCGGGTCGGTCAGGCGTGCACGTGGAGGGGCT
>DASXIN010000017.1:0-2304 GCA_036497945.1 Streptosporangiaceae bacterium | reverse complement strand
GCCACACGTCCGCGACCTTCACATTCGACAGGCCCAGCTCGGCGGCCAGCAGCCGGGACGACCAGTGCGTCACCCCCAGCCGGGCCGGCGGCGGTTCCAGCGTGGCCAGCACGATCGCCACGTCATCGACGGTCCGCGGCTTGCCCGGCCTGGGCCGGTCCTCCAGCCCGCCAGGCCCCTCGGCGGCGTACCGCTTCTTCCACATGATCACCGTCGGCTTGGACGCCCCGGTCCGCCGCACGATCTCATTCGTCCCGATCCCGTCCGCCGCCAGCAGCACGATCCGGGCCCGCTGCGCCAGCCCGGCCCGGATCGACGGCGACCGCACCCACGAGGCGAGCACCTCACGATCCCGCGGCGGAACCTCCACCCTCACAGTCAATGGCATGAGCCATCGTCCGTGAACCATTACCGGAGGTCAAGGTTCCTCGCTCACGGGACACTAGTACTCCAGCCGTAGATCGTGATCTTGTTGCTGAGGCGCCGCGGACCGTCGGTCGTGCGGACGAGATCGACCTTCGTCAGCGTGGGCGTCCGTTCGTTCCTTCTCCGTCCGCCTGAGTCCGCCGACGGAGGGAATCCTTAATCTCGCTGAGCCTGGCCGCCGCGGCCGGGGTCCACTCCGTCCCTTGTTCGCTGGCACGCAGGGCATCGTCGATCTCGCTGAGCTTGGCGGCGGACACTGCGCCCGCCCGCTCGATCAGGTCGTCCCGGCTCAGGGTGGTCAGCCAGGTGCACGGGGTAAAGCCCGGCCACGGGAACGCGAACCGCAGCACGCCTTCAAAAGGCAGCCCTTCCGGGACGCCGACTGCCACCTCGATTCCCAGGCCGGAGAAGTCGGTATCCGATGGAGCGACGACCTGCATCGCCCGGAACCCGGATGGCTCGTCTTCCGACAGCAGCACGACAGGCCGTCGCTCGTCGAACTCGACCCACCAGACCTCGCCTCGTCGCATGTGTCCTCCTGGGCGTGAGATGGCAGGCGGATGCTGCGCCGGCCGCGGCTGGAAGTGATGCAGCCCTGCCTGCCGCCCGGGCCGTAGATCTTGGGTGCCGGTGCTGGAGACGGGGCGGCCGCCGTCTGATCATCCGGGTTGTGACGACTCGCGATGATCTTCTGGTGGCCGCTGGCCCCAGCGTAGACCCTGGCCGCTGGCTGGGGATATTCGATGAGCTGATGACCCGGGCCGGTGCCCGGTTCAGCCGGGTGGAGCCGCGGCGCCGGGCCCGGGCGTTCGTGCTGGGCCTGCTGGCGGAGCTGCCGCGCAAGAACTGCTGGACGATCGCCGAGCATGCCGGGGACCGGACTCCGGACGGGATGCAGCACCTGCTGTCCCGAGCCCGGTGGGACGCCGACGGGGTCCGCGACGACGTGCGCAGTTACGTCGTGGAACAGCTGGGTGATCCAGGCGCGGTGCTGGTGGTGGATGAGACGGGGGACGTCAAGAAGGGCACCGCCACGCCGGGGGTGCAGCGGCAGTACACCGGCACCGCGGGCCGGATCGAGAACGCCCAGGTCGCGGTCTACCTTGGCTATGCTGCCCCGCGCGGGCACGCGCTGATTGACCGGGAGCTGTACCTGCCGAAGTCCTGGACCGGTGACCCGGCCCGCTGCGAGGCGGCCGGGATTCCTGGACACGCGGCGTTCGCGACCAAGCCGCAGCTGGCCAGGCTGATGATCGAGCGGGCCGTCAGCGCGCGGGTGCCGTTCGCCTGGGTGGCCGCCGACGAGGCCTACGGGGATAACGGGCCGCTGCGCACCTGGCTGGAACAGCAGCACATCGCCTATGTGCTGGCCGTCGCGCGCGATCACCGTGTCCCCGCCGGGGCCGGCCGCACCGTCCGCGCCGATGAGCTCGCCGCGCGGCTGCCCAGGCGTGCCTGGCAGCGGCTATCGGCAGGTGATGGCGCCAAGGGACACCGGTGGTACGACTGGGCCTGGGTCACCATCAGCAACCCCGGCCCCGGACACCGGTGCCTGCTGATCCGCCGGAACCGGAGCACCGGGGAACTGGCCTTCTACCACTGCCACTCCCCGCAGCCGGTCACGCTGGCCGCCCTGGTCAAGGTCGCCGGGCTTCGCTGGACGATCGAGGAGAACTTCCAGGCCGGCAAGGGCCTGACCGGCCTGGACGAGCACCAGGTGCGCCGCTGGACCTCCTGGTACCGGTGGGTCACCCTGGCCATGCTGCGCCGCCGTCCTCACCATCGCCGCCGCCATCGAATCCGCCCGCGGCCCGGATGCGGCCGGGCAGATCCCGCTGACCCGCAACGAGATCGCCCACCTTCTCGCCACAGTGACTG
>DASXIN010000016.1:0-56067 GCA_036497945.1 Streptosporangiaceae bacterium | reverse complement strand
GACACCACGACGTCCGTGCTGTTCGACACCGGGCTGTCCCCGGATGCGATGGTCACCAACGCCGACCGGCTCGGCCTCGACCTGTCCGGCGTGCACGCCGTAGTGCTCAGCCACGGCCACTTCGACCACGTCGGCGGCCTGACCGCACTCGCCGGGCGGCGCGGTACCCGGTCCTTGCCGATGGTTGTCCACCCGCTGGTGTGGACCCGCCGCCGCCTCGCCCGGCCCGGCGGTGGGGCCGACGACTGGCCGACACTCAGCAAACGTGCGCTGACCGGCGAGGGCTTCGACGTGATCGAGCGCCGCCAGCCGTCCCTGCTCGTCGACGGCTCCATCCTGATCACCGGTGAGGTCGACCGCACCACCGACTTCGAACACGGCATGCCCCCAGCACACCAGCACTGGACCGGCACAACGTGGGAACCCGACCCGCTGATCCTCGACGACCAGGCCCTCGTCGTGAACGTGCGCGGCAAGGGACTGGTCATCGTGACCGGCTGCGGGCACGCCGGCGCCGTCAACATCATCCGCCACGCACAGCGGCTGACCGACGTCCCCCGGCTGCATGCATTGCTCGGCGGCCTGCACCTGGGCGGCGCCTTCTTTACCCCAAGCATCGGCCCCACGGTCCACGCGCTCACCGAACTGGCACCCGACCTACTGGTACCCGGACACTGCACCGGCTGGCGAGCACAACACACCCTCGCCGCCGCGCTACCCGACAGCTGGGTCCAAGGCAGCAGCGGCACCCGCTACCAGTTCGCCGCTGAAAAGCGGACGGTCGGCGGATGAGCACCGTACCCGGCACGCGAGCCGATGAGGCAGGCGCAACACAGCAGCAAAGTACAGCAGTCCTACGAGTCGACCTGCTTACCGAGCCTCTTGAGCGCCGGGTCAACGCGGCGCCACCGGCGCCTGTCTGGCCCGTGCGAGTAGCGCAAGCTCAGGTTCGGGGAGGTGCGGAGTGAGCGATGGTGGTGTACCAGTAGCTACTCGCGAGATTCCCCGCCGCGGGCACCAGGAACCACGCTGACAACCGGTACATTTTGCGCCGCTCCTGGTCAGTTCCCGCGCTACGGCCGAGCGAGAGCAGAACGAGGCCGATGCCGAGCTGGAATCCGCCAGCGGCGGCACGCGTGACCCCAGAGACGCTGAGGTGGCGGTACTCCCATGGCGCGATCAGGCGCTGCATGGCGGGTCGCGGGGGAGATAGCCACCACCCGCGCAGACCCTTCGCAGCGGCGTTGTCGTTGGGTGCGTCCATCGGGATGCCTCCCTTGTCTCCTACGACCTGGCCAGTTTCCCAGCCCAGCAGCCATAGTTTCGCCCGCCCGCCAGGTGCCCGGCAGGGGGCCTGGCGGGCGGGATGGGCAACGTAGCTACCGCTATCACGGCGGGATGGTGGGTGGGCACCGGCTAACGTTCGGCATTCCGAACGGATTCCCGGCCTGGATGTCGTGGCCATCCGCCCAGCCGACTAAGGACACCTCGGCCACGCTGCGCTAGCGGGCGGAGACCCATAGATTTGTCTCGGCCGGAAATCCTCACGAGCGGACCACCTTGATGCAGATCGCCGAGATCACCCAGCAGGAGACCGCCGAGCGAGCTGCGCTGCTCCGGGTCGAGGCCTACGACGTGCAACTCGACCTGACCCGGGGCGGTGAAGTGTTCCGCTCGGCGTCGTCGATCCGGTTCGACTGCACCCGCCCGGGGGCGGCCAGTTACGTGGACCTGATCGCCGAGACCGTGCACGAGATCACCCTGAACGGCACGCCGATCGACCCGGCCACCGGATACGGGGCGGGCCGGATTACCCTGCCCGGCCTGGCCGGGCACAACGAGCTGCGGGTGGTGGCCGACTGCGCCTACAGCAGCGACGCTGCTGGGTTGCTGCGGACGGTTGACTCGGCGGACGGCAGGGTCTACACGGCCAGCCACTTCGAGCCGGCCGAAGCCCGCCGGGTCTACGCGAACTTCGAGCAGCCCGACCTGAAGGCCCAGTTCACCTTCCACGTCATCGTGCCCGCGGAGTGGACCGTACTGTCCAACCAGCCGGCCCCTGACCCAGAGCCGGCCGGTGACGGCACGGCGGTCTGGCATTTCCCGGCGACACCGCGGATGTCCACCTACCTGACCGTAGTGGTGGCGGGCGAGTACCACGTGCTGCGCGACCAGCACACCACGCCGGCCGGCCAACTCATCCCGCTCGGGCTGGCCTGCCGGCAGTCGCTGGCCGGCTACCTCGAGGCTGACGACATGCTCACCATCACCCGGCAGGGGCTGGACTACTTCACCGGGCTGTTCGGCCGCTATCCGTACGCCAAGTACGACCAGGTCTTCGTGGCCGACCACGTCGGGGCGATGGAGAACATCGGCTGTGTCACCATCTCCGAGCAGTTCCTGTTCCGCTCGAAGGTCACCGACGCCATGTACGAGCTGCGCGCCATGGTGATCCTGCACGAGATGTCGCACCAGTGGTTCGGCGACCTGGTCACCATGCGCTGGTGGGGCGACCTGTGGCTGAACGAGTCGTTCGCCGAGTACTGCGCCACCCTGTCCAGCGCCGAGGCGACCCGTTTCACCGGCGCGTGGACCACGTTCTGCAGCGGGCGGAAGGTGCTGGCCTACATGCAAGACCAGCAGCCGTCCACCCACCCGGTGGCGGCCGACGTGCCCACGCTGGGCGAGGCCATCGCGAACTTCGACGGGATCAGCTACGCCAAGGGCGCGTCGGTGCTCAAGCAGCTCGTCGCGTACCTGGGCCGGGACCAGTTCTTCGCCGGCGTGCAGGCGTACTTCGCCGAGCATGGCTGGGCCAACGCCACGCTGGCCGACCTGCTCCGCGCGCTGGAAGCGAGTTCCGGGCGCAACCTGGCCGACTGGTCCAAAGCTTGGCTGGAGACGGCCGGGCCGAACACGCTGCGGCCCGACTTCAGCGTCGACCCCCGAGGCGCCTTCACCGAGTTCGCGGTGCTACAGGAAGCGCCGGCCAGCCAGCCGACGCTCCGCCCGCACCACATCGCGATCGGCCTGTACCACCGGTCCGGGGACATAATCACCCGCCGGCAGCAGGTGGTGGTGGATGTCACCGGGCCGCGGACGGTCGTGCCCGAGCTAGCTGGCCAGCCGCAGCCCGACCTGATCCTGCTGAACGACGACGACCTGGGCTACGCGATCGTCCGGTTCGACCCGCGGTCACTGGCCACGCTGGCCGAGTCCATCGGGCAGTTCACCGACTCGCTGGCCCGCACCGTATGCTGGAGCGCGGTGCTCGACATGGCCTTGCAGGCAGAGCTGTCGCTGCCCGCGTTCGTGCGGATCCTGGCGGCCGGCATGGGCCAGGAGCCGTCCATCTCCGTGCTGCAGATCCTGCACCAGGTGACCAGGCGCCTGCTGAACATGACCGGGAACCCGGACTGGGTTGCGGAGGGCAAGCAGCAGCTGGCCGACGCGGCGCTGCCGCTGCTCCGTGCGGCCGAGCCAGGCAGCGACCGCCAGCTGGCCTGGGTCCAGCTGCTGAGCTGGGCCGCGGTCAGCGCTGACCAGCTCGACCTGCTGGCCGACCTGCTGGACGGCAGCGCCGAGCTGCCTGGCCTGGCGGTGGACACCGAGCTGCGCTGGGCGCTGCTGTGCAGGCTGGCCAGCACTGGCCGAGCGGGCGATGCGCAGATCGACGCCGAGCTGGACCGCGACGACACCGACGCGGGCCGGCGGCACGCCGCGGCCTGCCGCGCATCGATGCCGGATGCCGGGCACAAGGCGGCCGCGTGGCGGCTGATCACCCAGTCCGGCGAGCTAGGCGTGGAAGGCGCCGTCGAGGTCGGGCTCGGTTTCAACCAGGCCGAGCATGCCGAACTGCTGGCCGGATACGCGGACCCGTTCTTCACCGAACTGCCCGGGATGTGGTCCTCGCTCAGCACCCCGATGCGGCTGGTGTTCGGCCAGGTCCTCTTCCCCTACTCGGCCGCTTCGCCGGACCTGCTGATCCGGGTGGACGCGGTGCTGACGGGGGGCGAATTGGACCCCGCCTTCCGGCGGGCGGTGATCGAGGGCCGCGACGTGGCCGAGAAGGCGCTGCGCGCCCGGGCGCTGCCCGTCTGACGTACCGCGTCCCGGCCGGCGCTGGCAAAAATCCGGCCGCTCCGCGAACCTGGAGCCAGCCGGACGCAAAAGAGAAGCGATGGACGACGATGCGCTGATCGCTGCCGTGGCGGGCGGGGACGACACCGCGCTGCGCGAGCTGTTCGCCCGGCACGCGCCGTGGCTGGCGGCCCGGCTGCGCACCGTGCTGCCCGCCGCCGAGGTCGAGGACGTGCTCCAGGAGACCTTTCTCGCGGTCTGGCGCGGCGCGGCCCGCTACCGGCCCGACCTGGGCTCGGTCGGCGGCTGGACCTGGGGTATCGCCCGGCGGCAGGCCGCTTTGTGGCTGCGCCGCCGCGGCCCGGCCGAGCTGCTACTGCCCGCTGTGACCGGCGCGGACGGCCGGCCCTCCGGCACCGCGGCCAGTTCCGCTGAGCTGGGAGATCCGGCCGACGCGGCGCTACGCCGGGCCGAACTGGCCGCCGCGGTGAGCACGCTCGGACCGCCCGGCGGCCCGCAGCGGGAGACCTGGCGGCTGATGTACCTGGAAGACCGGCCGGTGGACGAAGTAGCTGAGCTGATGGGCGTCCCGGTGGGCACGGTGAAGAGCCGCGCGTACCGGGTGCGCCGGCTGATGCGGGCCGCGTTGCGGAACCGCGAGCCGGCCCGGGCGGGAGGCAGGCGATGACCAGGGGCCCTGACATGACTGACAGCCACGGGAGCCTGCCCGGCCCTGGGCCGGCGGACATCGACCTGGACCGGGTCTGGACCGGGGTGGCCGCCGAGGTGTGGCGCCGCCGCCCCGGGCCGGTGGAGCGGCTGGCCAGCCGGCTGCTCCGCTCACCCGGCCTGGCCCGGGCGCTGCTGACCACGCCGTCGCTGCTGCTCGGCTGGGTGCTGGCCACCGTGGTCGTGCTGCTCGCCGGGGTGGCGTTCACATTGAGCACCGGGACGCCGTGGGTGGCGCTGGTCGCGCCACCGGTCGCCGGGGCGGGCATCGCCTACGCCTACGGGCCGGGCATCGACCCGGCCTGGGAACTGTCCCAGAGCATGGCGGTCAGCGACCGGATGGTGCTGCTCGTCCGCGCGCTGGCCGTATTCGGACTCAACGCCCTCTTGGGGCTGGTCGCCTCGGCCGCGTCAGGGGCCGCGGCCGCGGTTACCTTCGGCTGGCTGGTGCCGATGACCGCGGTCTGTGCGCTGGCCCTGGCCGCCGCGACGCTCACCCGGTCGCCCAACGTGGGGGTGCTGGCCGGCCTGGCCGGCTGGCTGGTCATCGTGCTGGGCGAACGGGTGGCGGCGGGCCAGCTCACCGCGGCCGTCACCAGCACCGCGCTCATCCTTCCCTATCTGGCCATCGCGGCTGGCTGCGTCGTGATCGCCGTGTATGCCACCCGGACCCCGAGAGGAACCGCATGAACGTCGAGATCTCCGAGCTGAGCCGGCGGTTCGGCCGGACCCAGGCGGTGGCCGGGGTGGACCTGCGGGCCGGCCCCGGGGTGTTCGGCCTGCTCGGTCCCAACGGCGCCGGGAAGACGTCGCTGCTGCGGATGATGGCCACCGTGCTGCCGCCCAGTTCGGGGACGCTGCGGCTGCTGGACCGCGATCCGGGCAGCTACGGGCCACGCCGGGAGATCCGGCGCCGGCTCGGCTACCTGCCGCAGAACCTCGGCTACTACCCGGGGTTCACGGTGGCCGAGTTTATCGAGTACTTCGCGCTGCTCAAGGACATGCCGTCCCGGCAGGTGCCGCGGGCCGTGGCCGCATCCATCGAGCAGCTCGGGCTGGGCGGCAAGGCCCGGGCCAAGCTGCGCACACTGTCCGGCGGGATGCTGCGCCGGGTCGGCATCGCGCAGGCCATCGTGAACCAGCCCGAACTGCTGCTGCTGGACGAGCCGACCGCCGGGCTGGACCCGGAGCAGCGGGTGGCGTTCCGCACCCTGCTCCGTGAGTTCGGGGAGCGGGCCACCGTGATAGTCAGCACCCACCTGGTGGAGGACGTGGCCGCCGCGTGCAGCGAGGTGACCCTGATGGACGCCGGGAAGATCGTCTTTCACGGAACCCCTGATGAGCTGATCGCCCAGGGGGAAGGGCACGGGGTCGGGGACGCCCCGCTGGAGCGCGGGTACAGCGCGGTGCTGGCGGCGGCGCGGTCATGACCGTCGCCACGCTCCCGGTGCGGTCCCGGCCGCGGGCCGGCCGGACGGCCCCGGGGGGGCTGGCCCGGCTGCTCCGGGTGGAACTGCGGCGCAACACGATGCCGTGGGTGCTGCCGCTGATCGCCCTGGTGTTCTGGTTCGACTCGTACCGGATCGCCGCTACCCTCCCGCCGCTGTGGAATTCGCGCACGTTCTACGTCCTGGGCCAGGGCCACTCCCTGATCGACTTCGCGCCGTTCGTGGCGGGCGTGGCCGCCTGGATGGGGTCGCGGGATGGTCGGCGCGGTCTGACCGACCTGGTGACCACCTCCGCCCGCTCGCGCTTCGCCGCCCAGTTCGCCACCTGGGCCGCGACCGCGATCTGGGCGGTGGGCGGCTACCTGGTCTTCATGGCCGCGACGTTCTGGGCTCTGTCCCGGTCCATCGTCTGGGGCGGCCCGCCGTACTGGCCGGTCGCGGTGGGCGCCGTGGGGGTGGCCGCGTTCAGCGCCGCTGGGTTCGCGGCCGGGGCGTACTTCCCGACCCGGTTCACCGCGCCGGTGGCCGCGTTCGGCGGGCTGCTTGCGTGCGGGATGTCGTCGCAGATCGGCTTCCAGTCGTACGGCGGGTGGGGGCTGATCCTGCCGACCAATTCGAACAACAACTACGGCCAGGACGCTGGGATCTTCTACCAGTTCCTGCCGGACCTGCCGGTCGCCCGGGTGATGTTCCTGGCCGGGGTGACGGTGGCGCTGGTCGCCCTGCTCGGAGTGCGGGCGACGGCGGGCGGGCTACGGCTGCGGCACATCGCCACGGTGGTCGCTGCGGCCGGGGCGGCGCTGGCCGTCACTGCGATCGCGCTGGCCTTCACCGCCCGGGTGACCTCCTACGGCACGGTTATCCCGGCCCTGCACGACGCGGCCAACGACCGGCCGATCCCGTACACCCCGGTCTGCGGTCAGGCGGCCGGCGTCCCGGTCTGCGTCCAGCCGGCCTACCAGGCCTACCTGCCGGACGTGACCGCGGCGCTGCGCCCGGTCCTCGGCCAGACCGACGGTCTGCCCGGCGTTCCGGTGCGGGTCGGCCAGGTCGCCACAGTGTTCTTCAACGCCACCGGCCGGGGCCCGCAAACCAGCGTGGGCCAGGTCAGCACGCTCCGCGGTCAGCCGCCGGTGCTCTCCATGCCGCTCAACGTGTTCAACCTGCCCGGCTCGTTCGGGGCGAACCAGACCCAGTTCACCGACGAGATCAAACTCCAGGCGGTGCACGCGATCGTCACTCGGGGCGGCCCCCTCGGTAACCCGGCCCAGATCGCCGTCGAAGCGGCCCTGATGCAGCACGCTGGGATCCCGCTCGCCGCGCAGCCCAAGCAGGTACTGGCCCCATCGCCGTGGGCCCTCCCCAGCAACGAGCCGCACCCGGGGACAACGTATCCGCGGCAGATCGCGGCCGCGGCCCAGCGGTTCGCCGCGCTGCCCGCCGCCACCCGGCACGCCTGGTTGACCAGCCACCTGCCCGCGCTGCGAGCCGGGCACGTCAGCCTGGCGCAGCTGCCATGACCGCGGCCGAGGTGCACCGGCCCGCGCCGGAAGCCGCGCCGCCGCCGGCCGCCCGGCCGGTGCCCGGCTGGCTCCGGCTGGGCTGGCTGTACCTGATCAGCCGGCACGCCCCTGGCGCGGCCGCGGTGCTGGCCGGGCTGGGCGCCGTGCTGTGGGCTTCGCTGCACTGGCACTGGAACGTGGCCGGCGGGGCGGCCGCGCAGCAGGCCATCCCGCTGGCCATCGAGACCGGGGCGGCCATGGTCATCGCGGTCACCTGCTACGGTCCGTTCGGCGAGCCGGAGCGGGCCACCGGGCGGTGGCTGCCCTACCTGCGGCTGGCTGGCGCCGTGCTGCTTACCGCGGCCGCGTTCGGCGCACTGGCCGCCGGGTCGGCGGCGGGCGGGCTGCCCGGCGGCATCCCGGCCCTGCTGCGCAATGTGGCCGGGATGACAGGTACCGGCCTGCTGGCCGCGGCCATCCTGGGCGGCGCGCTCGGCTGGACCGCGCCGCTGGTCTACCTGGTAGTGACCGAGGGCGCGTTCGCGGGCAGCTGGACCACGCCGTGGGCCTGGCCGACCCGGCCGCCGCACGACCTCGGCGGGGCGCTCTGCGCGGGTGCGGTGTTCGCCGCCGGGCTGCTGGCCACCACGGTGCGCGGCGCACGGGAATCGGTCCGGGATTAACTCCCGGCCGCCGTGGCCTGCCAAGCCCGCCGCGGCCGGGGGCGGCGCGCTGAAGCGGCCGCGGCGGGGGTCACTGCTGCGCTGGTGGCGGCTCGGCGGCGGCACTCGGCGCCCGGGCTTCGGCCAGGTACTTGATGGTGTGCAGCCGTCGGTCCCATTGCGCCGCCGCCTCCGCCATGGCCTGGGCGGCTTCACCCAGCCGGTCCGGGCGGACGGTGTACCGGGTTTCCCGGCCCTGCCGGTGCGCTTCGACCAGCCCGGCCCGGGCCAGGATGGCGAGGTGCTTGCTGACCGCCTGCCGGGTGACCGGCAGTTCGGCGGCCAGCATGGTCGGGGTGGCTTCGCCGCGGGCGAGGATGAGGTCGAGCACCCGGCGCCGGGACGGGTCGCCGACGGCCTCCCACAGCTGCCCATCCTCGTTCCGCGGCGGCTCACCGCGCCCGGCCTCAGGACCGGCCGGTGACATAGTCCCGCAGGCTGGCCAGGTGGATGTCCCAGCCCTTGCTGTGCGTCTCGTGGTAACCGGCCTTGTCCGCCTCCGGCCGCCGCAGCGCGGCGAACCCGCTCTCGGTGACCCGAAGCCGGGTGCCGCTGCTCTCGGCGGTGAGGGTGAACTCGACCAGCGGGGCGTTGCTCTCGTCCGGCTGCGCACCTTCGGGATAGTCCCAGCGGAACGCGAACCGGTGCGGCGGGTCGGCCGCTTCCACCCGCAGCCGCACCACGGCCCGCTGGCTGGTGGCCCGGTCCTCGAATGTCAGCAGCCCGTCGCCACCAGGCCGCGGGTCGAGTTCTGCCGCGTCGCTGAACCACTGAGCGATCTGGGCCGGCTCGGTGAGCACGCGGTATACGGTCTCTGCGGGCGCCTCGATGAAGATGTCTTTCTCGATGGCCTCCGGGGTCATGACGCTGCCTCCTCGTTATGTGCAACCTTCAGTTGCGTATGATTGAAGGCTAGCACCCGGACAAACCATGCGCAACCGAAGGTTGCATTTATTGCCTGCCCGCCACCAGGATGTCCACGCTCAGGGCCAGGATCCAGGCCGGGAACAGCAACTCCACCCAGGCCGAGATGCCGGTGCCGATCAGCAGCACCAGCGCGGTGACCAGCCCGGCGGTCACCAGCCAGCGGGACACGATGCTGGTCTTCCGGGCGAGGGTCACCGTGCTCAGGCAGAACACCGCCGCCATCCGCATCGCGTAGACGTTCAGCAGCAGCCCGGTGACGTTGCGCCCGAGGGCCAGTGTGTCCGCGCCCGGCGCGCCGGACGACCGGGCCGCCGACGCGCCCGCGAGCAGGCCGCCGGCCACCGCGGCGGCGACGAAAAGCATGGCCACGAACAGCAGCCCGCTGCCCAGGAACACGGTGCCGAAGAATTTGTCTTCCCGGTCCCCGATCCGGTCCCGGATGACGCCGATGAACCAGAGGAATGCAATTCCGGCGAACGGGACCAGATTCAGCGCGACGGTTACCGCGGTGCGCCGCGCGGAATCGGACAGCCAGGTGCCCGGGACAGCCGGATTAGCCGGCACCGAGATCCGGAGCAGCACCATCGCGATGATAACCAGCACGGAAAAGACAATTCCGGCCACCGCGGCCGCCCGCGGTGTCCGCAGCGCGGCGCGGTCCGCGCTCAGCCGCCCGGTATGCACAGCCAGCCCCCCGTCGGTCGCCTGTCTAGGTCATTCCCCGAACCAGGCGGCGGCCACCCCCGCCACCAGGCCGGGAGCTTGCTTAGGCGGCGGCACCGGCCAGCTACGGCTGGCGGCTGATCAGCAGCGACTGGGCCCCGACGCCGAGTGGCCCGGACTGGTCGGACAGCACGGAGGTGGCCAGGCCCGCCCCGCCGGCCGAGATCGCGGTCTGCGCGGCCAGGCAGATCCACTCGCCGACCGCCTCCCGGTGCAAGTGCACGGTGAGTTCCGGGTTGATGAACATCCACTTGGCGATGTCCAACTGGCCGGACACGCCGTTGCCGCTGTCCGCGACGGCGAGCACCCGCTCCAGCGGCCCGGGGTCCTCGCCGGGCACCAGCGGGTAGCGCAACCGGGTCCAGACCGTGGCCGGCCCGGGCTCGGCGAAGTGGCCGTGCACTGGCCGCCACTCGACCGCGGACAGGTACCCGTCCACCCAGCCGTCCGGCGGCGGCCCGACCGCATCGTCCGGCAGCGGTGGCGGCGGGTCGTTAGACGGCAGCACCGTCTCGCTGCTGGTGCGCAGCACCCGCCACGCGCTGGCCCGGGCCACATCCCGGCCGCCCGCGCTGGCCACCGCCTCGAGGAACTGCACGCTGCGGCCCGGCCGGGTCAGCCGGGCCTGCACGGTCAGCTCGCCGACCGGGATGGCCCCGAGGATCTCGCAGGTGAACCGGGCGATGATCATGTCGTCGCGCGGCCCGCAGCGCTGGATGGCCCGGCCGAGCAGCGCGCTGGGCGGACCACCGTGCTGGGCCCGCGGATCCCACGGACCGGTGGTGTGCACGGTGGCGAGCCAGCGGCCGTCACCCAGCGGGAGATAGAAGCTATCGGTCACGGCTGGACATGTTACCCACGGGTCGTGTTGGGCTGGACGATGACCTTCAGCCCAGTCCGGGCCGCCGCCACACTAAACGCCTCGGCTGCCTTCTCGAGTGGGTAGCGCGCGGTGACCAGCGTGGCGAGATCAACCCGTTGCGCGGCGGCCAGGCTGATCGCCCGCGGATACACCTCGTTCATCCGGCGCACCATGGCGATGGTCAGTCCCTTCCGGCGGGCGGTGGACGCGCGGAACGTGGTGCTGTCATCACCCGGGATCCCGCCCAGCACCACCCGCCCGCCCGGGCGGACCGCGGCCATGGCCAGCTGAACCGCCTCGTCGTTGCCCGCCATCTCGAACGCCACATCCACGCCGCCACCGGTCAGTGCGGCCAGCGCGGCGGGGTCGGCCACCACGGCCGGGTCGGCTACCGTCACGCCCAGCGCGGCGGCCGCCGCCCGCCGGTGCGGGAGCGGTTCGAACGCGGTCACCGCGGTCGCGCCGGCCACCTGGAGCAACTGGCTGAGCAGCAGCCCGATCGGCCCGCAGCCGACCACGGCGGCCGTCCCGGCCAGCCGGAGATGCCCCAGATCCAGCGCGTGGATGGCCACGCCCAGCGGCTCCAGGATGGCGCCGTCCGCGTCGCTGAGCGCGTGCGGCAGCGGGTGCAGCAGCTCGCTGGGCCAGGCCAGGAACTCGCGCATGGCGCCGTCCTGGCTGCCGTGCCCGGCGAACCGGAGGTGCAGGCACAGGTTCCGGTACCCGGCCCGGCACAGGCGGCAGGTCCCGTCCGGGATGGCCGGGTCGATGGCCACCCGCTGGCCCCGCCGCGGCCCGTCGGCCAGCACGCCCGCGGCCTCGTGCCCCAGCACCAGGGGTCGGCTCAGGGTGGCGTCGCCGATCCCGCCCTCGCCCCACCAGTGCAGGTCGGAGCCGCAGATGCCGACCGCGGTGACCTGGACCAGGCTCTCGCCCGGTCCCGGGACGGGAACCGGCTCGTCGGTGAGCCGAAGGTCGCCTACCGCATGCAGCCGCGCCGCTCTCATCCGTCTCCTCGGGTCTGGTGAGCCCCAGCCTACGGAAGGGATGTGCGGGCTGGGCGAGCGGCTAGCGGCGCGGGCCGGGGAGCTGCTTCATGTCGGCCGGGGCGCTGGACATGAGCAGGCTGGTCGGCTGGCGGCCAGCGATGGCGGTCTTAGACCGGGGCGTCTCGCTGTTCGGCGACCCGCCCGTAGCCAGCGACAGCGCCAGCGCCGGGCACATCTCGACCGCCTGCTGCGCCTCCTTCTCCAGCCAGAACGGCACCGGCATGTCCAGGAACATCGGGTAGCCCTGGTTGTCCAGCTGGACCATCTCCGGCGCGATCCGGGCGCACAGCCCGTGTCCCGAGCAGCGGGCCCAGTCCACCTTGAGCCGCACCTGGGACTCTTCTTCCGGCCCGAGTGGCAGCAGGCCGCGGACCGGCCGGCCGCAGGAGCCGCGGAACAGGTGCATGGTCAGGTCGTCGCTGAACACGTCCAGCGCGGACAGCACGAACCGGGACACCCCGTCCGGATGCGAGCACGCGCCGCGGCCACGGACCACCGAGGCGGCCCGGCGGGCCATGTCCAGGGTGTCGATGCCGCCGGACCCGTCGGCCAGCGCGCTCATCGAGCGGGCCAGGCCGGGCAGGCCGAGCTTGCACGGCCCGCACTGCCCGGAGGACTCCTTGGCCATGTAGCGGACGATCCGGGCCACCTCGCCCATCGGGCAGGTGTTGGGCCCCAGCGGCAGGATGACGCCCGCGCCCAGGGTGCCGCCGGCCGCGTCCAGCCCGGCCCGGGACACCGGCACGTCGTC
Organism: Streptosporangiaceae bacterium; assembly: GCA_036497945.1. Taxonomy (GTDB): domain Bacteria; phylum Actinomycetota; class Actinomycetes; order Streptosporangiales; family Streptosporangiaceae; genus RYN-230. The sequence continues at coordinate 43,274 of DASXIN010000016.1, read as the reverse complement.
GGCGATGTCACCGGGAATCCACATCCCGTGGTAGCCGCCGACCAGCACGCCTTCCGGCGCGGTGGCCTCGCAGATGTCCAGCACGGTGCCCAGCGGGACCCCGGGCGGCACCTCGACTACGGCCGGCCGGTTGGCCGATCCGCCCACGGTGAGCAGCAGGGTGCCCGGCTCGTCCGGGGTGCCGTCCGAGGCGTAGCCTTCCTCGCCCAGCATGGCCAGCACGGCCAGCTGGGCGAATGTCTCAGCGTTGGACAGCAGCGTGGGCTGCCCGTCCACCCCGCTCTCGGCGGCCCGCTTGCGCTTGCCCGAGGGCAGCGGGACCTTGCCGTTGACCGCGTTGACCAGCGCAGTGCCCTCACCGGCGACGAACCGCTCGGGGACCTCGACGACCCGGACGATCTTCTTCAGGTCGGGCTCGGCCTTGGCCGCATCGGCCACCGAGGCAGCCGCGGCCGGGTTGGTCACCCCGATGATGATCATCCGGGCGTTCAGCGCCCGGGCGGCCAGCAGCGCACCGCCCAGCACCAGGTAGGGCGACCGGAGCAGGAGCATCTTGTCCTTGGCGCTGCCCGGCTCGCCCTCAGACGCGTTGATCAGAATGAACGGCCGGGTCTTCTTCTGGGCGCACGCGTCCACCACCGCGCGCACCTTGCGCGCGAAAGGGAATGCCGCACCGCCTCGGCCCCGCATGTCGACGCTTTCCACCATTTCGATCAACTGGCGGCCGGTCACCCGCCGCATCGGGCCGAAGATCTCCTGATGTGTGGCGAGATCGATGCGTTCGTAGCGGTCCAGGCCCGCGGTCAGCCGGGCGCGGCCAATCCGCATCGCCTCGGGGACGGCGGTCTTGGAGTTGTTCACGGTCGATATCCGGTATTCACCGCCGAGGTATTCAGCGGATCAGTTTCATCCTGCGGGTTGTAGTGCCCCCGGGCGGCGGGTGGCCGCGGCTGGGTGTAGGACGCGTCCTGCTCGGCGAACGAGGCGTAGTGGTCGGCCCGCTCGCGCTCGAACTGGGCGGCCCGGTCGTAGACACCCGGCCGGGTGTACTGGTCCCGTGGGTCGTAGGCGGCCGGCGGCGGCTGGTACGGGCCGGGCTGGGCATAGCCGGCGGGCGGTGGCTGGTACGCCCCGGAGCCGTAATGCGGGTCGGCCTGGGGCGGCGGTCCAGCGTTCGGACGCCTGGCCGGGGGGGCCATGTCATACCCCATCGGCGGCTCGTACTGGACCGGGCGCTGGTAGGGCCCGGACTGGTCGTAACCGGCCGGCGGACCGTACTGGTCCGGCCGGGCGTACGGCCCTGAGCCATGATTCGGGGCGGCTGGCTCCTGGTCGTAGGACCGCTCGAACTGGCCGGACCGGTCCACCGGGTAGTCCGGCGGCGGCCCATACGAGCCGGACCGGTCATAGTCGGCTGGGCGCTCGTAGCGCGGCGCGGGACCCCGCTGGTCGTACTCGGGCGGCCGCGGCTGCTGGTACGCGCCACTCGGGTGCTCGTAGTGGGGCGCGGGACCCCGCTGGTCATACTCGCGCGGCTGCTGCTGGTACGCCCCGCTCGGGTGCTCGTACCGCGGCGCCGGACCCCGCTGGTCGTACTCGCGCGGCTGATGCTGGTACGCCCCGCTCGGGTGCTCGTAGCGGGGCGCCGGGCCCCGCTGGTCATACTCCGGCGGCGGCTGCTGCTGGTACGCCCCGCTCTGGTGCTCGTACCGCGGCACCGGACCGCGCTGGTCGAACTCGGGCGGCAGCGGCTGGTAGGCGCCGGACCGGTCGATCTCTCCGGTCTGCTCATAGCGCGGCGCCGGGGCGTCCGCCCGGCGGACGCCCATCGGCCGCTCGTAGGCGGCGTGCCAGTCGCGCTGCCCGGCCGGGACGGCCGGGACGGCCGGCTGGTTCCGGATGGGCCGGCCGACCTGGGGCAGCGGGCCGGACGGGTGATCCGCACCGAACTGGCCGATCTGGCCGAACTGGTCGACCTGGGGCAGCGGGCCGGACGGGTGGTCGGCACCGAACTGGTCGAACGCGCCGGTCCGGCCAAACTGCGCCGTCTGGCCCAGCCGGCTGGTGGCCGGGAACTGCCCGGTCCGCCCGGACCCCGAGCCCTGGCCCGCGGGCAGGGCCAGCTGGGTCCGGCCGCCCCGGGCCGCCGCCCCGGGCCGCCCGCCCTCCAGCGCGCCCGCCGCGTGCGGCGCGCCGGTCAGCGCGGCGGCCGTCATGCCGCCACCGGACATGCCCATGCTGGTCAGCGCGGCCGCCGAGGACAGCGATGCGCCGGGCGGCGGTTCCGCCACCACCTGGTCGGACAGCTCGTTGCGGGCCCGGTCCTTGGCCACGAAGCGGACCACCAGGGCCAGCGCCACCGCGACCACGCAGAAGCCGTAGCTCCAGTAGACGAAGCCCTGGTAGCCGAAGAACGCCTTGGCCGGCCGCCCGGCGAGCAGCCCGTGCACCAGGCCGAAGATCCAGGCCACGTAGGCCGAGGCGTGCAGCACCCGCCAGCCCGTCGGGGACATCCGGGTGGCCAGCCGGGCCCGGTAGACCCCGACCACCATGATGAAGATGAACATATCTGAGGCCAGTGTGCCGAGCCCCAGATAAAACGCCTTGTTACCGCTCGGGTAGAGGAACGGGATGACCGAGTCCAGCACGGTGGACCGGCTCGCCATTATCTCCAGGATAATGTGCGAAATCAGAAAGGCAATCGAGCCGAATCCAGTCGCCCGGTGAATTGCCTGCATTGTTACCCGACCGGCCGGCCGCATAAAAATGCGGTCGGTGCAGACCAAACCAATGCCCACTTCGGCGGTCAGCGCGATGAGTGCGAGCACGCCCATGTAGTAAAGCATGAAATGGTACGACGCGGCGGCCACGGTGTGCCCGATGCCGGTGGACGCGAGGAACGCCGCGATGACGACGAAGCCGATGACGATCGCGTTGAGGATCCACAGCCACGTGTTGGACCTGGGCCTGGCGACCTGGTAACCACGCCGTCCGCCACCAAGCGTGACCCCTGGTGAACGACCCGTAGAACCCTCACCTTTCGCCGACACGTCCGACCTCCCGGGAGGAGCAACTCAGGCTACCTACCATTGATGGCTACTAACACTGAATAGCTCTTGCATTGGCAGCATTGCCAACCCCGGGAGATCCCGCTTCTCTACCGGGCGTTGATGAGCTTATCGCGGGAGATTCCGGCTTCGCAACGGAACGATATAGAAAGTGCCGCAGAGCGTCGTTATCGCACGTCAGAGGCGGGTTTTCGGCGAGTCCGGTAGGCCGCCGGGCGGGGCCCGGGGCGGGCCGGGCGACGGACCTGGCGCTGGGATGAGCCGGCGGCCCGCGAAGCCATGCTCCGGCTTGTGATACCAGCCCAGTTCGTGTTCCCCTCCAGCCAGCAGAGCAGCACCGTCTCGCCATTCAGGGTGGCCGGGAAGTCTACTAACAGCGGCGCCACTCCCTTGACGTCCAGGCCGTGTTCCGGGAACCAGCTGAGCAGTTCGCTCAGCCGCGCCTCCAGCCTAAAACCAGATGCAGCGCAGCCGTGCTGGCCAGCACGATGGAGGCCCGGAGCGCGACGTCAGGAGACGATGTGGCCTGGATTCTCAGCGACAGCCTGCAGGATTACTCGGCCACGGCCGAAGGCCTGGTCCGGGCGCACGCCGGGCGGAACACCATCCTGCTCGGCGCGGCGGCGACGCTGCGGGCCCGGGGACCGGCCGCGTTCGGCCCGGACAGCCCGCTGTTCGGCTGGTGGCAGCAGCCCGGGACGGGCGTGGTCAGCGCCGCGTGCCTGCACACCCCACCGTTCCCGGTCGCGCTGACCAGCATGACCGCGGACATCGCGGCCGCGCTGGCCCAGGCGCTGGCCAGCCGGGGCCGGGCCCTGGGCGGGGTGAACGCGGACCTGCCGGTGGCCGCGGCGTTCGCCGCCGCCTGGCACGAGCTGACCGGGGACGCGGTCGAGGAGAGCATGCGGTCCCGGCTGTACCAGCTGGGCCGTCTCCGGCCGCCGGAGCCGTTCCCGCCGGGCCAGCCCCGGGTGGCCGGCCCGGCCGACCGCAGCCTGCTGATCGCCTGGAGCGAGGCGTTTGGCCAGGAGGCGCGCACCGGCCCGCGGAACGTCGCCGGGATGGTGGACGACCGGCTCAGCTACCGCGGCTATACGCTCTGGGAACAGACAGGCCAGCCGGTGTCGGTGGGCGGGCTGACCCGGCAGGTGGCCGGGCAGGTCCGGGTCGGCCCGGTGTACACCCCGCCCGGGCACCGCGGGCGGGGTTACGGCGGCGCGGTGACCTGGACGGTCAGCCAGGCGGCGCGGGACGCCGGGGCGGCCCAGGTGCTGCTGTTCACCGATCTGGCCAACCCGACCAGCAACGCGCTGTACCAGCGGCTGGGCTACCAGCCAGTGGCCGACCGGCTGGTACTGGCGTTCAGTAAAGAAGGTGGTTGAGGACCGGAGTACGGGCGGTCAGCGCGCCAGCTGGGCCGCTACCAGCTCGGCGATCTGCGCGGTGTTCAGCGCGGCACCCTTGCGCAGGTTGTCGCCGCACACGAACAGGTCCACCGCGCACGGGTTGTCCAGCGAGCGGCGCACCCGGCCCACCCAGGTCGGGTCGGTGCCGACCACGTCGGCCGGGGTGGGGAACTCGGCGTTCTCCGGGTCGTCGTTGAGCACCACGCCGGGCGCCTCGCTGAGCACCCGCTGCGCGCCGGCCCGGGTCACCTCGCGGGCGAACACCGCGTGCACGGCCACCGAGTGGGTGGTCACCACGGGCACCCGGACACAGGTGGCGGACACCCTGAGCTCAGGCATGCCGAGGATCTTCCGCGACTCGTTGCGCACCTTGAGCTCTTCGGAGGACCAGCCGTCGTCCTTGACCGAGCCGGCCCACGGCACCACGTTGAGCGCGAGCGGGGCCGGGAACGGCCCGAAGTCGCCCACCGCGGCGCGCAGGTCACCGGCCCGCTGGCCGAGCGCCCGCGAGCCGGCCGTCTTCTCCAGCTGGGCGTACAGCGTGTCGATGCCGGCCTGGCCGGCGCCCGACGCGGCCTGGTAGGACGAGACGACCATCTCCTCCAGGCCGAACGCGCGGTGCAGCGCCGCGACCGCGACGATCAGCGACAGCGTGGTGCAGTTCGGGTTGGCGATGATGCCCTTGGGCCTTCTCGTGGCCTCGTCCGGGTTGACCTCGGGCACCACCAGCGGCACCTCGGGGTCCATCCGGAACGCGCCCGAGTTGTCCACCACGACCGCGCCGCGCTCGGCGGCGACCGGGGCCCACTGCGCGGACACCTCGTCCGGCACGTCGAACATGGCCACGTCCACCCCGTCGAACACGTCCGGGGCCAGCGCCAGCACCTCGGTGTCGACGCCGCGGACGCGCAGGTGGCGGCCCGCGGACCGGGGCGAGGCGATCAGCCGGACCTCGCCCCAGACATCGTCCCGGGTGGACAGCAGGTCGAGCATGACGCTGCCCACCGCGCCGGTGGCGCCGACCACGGCCAGGGTGGGCTTCGGGCTCGCTGAGTTCGCGGTCACCGGCCGGTCCCTCCGTAGACGACCGCCTCGACTTCGCCTGCGTCCAGGTCGAAGGCCCGGTGCGCGGCGGTGACGGCCTGGTCCACATCCTTCTGGTCCACCACCACCGAGATCCTGATCTCCGAGGTGGAGATCATCTCGATGTTGACCGCCGCGTCGGCCAGCGCGCCGAAGAACGTGGCGCTCACCCCGGGGTGGGACCGCATGCCCGCGCCGATCAGGCTGATCTTGCCGATCCGGTCGTCGTACAGCAGGGTCTGGAACCCGATCTCCGGCTGGATCTCGCGCAGCGCGGTCATCGCGGCCTGCCCGTCGTCGCGCGGCAGCGTGAACGAGATGTCGGTGAGGCCCGTCGTGGCGGCCGAGATGTTCTGCACGATCATGTCGATGTTGATGCCGGCCGCGGCTACGGTACGGAAGATCCGCGCGGCCACGCCCACCTTGTCGGGCACGCCTGCCACGGTGACTTTCGCCTCGCTCCTGTCGTGCGCGACTCCGGAGATGATCGGCTGCTCCACCGCGGTTCCCTCCGCAACGACGTTGTCTTGACTGATCCAGGTGCCGGTCCGGTTGCTGAACGATGACCGGACATGAATCGGCATGGCGTACCGCCGCGCGTACTCCACGCAGCGCAACTGCAGGACCTTGGCCCCGCAGGCGGCCATCTCCAGCATCTCCTCGTAGCTGATCCACGGGATGCGCCGGGCGGTGCGGACGATCCGCGGGTCAGCGGTGAACACCCCGTCCACGTCGGTGTAGATCTCGCAGAGGTCAGCTTCGAGCGCAGCGGCCAGCGCCACCGCCGTGGTGTCGGTGCCACCCCGGCCGAGCGTGGTGATGTCCTTGCTGTTCTGCGACACGCCCTGGAAACCGGCCACGATCGGGATGGCGCCCTCGTCCAGCGCGCCGCTGATCCGGCCCGGGGTCACCTCGATGATCCGGGCCTTGCCATGGGTGGAGTCGGTGATCACGCCGGCCTGGGACCCGGTGAACGAACGGGCCTCCAGGCCCAGGTTGGCGATGGCCATGGCGAGCAGCGCCATCGAGATCCGCTCGCCCGCGGTCAGCAGCATGTCCAGCTCGCGGCCTGGTGGCAGCGGGCTGACCTGTGCGGCTAGGTCGAGGAGCTCGTCGGTGGTGTCGCCCATGGCCGACACCACGACGACTACGGCATGCCCGGCCTTCCGGGTCGCCACGATGCGCTGCGCCACCCGCTTGATGCCGTCGGCATCGGCTACCGAAGATCCACCGTACTTCTGTACGACAAGCGCCACAGGTGGGCCGCTCCTCCCGATAAGGCTGCTGGCGGCTTGCAGTGTACCTATCCGTGATGCAGACGCTCCCCGGGTTTTTCCCTGGGGGGACTAGACCTGGCTGGCTTCCTCGACCACGTCGAGCATGGCGTGGGCCAGGACCGCGTGCAGCGCGCGCAGCGCGGCCGAGCCATGCGTGCCCCAGTGGTTCACGTAGGAGTACTGCCACCACCACAGCGCTTCCAGCGACCGGCCCGCCTGGTAGTGCTGCAGCCCGTGGATCAGGTCGGCGGCCACCGCGGCCAGGTCGTCGGACAGCCGGAACGCGGTGAGCTGGGTGTCGCTGTAGGGGTCGAACAGCTCCGCGTACTCGTCCACGTTCTCCAGCCGCCGGGCCAGGCCGCCGCGGAGTACGTCCAGGTCCGGGTCGGCGCCGACGTCGGGCTCCCAGTTGTCCGGCAGGATGACGTCCTTGCTCGCGCCGAGCTGGGCACCGGCCAGCAGGATCTGGGAAACTTCCAGCAGCAGCAGCGGGACGGTCTCGTCGCCGCCCTCACCCCTGGCCAGCGCGGCGATTCCGTCCAGGAAGTCCCGGGCCTGCCCGGCGATCCGGTCGGCAAGCGGGTTCCAGCCCTCGCCGGTGACCGGTCCGTTGTTAGTTGTGCTCATCGATTCCCTCGCAGCCTAGGTAGGGTCCTGCGCGGCCTCGGTCATGAGTTCCCAGCCTGCCCTTCCTCCGGTTGAGTGTCATCGCCCCGCGGGTGGATTTCCGGGCGCCCCTGGTACTCCCTTGGTAGCTCAGCCCTTGAGCACGCCGCGTCGCATGACATGTACCGAGCGTAATTGACGGTAGCTGCCGCACGGCTCAGACATCAAGCAGTCGCCGTCCCTCGAACGCCCGGCCCAGAGTGACCTCGTCCGCGTATTCCAGGTCCCCGCCGACCGGCAGCCCGCTGGCTGGCCGGGTCACCCGGATGCCGCCCAGCGGCTTGACCAGCCGGGCCAGGTAGGTCGCGGTCGCTTCGCCCTCCAGGTTCGGGTCGGTGGCCAGGATCAGCTCGGTGATGTTGCCGTCCGACAGCCGCGCCATCAGCTCCCGGATCCGCAGGTCCTCCGGGCCGATCCCGTCGATCGGGCTGATCGCCCCGCCCAGCACGTGATAGCGGCCGCGGAACTCGCGGATCTTCTCGATGGCCGCGACGTCCTTGGGCTCCTCGACCACGCAGATGACGCTCTGGTCGCGGCGTGGGTCGCGGCAGATCCGGCACTCCTCTTCCTCGGCCACGTTGCCGCAGACCCGGCAGAACCGGACCTTTTCCGTCACCTCGACCAGCACCGAGGCCAGCCGGCGCACGTCGGTGGTGTCCGCGGCGAGCAGGTAGAACGCGATGCGCTGGGCGCCCTTCGGGCCGACGCCCGGCAGCCTGCCGAGCTCGTCGATGAGGCTCTGCACGATCCCTTCGTACACCGGGTTCAGCCGCCGTCAGCCGCGCAGGTCGGTGTCGCCAGGCAGGTCGGTGTCGCCGCGCAGGTCGGTGTCGCCGCGGGGCTCGCCGCCGGTCGGCTGGCGGGGGAAGTCGCCCACGCCGGGGATCGGGGGGATGCTGCCCGGGCCGCCGGGGGTGCCGGGTATGCCGCCGGGGCCACCAGGGGCGCCCGCGCCGCCGCCGAGCGCGCCGATGCCGGACGCGAGCGGGCCCATCTTCTCCGCCTGCAGGTCGGCCGCGGCCCGGTTGGCGTCGCGCACCGCGGCCAGCACCAGGTCGGCGATGGTCTGCGCCGCCTCGTCCGGGTCGGTGGTCTCGATCGCGGCCGGGCTGATGGTCAGGTCGACCAGGTCCCCTTGACCGTTGACCTTGGCCGTGACCAGCCCGCCACCCGCGCTACCTTCGACTACCGCGTCGGCCAGCTCCTGCTGCGCGTTCATGAGCTGATCCTGCATTTGCTGCGCCGCAGCCAGTAGCTGCTGCATATCGATCTGGCCGCCAGGATCCACTGTGCCCTCACTCATATATCTGTACCGTCGCCTCGCACCGTGGCGCGGCTAAGGAAACGCTCTGTCGTGCCCGTTGCGCCGCCGGTCGGCCGCTGTGCCAGCGGCTGGTCTGGGTGGCCCGCAGGGCCTGTCGCTTCGAGCCTACGGCCTGCCGGCCAGGCCAAGTCCATCGCCTCTCCGGCCCCTCGCCGCTTTCCCTTGGGGAGCGCCCGGCCTTCTCCTGCTCAACGCCCCTACCTGGTGCGCGTCCCGGCCCAGTCAGCGCCGCTGGCGCGTCAGCCCGGGCCCGGCCCGCTCCCGCAAACGTGATCAAACGTCTGCTGTCGCCCCAGCGACAGTAATCGTTTGATCACTAACCGCTGATGGCGCTGGAGCCCGACGCGAAGCACCAGTTGCCACACCAGCACCACTGGCAGCTAACGACTGCATCCAGATGCTCCCCGCGCACCGGCGAGGACACCGCGGCTAGGTCTCGTCGATTTCGGCGATGATGCGGCCGCCGAGTTCTCGCTTGATCAGATCCATGCCGGTCAGGTCGGCGCTGGGCGGCCGGACCGGGGCGCTGTCCAGTTGCGCCTCGGTGGACAGGGTGCGGGGCGGCGAGGTGTCGCGCGGCGGCTCGGGCGGCTGCACCACGGCGGGCGCCCGCGCGCTCAGCTTGTCTGGGCCGCCGTGGCCACTGCGCGGTGGGCCCGGGGTGGCGGCCAGCTGCGCCGCAGTCAGCGATTTGATCCGCAGGGCCGTGCCCAGCACCGAGCCGAGCGCGCTGATCAGATCGCGGTCGTAACCGCTGGCGGAAAACCCTTTGGCCTCGCCCTCCCGGGCGAACAGCACGGTAAGGACCCCATCCTCGACCGAGTGCACGGTGGCGTTGCTGAGCAGCATCCAGGCCACCCGGCGCTGCCCTTTGACCGCCTCCAGGATCTCCGGCCAGCGCTGCCGGACCACCTCGGCGCTGATCGGGCCGGTCGGTGCCGGGGCTGGCGCCGACTGGGATGGTTGGGACGAGGCGGGCGGGGTGGATTCCCGGGGCTGAGCGGTTTCCCGGGGCTGAACGGCTGCGCGGGAGTCAGCGGCTTCGGGGGGCCGTGGGGTCGCCCGGGGCCGTTTTGGTTCCTGCGGGGCGGGCTGGTTCTCGGCGGCCGGGGTCGGCCGGGGCGCACGACTGGACTGCTGTGCCGGGCTCGACGGCTGTGCCGGGCTCGACGGCTGTGCCGGGCGGGAAGATCCCGCCTCGGCCGAGTCCGTGCCAGCCGAGTCCGTGCCAGCCGGTGCAGGCCGCGAAGCAGCCGGTTCCGGGGCGGCAGCGGCGGGCGGCGGGGCCGCGCGACGTGGTGCGGCAACGGGCGCTGGGTGGTGGGTGGCAGCCCCGGCAGCCGACGCGGCGGGCTGAGGGGCGGGCGGAGCAGCCGGGATATCCCCAGGCTCGGCGCCTGCTAGCCGCCGCTCCAGTCGTTCCAACCGGGCCAGCAGCGCCTTATCGCTGGAACTCGCGGCGGGCAGCAGGATCTGCGCGCACGTCAGCTCGAGTAGCAGCCGCGGCGAGGTCGTGCCGCGCATCTGGATGAGCCCCTCGCTGATGATTTCCGCCGCCCGGGTCAGCTCGGCCGGGCCGAACCGGCCTGCCTGCTCAGTCATCCGGTCCAGCCGGTCGGCGGGCAGGTCGAGCAGCCCGGTCTGGCCGGCCCCGGGCACGGCGGCCAGCACGATCAGGTCGCGGAACCGGTCCAGCAGGTCGGCCGCGAACCGCCGGGGGTCGTGGCCGCCTTCCATCACCCGGTTCACCGCGCGGAACACCGCGCCGCCGTCCCCGCTGGCGAACGCATCCACCACCTCGTCCAGCAGGTTGTCGTCGGTGTACCCGAGCAGGGCCACCGTCCGGTCGTAGCGCAGCCCGTCCTCGCCCGCACCGGCCAGCAACTGGTCCAGGACGGACAGCGAATCACGCACCGAGCCGGCCCCGGCCCGGATCACCAGCGGCAGCACCAGCGGCTCGTAGCTGATCTGCTCGGCGGCCAGGATCTGCTCCAGCAGGTCACGCAGGATCGCGGGCGGCACCAGGCGGAACGGGTAGTGATGGGTGCGCGACCGGATCGTCGCGATGACCTTCTCCGGCTCAGTGGTGGCGAAGACGAACTTGAGATGCGGCGGCGGTTCCTCGACGAGCTTGAGGAGGGCGTTGAAGCCCTCCCGGGTCACCATGTGCGCCTCGTCGATGATGTAGATCTTGAACCGGCCGGAGACCGGCGCGTAGAAGGCCCGCTCGCGCAGATCCCGGGCGTCGTCCACACCGCCGTGCGAGGCCGCGTCGATCTCGATCACGTCGAGGCTGCCCGGCCCGTCCGGGGCCAGCGCGATGCACGACTCGCACTTGCCGCACGGGTCCGGGGTGGGCCCCTCGGCGCAGTTCAGCGAGCGGGCCAGGATCCGCGCGCTAGACGTCTTGCCGCAGCCCCGCGGTCCGCTGAATAGATAGGCATGGTGTACCCGGCCGGTGCGCAGCGCCTGACGGAGCGGCTCGGTGACGTGGTCCTGGCCGCGCACCTCGGCGAAGGTCGCCGGCCGGTAGCGGCGGTAGAGGGCCAGCCGCGGCGGCGGCCCACCGGGCCGGTCCGGGTGCACTGGGACGGTGCTGGCCAGGGCTGCGCCGACTTGGTCCGGGGCCGGGCTGGGCGGCTCGCCTGTCATGACCTCATCCTCGCGGTCCGGGTCCTCGGGCGCCGGTCCGCCGTGCCGGATCCTCGCGGCGCCGGTAAGAAGGACCCCCCGCACACCCGCCAGAGCCCGCGTACCCTTGCTGCCTTCCGGCCCTGGGGGAGTTGGCGGGATAAGCGCCGTGCGGGGGGTCGCCGACCAGTCTAGCCACGTCCCCGGACCGCCCAAGCCGCATCCCGCCCGCTCGCCCGCACCGGTAAGCTTGCCCGCGGAGGATTCGCCTAGTGGCCTATGGCGCACGCTTGGAAAGCGTGTTGGGTGCAAGCCCTCGCGGGTTCGAATCCCGCATCCTCCGCCATCCCTGACCTGCGGAAACGCCGGTCGTAGCGGCCGCCGGGGTGGCGCTACTGAGCGGCGCTTGTCTAATTTTTTGGCTTAGTTTTGGCTCAATTTCGAGCTTCAAGCGGCGGCGTGCCGGGATTTACGGCCGCTGTTGTACCTGGTCACAGGCGTTCCGGTCTGGCGTGAACAGAAGAGCGCACGCCGCTGAAGCGTGCGCCCTGCCGTTAGCGGAGGCCGGGACCGTCCGCGGTGAACCAGGGAGAACGCGCGCCGACCCGCCGATCTGCTCGGCTTCGGCGAGCCCGCCAACCAACACGGGGCGAGTGCAGATGGATCGATCTAGGCAGCCTCGTGGGCCGTGCCCGCAGCCGACGAGCAGACTGTTGTTGTGCAGACGAGCTACGGCCTCGTGCCGATCGGGTGGGTGCAGTCGGCCCTGAGGGTCCTCGACGATGCGCCGAACCAGCGCGAAGGCGCGCCCCGGGCGTGGATCCGCTTCGATGAGCAGGTCGCGGAGGGTGCCAAGGACCTGCGACCGGGCGACGAGATCGTGGTGCTCACCTGGCTCCACCTGTCGCCCCGCGACGAGCTGAGCACCCATCCCGAGGACGACATGAGCCAGCCGCTTACCGGCGTGTTCAGCACCTGTTCGCCCAATCGGCCGAACCCCATCGGCCTGCACCGTGCCCGCATCGTGGCGCGCGACGGGCTTCGGATTGAAGTCGACGCTCTGGAGGCAATCGACGCGACGCCGGTGGTGGACGTCAAGCCGGCCATCGACCCGCCCGCATGACGCGCTGCACGCGCGGGCAGCGGATCACGAGCTTGGCGTTCGGCTCCCAGTAGTCAGGGGACTGGGCTGGTAACTCCTGCGCTCTCCGGTCGCCGTGATCGACTGCCGGTTACCGCGGCGTATGGCCCGCTACTGGCCCGACGATTCATGTCCGTGCCGTCCTTGGCGGCCTTGCCGGCCGCTGCTTATCCGCGTGTTACGGTACCGGAGCCGGTGACGCTGGTGGTGACCCGTGGCGGGTTGCCGCTGTAGATGATCGTGCCGGAGCCAGGGACTGCCCCGTCCAGGCTGGTCGTCGCGGTCACCTGGATGAGGCCCGAGCCGCTGACGACCGCGTGCACCTCGCGGGCGGTGAGCTGGCTGAGCTTGGCCTGGCCGTCGCCGTTGATCGTGACGTCGAGCCGGTCAGGGCAGCAATCCTTGAACCGCCGTCTTCAGGTTGGCCAACGCCTCGCGATAGAGCCGGGGACCGTAGGAGACCCGTGCCACGCCCAGCTCACGGAGCCTGGCCAGGTCCAAGCCTCCGGGCCTGGTGTTGCCATTGATCGGCCCAGGCACTTCGGCGACCAGGGTAGCGATGTCCCGCTCGTCGCTCACACCGATCGGGTAGATGCAGTCAGCCCCCGCCCCCACGTAGAGGCGGCCTCGGCGTACCGCCTCCGCGACCCGCTCCTGCTCGGGCACGCCGGACCCTGGCAAGAAGGTGTCGGCGCGCGCGTTGATGACGATCGAGATCCCAGCGTCGCTTGCGGCAGCCCGGATGGCCGCCAGCCGCTCGGCATGCACGCCGGCGTCGACCAGCCCGCCCGCACGGTGGTCGGTGTCCTCCAGGTTGCAGCCGACCGCGCCGATCTCCACCAGCCGGTCCACCAGTTCACGCGGCTCCATGCCGTATCCCGCCTCGGCGTCCACGGTGACCGGGACCGACACCGCCCGGGCCACCCGCCCGGCCGCAGCGAACATCTCCTGCCAAGGCGCGCCCTCGCCGTCGGGGTAGCCGAGCATCGCCGAGATCGCGGCGCTGGCGGTGGCGACCACGGGGAATCCTGCCTCGGCCACGATCTTGGCGCTGGCCGCATCCCACACATTCGGCAGGACAAGCATCTCGTCGGCGTGGTGCAACTCGCGGAGCCTGTCGGCGTGGGCCTTCAGGTCAGCGGTCATGGACCCCTCCTGGCGCGCGAAATTTTTGCCTCACCAGTAAGGACCATACAGATCCGGGGAAATGTGGGCTCTTCCAGATCCCAATGGGCGAGCACGTGTGGCACTGCAGGTGAGGCCGGGAGCGTGGAAAGTCACAAGAGCAGTGACCGAGCCCATGACCACCGGCGCGCATGCGGTGCCGCCGCACCCGCGGCTTTCACGTCTGAGGCCGATCGCAGAGCGTGATTGATCCGCGGTACCTGCACGCGCGTGTAACCGCCAATATGGACGGCGAGCTGGACGTCGGAGCGGGCTCCTGTACCGCGCCCGAACGGGGCGATCTGAGTGCGGCCACGCATGGCCGGCCCAGGCGACGTCCGGGTCTGCCTATTGAGCGTGTGCCTGGTATGGCCGTCACCGGCGTCAGCCCGGCGCGTGCAGATCACGGTGCCCGCCGGCCACCGATGTGCAGAAACAGGGGTTTGACCATGGCGGGGAGGCGAGTGCTATCGCCTGCTCACCTGCAGTTTCAACCGCGCGGTTGACGAAGCAGTGGCTGCAGCATACGGTTACTTTCAACCAGAGAGTTGAAACGAGGAGCCGATGGCGGCGGACACACTGTCCCGGGCCTTCTCCGCCCTTGCCGATCCGACGCGCCGCAACATTGTGGCCCGGCTTGCCGAGGGTGACGCGACGGTAGGCCAGCTGGCTGAGCCGTACCAGATGACGCTGCAGGCCGTCTACAAGCACCTGCGGGTGCTCGAGGACGCCGGGCTGGTGAGCCGGCCGCACGGGCCGCAGCCTCGGCCAGTGCACCTGGAGACGAAGGTCTTCGACGTGCTGGACGACTGGATCGAGCGCTACCGGCGCCGGGCTGAGCAGCGGTACCTCCGCCTCGACGCCGTCCTGGCGGAGATGAAAGACACCGACGACAAGGAGATAGCCCACCATGACCAAGACCACAGAGACAACCATCGAGGCCGACCCGAAGCTGCCGATCATCCGCATGACTCGTGATTTCGCCGCAACGCCCCAACAGCTATTCCGGGCTCACACCGACCCCGTGCTGTTCGCCCAATGGGTGGGCCCGAACGCAATGGACACCCGGATCGAGCACTGGGATGCCCGCACAGGCGGCAGCTGGAGGTTCGTCCAGGTAGAGGAGGGCGCGGAGTACGCGTTCCGCGGCTGCTTTCACGAGGTACGCCCGGACCGTATCGTGCAGACCTTCACCTTCGAAGGTGAGCCCGACGGCGTCGCGCTGGAGACGTTGTGCTTCCACGACCTCGGCGACGGCCGCACCCGGCTGCACACGCAGTCGCTGGTCGACAGCTTCGAAGGCCGAGACGCCTGGCTGGCCAGTGGCATGGAGACCGGGGTCAACCAGGGATACGCCAAGCTCGACCGGATGCTTGCCGATGGCGCTGTCTGATCGCCCCGCCGAGCGGCACTGGCAGGTTGGCCAGCTGTTCACGGACCGGGTCCGCGGAACCCGGCGCTGGAACGCCCCGTCCCCGGTCTCTGGCTGGGTCGCCCGCGATATCGTGCGGCACCTGACCCAGTGGCTCCCCGGGTTTCTGTCCGCCGGCGCGGCGATCGAGCTGCCCTCCGGGCCGTCGGTGGACGATGACCCCGTCGCCGCCTGGCAGACCCACGGCGCCGCCGTGCAAGCGCTGCTGGACGACCCGGCGACCGCGGACCGGGTCCTGGCCAATCCGCACACCGGCGCGCTGGCCCTGGACCGCGCGATCGACCAGTTCTACACCGCAGACGTGTTCATGCACACCTGGGATCTCGCCCGGGCCACCGGCCAGGACGACCGGCTCGACCCGGGCTTCTGCGCCCAGCTGCTGGCCGGGATGGAGCAGATGGAACAGGTCATCCGGTCCTCCGGCCAGTACGGGGTGAGAGTCGAAGTGCCCGACGATGCCGACCCGCAGACCAGGCTGCTGGGCTTCATCGGCCGCGATCCCTTCTGGACACCCGGGCTGTCTGGTGCCGACGGTCACGGTGATCACTGAGCCCAGGTAGCGCGCGCTCGCTGTGGGCGGTCGCCGTCTCAGTGGGCGAGCAGGGCGGCGGTGAGCAGGTCTGCTAGCCAGCGCTGGTAGGTGTCTGGCCGCCGGCCCAACTCTGTGACGTGGAGGATGTAGAGCTCGGGTGCGGTCAGTGCTCACAGTGTGTGGGCGGCGTCGGGCACGCTGGTGCGCAGTGTGGTCTTGGCCGCGAGCCGTTGTGCGCTGGTGCGGGAGCGGGTGAGCCGCTCGTTGTTGATGTCGTGCCAGAGGGTGGCGATCTGGCTGTCGCGGGTGCGGAGCCCGGCGGCTATGCCCGGCGGGGGCCGGCACCGTAGCGTCGGCGTGCTGCGGTGTCGAGCAGGATCTTGATCTTCGGCTTCACAGCTGGCCGCGGGGAAGGCCACTCCGGTGCCAGCGCCGTCACGCCGGCCGTTATCCGCAAACGCGCGCCCTGTCCCCGACATCGACACGCGAGGTAAGCGCGGACGTCGCAAGATCACTTGCGATCTAAGCCTGGACTTCGCAACCTTCAGCCGGACAGTACATGCCCCGCCACGCGCGCCCCGCCAGGATCACTTAGAACCGCCAGGTCACGTGTGGTTGAGTGTGCGCATGCACCTGCCCGCCGACATGGCGATCGTCGGCCGCGACCGTGAGCAGGCCGAGCTTGCCACCGCGCTGACGAGCACTCGGGCCGGCTACGGCCGGGCTGTGCTGCTGCTTGGCGAGGCCGGGATGGGCAAATCCATGCTCGCCGACTGGCTGGTCAGTGAGGCTGAGCAGGCTGGGATGCAGGTGGCCCGCGGCGCGTGCTCTGCAGCGGGCATGCCGCCGCTGTGGCCGTGGCGCCGTTCGCTGGCCGCCATCGGCCTGGAGTTGCCGTGGCGGGAGGAGCGCGTGGCTGCCGGCCCATCGGACCGGGAGCTTGTGGCTGCCGCCATTGTCGAGACGGTGGCCGCCGCTGCCGCGCGCCAGCCGCTGCTCATCGTGCTGGAGGACATGCATTGGTCGGACCCGGTATCGGTGCTGGTGGCCCAGGCAGCAGCCGAGGCCGTTGCCGCGCTGCCGCTGGCACTGCTGCTCACCTGCCGCGATGAGTGGGACGAGACCACGCATGAGGTCCGCGACCGGCTCGCTGAGCTGCCAGCGAGCGTGCGGCGGATGCTGCTGCCGCCGCTGGACGCAGACGCGGTCGCCGCCCTGGCGCGCAGCATCGTTGGCGCTGGCTTGGACAACCAGGTGGCGGCCGGCCTGCAAGCCAGAACCGGCGGCAATCCGTTCTTTGCGCACGAGGTGGCCCGCCTGATCGCCGCACGGGGCCCCGCGGGGGCGTTCATGGTGCCCCCGGGCGTGCGCGAGGTGCTGCAGCGACGGCTGGCCAGGCTCAGCCAGCCGTGTGCCTCGCTGCTGGCCGCGGCGGCGATCGTAGCGGAAACCGCGGCGGAAGCGATCGAGGACGATCTGTTGCATCACGTCAGCGGGGTCTGCCAGGAAGCCGCCGCCAAGTTGCTGGATGAGGCTGCGGCGGGATTGCTGCTCGACGTCGACCACGCCGGCCCTTCGCGGTACCGGTTCCGGCACGCGCTGGTCCGCGAGGTGCTCGATCACGGCTTGTCCGCCGCCCAGCGCGGCGAGTTGCACGCGGCGGCCGGCGAAGCATTGGAGCAGCGGGGCAGCCCGCCGGCCGAGGCGGCCCGGCTGGCTTACCACTGGTCCCGCGCGATCGGCCCGCAGGCCCAGGAGAAAACCGCGGCCTGGTCGCTGCGGGCGGCGCGGGACGCCGTTGCCGGATTCGGCTTCGAGGCTGCGGTGACGCACTACGCTCGGGCGCTTGCTAGCCGGCCGGCCGAGGCGATCACGGTGTCCGTCGAGTTCGGCGAGGCACTGCAGATGTGCGGGGATATGGCCGCAGCGAGGAAGGTACTGCTGGGGGCGGCCCGTGAGGCCGCGGCAGCCGGGCGAGTCGACGACCTGGCCAGGGCCGCGCTCGCCCTCGGCGGCGGCCTGGCCGGCTTCGAGGTCCCGCTGCAGGACGAGGAGCAGGCGGACCTGCTGCGGAAGGCCGATGCGGCGCTGCCGCCGGGCGAGACCGCGTTGCGGGCCGCGGTACGTGGCCGGCTGTCGCTGGCGCTCGCCGGCTCAGCACCGGAGGCGGACCGGGTGGCGCTGGCGCAGGATGCGGTCAGGATGGCAAGCGCCGCTGGGGACCAGCTGATCGAGGTGGCCGTCCTGGCCGCCTACTGCGACGCGATCGCTGGTCCTGACTACGTGCGCGAGCGGAAGGAGGCCGCTAACCGCATGCTGAGCCTGGCCACAGACCTGCCTGAGGCGAGTCTGCAACGGCAGGCAAGTGTGCTGCTGGCCCGTCGGCTGCTGCTTGTGGCGCTTCTCGAACAGGGCGACTTGCCCGGGGCGGAGCAGCAGGCGGCCGCGTATGAGCGGGCGGCCCGTAGACTCGGCATTCCCAGGTACGGCTGGCTGCCCGAGATCTGGCGGGCGATGCGCGCGCTGCTGGACGGCGAACCGGACAGTGCGCTGGAGCATGCGGCTGCCGCCGAGGCCATCGGCCGCCGGGCGGACAGCTTCAACGCTCAGCTCATGGCGTTCACCGCGCGGATGCAGGCCCACCTCGACCGCGGCACCGCGGCCGAGTACGCCGGCGATGTCAGGACGCTGATGGCCGCGGCCGGCCCGGACATCCCGGGCATGTACTATGCGGCGCCAGCCAGGCTGCTGCTCGCGGCCGGCGACGCCAGCCAGGCAAGAGCGGTGCTGCGCGCCCTGCTGGCCGACCCGGCGAAGGCTGGGCCCAAGGATGCCGAATGGCTTGAGTGCCACTGGGCCATGGCCGACCTCGCGATCAGCCTGGACGACCGGGCGGCCGCGATCCGGCTGGCGGCCGACCTGGCGCCCTATGAGGTGTTGTGGGCGGTGGACGGGATAGGTGGCGCCGTGTTCGGCGTGGTGGCTGAGCAGCTTGGCAGGCTGGCCGCCTACCTGGGCCAGCCTGACGAGGCGGCCCGGTACCTAGCGACGGCGCGGGACCGGTACGAGCGAGCGGGCGCTCCCGCACTGCGCGCCCGCCTGGACGCCCTGGCGGTCCCGCAGCCACAGGCTGCTGCGAGCCGCCCACCTGACGGCGTCGGCTTGTTGCGGCGCAGCGGACAGGTGTGGCTCGCGGAGTGGCATGGCCGCCGCAGTATCGTGCCGGGCAGCAAAGGCATCCGCGACCTGGCCGTCCTGCTCGCCCGTCCGGGCGAGCCCGTACCCGCGCTCGAGCTGGTCGAGGCCGCGGGCGGGCCGCCTGCCGCGGCGGCCGGCGGCAGTCTCGGCCCAGTTCTGGACGCCACCGCCCGCCGCGCATACCAGCAGCGACTCGCCGACCTGGAAGACGAACTGGCCGAGGCAGAGGCCAACGCCGACACCGGCCAAGTGGACCGGCTGCGCGCCGAGCGGTCGATGCTCGCCGCCGAGCTCGCGGGCGCGCTCGGCCTCGGCGGCCGGGCCAGGTTCGCTGGAGACCCGGCCGAGCGCGCCCGCAAGGCGGTCACGATGCGCATCCGGGCTGCGATCAGCACTATCGCCGCGCAGGACGACACCCTCGCCCGGCACCTGCGCAACACGATCCGCACGGGCCGGCTGTGCAGCTACCAGCCGGAAGAAGCCGTCAGCTGGCGGACCTGACAATGCCAGCCCGGAACTGACGCCCCCATGTCGTGTCCGGCGACGATGAGAAAGGGTGATCACAATGACGACGACAGATGTCCGGTCGAGCGCGATCGAGGCGCTGGCGGGACGGATCTTCAGCACTGGGGTGGGGGCAGCCGAGCTATGCACCGCCTACCTGGGAATTCACCTGGGGTTTTACCGGTCCCTGGCGGGCTCACCGGCGACGCCGACGGCGCTAGCCGAACGAACCGGCTGTGACGAGCGGTACGTACGCGAGTGGCTGACGGCGCAGGCCGTCGCCGGGCTGCTGACCGTGGCCGGATCGGAGCCTGCATCTGCTGAGTTCGCACTGGCCGATGGCACGTACGAGGTTCTCGTCGACGAAACCTCGCCGGCCTATCTGGGCGGCCTGGCCGACATAGTCGCGGCGGCCGGGCGGGTCTTGCCGCAGCTGGCCGATGCCTACCGGACCGGCGCGGGCGTGCCCTATGCCGCCTACGGACCGGACGGGGTCAGCGCGCAGTCCGCGCTTAACCGGCCAGCTTTCGTGAATTCACTCGTGGCCGGGTGGCTGCCGCAGCTTCCGGACGTCCTGGCCCGGCTGCGGGAACAGGCCGATCCCGCACACGTGGCCGACCTGGCCTGCGGCACGGGCTGGGCAGCGATCGAGCTAGCGAAGGCATTCCCCCACATCAGGGTGGACGGCCTGGACAACGACGAGGCGTCCGTCGCGATCGGCCGGCAGCATGCCGCCAGCCACGGCGTCGCCGATCGAGTGGATCTGGAAGTTGCTGACCTGGCAGACGAATCGGTCGACTGGTCGCCGCGCTACGACCTGGTGCTCCTCATCGAGTGCGTGCACGATCTCCCACGGCCGGTCGAGGCGTTGCGGCACGCTCGCGCCGCGGTGCGGCCGGGCGGCACGGTCCTGGTCGTGGACGAGCGGGCGGCCGAGTCCTTCACAGCGCCCGGCGACGAGATCGAACGCTTCTTCGCCGCCGCCAGCGCGATCTGGTGCCTTCCGCAGGGCCGGGTCGGCCCCAACCCGGAGCCGGTCGGGACCCTCATCCGCCCGGCAGCCATGCTCGACCTCGCCCGGCGGGCGGGTTACGCCGACGGGCAGATCCTGCCGATCGAGCATCCGGTCTGGCGGTTCTACCGGCTGGTCCCGTGACCTCGCTCGATGGCCGGGTCGCGATCGTGACCGGCACATCCTCCGGGCTTGGCCGGCGGTTCGCGGAGGTGCTGGACGGCGCGGGCGCCTGCGTCGTCCTCGCCTCCCGCCGGCATCAGGAAGACCTTGAACTGGCCGCGCGGCTGCGGGACGCGCTGCCGGTGGCCTGCGACGTGTGCAGCCCTGCCGACCGCAAGGCTCTGGTGGAGGGTGCTATCAGTCGGTTCGGGCAGATCGACATCCTGGTCAACAACGCCGGGGTCGCGTATTCCGGCCCGGCTGAGGATGAGAGCCCGGAACAACTGCAGGACCTGATCGATACGAACCTGTCCGCCGTGTTCGGGCTCAGCCAGCTCGTCGGCCGTCACATGCTCGCCCGGGGCAGTGGCGTGATCGTGAATATCGCCTCGCCGTCGGCCACCGTCAGTCTCGACCGGTACGGACTGGCCGGCTACGGCGCGACGAAAGCCGGCGTCGTAGCGCTGACCAGGGAGCTTGCCTACCAGTGGGGCGGTCGCGGAGTGCGGGTGAACGCCCTCGCTCCGTCGTTCTTCCCCAGCGCGACCACAGGCTGGCTGGCCGATCCCGAGCAGGTCGCCTGGATATCCGCCAACGCGCCGCTGGGCCGCCCGCCCCGGCCCGGGGAACTCGACGGGCCGCTGCTATTCCTGGCCTCCGACGCCTCCAGCTACGTCACTGGGCAGACCCTCTACGTGGACGGCGGTTGGACCTGCCGCTGACCGCCATGGCCCTTTCTGCGGCGCCGACCGGGCCGGGTAGGCGGATGGCGTCGGCGGCTGGGTGGCTCGGCTGTAGGTGCGGTAGCGGCCGGGCGGGATGTGCGGTCCCTGGTGAGTGCGCGGTTGAAGGCATGCTCGGAGGTGTAGCCGAGGGATCTGGCGACGGCACCGACCGTGTCGCGGAGCCGCACGGCGGCAAGGTCCATGCGCGCTCCGCAGCGGGCCGCCTGGCCTCCTGTCTCAGTTTCTGTCTCATTCACTCCCGTCCGCCGCCGTTCGCCAGCGACCGCCCCAGTCACCTTCGGGCAGGTCACGGACGGTGGCGGACTGTGGTGAACGCTGGTGCGCATTGTTGGAAAGCGTGTTGGTGCAAGCCCTCGCGGGTTCGAATCCCGCATCCTCCGCCACCCCTGACCTGCAAGAACACTTATGGTGGCGGCCAGCATGCAGGCACCTGTTCTCGCGTGGTCTCATTTGGTGGTCTCAGTTGTGAGCCCTCGGCGGTGCCATCGCCGGAGTCTTCGTTCGGAGCGTGTGGGGCGCAGATGGCGACTGGCCTCTGGCAACCACAGATCCAGCGTTCTTGTGCGGCCGCCCTGCTGGGGACGCGGCCGGGCCAGGGGTGACGAGCGACGGCACGGGGGCCCGCCGCCGCAAGACGGGCCGGCGCAGCGGCGTGCTGCCCGGCCCGTGGGCGCTTGAAGCTAGGCCTGTTCTGCAGCTCGGTGAGCGGTTGGCGCTGCCCGCGGCAGGGTGCGGAGGCTGGGCGTCGGATGCAGTCAGCGGCAGGGTGTGTAGGGGATGTCGTAGAGGTTGACGTCCTTGAGGATGGAATTGAAGTTGTAGCTGGCTGAGTTCGCCTGTGGACAGAACTTCGACGTCGCCAGCTTGTACTCGACGTTGAAAACGGCCTTGCCGTATATCGATGGCCAGGCCTGCAGCCCGGGCGCGGGGAAATTGCATTCCCGGTACTGCCAGCACTGCTCGTTGATGGCGAAATCGAAGTACGGCTGCAGGTCGCCGGCCTGCCCGAGGTCGTTCTTGAGCCCGACGGCGAAGCCGGCGGTGTGCGCCAGGTTGGCGATCGCGGCGTCGAACTGCTCCTGGATCGCCGCGCTGATCGTCAGCCCGGTCTTGTTCTGGTAGGCGTCGACGTTATCGAACTCGATGGCATCCACCCCGGCCGACCGGGCCTGGGTGAGCCGGGCGGCGAGCTCGTCGAGGATGAACTGCTGGGCGGTCTCGGTCTGCCCGGTGTTCGGGTTCGTCCCGGAGACGTTGGTGTTGATGTTCAGCCAGAACTCGTCCCGGAACCCGCCGACCGGCTTGCCGAGCAGGCAGCCGCCGCAGCTGGCGTTGAAGCTCTGATACTGCGGGTAGTCCGGGCGCCAAGTCTCGGCCGTCCCCGCGTCGATGTAACCGATGACCTTGTCGCCCTGCGCGTGCAAGGCGTTCACCGCCGCGATATTCAAGACGCCGTAGTTGCTGGGCGTGTAGCACTTGCCGTCCTGGTAGATGTCGATGTCGAAGACTGATGGCGCCACTTGCTGCCCGGTCGCGAACGACGTGCCGGTGATGGCCGTGTTGATGAACCCGGTGGCCGGGTAGATGCACTGGCCGGACGAGTTGACCGAGCCCTGCAGCTGGTACTGCCAGCGTGAGACGACCGGCGGCTGCCAGCACGAGCCCGCCGACGTGTTGCACGGCACCGGCGCGGGCAGGGCGGCCGCGGCCGGCGCGGCCGACCGCGTCATGAGCTGCGGCGGCGCCGCCCAGGCGGGCGCGGCGGCGATGGCGGATGTGGCCAGGATCGTTCCAGCCAGCAACACAAGCGCACGAGCGCCTCGCATATTGAGACCTCCTCTGCCGACGTCCTACTCGCGGAGGGTCGAGCAGCCCACGCTCACTGCGGAGGGCGGCCAGAGATCGCGCTTGCCACCAAACCTGAACGGATCATAACGATGACCGGCCTAATGATCCAGAAGCGCGCCAGCACCAATCTGAAGACCGATCCGGCCAGATGTCGGCGCCACCGACCCTGGGGCAGCCCCCTGCCGAATTGGAGTGGTTGGCGAACGTGCCGCCCGAGGACGTGATCAGGTGCAGATCAGCCCGTTCGGTGCGCCGTGGTCGTCAGCCTGCCGAGGTTATGCGCTTCATCGTGGCGGGCGGACACTCGTGGCCGACCCGATAACAGCTGTCGTGCTGCGTGATGAGTACCGGGTCTCGCATCCTTGCGGGGCGGCGACCGCTGCCCGGAGGGCGGCTCAGAACACTTGTTCCTGTGCCCTGTCCGGCCCAAGCGGGGAGACAGCTAGCACGCAGATGTCATCGAACTGGGGTTCTCCGCCGAGGGACGCGATCAATTCGTCGCAAAGGCTGCTCAGCGGTGCGCCGGGCTGCCATGCCTGCAATCGTTCGGCGACACGGGCTATGCCTTCGGTGAGATCCTCTCCGCGCCGCTCAATCAGCCCGTCGGTGTACATGAGCATGATGTCGCCGACATCAAAACCCGTCTGGCCCTGGGTGTACTGCGGACAGTCCCGGTCGCTGGGGAGGCACAGGGCTGGCCCCTCGGTGGACGGGGGGATCTCCACGGTCCCGGTCTTGGCGCGCCGAATCAGGATCGGCGGGTGGCCCGCGGTGGCGTAGGTGACCTGGCAGACGTCTGGCTCGACGATCGCAGCCGCCGCAGTGGCGAACTTCCCGCTGGTCGCCCAGTCGGTGACCCGTGACAGTTCTTCAAGGATGCTGGCGGGCTGGTGGCCGACGATAGCCAGGGTGCGCGCGGCGTTGCGCAGCTGTGTCATGTCCTCGGCGGCGGTCATGCCGTGTCCGACCACGTCGCCGACAGCCAGGTAAGCGCGCTTGCCGGGCAGGGCCATCGCGTCGTACCAGTCCCCGCCGATCTGCTGGGTCGCTCCAGATGGGCGGTAGCTGGCTCCGATCTCAAGGCCGGGAATCACCGCGGCCGTCGTGGGCATGACCGCGCGCTGCAGGACCGCGGCGAGCGCGTGCTCATCGGCGTAGACGCGGGCGCGGACCTGAGCCTGCGCGACGAGGTCGGCGACGGCAGCGACGAAGGTGAGCTGACCTGGCTCGAACTGCTGAGGATGCCTCCACATCAGGCCGATCGCGCCAACGGATGCCCCGCCCACACACAGTGGCCATGCCAGCCAGCTCGATCCGTGCGCGACGACCGCCGGGGTATCCGGGCCCGGATAGCGCTGTTCATATTCGGCGGGCGTCCGGATGATCACCGGGAGGCCTGACCGGGCGGCATCGGTCGCGGCTGTGGGGACGTCCATCGGCAGGTCCGAGAACTTCTCGCAGATCTCCTCCGCGTAGCCGACCGTGGTGATCCATGCCAGCCGCCGACCCTCCTGACTGATGACACCCAGGCATAGCGCGTCGGCGCCGCCGACGGCCGCGCGGACGCGATCGGCCACCACCTCGCCGACCTTCTCGGGGGTCAGCGCCGCGGCGAGCAGCCTGGTGAGTTCGGCAAGTGCCTCGACCCGCGAGTGCTCGCGCCGCTCTGCCTCCCGGAGCCGGGCCCGCTCGAGGGCACGGCTCGTCGTCTCGGCCACGCTCCGCAGGAACTCGCGTTCCACGGCGGTCGCCTCACCCGGCCCGGCCCGCCATACGCCGAGATAGCCAAGGGCACCGACCTCGGTGAGCAACGGAAGCGCGGCCACGGACCCGGTCCCCGCGTCAGGTGCCTTGAGGTCGCCCGCATACACGGGAGTGCGGTCCCGGACCGCGCGCGGTCCCGGGGCGTCGGAATCAACCGTCCAGTCCGCTGACATGACCGCCGCCTGCGCGGCAGCATCGCCACCCGCGAGAGGCTCGAACCGACGTCCGTCGGCTGCCAGCATGCTGATCACCACATGCGCCGCGTCCAGCCGGGCGCTGACCGCGGCAGACACCTGGTCACCGACGGAGTTGACGGTAGCGGCATCAGCGAGCACCGTCCCCAACTCGGCGGCCTCCCGCCGGGCCTCGGCCATCGCTCGCTCCAGCCGGGCGCTGTCCCGGTCCTGCACCGCAGACGTCCGGCCAGCGACTTCCTGAGCTAGCACCCAGCCGACCAGGACGACCAGGGCGATATAGGCCTGCGTGATGGCCACCGAAGCCGCGGGCGACAGCCCCGGCTCAGTGAACTCGCCGTACCCGGCCGCCGTCATGTAGTTGGCCACCGCCGCAAACGCGGCTCCGGTCAGAACCACGCCCAGGTCACGTAGCCGGAACGCCGCCCACGCCAGGATCGGCAAGAACAGCAGGCTGGACGGTTCGCCGAAGCGGAACGCCACGACCGAAAGCCCAGCCGTGAGCAGGACAACGAGCACCAGTTCGAGCCACCGCGAGGACACCAGTGCCCGCCGCTGCGCCCACAGCAGCAACGGACCGCCGATCACCAGCACCGCGATTCCGTCCCCGGCCCACCATTGCAGGACCAGCCCCGGCCACCAGCCGCCCTTGGTCGCCCAGCTCACAGTGGCCCCGATAAGCCCGCCTGCCAGCGGCCCGAGGACCGCGGCGCCCAATACGAACCAGCCCAGACCGCGGCGGGTCCCTAGATCCAGCCGCCGTCCTGCGCAGAACCAGCGGACGAACGACGCGCCGGTCACCGGTTCCACCACGTTGGCCAGCGCCGATGCCAGCGCCACGGCGAGCGTCAGGTGATGCTGCAGGTCGACACTGACCTCGCTGACAACGATCGCGGCGATCACCACAGGCCAGCGCCGCCGCGCTATCAGCAGCAGGGCCGCCACATCGACACCCGCCGGGGGATAACCGAACGCCAGGCCTGAGCTGAAGTGGTGCCACGCCAACTCCGCGCCCACCACGTACGCCGCGGCGATCACCGCGAACAGGGTCACCGCGCGCCCAGCCGCGGATCGGGCACAGCGTTCCAGATTCGCTAGCAACGCCGTTGCTACATAGGGCAGCCGAGCCTCGGCCAGCAGGAGACGCTGACCGGCTGGTTCCAGTTCGAGCCGTCCCGGAGAGGCAGAGTATGTAACCACGATAAGCCGCCGAAAGGGAAACCCGGCCGCTGCTCGCCGGTCATCATCGCCGCGGGAGTGAGCGGCTCACGTAGCAATCCCGCCTCCCCCTGATGCGCCGCCATCGGCGCACATGCGACTGAGGCCAGTCCGCTTCTTAGCTTCCTGCCGGGCGCCCAGTCTAGCCAGCCACTGTCACACTTGCGGGCAAAATGCATATTTGCCGCAGCCGCTAGCCCCGCCCATGCTTGCGGAGGGCGCGCCACGTCTGGGTCTTGTCGCCCTCATCCGGCCCGGCCTCGCCCCGGGCCGTTGCCTCCACCTGCTCGGTCAGCTTCTCAGGGCTGCTGGCTGCGACAAGCGTCCGCTTGCCGCGGACCGCGATCCACACGCTTTCCAGGGGATCAAACAGAATGCCCCACCGGGGGAACCTGGCCCGGAGCTTGCGTATGTCGTCAGCCGCATGGGCGTTGTCGCCTGGCATGGCATCCCCCCCAATTGCTGAGAGCCAGCCTATTTCCTCAGCCTAGGCCTAGGGAGCCTGGACCGCCGCGGGAATAGCCAGATCAAGGACACCGATCGCTGATGCCGGCACGCAGGTGCCCAGCACTACTCGCAGCACGCGCTGCCGCGAGGCACTGGCCGGGCCAACCAGCATGCGGTGCCTCGTATCCAGTGCCGATACGACGCTTGGGCGACCCTCCTCATGACAGCAACGTGGTGGAAATGCCAGACGGCGCAGTTCACCGGCCAGGCCGCCGATCAGCGCCGGGCGGCGAAGATGGACAGCGATCCGGCCTGGAATGTGTTGCCCACGTAGACGTTCCCGGTGCGCGCGTTGACGGCCAGGGTGAACGGCTGTGAGCCGACTGGCTGTTCGCGCAGTCGGGCGCAGCCGGTGGTCACAGACGCTTTGCACCGCGACCCGTCCAGCACGGTTACCCCGGCGCTGGAGAAGTCGCTGATGTAGACGACGCCGGTGCGTTCGTCCAGCGCGGCGAGCAGCGGTGAGCGGCCCGCGGCCGCGACGGCGAAGTGCTGGCCGCAACCCGTGGTGTGGGTGCCGTTGCAGGTGGCGGTATTGATGACCGACACGGTCCCGGGTGCGTCGCCGTCAGCGTTGTTCACCACGTAGACCGTGTGCGTGCGGTCGTTGACCACGGCCCCGAAGGGACCGAGGCCCACTGTGGCGGTCGCGGCCAGGTGCCCGCAGCCCGTGTGATTGGTGCCGTTGCAGGTCGCGCCGTTGATCACCGAAACTGTGTCGCCGTTGAAGCCAAGCCCGCCGCTGGGCGCGTAGACGGTGTCGGTGGCCGTGCTGACCGCTACCACGTTGGTGCCGGCCCCGACCTTGATCACGGCCGGGGTCTGCCCGCAGCCCGAGGTGTTCGTGGCGTTGCAGGTAGCCGCGTTGATCACGGCGATCTTGCTGGCGCTACTGCCGAAGGACAGGTACAGCGTGCGGGTGGCCGGGTTGAGAGCCGGCAGGCTCGGGAACACGCCGATCTTGATTGCCGGCGGCTTGGCCGCGCAGCCCGTGGTGTGCTGCGCGTTGCAGGTGGCCGTGTTGATCACCGCGACGGTGCCGCCGTTGTCGGCCGCATACAGGGTGTGCGTGGCGTCGTCGATCGCGCCCACCGCCGCCATCGGGTGGCGCATCGGGATCTCCGCGACCGGCGCGCAGCCAGTGAGGTCCCCGACGCGGCAGGTGGCCCCGTTGAGCACGTCAATCTGCGGCAGGCTGAGGCTGGCGGCGTAGATGGTGCCGGTGGCCGGGTCCGCGGTCATCAGGCCCACGTGAGCAGGCGCGCTCGGCGCCGGGCGGCGGCAGCCGACCGTGTTGCGGGCGTTGCAGCCGCTGAGGCTGGCCACCGACAGGATGCTGGCCCCCCCGACGTTCACCAGGTAAGCGGTGCCAGTCTGCGGGACCAGCGCGAACGCATTCGGGAACGGGTTGTATCCGGCGCCCTGGTTCGGCGAGGCGACCTGGTTCGGTGGCACCTGCCCGCAGCTAGACGTCACCGTCCCGTTGCACGTCTGGGTGTTGATCGCGGCCAGTGTGTTGTCGTCCCCGTTGATCACGAACGCCGTATGCAGCCCGTGGTCGACCGCGACGCCGCCCGCGGCGGGTGCGGCGCCCGCTCCAGTGGTCACGGCCACTGGGGCCCGGCCGCAGCCGGAGGTGACCCTTGAATCGCACCCAGCGCCGTTGATAACCGAGACCGTGCCGTCGTTGTTATTGGACACGTAGACGGTGTTGCTGGTCTGGTCGACGGCGACCCCGAACGGGCCGGAGCCCACCTTGACCGTGGCCGGCGCCCGGCCGCAGCCGCTGTGGTCCGTCCCGTTACAGGTCACCCCGTCGATCACAGACACCGTGTCGCCGTTGCCCGAATTTCCCGGGTTGGCCGCGTAGATGGTGTCGGTCACCGTGTTGACGTCGAGCCCCTGCGCGCCGGCCTTGTCCGGGACCGTCCCCTGCCGCCGGCCACAGCCAGCGGTGGTCGCGGCATTACAGACGGCCGCGTTGATCACCGAGATGCTGCCACTAGCCAGGTTGGCCACGTACAGGCTGCGGGTCACCGGGTTGAGCACCGCCGCCTCAGGGAACTTGCCGACCTTGATCGTCGCCACCGGCCGGCAGCCGCTGGTCACCCGGGCGTTACACCGGGCGCCGTTGAGCACCGAGACGGTGCCGCTGGTGCCGTTCACGATGTAGACCGTGTCGGTCCGTTGGTCGACTACCGCAACCAGTGGGGCACTGCCCACCGGGGCCCGAGCCACGACCCGGCAGCCCGAGCTGATGTGCGCGTTGCATCGCACGGTGCTGATGATGTCCACCACGTGCCCGGGCTTGTT
Source organism: Streptosporangiaceae bacterium (assembly GCA_036497945.1). Lineage (GTDB taxonomy): Bacteria > Actinomycetota > Actinomycetes > Streptosporangiales > Streptosporangiaceae > RYN-230. The sequence goes on along the minus strand of DASXIN010000016.1, from coordinate 14,084 downwards.
CGGGCTGCAGAAGCTGGTGGTGCACTGCACCGGCACGTAAAGCGTCGCGGTCCTCGGGTTCACCGCCGGATTACCCGGGCTGCCGCCCAGCGCCACGGACCCGCCCGGCGGAGACCCACCCGGCACAGACCCGCCCGTCACGGACCCGGCCGCCGCGCTGGCCGGCTGCGCGGCTGCCGACGCAACGAAACCAGCGCCCGAGACGCAGGCGGCGGAGACGGCAAGCACCGTCAGCATGGTCATGATGCGTCGCATGTGAGTCCCCCCAGCCCGCCGGCACATGGTCGGATGAATCGTCCTGCGGGAAGCTCACAGAAAGCTCACACCGCCGGGCAGCAGGCTGACCCGCTTCCTGGCTCGCCAACCCAGGCGTAAAGTCGGGCCAAGCCGTGCGTGAAGGTGGGCCGGGGGGACGCGGCAATGATTGAGTACCGGCTGCTGGGGCCAGTCGAGGTAGGCGCTGACCAGCACGCCCTGGATATCGGCGGGCACAAGCAGCGGGTGCTGCTGGCGGTGCTGCTGCTCAGCGCGAACGAGCCGGTGTCGCGCGATGTCCTCATCGACCGGTTGTGGGGCGAGCACCCCCCGGCGGGCGCGCAGCACACGCTCGAGGTGTACGTATCGCGGCTGCGGAAGGCCCTGGAGCCGGCCGCCGGTGGCCAGGTCCTGCTGACCCGGCCGGGCGGCTACCTGCTGCAGGTGGCCGCGGAGCGCATCGACGTGTGCCGGTTCGAGCGGCTGGTCGAGCAGGGCCGTGGCAAGCTGGCCGCCAGCGCGCCGCGCCAGGCCGCCTCCAGCCTGCGGGCGGCGCTGCGGTTGTGGCGCGGGTGTGCCCTCGGCGACCTCAGCGGCGAGCCGTTCGCGCAGCTGGAGAGCGCACGGCTGGAAGAACTGCGGCTCGGCGCGGTGGAGGACCGGATCGAGGCCGATCTGGCCCTGGGCCGGCACGCCGCGGTGGTCAGCGAACTCGAAGCGCTGGCCGCCGAACACCCGCTGCGGGAGCGGCTGCACGGGCAGCTGATGATCGCGCTCTACCGCAGCGGGCGGCAGGCGGACGCGCTGGAGGCTTACCAGTCGGCGCGCCGGATCCTCGTCGAGGAGCTTGGCGTGGAGCCGGGCCCGGCTCTGCAGCGGGTGGAGACCGCGATCCTGCAGCACGACGCGGCACTCGATCCGCCGGGCGCAGCGCCACCGGGCCAGCCGCCTGACCGCCAGCCGCCTGACAGCCGGCCGCCTGCGGCCGGGCCGGGCCGACCGCAGCCAGCAGGCACTGGCGTTAGGCATAAGAAGACGTTGCTCGCGGCGGCCACGGCGCTGGTGCTGACTATCGGATTGCTGGTGACCGCGGCAACCCGGGGATCCGCCCACGTCACCAGCGGCCCGGACACGGTCGGCGTCATCGACGCCGCACAGGCTGAGCTCAGCGCGGTGGTGACCGGAGTCGGACGGCCGGGCGGGGCGGCCTACGGGGCCGGCGCGACCTGGATTTCCGACGGCAGCGATGACCAGCTACTGCGGGTGGCCGCGGACCATCAGGTCGATGACCGCATCCCGGTGGGCCGCGACCCGGCGGGCGTGGCCGTCGGCGGCGGGCAGATCTGGGTAGCCGATGCGCTGGCCAGCACCGTCACTGAGGTCAACCCGCGGGCCGGGGTACAGGTGGCCACCATCCGGGTCGGCAACGGCCCGAGCGCGGTCGCGTTCGGTTTCGGGTCGGTCTGGGTCGCCAACGTCACCGATGGCACGCTGTCCAGGATCGACCCCGGTAGCGACCGGGTGATCGCGACCATCCCGCTGGGCAGCCCACCCGCGGGCATCGCGGTCGGTGCCCGCGGTGTCTGGGTCACCAGCGGGGAGACGGGGCGGCTGCTGCTCGTTGACCCGGCCCGCGACCGTGTCTCGGCGGTGCTGGCGACCGGCGGCTTGGCCGGCGGGGTGGCGGTGGGCGCGGGCAGCGTCTGGGTAGCCGACACCGACGGCAAGCTGTGGCGGCTTGACCCGGTGACCGGGCGTACCCAGGACATCCAGCTGAGCGGAGAGCTTGGCGGAATCGCGTATGCGGACGGGGACGTCTGGGTGGCGAACGCCAGGGCGGGCAGCGTGCTGCGCGTCGACCCGCGGACCAGATCGGTGGCCGCTGTCCACGTCGGTAATCAGCCAGCCGATCTCGCGGCGGCCGGCCAGGATGTCGTGGCGACGGTACTGCCCTCGCTGGCGAGCCACCGCGGCGGCACCCTCACGCTGATCGGGCAGGTATACCTGACCGATCAGTCGGCCGACCCGGCCGTCGCCTACCAGCTTCCGCTCTGGGACATGCTGAGCATCACCAACGATGGCCTGGTCGGTTATGCGCGGGTCGGCGGCCCAGCGGGGAACAGCCTCGTTCCCGACCTGGCCACAGCACTGCCGGTGCCGGGCGACGGCGGACGGACGTACCGGTTCCGGCTGCGGCCAGGGATCAGGTATTCCAATGGTGTCCTGGTCAGGCCGGGAGACTTCCGCCGCGAGATCGAACGGGTCTTCGCCATCGACCGGGGCGGTGGCCCGGCGGCTTTCTACACCGGCATCGTGGGCGGTGTCCGGTGCGAGCAGGCCCCGGTCCGGTGTGACCTCAGGCACGGGATCGTCACCGATGACGCGGCGGGCACGGTCACCTTCCACCTGGTCGCGCCGGACCCAGAGTTCCTGCACAAACTGGCCTTCCCGTTCGCCGACGCCGTCCCGGCGGGCACGCCGGCGCGTGCCGTCGCATCCGGCCGTCTACCGGCCACCGGCCCCTATATGACGCAGAGTTATCTGCCCAACCACCACTGGGTCCTGGTCCGGAACCCGCGGTTCCGGGAGTGGTCGGCCGAGGCACAGCCGCCCGGCTACCCGGACCGGATCGTGCTGCGCTTCGGCGTCCCACCCGGGCAAGCCGTGCACGCGGTGCAGGACGGACAGGCTGACGTCCTGCTGTCACCTCCCGCGGACCATCTGCACGAGCTCGCGACGCAGCACACGAGCCAGCTCCATGCCGGACCGCTGGCCGCCACCATCGGGCTGGTCCTGAACACCCGGGCGTGGCCGTTCACCGTGCTGGCCGCCCGGCGGGCGGTCAACTTCGCCGTGGACCGGTCCAGGATGATCGGGCTCCTCGGTGGGCCACTGCTAGGCCAGCCAACCTGCCAGATCCTCCCGCCGGACTTCCCCAGCTACCAGCCGTACTGCCGGTACACCCTGGATCCGGGCCCGGGCGGTGCCTGGGCCGCGCCCGATCTGGCCAAGGCCGAGCAACTGGTGAGTGCCTCCGGCACCCGGGGCGCCAAAGTCACGGTGCTGACGGGCGGCTTCGGCACGGCCATCCCGGTCCGGGCCACGGGGCGATATCTGGTCTCGGTACTCGATCAACTCGGCTACCACGCGTCACTGCGGGTGATCGGCAACGCCACCGCTTATGCCAACCAACTGTTCGACTCACGGCATCACGCGCAGCTCGGCTGGTTCGGCTGGTACGCGGACTACCCAGCGCCGTGGGACTTCATCGGCCCGCTGCTCACCTGCTCGTCCTTCCGGCCGGGCAACCCGGGCAATCTGAACGCGGCCGAGTTCTGCGACCCGGACATCGACGCCCAGGCCAGCCAGGCCCTGGCCGCCCAGGCACGATCCCCCAACGCCGCCGGCCAACTCTGGACCCGCATCGACCATGAGCTCTCCGACCAGGCCGCATGGGTGCCGCTGTGGAATCCATCCGCGCTCATCCTGTTCGGCACGCGGGTCGGCAACTACCAGTACCACCCGTACTGGACCCTGCTCATCGACCAGCTCTGGGTCCGCTGACCCCTCCGCCACAGCAGCCAACTCTCGGCCGCCTACCGGCCGATTCACCCCATCGCGGGTGAGGCGCCGACCCGAGCGCCGCGGGATCCTGACCCTGTGCACAGCACAGCGACACCGCCGTTGCCGCCGGGGGAGGAAGCACATGCTGGCTGCGCAATCGTCACCGGTGAATGGGATCGTGTTCGCAGTCGCCGTGCTGGCCACCAGCCTGCTGCTGGTGGCCGCCCTGGCCTGGACGTCGCGGCGGTTGCTCGGGCTGCCGGTCAGCGCCGGACGGGCGCTGCTGGCTGGCCTGCTTGGCTTCGCCGCGGCCGAGATCCTGGGCCGGGCGCTGCGCGCGGCCGAGCCCGGGCATCTGGCCGCGTTCTTCACCGTGGCCGTGGGCGTTCCCCTGGTCGTCGCCATGATCTTTATCGTGGCGGCGGAGGCGCTGGTGCCTACCGGGACGCTGCCGCAGCCGCTGGAGATGATCCGCAGCACCCGGCGCGCCATCGCCCGCTCCCGGCGCTACGCACAGATCAGCCGGATCGCCGTGCGACACGGTCTGGGTCCGTACCTGCGCGGGCGGCGGCGGGACGGCGGCGACGCGGTTGGCGGACGGGCCGGCCTCGCGCTGTCCCTGCGCCGTGCGCTGGAGGAGGGCGGGGTCACCTTCGTCAAGCTGGGCCAGCTGCTGTCGACCCGGCGTGATCTGCTCCCCGACGAGTTCATCGCCGAGCTGTCCCAGCTGCAGGACCGGGCCGAGCCGACCCCGTGGGAGCAGGTAGAGAACGTGCTGACCAAGTCGCTGGGCGCGCCGGTGGCGCAGGTTTTCGCCGAGCTGCAGCCTGAGCCGGCCGCGGCCGCATCGATTGCCCAGGTGCACAAGGCCCGGCTGCGCTGCGCCAGCGGCCCGGACCCTGAGGTGGCGGTGAAGGTTCAGCGGCCCGGGATCAGGGCGTCCGTGGAACAGGACCTGGACATCTTGCTGCGGCTGGCCGTCCGGCTCGAGGACCGGACGCATTGGGCTCGTGCGGTCGGCACGGTGGGCGTGGCTCGCGGGTTCGCCGCCGCCATCCGGGAGGAACTGGACTTCCGGGTGGAAGCACGCAATATGGTTGCGGTCGCGGCAACCTGGCCGGGGCAGCAGCGGGCCGTTGGGGGCGACGTCCAGGTGGTGCTGCCCGGAGCCTACAAGCAGGTGTGCACCGAGCACGTGCTCGTCATCGACTGGCTGGACGGGGTTAATCTGCGCGCGGCCGGCCCGCTGATCGAGGACCGGGGGCTGGACCGGGCGGAACTGGCCCGCGCGCTGCTGCGCAGCATGGTCTACCAGATCACCGAAGGGGGAGTCTTCCACGCCGACCCGCATCCGGGCAACGTCCTGCTGCTCACCGACGGCCGCCTCGCCTGGCTCGACTTCGGCTCGGTCGGCCGCCTCGATACCCAGCAGAGATCCGCACTGCAGAACCTGCTGCTGGCCCTCGGCCGCGGCGACCCGGCCGCACTCCGCGATGCCCTGCTGGAACTGGTCAGCCATTCTGATGAGGTCGACGAACTGGAGCTGGAGCGGGCCCTCGGCCGGTTCATCGCGCGGCACGTCACCGGGGGCACAGCGGCGACGACCGAGATGTTCACCGACCTGTTCCGGCTGGCCGCACGTTTCGAACTGACCATCCCGCCCGAGATCGCCACCGTGCTCCGGGCGCTGGCCACCCTGGAAGGCACACTCATCCTGCTGACCCCAGGCGTTGACGTAGCCGCGGAAGCCCGTCAGTACGCAGCCGATCATGTGGCCGGGCAGGTGTCGCCGGGAGCGGCGCAAAAGCTGGCCGCCGACGAGCTGATCGCGCTGATTCCGGTGCTGCGCCGGCTGCCCCGCCGGTTCGACCGGGTCACTAGCGCGCTGGAGCAAGGCCGGCTCAGCATCAACGTGCGGCTATTCGCCGACGAACGCGACCGCCGGGAGGTCACCGGCCTGACCAACCAGTTCCTGCTGGCCCTGCTGTGCGCGGCATCCGGCATCGTAGCCGCACTGCTGCTCGGCATCCCCGGCGGGCCGAAGATCGCCTCCGACGTCAGCCTCAGCCAGTTGCTCGGCTACAACCTGCTCATCGTGGCCGGCATTCTCGGCCTGCGGGTGATCTTCACCATCCTCCGGAATCGGTAAGCAGGCGTGGCCACACGGTCAGCAGGACGGCGAGGACAACCGCGACCCAGGCAATGCCCAGCGCGTAACCGCCCAGCACGTCGGTCAGCCAATGGGCACCCAGGTAAATCCGTGAGCCGCCGACGACCAGCACGACCAGCACGGCCCCGCCGAACAGCGCCGCCTTGGCCAAGCCCGACCGCCCCGCGCCCAGAATCAGCGCCAGCGTCACGTAGCAGGCCACCGACTGTGCCGCGTGCCCGGACGGAAAAGAGGCACCGGAAAAGTGCCCGATCCAGATCGCCGGCGGCGGCCGTGGCCGGCCGACCAGGTGTTTCACCAGGTTGTACAGGCCCACCGCACCCGCGATCGCGACGGCCAGCAAGGCGGCCGGCCGCCAGCGGTGCCAGCGCACGACGAAGACCAATCCGGCGATCACCGCGACCGGGATGATGACGGCGAGCGACCCCAGCCAGGTGACGACCCTCAGGACGCTGGTCAGCCAGTCGGCCCGGCGGGCGACCAGCCACGCCGTGACGTGCGGGTCGGCGAGGACCAGCCCGTGGTGGCCGAGCACCTCCTCGGCCAAGACGACGACGACCAGGGCAGCGAGCACTCCGGCCGCGATGGTGCACGTCAACCAGAACACCCAATGCGGCCGGGCAGTCGTGCGCCGTTCTTTCAGCATCCCGCTCACCTATCGATCACTAGTTGACCACGCTAGCTTGCCGCCTGTTACGGCGTCAGCTCGGAGCCAAGCTCAGTCGCCGCGACGGGTGTCGCGGCACGGCGAGCGGGAACAAAGCCGCCGTGACCTCACCATCCCCCCGGCGCGCGGCACCGCGAAGCGAGCCCAGCCGGCGTCCAGACGATCACGTCATCGTGCTGTTCGGCGCCACCGGCGACCTGGCCAAACGCAAACTGCTGCCCGGGCTGTTCCACCTGGCCGCGGCGGGCCTGATGCCGGACCGGTACCGCATCGTCGGCACGGCGCGGCGGCCCATCACCGACGATGAGTTCCGCGAGCACGCCCGGCAGGCGGCGGCCGATTTCGGCCGGACCAAGCCGGAGGGTGACGCGTGGACCGCGTTCGCCCAGACGCTCTCGTTCGGCAGTTCGCAGCCCGGCGAGTCCATGCCGCTGCTGACAGCGGTGCAGCGGGCCGAGGCGGACCTGGGCGGCTCCCCGCGGCGGCTGTTCCATCTGGCCATCCCGCCGGTGTCGTTCGAGTCGACAGTGACCTTGCTGGGCCAGACCGGCCTGGCCGAAGGCCGCACCCGCGTCATCATCGAGAAGCCGTTCGGCACCGACCTGGCCTCGGCCCGGGCGCTGAACCATACCGTGCACCAGGTGTTCGACGAGTCGCAGATCTTCCGGATCGACCACTTCCTGGGCAAGGAGTCGGTCGAGAACATCCTGGCCTTCCGGTTCGCCAACGGGCTGTTCGAGCCGGTCTGGAACCGGCAGCACATCAGCTATGTGCAGATCGACGTGCCCGAGTCGCTGTCCATCGAGGGGCGAGCATCCTTCTACGACCATATCGGCGCTTACTCCGACATGATCGTGACTCACCTGCTCCAGGTGCTGGGGTTCGTCGCCATGGAGCCGCCGCCGTCGCTGGACGCCAAGCACCTCCGGGCCGAGAAGGACAAGGTCTTCGACTCGCTGCGGCCGATCAGCCCGCAGTGCGTGGTGCGCGGTCAGTACGAGGGCTACCGCGACGAGCCGGGGGTGGCGCCGGGCTCGGACACCGAAACGATGGCCGCGGTCCGGGCCGAGATCGACAACTGGCGGTGGAAGGGAGTGCCATTCCTGCTCCGGTCCGGTAAGTCCATGGCGGCAAGCCGTCAGACGGTGACGCTCGGCTTCCATGAGCCGCCGCTGCGCATGTTCCCGGTGCGCCGGCGGGACGCGACGGACGGCCGGGGCAATGAGATCGCCATCGACTTCGAAGACCCGGGCTCGGTCACCATCGAGTTCCTGGCCAAGGAACCGGGCGCCGAGGTGAGCCTGGGCGGGGCACACATGATCTTCCGCTACCAGGACTCGTTCTGCGAAGCCAAGAGCCTGGAAGGTTACGAGCGGCTCATCGTCGACGCGATGCTCGGCAACCAGGCCTTGTTCACCGACGCGTACGGGATCGAGCGGCTGTGGGAGGTGTCCACACCGCTGCAGGAAGACCCGCCCCCGGTAGTGCCATACGCGCCCGGCTCCTGGGGCCCCGAGGCGGCGCTGCGCCGGCTGGCCGCCCCGTACCGGTGGCGCCTGGACGGCACTGCGGCCCCGGCCGGAACCACCCCGAACAGGTGATCCGCAGCAAAACGAGGGCCCTTAGCATCGGGCCATGACGACGCCCGAAGCGGTTCTCGCCCAGGTCCCGCTGTTCTCCATGCTGCCCAGGAAGGAGCTGGACGGCCTGGCGCGCAACGCGCACGACCGGACCTTCCCGGCCGGAGCGGTGCTGACCACCGAAGAGCAGGGCGGCGCGACGTTCGGGGTGATTGTGTCCGGGCAGGCCTCGGTCAGCGTGCACGGACGGCCGGCCCGCACGCTCGGCCCCGGCGACTATTTCGGTGAGATGGCGCTCATCGACCATTCCTACCGCTCGGCGAAGATCACCGCCGAGACCGAGCTGCGCTGCCTGCTGTTCACCGCGTGGGTGTTCCGCCCGTTCGCCATGCTGCACCCGGAGACGGCCTGGGCCCTGCTCGAGATGATGGTGCAGCGGGTCCGCGACGCCGAGGCCCGTTAAACCCACACCCATCATGCCCAACGCCGGCTAGTTCAGGCGGGTATCCGCGGCTCCGCGGCCGTTATCTGGGCGACCCGGTCGAGCAGCGGCTGGCAGCGCAGTTGGGTCGCGGTGCTGCGGGCTTCCTCAACCGCGGTTGCCGCGGCCTCGGTGTTGCCCTGCCGCAGCAGGTGCTCAGCTTGGTCGAGCAGGCCATGGGCCAGGTGGTAGGGCGTGCTCTGCTCGCGGAGGCCGCTGACGGCGTCCGCGAACTCCGAGGCGGCCGCCGGGCCGCCATCCGGGGCGGTCAGCCGCGCCCGGACCAGTGCACGCTCGGCGCGGAGCATGGGGACGACATGCCCTGGCTGGCTGTCATCGAGCAGGCTGAGCAGCTCGCGAGTGGTGGTGGTGTCAGCCAGGTCATGGGCCGCGCGCGCGGCCAGCGGCCAGGCCCAGCGGACACACTCGTGGCTTATCCCGATGGCGTCGGCATGGCCAAGGACGCTCTGCGCGTGGCGCAGCGTGTCGGCCGGCCAGCGCCGGGCAGCCGCAGTGAGCGCCTCCACCAGGCTGACGGTGGCCTGGTCCTGTGGATCCTCGGTGACCTGGAGGTCGGGGAGGCTGGCCAGCATGGTCTCGGCGGTGGCCACGTCGCCGCGCAGCGCCGCCAGCCAGCCCCGGATACAGACCAGGTACTGCTGATCCGCCAGCCCGTCGGAGTCCATCGCCTGGGTGAGTTCCGCCGCAGCCGCATCCCAGTTGCCGAGCAGCAGCAGCGAATGAGCCAGATTCATGGTGGCGACGGCCAGGTATTCCCGCGCCCCGGTGCGGCGGAGATGGCTAGCGGCGGCGCGGGCCGTTTCCGCGGCGGCCGCCGGATCGCTGCCCGCCTCGACATCCGACAGGTTCAGCAGCGCTCGCCCCAGGCCGGCGCTGTCGCCCGCCTGAGTGGCCAGCCGGGCACCTTCGCGCAGGTAGGCGGCGGCCTCTGAGCGCCGCTGGATGGTGCCAAGGTAGATCCCGCGGACCACGAACAGGCCGCCGAGCCGCCCTGGGCCTACGTCGAGGTCCTGGCCCAGCACGAGCGCCTCGGTGGACAGCCGGTCCGCGTCCGGTGCGCCAGCGAAGACTTGCGCGGCCGCCAGTTCCTGGAGGGCCCGTACCGTGTCCGTGTCCGGGTTGGCCCGCAGCACGTCCACGGCCGCGACAAGCTGCTCATGCGCCTCGCCGAGGCGGCCTCGCATCCGTAGCGCCTTACCCGCGATGGCCTGGGTGCGGGCAGCTGCCCGGGCGTCACCGCGGCGCAGATGATACGCCCGGGCCCGGCCTGCGTAATCAAGGGCGACGGTCTCGTCGCCGGCCGTGTCGGCGGCTACCGCGGCACGTTCCCAGAGCATGCCCACCGGCGGCCCGGCTGCCGCGTCCTGCTCCCCCTCGGCCGGAGCCGGGACCAGTTCGGCCGCCCGGGCGTAACTGGAGCTGGCCAGGGCGGGCGCACCCGTGCGCTCGGCCCTTTCCGCGGCCCGGACCAGGGCGGCGATGGCCTGGCCGCGGATCTCGGCGGCGTCCGGGTCGTCCGGGATGGCGGTCAGCGCGTCCAGGTAGTGCCGGGCGACGACATCTGTTACTTCTTCACCATCGTCGGCGAACGCCGCGCGCAGGTGCGCGGCGACCCGGAGATGCCGGGTCTTGCGGTCCCGGCGAGACAACGTCTCGTAGGCGACCTGGCGCAGCATCTCCTGGGCAAACCGATAGTTGCCCAGCTCGGGCGACAGCCGGTCAGCGGACACGCTGAACACCTCACGGCGCACCAGCTCGGCCAGGGCGGCCTGCACCGTCACCTCGTCCCGCCCAGACACGGCCACCAGCGCGTCCGCGGGGAAGCTGGTGCCCAGGACCGCGGCGTAAGTCACCAGTCGCCGTACACCCGGATCGAGGGCGTCCAGCCGGGCGGCGAGCAGCGCGTGCAGGCTGTCGGGCACGGCCAGCTCCCCGACATCGCCGACCAGCCGGTAGACCCCTTCGGCCGGCTGGACGATGTCCCGGTCGATCAGCGCACGGACCGTCTCGACCGCGAACAGCGGCACACCCTGCGCCTGGGCGGTGACCGCGGATCGCGCCGGGGGTGGCATTCCCGGCACCAGCGCGTCAACTAGCTGGTCCATGGACGCCGGGTCGAGCGGGTCCAGCGTCAGCGTGATCCGGTTCCGCCCGGTGCCGAACCCGGGCCGGGCCTGAGCGAGCTCGGGGCGAGCCAGCACCAGCACGTAGACCGGTAGGTCCCGGCCCCAGTCGATGAGATGATCCAGGAAGTCCAGCAGGCCCGAGTCCGCGTACTGGGCGTCCTCGACCAGCAGCACCACGGGCGCCTGAGCGGCGAGCCGCTCGAAGAACAGCCGCCACCCGGCGAACAGCTCTTCGCGGGCCATCGGCTCGCCGTTATCCTCGGGGACGGGGACGCCGAGCAGGCGGCCCAGCCGTACCCCGATATAGCCGCGTTCCGCCGGGTCCGGGATGAACCGGTCCAGGCCCTCGACCAGCTTGCCCGCCGCGGTCTCAACCGGGTCCTCCTCCGCGATGCCCAGCCGCTGCCGGACGATCTCGGCCAGCGCCCAGAACGCCACCCCGTCGCCGTAGGACAGGCAGCGGCCACGGTGCCACCGCACCGTCTCGGCCAGGCCATCGGCGTACTTCTCGAACTCCCAGCCGAGCCGCGACTTCCCGATCCCCGCAGGCCCGGAGATCAGCACCAACCGCGGCACCCGGCGTTCCGCCGCGGCATGGAACAGCTCCCTGACTGTGCGCAGCTCCGCGTTCCGCCCGACCAGCGGCGCCTCCAGCCCGTCGATCCGCATCGAGCCACCCACCCCGGACAGCACCCGGGTGGCCCGCCACAGCCGCTGCGGCTCTGCCTTACCTTTCAGCCGGTGCGATCCGGCCTCGGCGAACCCGATCGCGCTGTCCGCCAGCCGCTGGGTCGTCCCGTCGGTCAGCACCGAGCCGGGCTCGGCGGCCGCCTGTACCCGGGCGGCGGTGTTCACCGCATCGCCCGCCACCATGCCCTCGCCGACCGCCCCGAGGGTCACTGCGACCTCAGCGGTCACCACCCCGGCTCGGGCCGCCAGAACGGGCAGGCCAGCCTCGGTACCGAGTTCCGCCACCGCCGCTACCAGGTCGAGCCCGGCGCGTACAGCCCGCTCCGCGTCCCCTTCCGCCGCCGCTGGGGTGCCCCAGACCGCCATCACGGCGTCGCCGATGAACTTCTCCACCACCCCGCCGTACCGGCTGATCACCGTCCGCGCCACGCTGAAATACCGGGACAGCAGCTCACGGACAGCCTCCGGATCCCGCGACTCGGACAACGGGGTGAACCCAACGACGTCGCAGAACAGCACCGAGCAGACCCGGCGCTCAGCCACCGGCCCGCGGGTGGACCTGGCCGCAGCCCGGGCAGGCGGCACAGGTGGCGGGGCGAGTTGCACCGTGTCCGGCGCAGCCGGCGGGGCGGGCTCAGCGGTAGGCAGTTGCGCGCCGCAGCCCCGGCAGAACCGCTTGCCTGGCGTGGCTGGCTCGCCGCAAGCCGGGCAGGCCAGCAACGGAGCGCCGCAATCCTCGCAGAACCGGTCGCCCACCCCCAGCGGCGCGCCACACCGCGCGCAGCTCTCCACCAGGCAACTTTAGGCAGAGCCGACCCGCCGCTGACAAGCCCTAGGGGTGAGGTACGGGAAAGAGGGTCAGCTACGGCCCGGGGGTGCGGGCCAGCCGGGCGCCGGCCACCGCGAGCAGCGACGGGCTGGGCCGGCCGACCTCCATGGCGGCCAGGAAGTCCGCGCCGGCGATCCGCAGCAGTGTGCTGTCCTGGCTGGCCCGCACCGTGGCGGTGCGCGGGATGCCCTTCAGCAGCCCGACCTCGCCGACATATCCGGGCGCGGTCACCGGGGCCAGTTCACGCGGCCCGGAGGCGGCACCGGTGACACACACCGACAGCTCGCCGTGGACCAGGATCCACAGCGCATCGGCTGGATCGCCCTGGCGGATCAGCATGCCGCCCCCGGGCACCACGACCTCCTCGGCCGCCGCGGCCAGCCGCTCCAGGGTGGCCCGGTCCGCATCGGCCAGCAGGTCGAGCCCGGACAGCAGGCTGACCCGGGGCCTCAACCGGGCGGCGACCTGGGCCGAGGTGCGGTCGGCCCGGAGCAGCGTGGGCAGCCCGAGCAGCGCGACGGCGGGTATCCCGGCACCCACCACGACCAGCGCGACCACGACGCTGGTGTGGGCCAGCAGGATGCCGGTGGCCAGGCTGGCCAGCAGGATGCCGCCCAGCACCAGCGTGTCGAAGATGCCGAGCACCCGGCTGAGCACAGTGCCGGGCAGGTCGCGCTGCAGGCTGGTCAGGGCCAGCACGTCCACGATGATCATCCCGACGCCGGAGACGGCCTGCAAGACGGCGGCCAGCACGGGCGAGCGGACCGGGATGGTGACCAGGAACGGCAGCGCCTGCAGGCAGATGCTGCCCATGATGACCGGGGCCAGCCGGCCGGTGCCGCTTAGCCGGTTGGCCAGGCCGGCGCCGAGTACGCCGCCGAGCGCGCTGGCCGCCAGCAGGTAACCGTAGCCGTCGGTGCCGGTGCCCAGCCGGATCGACAGCGGGACGTAGAGCACGGTGCTCGCCCCGTAGACGGCGGAGTCGAGGGCGGCGAACAGGATGATGGCCAGCGCCACCGGCTGCGCGGCCAGGGCCTTGAACCCGGCGGCCAGTTGCTGCCCGGTGCTGCCCTCGGCCGCTCCGCCACGGGACCGGACGCGCAGCCGGGTGGTTACCGCCGCCGCCGCGGCGAAACTGGCCGCGTTGATCGCGACACCGATGGCCGGGCGGCCGGTGAGCAGCAGCAGGCCGCCGATGGCCGGCCCGATCACCACGACCAGATTTTCCAGCGCCGAGAAGATCGAGTTGGCCGCGGCCAGGTCCCGTGCGCCGACCACCTCGGGGAGCAGCGCGCCCGAGGCAGGCTGATAGGGCGTCACCGCAGCCGAGGCGAGGGCGGACAGCGCGAGCACCAGCCCGACCGGGGCGCGGGTCGCGACCACGACCGCCATTCCAGTCATCAGCACCGCGCTGACCACTGACGAGACGATGAGCACGGTCACCCGTTCGTAGCGGTCGGCCAGCACGCCGCCGTAGCTGGCCAGCAGCAGGCCGGGCCCCCAGCGGCAGACGGCCAGCGCGGCCAGCCACTGGGTGGAGTGGGTGCGGTCGAAGACATAGACCCCGATCACGACCAGGTAGGACCAGCTGCCGATCTGGTCGATCAGGAACGAGGTGATGAGCAGCCGCAAATCCCGATGGCGCAGCGCGTCGCGGTACCGGCCGCGCGCGGGCATTCAGGCTCGGCTGCGCGGTCTGGC
>DASXIN010000015.1:0-28791 GCA_036497945.1 Streptosporangiaceae bacterium | reverse complement strand
CGTGCCGCGGACGAGCGGCGGTCCCGGGACCGGGATCAGGCGCCGCTGCTGTGCGGCATCCCTATCGGGCTGAAGGACCTGTACGCGGTGGCCGGGCTGCCGCTGACCGCGTCCAGCCGGGTGCTGGCCGGGCACGTGGCCGGGCACAGCTCGGTCGCGTGGGAGCGGCTGGACCGGGTGGGCATGGTGCTGATCGGGCACACGCACACCCACGAGTTCGCCGCGGGTGGCACCACCGACCAGGTCGGCAACCCGTGGGCGCTGGACCGCGCGGCGGGCGGGTCCAGTGGCGGGTCGGCCGCGGCGCTCGCGGCCGGCATGGTACCGGCCGCACTGGGCAGCGACACGTGCGGGTCGCTGCGCATCCCGGCCGCGCTGAGCGGGGTATGCACGGTCAAGCCGACGCACGGCCTCATCCCGCTGGGCGGCATCATCCCGCTCGCGCCCACCCTGGACCACGCCGGGCCGATGGCCCGCTCGCTGGCCGACTGCGGCGCGTTGCTCAGCGCGCTGACCGCGGGCCCGGCGGAGATCAGCCCGCTGCTGCCGCCACCCGCGCCGCCCGGCGCGTTCCCGGTGCGCGCCCGCCCCGGCCCGGACCCGCTGGCCGGGGTCACCATCGCGGTCACCGACCGGCCGGACCAGGTCGGCCTGGAACCGGACGTGGCCGAGATCCTCGACCAGGCCGTGGCGGCCGTGCAGCAGCTCGGGGCCCGGGTCGTCACACTGCCCGCGGCGCCGGACCTGACCGGCCCGGAGCTGACCACGGTGCTGCTCACCGAGGCCGGCGCGTACCATCGGCGGCACCGGGACGCGGCCACCCGGTACCGGGCCAGCATCGGCGAGTTCGTCGCGGCCAGCGACGAATTCACCGCGGCTGCGCCCTACCTGGCCGCGCAGCAGCGCCGGGCCGAGGTCACCGCCGGCTGGGAGCAGTGGTTCGCCCAGCACGAGGTGGACGCGCTGCTGGAGCCGAGCGTCTGCGGGACCGCGCCGCCGCGCGGCGGCGGCTACGACCCGGGTCAGCCCGCCGGGGACGGCGATTTCATGATCCGGCTCACCGCCACCTGGAACGCCACCGGTTTCCCGGTGGTCAGCCTGCCCGGCGGGCTGGGCCGGCGCAGCGGCCTGCCGGTCGGGGTGTCGCTGGCCGCGCCGCGCGGCGCCGACGCCAGGGTGCTGCAGATCGGCATCGACCTGCAGGAGCACGCGCTGCCGCCGCTGGGCCCGGTCGAGCCGCGGGCGGCTGGCTAACCGCAGTCGGCCGGGGTGGGCTGGACCGGGCCGGTCCCGATGGCCTGCAGCACCATGGCGGTGACGGCTGGGCTGGTGGGCAGCTGGGAGTGGCTGATCTGCTGGGCCGGGCAGACGGACTGGATGGGCACGTTGACCGCGCCAGCCAGCCGGGCCGAGTCCGGCGGGTCCACCGTTTTGTCGTCGATGCTCCACAGCGACAGCCAACTCGGCCGGTGCGCGGTGATGCCCGCCGCGAGCTGGCTGAGCAGACTGCTGCCCGGCACCAGCTGGCGGCATGCGGGCGGACAGGCGTTGGGCAGGAATGCCTCGCCGTCGGCGGCCAGTTGGGCGCCGTGGAACGGGGCGCCCAGGGTGACTATCCGCCGGGCTTTGTGCGCGCCACCGTCCTCGCGGGCCCAGAGCAGGGTGGCCACCCCGCCCGCGGAGTAGCCGATCACGTCGACCGAGGGCGCGCCGCCGCGCAGCGCGTGGCTGACCGCGGCGTTCAGCACGCTGGCGTCGCCGACCAGGCTGCCCGTCCCGTTACCGGGCAGGTGCAGCACGGTGGCCTGGCGGCCGGTGGCCCGGATCCGGCGGGCCAGAATCGTGAGCGAGTTCGTGTTGCCGCCATATCCCGGGACCAGCAGCACCGGCCCGGGCCGGTCCTGGGCCGGGTAGCCCGCGGGCTGGCCAGCCGCGCTGTCCTGGTTGGCCACGACCACGCTGACGACAGCCACCACGACGGCCGCGGCCAGCAGCGCGGTCACGGCGGCCGCGAAGATCCGGCGCCGGGGGGAGAGCCGGCCAAGCCAGGACGCCATAGCTAACACGGTATGCGTCAGCGTTGCCCTCCGGTGCTGGACACGGACACCGGACGCGGGGTCGCGGGCGGCCAATGCGCCGCGGTGCACGGCGGTCAGGAGGCGGTTCACGACCGCGTTGAACAGCTCGGGTTCTGCCCGGTAGGTGGGGTGCCCGGTGCGCGCAGGATGGCCGGGCCGGGGGTAGGGTCTCGCCGCGGCTCAGCATCACCTGGCCCGCTCGGTGCCCATGATGTGCTGGTAGGTGCCCTCGGCCGCGGCGGCCGGGTCCCCGGCGCGCAGCCCGGCCAGGATGACGTCGTGCTGCCGCGCCGATTCCGCGGGACTGCAGGCCACCTTGGGGCCGCCGTGCATGGAGGCCCAGAGCAGCCGCATCAAGGACAGCAGCAGCGGGCTGCGGGCGGACTCGTACAGGCTGAAATGGAACTCCCGGTTCAGGTCGGCGTACCGCGGGCTGTCCTCAGCCAGCGCGCGGATCTGGTCGTTCAGCGCCTGCAGCCGGGTGATCCCGGCGGCGTCGATCTTGCGCGCCGCGAGCGACACGCCGAGCGACTCCAGCGCCGCGCGGATCTGGAAATTCTCCTCGACCGGGCCTTCGTCCGGCCCGGCCACGGTGAACCCGCGGTGCGTGTCGCCGATGACCAGGCCCTCGGACTCCAGCCGGCGCATCGCCTCACGCACCGGCGTCTGGCTGACCTGGAACCGGGCGGCCAGGTCGCGCTGCCGCAACTGCTCACCGGCGGGCAGCTCGCCGGTGATGATCTGCTCCCGGATCAGCGCGGCCACCATGTCGGTCTTGCTCACGTAGCCCGGTCCGGGGACCACCCGGCCCACCGCACCCCCGGCTGCTGCCTGACTCATCTGCCGCCTCCGCTGGCCAGTTCCTGCACCCGAGCCGCGGTCAGCGGCAGCCGCCCGATGCGGCCGGCTAGACCGAGCGCACACCCGGCCGGCGGCCGTAGCGCACTGCCGGCCGGCGGCCGTAGCGCACACCTAGCCAGCGACTCCACGCGTTTGGTATACCATATTTCAGGCACGTGGCCAGCGGTGCTTTCTTGGGGAGTCTGTCCATGCCGCACCCGTCTGTCCGGGTGGAACCGGGCCCTGCGGGCTACCTCCGGGTCCGGCTGGACCGCCCGGACCGGCGCAACGCGCTGGATCTGGGCATGGTCCAGGCGCTGCAGGTGGCCTTCACGGCCGATCCAGCCGCACCGATCCTGCTCGACAGCACCGATCCCGAGGTGTTCTGCGCAGGGGCCGATCTGAACGTCAGCGACGCTGAGCGGGCCGAGATCTCCGATCTGCTGTACGAATGCTGCGAGGTCATGATCACCCGTCCAGGGCCGGTCATCGCGGTGGTCAGCGGTCCCGCTGTCGGCGGTGGCGCGCAGCTCGCCGGGGCGGCTGACCTGCGCGTGGCCGGTCCGGACGGTCGCTTCCGGTGGACCGGGCCGCCCGGCCGGGAGCTCGCGGTGGGCGCGTGGCTGCTGCCCAGCCTGGTCGGCCGGGGTCGGGCGCTCGAACTGACGATGACCGGCCGCTGGGTGGACGCGGCCGAGGCGGAGCGGATCGGTCTGGTGAACCGGGTCTACGCCGAGCCCGGACAGGCCGCCGCCGTGCTGGCCAAGGAGCTGCTGGACCGGGGAGCCGGGATTCCCGGCGTGATCAAGCAGGTCGCGGCGGCGGGCGGGCTGCTCGACCGGCTGCGGGCCGAGCGCGCGGCCAACCGGGCCGCCTGGGCCGCGCCGGCCGGGCCAGCGACGCCGTGATTGACGGGTGGTACTGGCCAAGCCGGGGTACACCGCGGCCGAACCCGGTCACCCCGTGATCGAACTCCGGCGCGGCGATCGCGTTGGCTGACCCGGCCCGGCGGCGCGGCTGGCCAGCCTGTCCCGGCCCGGTGCGGCGCCGTTGCTGATCGCCCCGGTCGCCGTGCTGCCTGCGGGCGCCGACCGGCCGGGCACGGGCGTTAAGCATAAAGAGGGTGGTGCGGCCGGGGGATCCGGCGCTGCTGGCCTTTATCCGGCTGGGCGCCGGCGGGGAGTGGGGAGCATCACCGGGGGATGGGGGGAGGCGGTGCGGCCAAGGGTGTTATGTGGGGGTAGTAGGGAGTCTTCCGTCAAAGTGATATTTGGTATACCGTCCAGCCACCCCGTGTCCGTCCGCGGCGCGCCGCCGGACCGTGGGCTCCGTTCGCTGCGAGCTGCGGAGCCGCGGCGGGCCGGCTGGGACGGGGTGTCTGGCGAGTTGGGAAGGGGTTGCGGTGGATCTGTTGCTGAGCGGGAAAGTGGCCCTCGTCACCGGCGCCAGCAAGGAGATCGGCCGCCAGGCACGACCTGGCCGAGGAATCCATCGCGTCCGGCCGGATCCGCGACCGGTAGGGACGCCGGCGTGCAGCTGACCAGCGCGATCCGGATCGGCCGGCCTGCCCCCGAGGTACTCGACGCCCTGCTGGATCCCGGCAAGGTAGCCGCCTGCCTGCCGGGCAGCCGGCTCATCGGTGAGGTCGCCGAGGGCACCTACGCCGGGGAACTGCGGGTCCGGATCGGCCCGGTGCACGCGCTGTACGCGGGCACGGTGCACCTCGACGCGGCCGACCGGGCGGCCGGCACGGCGACGCTGAGCGCGTCCGGGCGGGAGCTCAGCGGCCAGGGCAGCGCGGACGCCAACGTGACCCTGCGCGTCGTGCCGCACGGGGCCACCGCCCGGGTGCTGATCAGCGCGGACCTGATAATTCGCGGCGCGGTCGCCGAGTACGCGCCAGGGGCCATCGGCGACATGGGCCAGCGCCTGGTGGAGCAGTTCGCCGGCAACGTCGAGCAGTTGCTGGCCGCCCAGGCTGGCCATCCCGCGGATCAAGCCAGCGGGCCGGCCGCCGCGCAGTCAGGCTGGCTGGCCGGCCCGGGCCGGAAACGGGCGGCCTCGGCGGCTGCGCTGCTGGCCGCCGGGACGCTGGCCGGCCTGGCCGCCTGGGTGGTGTGGCGCCGCACCACCGCAGCCGCTGGCTGGCCCCCCGGCCCCTGGCTGCCAGCCAGCCGGCTAGCTGACAGCGTTATCCCCCGGTATTCCTCGCCTGAAGGGGCTCGCCATGGCTGACAGTCACGCATCGGACGCTCAGTCAGCGTCCGCCGGGGAAGTCCGCCCGTTGCAGATCGAGGCGAACGGAATCAACGTGATCTCGGATGCCCAGCGCAAGGGCCGTCCGCACGACCTGTTCTGGCCGTGGTTCGCGGCCAACGTCTCCGTCCTCGGGCTGGGCTACGGGGCCTTCGTGCTCGATTTCGGCGTCTCGTTCTGGCAGGGGGTCGCGCTCGGGCTGACCGGCATCATCGTCTCGTTCCTGCTCTGCTGGTTCATCGCGGTGGCCGGCAAACGCGGCTCGGCGCCCACCATGGTGCTCGGCCGGGCCGCGTTCGGGGTGCGCGGCAACAAACTGCCGTCGCTCATCTCCTGGCTGCTCACCGTCGGCTGGGAAACCGTGCTGATCATCCTGGCCACGCTGGCCACCGCGACCGTGTTCGAGCGGCTCGGCGCGGGCGGCGGCACCGGCATCAAGGTGATCGCGCTCATCGTGGTCAGCGCGCTGACCGTGTCCGGCGGGGTGCTGGGCTTCGACCTGATCATGCGCATGCAGACGGTGATCACCTGGGTCACCGCGATCCTCACCGTGATGTTCATCGCGCTGGTCGCCAACCACGTCCACTGGAGCACGGTGTCGGCCATCCCGGCGGGCTCGGCGCAGAAGTTTATCGGCGCCCTGGTGTTCGTGATGACCGGGTTCGGGCTGGGCTGGGTGAACACCGCCGCCGACTACTCGCGCTACCTGCCGCGCCGCTCGTCGGGCCGGGCCGTGATCGGCTGGACCACGTTCGGGTCGTCCATCGCGCCGATCTTCCTGCTCATCTTCGGGCTGCTGCTGGCCGGCTCGTCGGCCAAGCTGAGCGCCGCGATCGGGGCCGACCCGATCGGCGCGCTGACCACCCTGCTGCCCACCTGGTTCCTGGTCCCGTTCGCTATCGTCGCGGTGCTCGGCCTGGTCGGCGGCTCGGTGCTGGACATCTACTCGTCCGGGCTCGCCCTGCTCACCCTCGGGCTGCGCATCCCGCGCTACGCCGCCGCGCTCATCGACGGCACGGTGATGGTGCTCGGCACGATCTACGTGGTGTTCGTGGCGCACAACTTCCTGAGCCAGTTCGAGGGCTTCCTGATCACGCTGGGCGTGCCGATCGCCGCCTGGTGCGGCATCATGCTGGCCGACATCATGCTGCGCCGGAAGAACTACTCCGAGCCGGAACTGTATGACCGGCATGGCCGCTACGGGGACATCCGGTCCGCCCCGCTGGCCATCATCGTGATCGCCACCGTGGTGGGCTGGGGCCTGGTCACCAACATCAACGCGAGCTGGCTCACCTGGCAGGGCTACCTGCTGCAGCCGCTCGGGCTGGGCGGGAAGACCGGGGCCTGGGCGTCCGCCAACCTTGGGGTGCTGATCGCCCTGGTGCTCGGCTTCCTGGCCGCCTGGGCGCTGGACTTCGCCCCAGTCCGGGCCCAGGAGTCCAGGCCCGCGCTCCAGCCGGCGGCCACCTGATGAGCAGCCCGGCCGGGCCGTGCCTGGCGGTCATCGACATGCAGCGGGTGTTCGCCGAGCCGGGCAGCGCCTGGCTGGCACCGCACTTCGGTGAGATCATCGGCCCGGTCGGCAAGCTGGTCGAGGCCTTCCAGCCGAATGTGGTGTTCACCCGGTTCATCGCGCCGCAGCAGCCGCACGGCGCCTGGCAGCGCTACTACCAGGCCTGGCCGTTCGCGCTGCAGCCGCCGGACGCGGACATCTACCAGCTGGTGGACGACTTCGCCGGCTGGTCCGGGCGGACGCTGGACGCGGTGACGTTCAGCAAATGGGGCCCGGAACTGCGCAATCACGTGCAGGACAGCGGACGGCTGGTGCTGGCCGGGGTGGCCACCGACTGCTGCCTGCTGTCCACCGCGGTGGCCGCGGCCGACGAGGGGGTCTTCGTCCAGGTGGTGGCGGACGCGTGCGCCGGGGCGACCGAGGACAGCCACCGCAACGCCCTGGACATCCTGCGCATGTACGCACCCCTGATCGAGGTGGTCAGCCTGGCGGACATGCTGGGCAGATGACCGGGGCGCAGGCCCGGGTGGCCGGCGCGCAGGCCCGGGCGGCGGGCGCGCTGTACGGGCTGGCCATCGGGGACGCGCTCGGCATGCCCACCGAATCGCTGCCCCGCGCGCAGGTCGTCGCCCGGTACGGGCCGCTGCTGGACTGGTTCCAGCCGGGCGCCGCGGACCAGCCGCTGGCGCCCGGCTTGCCGGCCGGCACGGTGACCGACGACACCGAGCAGGCGCTGCTGCTGGCCGGGCTGCTCATCGAGGGCGGCGGCCGCATCGACGCCGCCGAGTTCGCGCAGAAGTTGCTGAGCTGGGAAGAGTCGATGCGGGTGCGCGGCACACTGAGCCTGCTCGGGCCGTCCACCAAGCGAGCCCTGGCCGCGCTGCTGGCCGGCGCGGACATCGCCGACACCGGCCGCTCGGGCGGTACGAACGGCGCGGCCATGCGGATCACCCCGGTCGGCGTGGCCACGCCGTGCGACGACCTGGGCCGGCTGCTGGACCAGGTGGTCGAGGCCAGCCGGGTCACGCACAACACCGGGGTGGCGCTGGCCGGGGCAGCGGCGGTGGCCGCGGCGGTCAGCGCCGGAGTGGCCGGTGCGTCGGTGCCGGAGGCCACGGACGCCGCGATCACCGCGGCCAGCCTGGGCGCTGGCCGCGGGCACTGGGTGGCCGCGGCCGACGTGGCGGCGCGGATCCGCTGGGCGGCCGGGCTGACCGCCGGGCTGGCCAGCGAGGCGGCCCTGGACACCGTGGACACACTGGTCGGCACCAGCCTGGCCACCCCGGAGTCGGTGCCCGCCGCGTTCGCCATCCTGGCCGCCGCCCCGGATGATCCGTGGCTGGCCTGCCGGATGGCCGCCTCGGCCGGTGGCGACACCGACACCATCGCGGCGATGGCCGGGGCGGTGGCCGGTGCGTGCCATGGCGCGGCGGCCTTCCCGGCCGAGGCACGGCGCACCGTGGCCGCGGTGAACGGCCTGCGGCTGGACGAGGTGGCGGCCAGCCTGCTGGCCGTCCGGGGGATGGGCGGGCAGGCGTGACCGGCGGCCCGGTATTCAGCCGCCTGCTACATCTGGGCAACGTGGTCATCGACGTGGTGCTGGACATCCCGGCGCTGCCGGAGCGGGGCGGCGACGTGCTGGCCAGCCGTACCGAACTGACCCCGGGCGGCGGCTTCAACGTGCTGGCCGCGGCATCCAGGCTCGGGCTGCGGGCCGGCTACGCGGGCGCGCACGGCACCGGACCGCTGGCCGACCTGGCCCGGGCCGGGCTGGCGGCGGAAGGTATCGAGGTGCTGCAGCCGCCCAAGCCTGGCCGGGACACCGGCTTCGTGGTGAGCATGGTGGACGCCGCGGGTGAGCGCACGTTCGTGACCAGCCCGGGTGCTGAGGCGACGCTGACCGGCGAGGATCTGGCCCGGGTGATAGCCGATCCGGCCGACGCGGTCTACCTGTCCGGCTACAGCCTGGTCCACCCGGCCAACCGGGACGCACTGCTCGGCTGGCTGGCCCGGCTGGACAGCGGCAGTGTGGTGTTCTTCGACCCTGGCCCGCTGCTGCGGTCCATCCCGCCGGACGCGCTGGCCACGGTGCTGCACCGGGCCGACTGGGTGACCCTGAACAGCCGCGAGGCGGCGCTGCTGGCTGGTCAGCAGGCCGCGGCCGGGGCAGGCGCGGCGGCCGCGTTGCGCACCCTGACCGGGCGGCCGTCCTGGACGGCCCGGCCGGGCCAGGGTGTGCTGGTCCGCACCGGTGCAAAAGGCTGCATGCTGGCACATTTCAAAACGCCACTAACAGTGGTTCCCGGATTCCCGGTCGCCGTCCTGGACAGCAATGGGGCGGGCGATACGCATACCGGTGCCTTCATTGCCGCACTGGCGGCCGGGGAGGATGCGGTGGCGGCCGCCCGGCGGGCCAATGCGGCCGCCGCACTGTCGGTTACCAGGCGTGGCCCGGCGACCGCGCCTACGGCTGCTGAGCTGGGACGCTTCCTTTCCAGCCAATCGTGGAATAGCTCTTTCCGTAATTGATCAATACAGGGAGATCAATGCCGGTGCAAACCATGGCACGCACCGCCGTTCGCTGGGGAAACCTGCCGTACTTCTCCGAGTTCAGCCCGTCCGGCCGCCTGGTGTTCAACGCCGGGCTGCCCATCGGGGGTGAACAGTTACCGCGCCTACCGGCTGCCCTGGCCGGGCCGGTAGCGGCTGAGCAGCCGGGGGGCATCCGCCGTGTGTTGGCAGCGCGGCGGATGCCCCCCGGCCGGGCGCCGGGTGGCCGCGTCTCTAGGCTCGCGCCGCCCGGCGGGCGGGAAATATCCCCACTGTGCACTCTTGCCGCAACCGAGACTCTAGGAGCAGCCGCCGGCCGCGACACAGACCGGATCACCGCAGGTAAGGGATTCGTAAGCGTCAGTGGAAGGCGCTGGCCAGGCCGCCGTGCCGCAGCCTCCCGGCCGCGACGTGGCCGCCCGCCGCGACCAGCCAGAGCAGCGCGGTGAGCCAGGTGCCCTGGCGGAGCACCTCGGTCATGACATCTGTTATGACCGGCGAGTGGGCCAGCGCAGCCGGTCCGGCGGCGGGACGCGCAGCGCCAGCCAGACGATGAGCGCGGACAGCGCCCAGCCGGCCAGCACGTCGCTGGCCCAGTGATAGTCGCACCAGACCAGCGCGACGCCGACCAGCAGCCAAACCGCGGCCAGGCCAGCCAGCGCGGCCCGGCGGACCCGGGCCGGCCGGCCGGCGATGAGCAGCAGGACAGCGATCGAATAGCACACGCACGCGGTGCTGGTGTGCCCGGACGGGAAGTAGCCCCAGCTGCCGGTGGCCAGGGCACTGGTGCCCGGCCCGGGCCGGGCGATGATGATCTTGGCTGGGATCACCGTGACCAGCAGCAGCGCGACTCCGGTCAGCGCCACGAGCAGCGGGCGCAGGGCGTGCCCGCGGACTGCCAGCACCGCGGCGACCACGGCCAGCACTGGCACGGCCACGGTCTCCCGGCCGAGATCGGTGATGAGCTGGGCGGGCGCGTGCGGGCTGTCCGCCAGCCAGCGCCAGCCCGCCGCGTGCGCCCAGCCCTGCACGGTCTGCCGGATCTGCTGGTCCAGGCTGACCAGGGGACCGTGCGCCAGCACGTTGACGGTCAGGAAGACCAGCACGAGGAGCAGCCCGGCGGGCAGCAGCCAGGACGGCCACGGCCGGCCGCGGGCCGGGCGGCCCGTCCGGTCCGGCGCTGGTGCTGGTGCGGTGCGGCTGACCTTGTCCACTCCGAGTGAGGGTACCGGCCAGGGCCGGTACGCCTGGTGACCGCAGCTACCTGGGGTGTCTGAAATAGTGGCTGGTGTGAGCGCGCGCAGCGGCCTGATCACCCACCCGGACAAGGTGCTGTTCGCCCAGCGCGGCGAGACCAAGGCCGACCTGGCTGGGTACTACCTGCGGATGGACGAGCCGCTGCTGCGCACCATGGGTGGCCGGCCGGTGCTGCTGCAGCGCTTCCCGGAGGGTGCGGGCGGGCCGTCGTTCTTCCAGAAGCGGGTGCCCAAGACCGCGCCGGACTGGCTGACCACGACCACCGTGGCCACCCCGAACGGCACCACGTCGCAGGCCCTGGTCGTGGCCGACATCGAGCACGTGCTGTGGGCGGTCAACCTGGGCTGCCTGGGCTTCCACGTGTGGCCGTATCTGGCCAGCGACCCCGACCACACCGACGAGCTGCGGATCGACCTGGACCCGACGCCAGGGGTGGAGTTCGGCCAGATCCGGGCGGCCGCGCACGAGCTGCGCGGGCTGCTCACCGAGGCCGGCCTCACCGGTTACGCCAAGACGACCGGCAACCGCGGCCTGCACGTGTATGTCCGGCTGGCGCCGCGCTGGGACTCCTATCAGGTGCGCGCGGCCGCGGTGGCGGTGGCCCGGGAACTGGAACGCCGCCGGCCCGACCTGATCACCGCCGCCTGGTGGAAGGAGGAGCGCGGCCAGCGGGTGTTCATCGACTACAACCAGAACGCGCCGCACAAGACGGTATTCGGCGCGTGGTCGGTGCGGGCCCGGCCGGGCGCGCAGGTATCCGCGCCGATCTCCTGGGCCGAGCTGGACGACATCCACCCGGACCAGTTCACGATCGCGTCGCTTGCCAGCCGGGTGGAGACGGCGGGTGACCCGTGGCTGGGCATGAACGACGATCCGCAGTCGCTGGACCCGCTGCTGGCGATGAGCGAGCGGGACCTGGCCGCCGGGCTGATGGACGCGCCGTGGCCGCCGGTCTACCCCAAGCAGCCGGGCGAGCCGCCGCGGGTGGCGCCCAGCCGGGCGCGCAAACCGTGACCAGGCCTACTCGGAGTCGTACCGGAACCCGCCGATGAACCGGCGGAACAGCCCACCCTCGTGCGGCAGCGGCTCGGTGGCCGGCGGCGCCTGGTCGCGCTCCCGGCCCTCGGGCTGGGCGTAGTCGGCCCGCGCGATCGCGTCCACGATCTGGGCCTCGTCGAAGTCGGCTGAGCCGGGGATCTCCGGGACGAAGCCGACCAGGTCCCCGTCCAGCAGGACTTCGGCCTCCAGGGCGGTGGTGCCTTCGTTACCCCAGATCGCCTCGCGCCCGTCGCTGAGGCTGACCCGAACGCCGTAGATGTCGATCCCAGCGTTCTCCAGGTGCGCGTCGATGCCGCGATCCCGGAGCGCGTCGGCGACCCGGCGGGCCTGGTTCTCATCCATGAGGGACAACCTACCTGCGGCCAGCCGGTGATACGTCCCGATGACCGAGCAGGTGGTCAGCCCGCCACCAGGGGCAGGCCCGCGGTCCCGGCGTTGCCGAAGTCGTCGTCCACGCTGATCACCTGGCGGCCGCGCGCGGCCAGCATGGAGGCGGCGGCCAGCGCGCGGTACCCGCTGTGGCAGTGCACCCAGATCTCCCCGGCGGGCACCTCAGCCAGCCGGCCGGGCAGTTCGTGCATCGGGATGTGCACCGCGCCCGCGATGTGCTCCTCGGCCCATTCCAGCTGGCGGCGCACGTCCAGCACGATCGGCCCGCCGTCCGCGCTGGCCTGGTAGGCCGCGGCCAGGTCGCCGAACTTGGCCAGCCGGAGCGTGTCCAGCGGTCCGCCGCCGGCCCAGTCCGCGGGCTGCCCGGTGGCCGCGGCGGCCGGGCGGTCGATGCCAATCCGGGCCAGTTCCCGCTGCGCCGCGCTGACCTGGCCAGGGGTCTCACCGAGCAGGGTCACCGGGGTGCCCCAGGGCAGCGCCCAGCCGAGATAGGTGGCGAAGCTGCCGTCCAGCGGGAAGCTGACCGAGCCGGGCAGGAAGCCGGCCGCGAACATCACCCGGTCCCGCAGGTCCACCACCCATTCGCCGGCCTCGAGGCGGCGGCGCAGTTCGGCCGGGTCGGCGCGGCGCGGCGCGGACAGGTCGGCGGCGGCCGGCCCGGCGGAGTTGGCCGGCGCCATGTGCGCGTAGTAGGCGGGCCACGTGTCCAGGCCGGCCAGCAGGGCCTCCACGTAGCTCCGCTCCTCACGGGTGAGCGCCGGATTGACCTGCTTCTCGTGACCGATCGTGGAGGACAGCGCCGCGATCTGGGTGGCCGCGCAGAAGCTGCCGAATCCGTGCGTGGGGAAAATCGGGGCACTATCCGGCAGTTCGGTGGCCAGCCGGTGCGCCGACCGGTACTGGGCGCGGGCCAGCGCCGGGGTGCTGTCCGGCCCGAGCAGGTCCGGCCGGCCGGTCGAGCCATAGAGCAGCGAACCACCGGTGAACACCCCAGCAACCCTCCCGCCGCTCTCCAGCACGTAGGCGACATGGGTGAACGTGTGCCCCGGCGTCGCCATCACACGCAACGCCAATGCCTCGCTGATCGGCACGCGGTCGCCATCGTGCACCGGGGTGCGGGAGAACTGGACCAGGTCGGCCCCGTTGACCAGATAGCGCGCACCGGCTGCCTTGGCCAGGGCCAGGCCGCCGGTCACGTAGTCGTTGTGGATGTGTGTCTCGGCCACGTGGGTGACCCGTATCCCCAGCTCGGCGGACAGGTCGCTGACCCGGTCCACGTCTCGCTGTGGGTCGATGACCACGCCGACGTCCCCGTCGTGCGCCAGGTAACTCCGGTCGCCGAGGCTGGGCGTGTCGATCGGCAGCACGTCAACCATACGGCGCCTCCCCTGGCCCGGGCTGGCCGGGCTTTCTCTCCTGGACTAAATGTACGATCATTCGGACAGGCGCTCAAGGAGGAAGGTCGGTGTTCGCAGACATGACCGCCCAGGGCGCCGGGCCTGGCACCGAGGCCCGGCCGCTGGACCGGCGCAGCCCGTTGCCGTTGTGGGCTCAGCTCCGCGACGACCTGCACCGGCGGCTGGCGGCTGGGGCGTTCCGCGACACGTTCCCCGGTGAGCTGGCGCTGACCAGCGAGTACGCGGTGAGCCGGCACACCGTCCGGGCCGCGCTGCGGGAACTGCGCACGGCCGGCGTCGTGGTGGCCGAACGCGGCCGCCGCCCCCGGCTGGCTGGCCCGGGCGGCATCGCCCAGCCCCTGGGCGCGCTCTACTCGCTGTTCGCCTCGGTGGAGTCGGCCGGGCAGCGGCAGACCAGCCTGGTCCGGGCCCGTGAGCTGTGTGCCGACGGGGTGGTCGCGGACCGGCTCGGGCTGGCCCAGGATGCGCTGCTGTTCCGGCTGGAGCGGCTCCGGCTGGCCGATGACGAGCCGCTGGCTCTGGACACCGTCTGGCTGCCCGCGGAGGTCGCCGCGGCACTGCTGGAGGCGGACTTCACGCACACCGCGCTGTATGACGAACTCGCCGCGCGCACCGGTCTCCGGCTGGAGAGTGGCCGCGAGCATATCCGGTCGGTTGTGCCCAGCCGGGCCCAGCGCCGCCTGCTGCAGATCCCGCCCGCCGCCGGGTTGCTGGCCATCGACCGGCTGGGCTACGCGGCGGGCCGGCCGGTGGAGTGGCGGCACACGCTGATCCGGGGCGACCGGTTCTCCCTGGTGGCCGAGTTCTCGCCGCGATCCGGTTACCAGCTCACCCGCCCACAATACCCTGCCGGGTATTCTGGCACGGTCAAAGCTGGCACGGTAAAGGCTGGCACCGTAAAGGCTGGCACAGTGCAGGAGGGAGGTAACTGATGAAGATCGACGATGAGGCCGTAGGCCAGGTGCTCAACCGGCTCCGCCGGGCGCAGGGCCAGCTGGCCGGGGTTATCTCCATGGTCGAATCCGGGCGGGACTGCGACGAGGTGGTCACTCAGCTAGCCGCGGTGGGCCGGGCGCTGGACCGGGCCGGGTTCAAGATCGTGGCTAGTGGCATGCGGCAGTGCGCCGAAGCCGGGCCTAGCTCGCCGATGACCGAGGAACAGATGGAGAAGATGTTCCTCACCCTGGCCTGACTGGCTCTGCTGCGGAACCGGTCAGCAGGTACGAGCGTTAGGTATAGATCATCAGGAGCAGGGCCCCGTTCTCCGGGTGCAGGCCCTGGTAGAGGTGCGGCAGCGCGGCGTCGTGGTGCACCGAATCGCCGGCCGCCAGGTCAACCGGGTCGTCGGCCGGACCACAGCGGACCTGGCCCTGGGTGACCACCAGGCACTCCTGGACGCCGGGCAGATGCGCGGCCGAATCCTGCCGGGCCTGGTCCACGGCCAGGTCGTAGACCTCCACCCGGCCGGGCGCGTCCAGCCGGTGCAGCAGCCGGGCGTGCACGGCGGCCCCATCGATCCGGGCGCCCTGATCGGCGCGGACCACGGCCACCGGCGCGGGCCGGTCGTCCAGCAGGTCGCCGAGCGGCACGCCGAGCGCGGTGGCCAGCGCCCACAGCGTGCTCAGCGTGGGGTTGCCGTCGCCCAGTTCCAGTGCGTGCAGGGTGGTTTTGCCCAGGCCGGCCGCGCTGGCCAGGTCGGCCAGGGACAGCCCGGCGGCCTGGCGCCTGCGGCGCAGATTCGCGCCGATAGTGGCCGAGATCGTCACGGGTTCCATTGTAACGATACGAGCGTTCGATATATTGGTACGATGCCTGTGTCGCGGTTGCAGCACGTGCCGGGGATCGGTGTAGACAAGGTCGGCGACGCGGCCGACGCGGCCGGGGACCCGCGGTTCCTCCGGCTGGAGAACCTGGACACCGACGTCCCGCCGCCGGCGGTGGCCCGGCAGGTCACCCACGAGGCGGTGGAGCAGGACGCGGCCAACAGCTACCTGCCGTTCCAGGGGCACTGGGCGCTGCGCGAGGCGGCGGCCGGGCACGTCAGCGCGATCACCGGGGTTCGCTATGACCCGGCCACCCAGTGCGTCAGCGTGGCCGGCGGGCTGAACGGGATCCTGAACGTGCTGTTGGCCACCGTGGAGCCCGGCCAGGAGGTGGTCATCGGCGACCCGATCTACGCCGGGCTGGTGAACCGGATCCGGCTGGCCGGCGGGGTGCCCCGGCACGTGCGCTGCGTGCCTGGTCCCGCCGGGTGGGGCACCGACCCGGCCGAGCTGGCCGCGGCCATCGGGCCACGGACCGCCGCGGTGCTGCTGATGAGCCCGGCCATGCCGACCGGGGCGGTGCT
This sequence comes from Streptosporangiaceae bacterium, assembly GCA_036497945.1. Classification (GTDB taxonomy): domain Bacteria; phylum Actinomycetota; class Actinomycetes; order Streptosporangiales; family Streptosporangiaceae; genus RYN-230. Next base: position 13,083 of record DASXIN010000015.1, on the reverse strand, counting down.
CGGCGCGGAGCATTACGCCGCGATCGCGGACCCGGTCAGCCGGTACGGCGCGTGGGTGATCTATGACGCGGCCATGGAGCGGATCCGGTTCGACGGGCAGCCGCCTGCCCACCCGGCCGCGCATCCTGGGCTGGCGGCGCGCACCATCACGGTCGGTTCCGCGTCCAAGGAGCTGCGGATGATCGGCTGGCGGGTCGGCTGGGTGGTCGGGCCGGAGCCGATCATGGGTGACGTCGGCCTGGTCGGGCTGACCAACGTGGTGTGCCAGGTGGGCATCGCGCAGCAGGCGGTGGCCGCGGCGCTTGGCGCGCCCGACGCGGCGGCCGACGTGGCCGCGGCCACCCGGATCTGGCAGCAGCGCTGCGCGGTCATCCTGGAGCAGCTGGACGGCTACCCGTGCCTGCGGCCGGACGGCGGCTGGTCGCTGCTCATCGACACGGTTCCGCTGGGGCTCACCGCGGCGGAGGCGTCGGAGCGGCTGTTCCGGGTATCCCAGGTGGCGGCGACCCCCATGACGGGCTGGGGACCGAGCGGCGAGCGGTACCTGCGCCTCGTGTTCGCCAACGAGCCGGCCGAGCGGCTGGGCGACCTGCGGGCCCGGTTCGTCGCCGCGTTCGGCTGACGGCCTGGCCCAGCGCGCGCCCGGCGGGTCAGCCGGCCGCCGGGCCCAGCACGGCGAGCAGAGCCTTGGCCCAGTCGCGGTAGCCAGCCTGGCTCGGGTGGAACGCGTCCGAAGCGAACTTGCCCCGCCACGGCGGCTGGAAGTGCGCGGACACCTCAGCCACCGGCAGGCCGCGCGCGCCGGCCTCGGCGTGGATGGTCCGGTTGATCCGGGCCACGTACGGCACGCAGACCCGGCCGATGACGCCCCACAGCCCGGCGGGCAGCGGCAGGTCGAGGATGACCGTGTCATCGGGCAGCGTGGCGACCAGCGCGCGCAGGTCGCGGAGCAGCCGGGCGGGCGTGGAGTAGAAGATGTCGTTGGCGCCGATCCCGCAGGTCACCAGGTCGGGCGTGGCGGGCAGCTGGGGCAGCTGGTTGCCCAGCACGTCGCGGATCAGCGCGCCGGAGGTGGACAGGTTCAGCACCCGCCACGGCTGGCCGGTGCGCAGCCGCAGTTCACCGAGCACCTGGCCGACGTAGCCGCCGTCCGGGGTGAGCGCGCCGAGTCCCTGTGCGGTCGAGTCGCCCAGCACGACCCAGAGCGGGCCGTTCTCGGCGCGGACCCGGTCGTTGTGCGCCTGCCAATGGCTGGCGAAACTGGTGCAGTCGCCGCGCAGTGCGGCCACCCCATCGGTCCACCGGCCGAACCAGCCCGCGCGCAGCCCGGACACCTCGGCTGCCTGGGTGCGGACCAGGTAGGAGGCCGCGTTGGCCGCGATCTCGACCGGGGAACGGCGCGTGCTGCCGGTGCCGGAAATGGCGTTCAGCCAGGCGGGACGGGATACCGCAGGCAACTGCTCCATCCGAGACCTCCCGGTAACCCCGGCAGGCCGGGTCATTCCGATGGACGAGGGCGGGCAGGCTGGCCAACAGCTGCCGTCGTGCCAGTGTACGTCGGGTTACTGGAGACGCTGAAGTGCAGTCGTGGGCCGCATGGAGCGGGGCACATCTGCCGGTGTTACGCCGGATAAGCAGGATATGCGGCTTCGGCAGGGTATGCCGCATGCAGCGGTCTTGGCAGTTCCGCCAGCACCGTCGAGCGGGCGGACCCGTGCGCTGATCAGGAGTACGCCGACCTTTCACGGATCAGGTGCGGCCATTCCCGGCAAAACGGGCATTTTCCGGTACCAAAGTCGTGAAGAGTGCGTGGCGCACCCGCCCGGCTGGTACCGGTGCGGCTGGTGTGGCGGGCGAGATGCCTGGGGTCCGCTGACGGCCGCTTATCCCGGCTGGCGTTGAATCTTAAAATGCTTAGCTATTTGGTTCTGAATTTGCGGGCTCGCCAATGTGCGCGCGCCTGGTGTGCCCGGCCTCCAGGGGCTCGCCGCAGGCCTGGCAGACGAGTTGCGGCACCAGTCGCTCCCCGCAGCGGTGCTCCAGGACCAGCGGCGGCCCGTCGTCGCCGGCCAGGTACCGGTCGCCCCAGCGCATCAGCGTCTGGATGACCGGGTACAGGTCGCGGCCGGCCTCGGTCAGGTGGTACTCGAAGCGGGCCGGGTGGGCCGAGTACTGCCGCCGCTCCAGGATCCCGGCCGCGGTCAGGGTGCGCAGCCGGGCCGCCAGCGTGTCCCGCGGCGCCCCGGTCCGCCGCACCATCTCGTCGAACCGGCGGTCGCCGAAGAACACCTCCCGCACTGCGAGCAGGGCCCACTTCTCGCCCACGATGTCCAGCGTGCGGGCCACCGAGCACTCCCGCGGCTGGCTGGTTAGCGCCTTCATACCCCCACCATACCTGGCGAGTCTGATTTCTGGACGTACTCCCTTGGGCCAGGGTATGGTGGGTCCAGATTTCGGACCCACCCTGCTCCGCCCGCCCGTTCCTGACCCCGGCCGCTTGCCAGGAGATCGCCCGTGACTTCCCGTCCCCAGGCCACCCCCGCCCCGTCCGCCGCCGCGGCCCCTACCGCCGCCGCAGGCACCGGGCGGACGCCCCGTCAGGTCGCTGCGATCATCGGCGTGCTGTCCCTGGCCGTGTTCATGTCGAGCCTGGACCTGTTCATCGTCAACCTGGCGTTTCCGTACATCAGCAAGCAATACCCGGGGACCAGCCTCAGCGAGCTGTCCTGGGTGCTGAACGGGTACACCATCGTGTTCGCCGCCGTCCTGGTCCCGGCCGGCCGGTGGGCGGACCGGGTCGGGCGGCGCCGGCTGTTCGTCGCTGGCCTGCTCGGCTTCACCGTCGGCTCGCTGCTCTGCGGCCTGGCGCCGGGGGTCGAGGCGCTGATCGTGGCCCGGGTCATCCAGGCGGTCGGGGCCGGCCTGATGGTGCCCGCGTCCCTCTCCCTGCTGCTGGCCGCCGTCCCGGCCCCGGCCCGGCCCCGGGCCATCGGCACCTGGGCCGCGATCGGTGCGCTCGGTGCCGCGCTCGGGCCGGTGATCGGCGGGGCGCTGGTCCAGATCGACTGGCGCTGGGTGTTCTGGATCAACCTGCCGGTCGGGCTGGTGGCCGCGCTGCTCGCGCTGCGCATCGTCCCAGAGAGCAAGGACGAACAGTCGCGAGGCCGACCGGACGTGATCGGGGCGGTGCTGCTCGCCGCGTCGGTCGGCCTGGTCGCCTACGCCCTGGTCGAGGCGCCCACCTGGGGCTGGGGCTCGGCTGGCTTCCTCGGCGTGCTGGCCGCCGCGCTGGCCAGCGGCCTGGCCATGGTGCTGCGCTCGCACCGGCACCACTCCCCGGTCATCGAGCTGCAGCTGCTCCAATCCCGGACGTTCAGCGGCGCGTTCGCCGCGTCGATCCTGTACTACGCCGGCTTCGGCGCGTTCGTGCTCAACTCGGTGGAGTTCCTCACCGGCGTCTGGCACTACTCCGCGGTCGAGGCCGGGCTGGCCATCGCGCCCGGGCCGCTGATGGTGCTGCCGTTCGCCCGGGTGGTGGCGCCGCGGCTGGCCGCCTGGCTGGGCGGCCCCGGCCGGGTCGCGGTGCTCGGCTGCCTGGTGAACGCGGGCGGCCAGGCGCTCTGGCTGAGCCAGATCCAGCTGCACCCGGCCTACCTGACCCACCTGCTGCCCGCCCAGCTGCTCGGCGGCGCCGGGGTCGGGCTCAGCATCCCGACGCTGCTGTCCGCGGGCAGCGCATCGCTCACCCCGGCCCGGTTCGGCACCGGCAGCGGCATCCTCAACATGGCCCGCCAGGTCGGCACCGTGCTCGGCGTGGCCGGCCTGGTCGCCGTGCTGGCCCACGTCAACCCGGCCGACCCGCTGGCCGCGTTCCGGCACGGACTGTGGCTGATCATCGCGTTCTTCGCCGCCGCGGCGCTCACCGCAGCCGGCCTGCTGACCCGCAGTACGGTCGCGAAATGACTCATTCTGCTGAACGCCAGTACCCGGCGGCCGGGACCACGCCGCCCCCGGTGCCCGCCGCCTGGGGGAAACCCCGGTCCAAGCAGGTCACCTGGTACGACCCGGCGACGGTCGCCGCTGCTGCGGACGGGCTGTCGGGCCTGGAGTTCATCACCGCGCTGGCCGAGGGCCGGATCGCCCCGCCGCCCATCGCGTCGCTGCTGAACATGTGGCCGGTCGAGGTGGTCCGCGGGCTAGTGGTGTTCGAGTGTGTCCCCGACGAGTCGGTCTACAACCCGATCGGCGTGGTGCACGGCGGCCTGTTGTGCACGCTGGCCGACTCGGTGGCGGGCTGCGCCGTGCACACCACGCTGGACCCGGGTACCGGCTACACGTCGATCGACATCACCGTCAACTACACCCGGCCGGTCACCCTGGACAGCGGAACGCTGACCGCGACCGGCCGGGTGACCAAGCCAGGACGGCGGGTCGCGCTGGCCACAGCCGAGATCACCGACGCCGCGGGCCGCCTGGTCGCCACGGCCAGCAGCAACTGCCTGATCATCCAGCCGCCGGGCTGAGCGTAGCCATTCAGTCCGTGATCCAGGTGACCGGGTGATCCGGGTTGGGATCGTAGCGGCAGGCCATCCCGGTATGCACTTCGTCGCGGAGCAGCCGCGCCAGCCCCGGCTCGTGCCGCTCGATCTGGGCCAGCGTGGCGGCGATCGCCTTCCGCACGGCCACCCGGGCCCGCTCGGCTGAACCGCCCATCCGGCGCTGCCGTCCGCCCAGCCCGGTGCCTGCGCGCAGCTGGGCCAGCAGCGCCTCGCGTTCCGCGCTGAGTGCGGTGCCGGTCGGCCGGTCGCCGCGCTGGTCGGCGGCGTCCAGCTCGCGGTCGAGTTCGGCTAGCCGGCGCCGGTAGGCGGCGAGTGCGGCCGGGTCGAGCACTGCCCCCAGGTCGCTCTGCTCGACTACGGCGCCGCCGTGCCCGGCCATGACGCCGGCCAGGGTTAGCACATCGACCTCGGTGCCGGGCCGTTCCAGGAGGTAGCGCAGGTAGCTGAGGCCCTTCAGGTCGGCCAGCTCGAACGTCGCGCCGTGGTCGCCGACCAGCCAGCGCCCGGTGCCGTCCCGGCGCAGGTACACCCGGCGGGTCGGGCTCGGCGGTGCCGCCGTTGCCGGGCCCTCGCTGAGCCTGCGCTCCCACCCGGTGGCACCGATCCGCCGGTACGCGCTTTCCGCCGACCGGCGCCACCCGGCCGCCGCCGCCTGGTCGCCACAAGCCGTGTGGGCCAGGTGCAGGTACTCGTCGACGACGCCATGGAACGTCACCGCGCCCGCGTTGAGCACGCCCCGGCCCGGGTAGGGCTCGAGAGCTTCGGCGCCCTGCCGGCAGATGTCGGTCAGCCCGAGCGCGGCCGCCACCCGGACGGCACAGGTGATCGTGAGCAGGAAGTCGACGTCGCGCGCCACCGCGGCCACGCCGCCCGACATGAGCTGGGTGACCAGCCGTTCCGCCTGGTCCGGCTGGCCCGCCGCCAGCCACAGCACGGCGGCCTCGGCCGATACCGACGGGATGCCCTCGGCTGCGCCATACGCCGTGAACGCGGCCGCCGCACCACGCAGCGCGGCCAGGTCGCCGGTCACCAGTGCCCGCATCGCGTGCAGCGAATGCAGCACCGCGGCCACGTCCGGCTCGGTCACCGTGCCGCTGGCCGCCACCGTGCCCGAGATCAGCGGCCCGGCCGCGGCCAGGTCGCCGGTGGCCAGCGCGTACATAGCCCGGCGGGACACGGCGAAAAACGCGGCCCGGTCCGAGCCCGACTCCTTGGCCACCACGTCGAGTGCCCGCAGCTGCCGCTGTATGGCGACGATGTCGAGGGACTCCCAGGCCGTGGTGAGCCGCCACAGGTGGGCCGACAGCCGCGCCTGTGGGTCGGCCAGATGGGCGGCGACGTCGTCCAGCCGCGCGGCCAGGCTGAGCCGCTCACTGAAATCGTCCGGGCCCCAGTGCGTGAGCAGGGCGGCGTCCAGCGCGTCGGCCGTCACCTCGGCCGTGCCCACCTCGGCCGCCAGGCGTTGTGCCTCGTCGGCGAAGCGCCTGGCGCGCTGGGCGTCGCCGCCGTACACCCACGACCGGGCCAGCGCGGCCGCCAGCCGGCATCGGTCCGGCGGCGTCCCGGCCGCCTCGTAGGCCTCGTACAGCAGCGCAGGGAGCTGGCCCGGGTACACGCCGAACTCCTGGCTGGCCGGCATGGCCAGCGCCGCGGCCGCCATCGCCTGGGTGTCCCCGGCCGCCCGGGCCACGTCGAACGCCGCCACCAGGGCGGCCCGCGCCGCATCGGCATCTCCCGCCGCCTGGGCGGCGTTTGCCCTGGCCAGGAGTTCCCCGCCGGTCATTTCGGCATGGTACGCGGACGGCCGGGCCGCTGGCTACGGGCGGACTAGCCGCACGGTCTCGCGGTGCTTGGCCACCGTGGCCCGGTCCCAGTCCCCGGCGCAGTAGACCGATATATCCCGGATCGTGCCATCAGCCACGTCGGCGCGGAACAGTTCGCGGCAGTACCACGACTCGCCGTCCTGGTCCCATTCCTCCTCCACCTCCAGCACGAAGCCGGTGTCCGTGGCGTCGAAGCGGGAGCGCGGCACCCGGCCCGGTGCTGGGTGGCCATGCCGCCGCAATTGGACGATGTCCGCCGCCCCCTGCGCCTGCAGCCGCCACTGCGGCATGGTGAAGTCGCAGAACGCGTCGGCGGCGAACAGTCCCTCGGCGGCCGTCCCCGTTTCCAGGAACTCGATCAACTTGGCCGCCAGGTCGCGGTGGGTCTGCGCAGTTTGTGACATCACACGCCTCCGGTGCTCGTTGGTTGCCTCACCCGTTAAGGCGTGACGTTGCCCCGGCACAGTGTGACGCTGGTTGTTGTGCTGGCTGCGGCCCGGGGGGCACGATGGGGGAAGCAGGAAGGGGCCAGCGATGCGCCTTGTATTGCGGGTTTTGCTTGTTGAGTGCGCGTTGTCGTGGGTGATGCTGCTGGCCGGCTGTGTGCGGGTGGCCAGGCAGATCTGGCCGTTCGCCACGGCTGGAGTCCGGGGCCGGAACTGGCGGCTTGGCCTGGGCCTGCTGGTCGGCCTGCCGATCGTTGCGGGCTGGCCAGCCATGTTCCTCGCGCGGGGGCTGGCCATGTCCACCCATGGGGATTGGCTGAACCTCGCCATTCCCTGGTGGATCATGGTCGGCGCGGCCGGTGCGGTGCTGCTGGTCGTGAAGCTCGACGTGGCGGCGGAGTCACGGGCCGAAGCCGAGACTGGCTGCCGCTGCGCCAGTTGCGTCGCCTACAGCCGGTAACCGCCCGGTCTGGGCCGGCTGCGAAACCGCCGGTACAGCCAGACAGCCAGCACGATCACAATGACCAGGCCCGGGCCGCTGTGCACGGCGAACACCCCGGCCAGGCTCGGGCCGCCCCAGGAGTGCTGATAGCTCGCCGGGCTGGCATAGTCCACCACCCAGAACTCGGCGATGCCCCGCCCGACCAGGTAGGCGGCGACGAGGCCGGCCACGGCCAGGCCGATGATCCGCGGTACGTTCCGTCGCCACCGGGCCGAGAAAATGCAGCCCACCCCGGCGATCACCAGGAGCAGCAGGATCACCAGGACGGCGACGCCGACCAGGTGCACGGTGTCACCCGCGTCCGGCGGAGCGGCGGCGCACAGCGGTCCGGATGAGCAAGGCGGCCCATGGCCCTACCGCCCCGAGCAGGACGAGCGCGTGCACCGGATCGGTCGGCAGCCACAGGATGTTCACGGCCAGCCCGGTCTGCTTGGCCACCGTCTCGCAGGCCGCCGAGATGACCACGGCGGTGGCCAGCAGCAGCGCGCCCTGATGCGCCCACAGCCGCAGCCCGGCCGACCGGATGACGACGTCGCCGATGGCCGCTGGGGTGAGCCGGGTGTCTTCGAGCAGCGCGGCGAACTCCGCGCCGTAACGCTCCCGCCAGTCCCGCGGGTGCAGGGCAATCAGCAGCCGGATCAGGTCCATGCCAGCCGGGTCCTTCCGGTCTCCACGATCCGGGACCACCGCTGCAGCTGAGCGCTGAGCGCCGCCCGGCCCGCGGCGGTGATCTCGTAAGGGCGACGGCGGTCCTCGCTCGGCAGCGGGGCGATCAGGCCGAGCTTCTCCAGCTTGGCCAGCGAACCGTAGAGCGTTCCGGGACCGAGCTGAATCCCGGTGCGTTCGGCTACGTCGGTGGTGATGGCGTACCCGTGCTTGGGCCCGTCGCTGAGCGCGAGCAGCACCAGGACGCCTGGTTCCCCGAACCGGGCCAGGCCGTCCGGATCACGCTGCTGCTTCGCCATACGTTGCATCGTATGACGTAGTAAGAACTCCGGTCAATCGGGTGTCCCGCCGCTTAGCGGGTGCAGGGCTGGTAGTGACGGCCGGCCAGGATCAGCGATCCCATGCGTCCTGCCAGCCCCACCAGCACCGAGCTGGCCGGCCCGGTGGCGACTCTGCACGCGCAACGTGCACTCAATGCCCGGTTCATCCCGGTTCCGCCGCACCGGCTGCATGCCAAGTCACTCACTCATGATCAGCTGGCCAGCGCCGCGGCTCTCGGACCGCATGGCCCGAGTGCTGCGTATTGGGTCGGTCTAGACCGAAGTTCCCCCAAGCTGATTGGTCGACGCGCGTTTGACCAGGTGGTAGGGGCCATGACCACGGAAATTACATGTCTACATAGTCATGAGCTGAGGCTGCTTCACCTAGTCAGCGCCGATATCGGTTCGCCACGGGGGAACTACGGCCTAACCGGCGCCCGGCATCCCGGCGCAGAATGAAACGTGATCGATGAGACTGAACTACGCCGGATGAGCCATGATGAGCGACGTCAGCTGGCCCACGCCCTAGCCGCCCTTGACAAGCCGCATCCGCTGACTGATCCGCGGATGCGGCACCGCATACGGTTCGGCCTGCTGTTCGTGACGGGGTGCTGTATCGCCCTAGCCGGGTGGATCGCGATCCTCATCCTGACCCTGCCCGGGCACTACACCTCGACCGACTGGCAGACTGTATGGGTGGGGCTGGACCTCGCTGAGCTGGCCGGGTTCGCCGCGACGGGCTGGGCGGCATGGCATCAGCGCCAGATCGTCACCTTCTTCATGATCATCACGGGGACGCTGCTCGTGTGTGACGCGTGGTTCGACGTGGCGCTGAGTTACGGCTCGAGCGGTTTCACAACGAGTATCGTCGCGGCACTGCTGGTCGAGCTTCCGATCGCTTTCTTGATGTTCGCCAGCGCCTTGCGCCTGGTGCGGGCGACCATCCAGATCCTCATGGAGCTGAGCGGAGTCGCTGGGCAGGCGCCGCCGCTGTGGCGCGTGCCGCTGTTCGCGGACGGACTGGAGGAGGCACTGCCCGCCGGGCTCAGGCCGCAGGCCGGGGATGTCACAGCCGACGGACGCGCCTCGTCTTAGGCCGTAGTTCCCCCCGTGGCGAACCGATATCGGCGCTGACTAGGTGTCGAATCGGAGGACGGAAAGGAGGACGGCGAGTGAAGACCGTTGCTGCTCACATTGCTGCTTGGCTCGCATTCTGGCTGGTACCCGAAGCAGGCCAGGGGGAGTTGACCTCCGAATCTCCTAGGAGTGCCCTGAATAAGGGGTGATCTGGGGCGGGAATAGCGCCGACAAGGCCGTCTGTGCGGCAGTAGGCCAGGCCCTTGCGGGCCGGCAACGTGGTCGCTCTTCCCGCCGCTGCCAGCCTGGCAGGCGTGGCGGGGTGGGGGCAAGCTGGTCTGGCGCCGTCCCGGTGGCGGTCAGGGCAGGACCCACGCCCCATCGCGCTGGTTCAGGCCCCGGCCGATGAGGTTGCGCAGGTTCAGGGCGGCGGTGCGGTTCTTGAGCCAGGCGTTGTTGCGGCTCGTGGCGCGGTAGCGAAGTTTGAGGCGCCGCCCGCCGCGGCTGGCGACCTGGGAGATCACCCGTTCGATGTTAGGCCGGTAGTGCCGGTAGTCCTCGCGCAGCGCCGGGTGGGTGGCCCAGCTGGCGCGGGCGGCCCGCAAGACTGGATCCTGGGGGTGCAGGCGCAGGGTGCGGCCATCTTTGGCGGTGGTGCACTGTGCGCGCAGTGGGCAGGTGCGGCAGGCAGCGCCGAAGATGACGTGGCGGCGGGCGGTGATGAGCCGGGTGATCCCGGCCGGGCAGGTCACGGTGCCGGCTGCCTCATCGACAGTGAAGTCATCGGTGGTGAACCCGCCCTCAACCGGTGGCTTGAGCGGCCAGGGCTTGATCACCGCCGCATGCCCGGCCTGGCTGATCGCCTCCCGCAGATCCCCGGTGCCATAGGCGGTGTCGCCGTACCACTCCCGCGCCGGGCCGCCGCGCGCCGCCTCGCTGGCCACGAACCGGGCAGCGATGGCCGCGTCGCTGTTGTCCTCCCCGGCGGCCCGGGTCAGCTGCTCGCTCGTGATGATCCCAGTCTCCGGCTCGGCAGCGAGGTGAGCGCGGTAGCCGTCCCGGCGGTTCTCCGGTGACTTACGGGTATGGCGGGCCTCCGGATCATTAACCGAGATGACGCGGTCTTCGGCGACCCGCCGGGCGATCCGCCACCGCCCATCCGTGCCATCCGATCCCTCAGCAGGCTCGACGTCCTGCCCGGCGACCAGGGCCAGCAGCCCCAGCGCCGCGCTGGCCTGCTCATCAAGCTCCTGGCCCTCCAGCGCCACCACAAGTGCGTTCGCGTCATTGACCAGCGCGGACACCAGCACCTCTTTAGCGGCCGGGTCGTCCCAGGCGATCCGCGGCTTGCCCGGCGAGCTGTAATCATGACCGGAGCACACCACCGCGGCCTGCTCCGCCGCGCCGGGCACCACCCGGGCCACCCGGCGGACCGCCGCAATCAGCTGCGTGACCGTGTCCTGGGTGGCCACCGCATCGGCCAGGATCGTCGAGTCCACCGCCCGCCGCCGGCGGCCCGCCAGCACCCCGGTCTGCTCAGCCACCCGCCGGACCGCGTCATTGATCCGGTGCGGGCGAGCCGAGGCCGCCAGGCGCCGCCGCCAGTACACCAGCGTCGAGGGATCAAACCCGCCATGATCGAGCGGGAACCCGCACGCCGCCTTCCACCGCAGATCACACCGGGCCGCCTCGGCCGCCTCCGCGTCCGAGTAATCGTGCAGCACCTGCAGCACCATCACCGAGGCCATCACGCTCGCCGGCACCGACGGCCGCCCCCGGCCCGAAGGGAACAGATCCGCGAAATCCGCATCGGTGAACAGCTCACCGCGGTGCGCGGCCAGGAACGCGAACATGCTGCCCGCCGGGACCAGGTGCCCGACCAGCGCCTGCGCGTCCAGTAACTGCCGGTCCACTCGCTCTCTGCCCTGCATGCAAAGATCATCCCAGAACATCGAACACGCTGCCGGCAGGCACGCCTAAACGGCGGCCATTATTCAGCGGCCTCCTAGGCGTGCACCAGGGCTATTTGTCGAAGCTGGGAGTCTTCTACGTCACCCAGCCCAGCATCGGCCAGTCGATGTGGGTCGATGGCCAGGACCGGTTGCTGACCTACCGGGAGTTCTGCGAACTGCTGCAAGACCCGAGCCAGCGGGTCTGGCTCGACCGGCTGATCCAGTTCCACCTCGACACCGCAACCGGGCACACACGTGAGCGCACCGAACGACTGATCGACGCGATCCGGCAGCTCTCAAGCTTCTTGGACAACTGCGTGGGCGGCGGCCACTCAATCCAAAGCCGATTGCAAGCCGAGGAAACCGAACTCGGCTGACCACGCGGGCGAAGGACGCGCGGTCATCGCGGCAGATCCGGATGCCCCGAGCTGGTCAAACATCTGCCATCCATATCCGCCTGGGGGCGAAGGGCGACGACCAAATGGGTCGCGCCACCCAGTCCTTTCAGCGGCGCTCCAAGGCGTCGAAGTATGCGAGCAGGGCGTCTCCTAGGCTCCGCCAAGCGGCGATGACTTGCTCACGTGCATCGTCCACGCTGCGCGGAGCCGACATCCTGGCAAGTCGGCGTTGCACGAGATCTCTTGTGGACGGACCTTCGACAGTCGACCCTTTGGCTCCATCCTTAACCGTGCGCGCCGAGCCAGCTGGCCGACCATTGTAGGACTTGACGGTCAGGATCGGCAGGCAGGACAGGACGTCGCGGATTTTGGCTTCCCAGCTTTTCGCGCTGTGCTGGGGCGCCTGCTCGTACAGGCCCTTCGCCCACTCGGCTATCTGAGGAGTCGGCGGTACGGTGTCCCACGGCCGCGGTCCCAGCCAGGCAAATACGGGATCGATCGCCATCTAGTTCTCGCGGACCGTCCACGGGCTGCCTCGAGGCATTAGCGCCTACCGACCGGAAGTTCGCGCATGTACTCGTCATGCGCCGGATGTATCATCATAGCGGTCAGAATGTACCGCAGACAGACGCTGACCTGCTAGTTAACGACGTTCAGCGTCGTGGAAGCGGACATCAGTTTCGTGAACTTCTTCGGTCCATCACAGCCTCTCTGGTAACTAGGAAGGCGCTGATCTCGTAGCAGCGGACCAGATCGAGCGAGCAGAAGAGCATGACCACTGGTATCGCGTCAAGCTCCTAGAGCAGGCGGTCAAGCAGGGCCTGCCCGATCCCGCTGCCGCGCCGACCCGGTGCGTCTCTCACTCTCCCGGCGGCATGACCGGACGTGGGGCTCCTGCCCCGCCAGTCCGGCAGCTGGTCGTTAGGCGAGCCCGTCAGGCAGTAATCTAGTCCGGCGCCGAGGGGTTGGCCTCCGGCCCCACTAGTTCCGCCTCTAAGAGGTCACGTTGACCGAACATGCAACTTCACCGCCCGTATGCATCGTACTTACGGATTCGCTTGCGGATGACCGTCCGATCGAAAGGGACATTTTCAATGCGGCTGAGCCGCTCGGTCTTGCCGTGCAGCGAGCCGATGATGCTTTGCGTTCAAGCATGCCATTGCTTGATGCAGTCGTGGACCGTATTCGACGAGCGAGAGTCGTTGTGGCGCTGGCACGTGAGACGGAGTCACCTTGGCTGTGGGTGCAGGCTGGGGCCGCGGTTGCCCTACGCCGCCCACTGGTCATCGTAATTACATCGCCAGGTGTTACGCTGCCGCCCGAATTGAACGATGTCCTCA
>DASXIN010000014.1:0-34949 GCA_036497945.1 Streptosporangiaceae bacterium | reverse complement strand
GTCCACTGGTATCGACGTTCAGGCCCTCCACATGGTCGACGTCTCAGCGGAACACTCCGCCAGTTCCTAGCGCCCGCTGAGCGGCTATCCCGGGATGAGGATTCCCTGAAGGGAGAACAGCATGCGCGGGCATGCGCGCTGGAAACAGTTCACGGACGTCACGAGCAGGTTGCGTGGCTTGTTCATGGCTGCCCGCACGCCCGTCCGCCGGCACTGGCTGTTCACGATCGTGTTCTGTGCCGGGCTGTTGCTGCGGATCCTGACTCAGGTCGCTTATAGCCCGGCGCTGCTCTACATCGACTCGTACCGGTACCTGCACGGCGACTCAAGCCTGGATCCTCTTGGTTACCTGGCTTTGCTGTGGCCGTTGCAGCGCGCTGGTGGACTGGCCGCGGTCGCGGCGGCCCAGCACCTCCTGGGCCTGGGCATGGCGTTGTCGCTCTATTCGGTCCTGCTCCGCCGCGGCATGTGGCGCTGGGCGGCCGCGCTCGCTACCGCGCCCGTGCTGCTGGATGGCTATCAGTTGCAGGCCGAGCAGACGATCATGCCGGATGTGCTGTTCGAGGCGCTCATCGTGGCGGGTCTCACGCTGTTGCTGTGGCGCCGCATCCCGGCTGCCTGGCAGGTGGGTTTGGCTAGCCTGGCCCTGGGCGTGGCCGTTGACGTCCGGCAGGTCGGTGCCGTCCTGATTGTCTCTGCGCTGGCCTTCCTGCTGGTCCGCGCGATACGGCGGCAACGGCTGGCCAAGAGCGCGCTGTTCACGGTCGGCGCCACGATCCCGGTGCTGATATACATGATGGTTCAGTTCGCGGTGTCGGGTCATTTCACATTCACCCAGCGAAATTCGTATGTCTTCTACGGGCGCGCGGCCGCGGCGGCCGATTGCGCTACGCTCAGGCTGCCGCCAGACGAGCGAAGTCTGTGCCCATCACCGCAGGTGGTGGCCACACTGGGCATCGATGGCCTGGTCGGCGATCCGGCAGGCCCATTGCTGAGTTACCAGCCGCCGCCGGGCACGACGATCGAGGCCATGGCTGACCGTTTCGAGCGCGCGGTCGTCATGCAGCAGCCGATGGCCGTGGCCAGCGCTATCCACAGCGATTTCATCAAATTGTTCGCCCTCACCAGGAACACCGCTGCCGGGGATATGCCGATCAGCCGCTGGCAATTCCAGACCACCTATCCCACCTATCCTCCCTTGATCACCTTGCGCTATGTCGCTTCGATCAGGCCAGGCGGCGGCCAGCCATCGGTCATCAGACCGCTGGCCGAAGCGCTCCGCGATTACCAGCTTCACGGCGGGTACACCCCGGGGCCCCTGCTCGCGGTGGCCGCGCTAGCCGGTCTGGCTGGGAGTTGCATGCTCATCGGCCGCCGGCGGGAGCACACGGCCAGGGCAACTGCCTGCCTGCTCACCACAGCCATGGCCATCCTCCTCCTGCTGGCATCGGACGCGTACGAATTCTCGTGGCGCTATCAGCTTCCCGCCCTCGCCTTGCTGCCACCAGCAGGCATCCTCGGAGCCGCCGCCATTACCGCCTCCATGCGCGATGCTGCGCCGAAGCGGGCTGGAGCACCAGAGCTGAGCAGACCTGGATGGTCAGCACTGGATCATGTGCGTCACAGGCATGCCAGGGGTCAGGAGTTATGAGCGGAGCTGAGCTGCGGCGAGTGCGCCGGCACGGGCGGCCGCGGCGGCCGTTGCCGCGGCGCGGTCGGCGATGGCCTGGCCGGGTTGTTCGCCGACGAGGAACAGCCCGTAGTAGATCTGCGCCGTCACGATCTGAATGACCCCCGCGGCGTCAGTGTCGGCCGGCACCTCGCCGCGTTGCACGGCGCGGTCCACAACGACGGTCATCAGCGCGGTGCGGGCGGCGAGGAAGCGGGACAGCACGTCCCGCGCCGCCGGGTCCTGCACGGCCGCCGCGACGATGCTGGTGAAGGCGGCCCTGATGGCCGGGTCCTGGAGACTGGCCACGACCTCACGAGCGAGGGCACGCAGATCAGCGCCGAGATCCCCCTCATCGGGCACGGGTATCTGCTGTGTCGCGTAGCCGCTCATGAGGTCGGCCAGCAGCCCGTTGAGGTCGCCCCAGCGACGGTAGATCGTCGTCTTGGCGATCCCCGCGCGCGCCGCGACCCGCTCGACGGTCGTGCCGGCGTATCCGTTGCCGCCCAGCTCGTCCATTACAGCCCGCAGCACGGCTGCGCGGGTGCGGGCGGTCCGGCCCCCCGGTCTGGGGGCGCCCGGCGGCTTACCGGCCAAATAGAACTCCAGTTGCGTTAAGGAGGCGGACTGATGTACCGTCAACACTAACGCAACTATCGTTCTATTAGCGCGGCGGATCGCCGCCCGGGGAGAGCACAATGCCTGCAGCAAACCCTGACCTAGCCTTCTGCCTGCAGCGCGTCGGCAAGGACCGCGCGGGCCTGGACACGCTAGTCATCGCCGGCGAGGCGGACACCGAGGTCTCCGGCGCAGACTTGTGGGCGACGTGGACCGACCTGCCACGCTGGCCGGAGTGGTCGCCCCTGCACCGCTCGGTGATCAGGACGGGCACCGAGGGGCTCGCCGCGGGCGCGACCTTCGACCAGCAGATCAGCCTCGGTTTCCCCGTCGGCACCACCACCCAGCATGTCACCATCGACCTGCTCGAGCCCGCGCGGCGCGCATCCTGGTCGGGCGACAGCAACGGGGTCAGGTCGTGTCATCTGTGGAGCTTCAGCCCGCTGCCCGGCGGCGGCACCCATGTCAGCAACGTCGAGGTGTTCGCCGGTCTCACGGTCGCCATGCTGCGCCCACTGGTCGCCCGCCGGTGGAACCGGCTGTTCCAGACCGCGGTCGACGGCCTGATCCACAGCGCAGCCGGGGAGCGCACGGCCACGTCCGGGTGAGCATCCGCGCGGGCCGGCCTTGACCCTGGGCCCGGCTCAGAGGCCGGTCGAGCCGTCGATGACCTCGCGGAGCAGGTCGGCTTGCCCGTTGTGACGCGCGTACTCCTCCACGAGGTGCTGCCACATCCACCGCACCGAGGTGGTCTTCTCCCGGAACGTGAATGTGTCGTCCAGCTTCGCGCCCTCCAGCGCGGCATCGACGGCCCGGCACTCGGCCCGGTAGAGCTCGAAGTCCTCCTCGGCACCGGCCGGGTCTGCCTCTTGGAAGTCCGCGTCCGGGGCATCGGAGCGGTAGTACAGGTCGGGTACCTGCTCACCGCGGAAGACCTGCCTGACCCACCCGCGCTCGGTGTCGCTCATGTGCCGGACCAGGCCGAGCAGGGAGAGGTTCGACGGCGGCACGGCACGCTTGGCCAGCCGCGTCGCATCCAGCCCCGCGCATTTGCGCAGCAGGGTGGCCCGGTGCCAGTCGAGCCAGTCGCGGAGCATCTCCCGCTCGGGTTCGTTGCGGCGCGCCGGATAGTCCTCCGAACGCTCGACGCCGGGTGCCATCCAGTTCACCGCGGCAGCCTATGCCGGGGTTATCCCGGACGCCAGCGAATTCTGGCCGGCCGCGGCACGCCGGTGCCCACCCGGTACAGCCTCAGGAAGACGCGAGAACCTCGTCGAGGGCTTGCACGAGGAGGTCGGCGTGTTCGTGCTGGAATACCAGGGGTGGCCGGATCTTGAGCACGTTTCCGGCCGGGCCGGTTGCGCTGAGCAGGATTCCCCGCTCGCGCATCGCCTCGGTCACTTTGCCTGCGTTCCCGGCCGCTGGCCCGGCCGCCTCATCGATCAGTTCGACACCGAGCAGGAGTCCTTCGCCCCGGACGTCCCCGATCAGGGGGTGGCGTTCCGCGAGTGTCAGCAGGCCCTGCCGGAGGTAGGAGCCGACTTTCGCGGCGTTGGCCACCAGGCCCTCATCTTCGATGACGTCCATGACCGCGAGCGCGGCCGCGCAGGCCACCGGGTTACCGCCGAAGGTGCTGAACAGCTCGACCTCCTCGGGCACGGCTTCTAGCAGCCGGGACTTGACCACCAGGGCGGCGACCGGGAAGCCGTTGCCAATCGGCTTGCCCAGCACCACCATGTCAGGCGCGATCCCGGAGGCCTGGAAGCTCCACAGGTGCGTCCCGGACCGGCCGTGGCCAGCTTGCACTTCGTCGGCGACCACGAGCCCTCCCAACGCCTGCGCCCGCCGGGCTGCTTCCCGCAGGTAGCTGGGAGGGGGCGACAGGATGCCGTCCGAGGTGAAGGCCGGATCCAGGTAGATGGCGGCGAAGCCGTGATCGCCGAGCGCTTGGGCAGCGTCATCGATGTGGGCGGCGTACCGCTGCACCCACCCGTCGTCTCCCCGGCGGTACCGGCCGCGGTACCCGTCAGGTGCGGGGATCGTGGCGACGTGGGCAGGGTGCTCCCCCCTGGCCCACTCCTCGGGGGACAGGGCGTGGGTGGCCTCGGTCAGCCCGTGGTAGGCGGATGCGGTCACGACCGCGCCGGCCCGCCCGGTGGCCGCGCGGGCGATCCGCCAGGCGAGGTCGTTGGCCTCGCTGCCGGAGTTCACGACCATGACGGCGTCCAGCTCCGCCGGCAGGGTGGCTTGCAGCCGTTCGGCGAGCTCGACGATCGCCTCGTGCAGATAGCGGCTGTGGGTCGCGAGCAGCTGCTGCTGCTGCGTCACCGCCTGCACGACCCGCGGGTGGCTGTGCCCGACCACGGGCACGTTGTTGTAGCAGTCGAGGTACCGCCGGTCGTCGGGGTCGAACAGCCAGACACCCTCGCCGCGGACGAGGTGCACCGGACAGGAGTAGAACAGTGGCGATCGGGGCAGCACCCGACGGCGGCGCTCGAGCAGATCGCTGGTGGCAGACCTTTGGTAGGGGAGCCGACGGCTGGCCTCGCGGAAGCGCCGCGCGACAGCGTCTATCCCCATCGCCTCGATGGCATCGAGGAAGGCGCGGGCCCCCGGCTCGCCGCTCGCGGCGTACGCAGCGTTGCCCGGGTAGAGCCCGCGCCGCCAGGCGGTGACCGTGACCTCAGTGGCAAGCCTGGCCGCTACCAGATCCGCGAGCAGCCCGGCCTCGTCGTCTTCGAGCGGCGTCACCGAGACATAGCCGCCGATCATCGCGTCGGCCGCCTCGATGGCATCGTCACGGCCGTGCAGCACATCGGCGACCGCGACGGCGAGATCGCAGACCAGCGGCGCATGGGTCATATCCCCGAAGTCCACGATCCCGCTGACCCGAAGGTCGTCGCCGAACAGCACGTTGTCCAGGCTCAGATCGCCGTGGATCACCTGTGCGCGAAGCCCGGGCAGCGCCGGCCCGACCCGGGCCTCGAACCGGTCCAGAATCCGTTCCACCTGAGCCCGGCGCGGGCCGTCAGAAACATGGGTGAGCAGCGGGCGGAGCTCGGGCAGGTGGGTGATATCCCACAAGATCTCGTAGTCGGCCGCGGGGTGGAAAAAGCCACGCAGCGCCCGCCCCAACCGGGCCGAGATGTGCCCATGGGACCAGATCGCCTCAGTGGTGAGCGCCGTGTTCGCGGTCACCTGCCCGGGCAGGAACGTGAAAAGCCGGGCAGGGTAGGTCCGGCCATCGGGCCCTGGCACGTCGACCCAGGATTTCCCCGCCGCGGTCGGCAGGGCACGCATCACCGGCAGGCCCGGATCCACCTGCTCGATGTGGCGGAGAGCGGCGGCCTGCATGGCCAGGATGGGGCCGTCATCCGCCGGATTTGAGATCTTGAACAAGAAGCGCTGCCCGCCGGCCGCATCCACCTGGAAGTTCTGGTCCCGTTCGCCGGAGAGGAGCCGGAGAGACGACGATTCGACACCGAAGCCATCCCTCAGGATCTGCCTGGCGGCAACCTCACCGAAGGCAGGCGGCGTGCTCGTCAAGGGGTCAGGGCGCTTCACCATAGGCCCGAAGGCTATCTTGCGGCCCACCGGCCGGCCACCGCCCGGCCGCGCTGCCGCCTTCCCGCGGGCCGGGATCTGGCCTCCAGCCCTACTAGGATCGGACAATGCCAATTCCAGCGGCGTTTGACCTGTCCGGCCGGGTGGCCGTGGTCACCGGGGCGGGCAGTCCCGACGGCATTGGTTTCGCCACCGCCAGGCTGCTCGCCGAACTCGGTGCCGCGGTGATGATCAGCGCCACCACGGCCCGCATCCAGGACCGGGTCAGCGAACTGCGCAGCGCCGGTTTCGACGCGGCGGGGATCATCGGCGATCTCACCGATGCCGACGTGGCGTCTGAGCTCGTGTCGGCTGTGCTGGCGCAATGGGCCCGGCTGGACATCGTGGTCAACAACGCCGGCATGATCTCCGCCGCTGACCCCGTGTTCGAGTCCGGCACGGTGGAGTCCATGGACCTGACGACCTGGCAGGCTGCCCTCGCCCGGAACCTGACCTCCGCCTTCCTGGTCACCAAGGCGGCGCTGCCGGCCATGACCAGCCGCGGCTGGGGGCGGATCATCATGGTGGCCAGCCTGACCGGCCCGGTGATGGCAATCCGCTCGGACGTCGGTTACGCCGCCGCCAAGGCGGGCATGGTCGGTCTCACCCGCGCAGCCGCCGTCGACACCGCGGGGCACGGGATCACCGTCAACGCCGTCGCCCCCGGCTGGATAGCAACCGGCTCGCAAACCCCGGAAGAGCGCGGCCATGGGCAGGCCACCCCGGCCGGCCGGAGCGGCTCACCCGGCGAGGTCGCCGCCGCCATTGCCTGGCTGGCCAGCCCCGGCGCGTCCTACATCACCGGTCAATGCCTGGTCGTGGACGGCGGCAACTCGATCGCCGAGGAGCGCGCCACACCAGCGTGACCGGTTCGCGGCCGCGTGGCGTACGTGGACCGGCGCTTTGGAAGCAGCGCGGACGGCCAGCCAGCCGACCTCCAATCATTCATAACGCCGGTTCCCGCCTGGCCGGGCGGTGGCGTGCGGTGACGTCGGCATCGCCATGCGCTGCCGTACCGGAATCCCCGGCGATGGCGCCGCGTTGACGTGAGATCAGAGAGGACCATGACTTGTTTAAGCTCAGGAACCGGAATACCGCCACCCGCCCGGCGCTGGCGCCGCCGTTCGAGGGCCACGGCCCGGATGGAGCCGAGCGCGCGACATTCGCGGCCGGGTGCTTCTGGGGTGTCGAGTCGGCCTTCCGCCAGGTCCACGGGGTGCTGCAGACCGCTGTCGGCTACACCGGCGGCCACGTCCCGGATCCGAGCTACGAGCGGGTCTGCAGGCACCGCACCGGCCACGCTGAGGCGGTCGAGGTGTGGTTCGACCCGGCCCAGGTCAGTTACGCCCAGCTACTCGAGACGTTCTGGCGTACCCACAATCCGACCACCCGCAACCGCCAGGGCCTCGATTTCGGCAGCCAGTACCGCTCGGCGATCTTCTACCATGACGCTGGCCAGCAGGAAGCCGCCATCGCATCACGCGACGCCGAGCAGCAGTCGGTAAAGCGGCCGATCGTCACGCAGATCACTCCTGCGTCTGCGTTTTACCGGGCTGAGGAGTACCACCAGCGCTACCTCGAGAAGCATGGCCGACCCGGCTGTGCGGTCACCATCCAGCCGCCCGCCTCCCGGCCCTGGCCAGCATCATCTGGCACAACTGGCGCGCCCGTCGCAGGCGATTCCTGAAGTTCTATCCACCAGCGACGGGCCGGGCGAGCTTAAGGCACGACCGCGAGGGGCACCGGCGAGCGGCGGGCGAGGCTCACGGCGGCCGAGCCGACCACACGGTGCATGGCATGCGATGAGCTCCCGACCACGATCATCACGTTGTCGCCGGGGTGGGTGTCCCGGATGTCCGCCGCGGCGGCGATCAGCTCATCCGGGATCAGGCCCTGACGCCACTCGAACCGCCAGCGCTCCTCGCGGTCGCGCAACTGCTCGCTGGCCGCGGTCTGCACCTCCCGCGCGACATCGTCGAAGCTGGCTTCCGTTTCGGCTACGGCACCTGGCGACAACGCGTCGATACTGGGCAGGTGAGCGACGTACACCACCTCAATGCTGCCACTCCGGCCGGACAGGAGCCTGACCGCCGCGTCGAGCGCCCGGATGGCCGGAGGTGAGCTGTCATACCCGACTACGAGGTACAGGTTCCCGGTGGGCGGCGCGGTAGCGTTCATCGCGGCTAAGGCTATTCGGTTCCCTGGTGCGTCGTCCCGGCATCCGGCATCGCCGTCACCCAGATAAATCAATACCTGCAGAGCCAAACGGCGAATGCCTAAACGCACACGCGATTCTCCTGCGGGGCCGGACGGCACTGTGAGACAAACCTTGCTACGCCGTCGCCAGCAGCGACGTGCAGGTGGATGCCGAGCCGGCGAATTGCGTCCGGCCCAGGGGTCATGACTTCAGCTGGGCGATCTGGTCGCGAGCGGCCGTGACCAGCTCGGCGTTGGTGTTGGCGTGGCCTTGCAGGCCCCAGCCTCCGTCGGGGGCTTCGGTCAGCAGGACCCAGGTGCGGGCGGCCAGGCCGGGCTCGGCGGCGGCGCTGGCTACGAGGTCGGTGAGCTCGCGGACCACAGTCAGTTGCTTGTCCCGGTCCAGCGCGCCGGCGTTGGTGAGTACCTGGACCCGGACGTAATTGCTGTCGCCGTCGACGTTGGACAGGCAGCCGGCCGGGAGCTCGTGCACGAAGGCTGCGGTGTTCTGGCGGAACATCGGGATGTCGGGTACTTGTTCGACGTGCATCACAGTGCGGGCCGCGTCGGCGGCGAGTTGGTGCGTGTCGGCGAAGGTGCCGGCGGCGGCGTAGATGTCGATCATCGGCATGGTCTGACCTCCGGTGTCACGAGTCCAGGAACTTGAGTACGTCGCCGGCGAATTCTTCCGCGTGCTGGAAAAGGAAGCCGTGGGCGGCGTCCGGGTACAGCTTGACGAGGGCACCGGGTATCAGGCTCGCCACGAGGTAGGAGTACCACGGCAGGATCATCCGGTCGTTGTCGCCATTCGCGATGAATACCGGCTGCGTTATGGTGTTCAATCGCTGCAGCAGGCCGTAGTTCGGTGTTCCCCACTTCAGGACCGCGTCGTACTGCGCGTTCCGGGTCTGCCAGGTGGTGTCCTTATCCCGGCCCTGCGTTCGGCTGTAGATCCGGCCCAGGAACTCCGCACCTGCGGCTCTGCTCGCGGCCGAGTCGGTGAAGAAGCCATGCAGGAATCCCTCGGCGTCGGTGGTCGGCTCGCCGATGGCCTGGATGATGTCTGGTGCCCAGCCGTGCATCCCGGGCGCGCCCTGGGGGGCGGTCGACGCCAGGATCAGCTTGCCGACCAGCGCCGTCCTGGTGAGGACGATCTCCTGCGCGATGAAACTGCCGATGGAGAACCCGAGCAGGTCGATCTGGTCCAGGCCGAGCGCCTCGAGGAAGACGATCGCGTCGTCCGCCATCTGCGCGAATGTCGTGGGAGTGGCCCCCGTGGTCGCGCCCACGCCGGTGTTGTCGAAGACGACCACCTCGCGCGACGACGACAGGGCATCGATGAGGACGGGATCCCAGTTTTCGAGATTCCCGCGGAAGTGCTGCAGCAGGACCAGTGGGCGGCCACCGACTGGGCCGAGGCGCCGGTAGGCGTAGCTGACTCCGTTCGCGCCCTCCGCTGTCAGCGTCTCGGCGTCCAGGTATTTGGTCATCTGCTCCATCACTGTCCCCTCCGCTCCACTCAGACGCTAGCTGTCCCGGTCCTCCGGTTGTCTCACCTATTCGGGTGAGAGGCCTGCGGTAGGGATCAATCCGGTCCTGCCGTCATAACCTGGGCTTATGCCGTTGACGTTGCGGGAGTCGGGGCTGACCCGCTTTGCGCCGATGCTCAGCGTGGCCCGTCTGGGTAACTGCGCGCCCCGTAGCCTGGGCGGCGCGCGGATCGCCGCTACTGCGTCGAACGGCCAGTAGTGACTTCGAGCGCGATTCGGCCCGAGGGAGCGGTGTCCGCGCAGCCAGTCCGCGGCCGTGACATCGAACTCGCGGCCTTGCGCCTGCACCTTGACCGGGTCATCTCCGGGGCAGGAACCGTGGCCCTGGTGGAGGGCGGGGCGGGCATGGGTAAGAGTCGGCTCCTGGCGGAGGTAGCTGTGCTGGCGCGCCGGCTGGCGATCAGAGTTGGCATCGGCGTGGCTGATCCCGGCGACAGCGTGGTCCAGCTGTCCGCGCTGATGGAAGCCTTGTTCGCCGGTCCGTCGCCGATTCTCGGGCGTGCCGGTCTACCCGACACGCACTCTTCGCCCGAGCAGAGATACTGGCTGCTCCAGGACCTCGAGACGTTGCTTGAGCGGGCCGCCCTCGAGGCGCCGTTGCTGGTGTGCCTGGACGACCTTCAGTGGGCCGATAGCGGAACAGCGGCTGCCCTGCGGACGCTGCCGGCCCGCCTGGCCACGGTGCCGGTGGGCTGGGTGATCGCCTCGCGCCCGAGTAAGGGATCACCCGAGATCCGCAGCGCGATGGACCGGCTGGAGCGCGAGGGTGCCCAGAAGATCGTTCTAGGCCCGCTGGACCAGGCCGGTGTGGCCCAGCTCGCGGCCGACATCCTGCAGGCGGAACCGGGCCGCGCGGTGCTGAAGATGGCGGAACGCGCGGGAGGGAGCCCGTTCCTGCTCGTCGAGCTTCTTTCGGGCCTGCGCGAGGAGAAGCTGGTCAGAATTGAGTCCGGACGGGCCGAATTGGTGGAGTCCCGGCTGCCGCATCGGGTGAGCGAGAGTATGCGCCGGCGGCTGGAGCGGCTGTCCGACCAGGCCCGCCAGGTCGCGACCGTGGCCGCTGCCCTCGGCCGGAGGTTCTCACTCAGTGAGCTGGCGGCCATGCTGGACGTCTCACCGTCAGCGTTGCTGGTTTCCGTCGAGGAGCTGATTCACGCCGACCTCCTGGTCGAACGCGACGACAAGCTCAGCTTTGGGCACGACCTGCTGTTCGAGGCGGTGCGTACCAGCGTGCCGCTGTCGGTGCGCCGGGCGCTCGACCGGCAGGCGGCGGCGGTGCTGCTGGCTGCGGGGGCGCTTCCTGTCGAGGTGGCGGCGCAGCTCGCGGCCAGCGCCGAGCCGGGGGATGAGGCTGCCATCACGATCCTCTTGAAGGCGGCCGAGGCTCTCGCGACCACCGATCCAGGCGCCGCCGCCGACCTAAGCCAGCGTGCGCTGGAACTCGCGCCCCGGCAGCATCCGCTGCGCGGGCCCATGGTGGCCCAGACCGCGCTCTGGCTGCACGCCGCGGCTCGTCGTGGCGAGGAGGCCAAGGCGTTCGCCGACACGGCGCTGCGTGACGTGCTCCCCACGGCGCAGGAGGCGGAGGTCCGGCTGAGCATCGCCGGAATGTTCGCGATATCTCCTGACCTGCGCGCTGAAAGCGGCCGACGTGCGCTGGCCCTGCCAGGTCTGCCGGAAGAGCTGCGGACCCGGCACCTTGCGTTCCTCTTTCACAATCTGGTTACCGCCGGCCGGCTGACGGAGGCGCGCGCCCTGCGAGCAGAGGTGAGGACAGCTGTTCAGGATGGCCATGACGCCGCCGGGCGGTTCGTCCTCGAGCTGGCCGAATCAGGCCTCATGTATGCCGACGGACGGTTCGGGCCTGCGCTGGACCTGGTGGAGGCGGCTCTCCGCAGCAGCCTGGCCGTCGCCGATGACACCCGCGGACATCTCGCCCGCCAGTGGCGTTGTGACGTTCTCACGGCACTCGACCGGTTCGACGAGTCGTTCCAGATGGCGACGGAAAACGTCGCCGCCGCCCAGCGGGACCGGCAGGGCTGGGCGCTGGCGGTCTTCGAGACCGGGCGCAGCAGGCAGCTGTTCCAGATGGGTCGCTTGACGGATGCTGCCGCCGCTCTTGAGGAGCACTTCACGCCGGACGCTGCGCACCAGGTAGTCAGCGTCCTCGATGCGGCGGGGGTCGCTGCACTCGGGCGCGTGGCCCTGCACACGGGCGACCGGAGCCTAGCCCGGCAAGCCACCGAGATCGCGCACGTGATGCTTGATCAGGGCGTCCCCAGTGTCCGGGCCCATGCGGTCTGGGCGCTCGCCTTGCAGGCCATCGGAGATGGTGATCCAGCTGCCGCGCACCAGCGGCTCTGCGCACTGGGCGAGGACAAGCGCATGTCGGTTCTGCCCCTGTTTCCGATGGACCTCGCCGATGATGCCCTGCTGGTTCGCATCGCGCTCGCTGTGGGGGATCTTGAACTCGCAGTCCATACGGTTGCCGCCGCGCAGCGCCGTTCCGCTCTTAATCCCGATGTCCGTTCCCTGCGCGCGAGTGCTGCGCACGCTGATGGACTGCTGCGTCGCAGCCAGCAGGCCCTGGCCGATGCGGTGGAACTCTTCGAGGAAGGGCTCCGTCCGCTGGCGCTGGCCACCGCCCTGGAGGACCTAGCGACGGTAACGGCCGAGAATGGCGACACCCAGCATGCTGCGGACGGCTTCAGCCGCGCTCTGGAACTCCATGTCCACACGGGTGCGGCCTGGGACGCCGGCCGGGTACGGGGCCGGCTGAGGGCCCTGGGCGTGCATCGCCGCCTGGTATCGGCCCGGCGGCCGGGGCGAGGCTGGGCGTCGATGACCGACTCGGAACTGGCTGTGGCGCGGCTGGTTGCCCACGGATTGAGCAACCGCGAGGTGGCGGAGCGGCTGTTCCTCTCGCCACACACCGTGAGCAGCCATCTTCGGCACGTTTTCGGCAAGCTCGGCGTGAACTCACGCGTCGAGTTGTCTCGCCTCGCAGTTCGGCACGACCCGAATCCCTGAACCCGCCGACGCGGTGGCTTCGGCAGCTAGATATGACGCAACCATGCGTTGTGGCCGTTTCGCCCGCCGGGGACAGTGGCGGCATGGATGCTGACACAGTCTCATTTGAGCCGGAGTTCACCCTCTACGACGGCCTGAGAATTCGATATGTGGCGAGTCCCAAGCCGGCCGCGGAGTCGGTGATGTTGCTCAGCCCGTGGCCGGAAAGCATTTACGCCTTCATCCGGATGTGGCCGCGCCTGTCGGAGGAGTTCTCTCTCGCCGCCGTGGACCTGCCTGGTTTTGGCCAGTCGGACGGGCGCGCGGATCTGATGTCACCGCGCCGGATGGGGGAGTTCGTCGTGGAAATCGCGGACGAACTGGGTCTTGGCCAGCCCCATGCGGTGGGCCCCGACATCGGTACCGGCGCGCTCCTGTTCGCGGCCGCAACGCATCCGCGGGCATTCCGGAGCCTCATCGTGGGGGCTGGGGCGGCCACCTTCCCGCTGCACGTGGATGGTGCGCTGAAGGCCTTCATCGACGCGCCCAGTATCGATGACTTCAGAGCGGCCGACCCGGGCGCAATCGTCCGCAATGCCGTCACCTCGATCCGCAACTACGACGTGCCGGACGCCGTGTGCGACGACTATGTCGAGTCCTACTCCGGCGAGCGATTTCTCGACTCCATCGCCTATGTGCGCAGCTACCCGGCCGATCTGGGCGATCTGTCGTCCCGCCTGGCCCGCATATCGACCCCCGTTCAGATCATTGTCGGGCGGGATGACCCGTACGGACTGGCCGCCGACGGCCAGCTGCTGCACGAGCAGTTGCCGCACAGCCGGCTCGATGTCTTCGACTGCGGGCATAACGCCTGGGAAGAAGACCCGGTCCGCTATAGCAGCGTCGTCACCAGCTGGATCAAGGGCGGATTTCAGGGCACCTGACTCGTCTCTCAACTCTGCTGGCGCGTTCCGGCTGCCTAGATATCGCATGACCATGCGTTGTGTGCCGGCCCGGACGGCCGGCAGGGTGCGAGGAGGTGCTGGGGCTTCAGGAGGGCTCACCCATGGTGGCGACGAAGACAGCGACGAGCCGGGTAGTACCGGTAGCCAGAACCGTGTTGCGGGGACGCTCTGCGGCGATGGCCACGGCGCTCAGCATGATGCGCCGGGTCCAGGCCCATGGGCGGAGTGGGGTGCTCGTGCTGGCGGGCGAACCGGGGATCGGCAAGTCGGCGGTGTTCGCGGCGATCGTCGAGCAGGCGGCGGCGGCGAAGTTCGTGTGCGGGGTGAGCAAGGCCGATCAGATCGGCCGGATATCACCCGCCGCACCGCTGCTGCTCGCGTTGCGCTCCGGCTCGCGGCCTGTCCTGACGGCGGCGGAACTTGCCGACCTGGCCCCCCGGACAGCCGAACCGCTGCTGCTGCTCGAGGACGTCACCGGCCTGCTCGAGCGAGTGGCGAGTGCGAGCCCGCTCCTGATCGGAATCGACGACACGCAATGGGTGGATCCGGTGAGCCGGTTCGTCGTCCGGTCCTTGCCGTCCCGCCTGGCCGGCTACCCGATCCTGTGGCTGTTCGCTAGCAGGAATTCCGGGGAAGGCCTGATTGAGGACCTCAAGCGGCCGAGTTTCGTCGAGTCCCGGGTCGAGGTCGTCGAGCTTGGCCCGCTCAGCGCGGCCGATATCGCGGCCATGGCCGAGGACCGGCTCAACCGGACGCCGCCTGCTCGTCTTACCCGCATGCTGGACGGTGTCGGCGGTAACCCGTTCTTCGCGACGCAGATCCTGGAGGGCGTGGTCCGGGCCGGCACGCAGGACGCCCCCGACCTCGACATCCCGGCCGAATTCATGCTCGGTGTGCGTCGTCGTCTGGCCGAACTCGGCCCGGTGACGGCTGAGCTAATGACCATCGCCGCAGTCTTTGGTCAGGCGCTCGCCGCCGAGGACGTGCCAGCTCTGCTGCCTCAGCATCCGGCGGCCGAGATGACCGTCAGCGTCGGCGAGGCAGTCCGCTCCGGCCTCCTCGAACACGACCGGGCCGGCCGGCTGGCGTTCAGGCACGGTCTGATCCGCGAAGCGATCTACGCCGACTTGACCGAACGAACCCGCCGGGCCCTGCACCAGCGTTGCGCGCGGTACCTGCGCGACGTGGCGGGGGAGCCCCTGACCATCGCGGCTCATGCTCGGGCGGGCATCAGCCCGGGCGATGAGGCGACCGCGGCTCTCCTGGCGGACGCGGCCAATCAGGCGGCCGGGGTCATGCCTGAGGCGGCGAGCGAGCTGATTCTCGCGGCGTTCCACTCGGTGCGGCCTGACCAAGACTCCTGGGCCACGCTCGGCCAGCGGTGCGTGGAGGTGCTTAGCCTGGTCCAGCGTTGCGCCGAGGCCATTGACATCGCCGATGTTCTGCTGGCTCATCTTGATGACGACGAGCCCGCCGGGCGTATCGAGATCGCCGTGGCTCGCGCGTTGTGGCTTACCGGTCAGTGGCAGGCTTCGGTAGATCGCACCACGAGGGCGCTCGCCCGCCCGAACATTTCGGCTGCGCTCCGGGTACGTCTAGCCGCTGCGCGAGCGCTGGCTCTGTCCCGGGTGGAATCGGCGGCGGCCGCCGCACCCGTCGCCGCGGACGCGCTGCGCGAGGCCGACCAACTGGATGATGATGACGCCAGGGTCCTCGCCTGGCATGCCCTGGCCGAAGTCGCGCGTAACCGCGCCGATCATGAGGGATCGCTGCGGCACTACCGGGCCTTGCGGGCAGCGTCAGGCCCGGCCTACATCGCCCAGGAAATCCAGGGACTCCAGCATCTCGACCGCTTCCACGACGCCGAGGTGATGCTGGCGAAGGCGCGCCGCGACATGGGCCTCGACAAGGGCATGCTGTTCTCGTCCCTGATCTACTCCCAGATCTGGTGGGACTACAGCCTGGGCCGTCTCGATGAGGCCGAGGCGGGCGCTCAGACTCTGCTGGCCCTGGCGCTCGAGCGGGGCAGCTATAGCTGCGGGATCGACGCTGCTTCATTGCTGAGCCTGGTGGCGCTTCAGCGCGGTGACGTAGCCGGGGCGCGGCAGAGCCTGACCCGGGGATTCGGCCCGGCCGGCGTGGCGGACGAGCGCCGCGTACCGTCGCTGCTGCTGGTCCGGGGCTGGGTTACCGCGGCCGAAGGCGACGTGGACGAGGCCGTTTCCTTGCTCTCGCCGTTGGTGCTGGCGGGACGTGAAGAGAGGGACCCGTGGCCGTGGAAGCCCGGCTGGTTGCGGATGCTCGCCCAGCTCGGAATGGCCGCCGGGGCAAGCGGTTTCACCGAGGAAGTCGTCGCGCTGGCCGAGATCGGGTCAGCGCGGAATCCCGGTGTGCCCAGCCTGGCGGGGACGGCCCTGCAGCTTCGGGGGATGACCCGCAGAGACCTCGGACTGCTGCACCGTGCCGCCGACGTCCTGGCTGGCAGCCTGCGCCCGCTGCTGCGGGCCGGCGGGTATGAAGACCTGGGGTTCGAGCTCGTGGCCCGGGACCGCAGACGTGAGGGAGCCGCTCTCCTCGATCAGTCCTGGGACATCTACCGCGCGGCGGGAGCAGCGGGCCCGATGATGACGCTGCAGGACAGGATGCGGAAGGCTGGGTTCCGGCGCGCACAGTGGCAGTGCGCCGAGCCTCGCCCGGAGTCAGGCTGGCCGGCCCTGACGCAGGCCGAGATGAGAGTCGCCCGCCTCATCGGATCCGGGTACACCAACCGGGCCGCGAGCGAGGCGCTCGGCATCTCGGTCAACACGACTGGCACGCATCTGCGATCGGTGTTTAAGAAACTTGGCGTACGTTCCCGGGTTCAGCTCAGCAACGTGATGCACGAGGAGGACCCGGCTGAGTACCTCCGGGCTCACCAGACACGCCGCTCTGCCTGATTGCCCGGGGCCAGGGCGGCCCCGTTCGGGGGCAGGCTCAGGCGGCCACGTATTCGCGTATCCACGACGCGGCTAGCGTTGTCCAAGTCGCTGTGTCCCCTGCGCCTTCGGCCAAGCCGAGACTGTGCGGTCCGTGGGCGAACACATGGGTCGCATGCGGGACGCTGTTGGCGGCCAGTGCGGCCGCGAAGCGGTAGGTGTGCTCCGGGGGGACGTAAATGTCCTCTGCGGTGTGCCATAGGAAGAACGGCGGCGACTGGGGCGTCACCAGTGCGTCCAGTGACGTCGACCGGCGCGCCTGGGGGGTGGCGTCCGCACCGAGCAGGATCAGCCGGGAGGGTCGGTACGTTTCGGTCTCCATCGACGTGATCGCGTAGCCGAGAACCGCGAACTGCACAGCATCCGCAGGGCCTGCGCCGGGCGCGAGGGCGGCGAGGCCGGCCAGGTGGCCGCCGGCCGAGAAGCCGATCAGGCCGATGCGGTCGGCTCCGCTCGCGCGACGGCGCCGGATCTCGCCGCGGAGGGCGTCGAGGGGGACCGGGAGGCGGACGTTGAGCGGGTAGCGGAAAACGCTGGCCTGGATCCCGAGCCCGCAGAGCCAGTTGGCGATCGGCTCGGCCTCGTGCTCCGCATATGCGGCGTATCCCCCGCCCGGAAGGACGATCATGTGCGTGCCTGTCACTATCGGTCCCTCACGTTCGCGTCGATCAGATCGAATTCGTTGCCCTCGACGTCGGCGAAGGTGGTCCACCGGGTATCGAAGAGCGCGTAGTCGTACAGCCTGACGGCGCCGAGGGACAGCAGGCGGGCTCCTTCGAGGTCGAAGTCGTCCGCGACCAGATCCAGGTGCGCGCGGTTCTTGAAGAACTTGCCCTCGGGGACCTTGCGGAACGCGAGCCTCAGCGGCCCCGCGTCCGCCCGGGCTTCCAGCACAGCCGTGTCGTTCGAGGCGCCGGGGTCTATCCGGCCGCCCAGCGTCTCGGACCAGAATTGCGCCACGGCAGACACGTTCGCGCAGTCGAAAGTAATTCCGTGGACGCTGATCATGGCAGCATTTCCCTCCACCTGCACTTGGCTCAGGACATCACGGGATTCGTAACGGCTGCACCACACAAATAGGTGATGTGCGCTTGGCCTGCGTGGGCCGCACCGGGGGCCTTGACATCAGTCACTCCGTTAGGCAAAACTAACCGTTAGTGGATACTGACCGAGCAAGTGACGGCTGGAGCGTGCTGGCCGACGCCACGCGCCGGGCCATCGTCAGCCGCCTGGCCGAGGAGCCGCAGGCGGTGGGGCAACTGGCCGCGGAACTGCCGGTCAGCCGGTCGGCGGTCTCTCAGCACCTAAAGGTCCTCAAGGACGCCGGCCTGGTCAGTGAACGGGCGGTCGGCACCAGACGTGTGTACCGGCTCAATCCGGCGGCGGTGGCCGCGTTGCGCGATCAGCTCGATACCTTCTGGCAGCGGGCTCTGGCCAGCTATGTGGATGTTGCCGAACAAGCGACGGAGGAGAGCCCATGACCCGAACCGAGGTCCCCGTTGTCCGCAAGCAGGTGGTGGTCAACGCGCCGGCCGAGCAGGCCTTCACCGCGTTCACCGAGAGGTTCGGCGACTTCAAGCCGCCGGAGCACAACCTGCTCGCGGCCGCGATCGCCGAGACAGTCTTCGAGCCGCACGTCGGCGGACACATCTACGACCGCGCCGTCGACGGCAGCGAGTGCCGGTGGGCGCGGATCCTGGCTTACGAGCCACCAGCCCGTGTGGTATTCAGCTGGGATATCGGCCCGCAATGGCAGGTCGAGACCGACCCGGAGCTGACCAGCGAGGTCGAGGTCCGGTTCGTGCCCGAGGGACCGGACCGCACCCGCGTTGAGCTGGAGCACCGCCACCTCGACCGGCACGGTCCCGGTTGGCAGTCGGTCAGCGACGGCGTCGACGGCGACCAGGGGTGGCCGCTCTACCTGGCCCGGTACGCCGCCCTGCTCGAGGGCCAGCAACCACAGCACCCGGCGTGAGACCAACGAGGCCGCCTGGCTGTAGTTGACGCTGGCTCAGTCATCCCAGCGGACGGCTATCCGCCTCCCCTTACCGGGCAAGAGCTGATCGTCGCCGGCATCCGCCAGCAACTGGCCGCCGGTTCCGCCCACGCGAGCGATTGCTCATATGGTTAACATCTGCTCAACTCAGAGGAGGGCGGGTCCCTGGGCGGCCGACCACCGGGAGGGCCTCATGTGCGCTGCCGCGTCCACCGGTGCCAGCGGCATCATCGACCTCGGCCTGGCCGGGGCGGCCGTGGTGGTGACCGGCGCGGGCAGTGGGATCGGGGCGGCCACTGCCCGGCTGCTCGGCGCGGCGGGCGCGTCCGTGACGCTGGTGGGCCGGCGCCAGGCACTGCTCGAGCAGACCGCCGAGGCGGTCGAAAAGACCGGCGGCCGCGCCGTCACCATGCCGGCCGACCTGGCCGACCCGGCCACCCCGAGCCGGGTCATCGCCGCCGCCATGGACGCCTTCGGCCGGATCGACGGCCTGGTCAACAACGCGGCCATGTGCCAGCACCGGCCGCTGGCCGGGTGGGACACCGCGGGATTCGATGAGCAGCTGGCGACCAACATCCGGGCGCCGTACTTCCTCATCCAGGCCGTCCTGCCCGCGCTGCGGAAATCCCGGCTCAGGTCGGTGGTGAACATCAGCTCGTCCTCGGGGACGCTGCGGGTGTCCGGGCAGTCGGTGTACGGGATGAGCAAGTGCGCGCTGGATTACCTGACCCAGTCCCTGGCTGGCGAGCTGGCCGCGGACCGGATCCGGGTCAACTGCATCGCGCCCGGACCGGTCGATACCCCCATTCACGCCACCTGGGCCGACGATCTGGATGAGGCTTACCGGTGGCTGCGGAGCCAGGTGCCGCTCGGCCGGATTGGTGACCCGGCCGACCTGGCCCGCTGGATCGCCCTGCTGCTCAGCCCGGTGTCGGCGTTCCTGACCGGGGTGGTGCTGCCGGTGGACGGGGGGCAGGTGATCCCGCGCGCCTGAGGCTGGGCCGGGTGGGACCGATCGGCCGCCGGTGGACGGCGGCGTGAGAAGCAAGGTGAGTGAGTGAAAACGGACCGAGGCGACGACGCCGGGCGGTGGAGTTCGGAGGAACTGCTGCTCCGGGCGGCCTGGTACTACTACAAGGACGAGCTCACGCAGGACGAGATCGCCCGGCGGCTGTCGATGTCCCGGGCGTCGGTGGGCCGGCTGCTCGACCGGGCCAGGAAGGTGGGGCTGGTCTCGATCAGCCTGAACACCGAGTATCTGGACGCCTTCGAGCTGAGCGGTGCGCTGCGCAAGACGTTCGGCCTGGCTGAGGCGCTGGTGGTGCCCGATCACGACAAGGAGCCCGCGGACCACCACGCGCTGAACGCCCGGGTCGGCCTCGGCGGCGCCCAGTTCATGAGCACCCACCTGCGGCCAGGCGCCAGCCTCGGGGTCGGCTGGGGCGAGACGGTGTCCCGGGTGATCGCGGCGACCAACTTCGGCGCGGTCGGGCCGGTGAACATGGTGACGCTCACCGGCGGCGTGGAGGGCTACCTGCCGACGATCCTGTCGTCCAAGGGGGAGATGGCCAGCGAGTCAGCCGAGGTCACCTCGGCCACCGTCATCCCGAGCCCGATCATGGCGTCCACCCCGGAGCTAGCCGCCGCGCTGCGCGCGGAGCCGACCATCCAGCAGGTGCTCAAGCAGGCCGCCGAGGTGGAGCACGCCGTCGTCGGGGTGGGCACGCCGACCGCCGACGCGACGATCGTGCACCTCGGCTACCTGAACCCGGACGACGCCCGCGAGCTTCGGGAGCGCGGCGTGGTCGGGGACATCCTCGGCCAGTTCTTCGACGCCGGCGGCAACGTGGTGGAGCTGCCGATCCACGACCGCCGGATCGGTATCGAGCTGGCCCAGCTGCGGAACATCCCCAAGGTGGTCGGTGTGGCCGGCGGGACGCACAAGGCGGAGGCGATTCTGGGCGCGCTGCACGGCGGCTTCCTGGACGTGCTAATCACCAACGAGCTGGCCGCGATGCGGCTGCTGGAGCTGAACCGGGTCGGCGCGCCGGGCCGCCGGTGACCCAGGCCGGCCATCCCGTGGATCCGCTTCTTGCGGCATCGTCCTCACCTGGTCAATACTCGGGCTGAGCGGATGACCGTCAGCTGAGCAAAAGCTCCGGGGGAGGTCGAGGCCAGTGGTCAGCCAGCACCGCGGGGGCGCGATGAGCACCGCGCGGATCGCGCCCCGGCTCAGCGCCGGCGTGCTGACCGCCGACCTGACCCGGCTGGGCGACGAGCTGGCCATCCTGCGCGGCACCGGGTGCTGGGCGCACGTGGATGTGATGGACGGGTCGTTCTGCCCGCAGCTGACCGTCGGTCCCCGGTTTGTCGCCGGGGTGGCAGCGGCCGGCCTGCCGGTGGACGTCCACCTGCTGGTGGACGAGCCACGCCGCCTGCTGCCGGACATCATGGCGGCCGGGCCTGCGGTGGTCACCGTGCACGCCGAGGCGACCCGGCACCTGCACCGGACCATGCAGGAACTCACCGCGCTGGCGGCGGAACGGCCCGCCCCGGTGCTGCGCGGCGTCGCGATCAGCCCGGGCACCCCGGTCGTCGCGGTCGAGCCGGTCCTGGAGCTCACCGACCTGGTGCTGGTGCTGGCCATCGACCCTGGATGGCCGGGCCAGCCGCCGGCCGCCAACACCCGGCGCCGGGTGGCCGCGGTCCGCGACCTCGCGGCCGGCCTCGGCCGGCCGATCCTGGTCGGCATCGACGGCGGCGTGACCATGGCCAACGCCGCCGAGATGGCCGGCTGGGGGGCCGACGTCGTGGTCAGCGGGAGCGCTATCTACGACGGCACCGACCCGGCCGGCAATCTGGACCGCATGCTCACCCAGCTGGGCATGACCCCGGCCAGCACCAGCCCGCATTGAAAGGAGCACCGATGACCAGCAACGGCAAGATCGTGACCCCGCCCACGCCCATGAAGATCACCCAGATCGCGGTCGTGGTCCGCGACATGGGATCGGCCCTGCGGAGCTACACGGAAACCATGGGCTGGGGCCCGTGGAGCGTGTTCGAGTACGGGCCGCCGCTGCTGCATGACACCTGGGTGCGTGGCGAGCCGGCCGAGTACCGCATGATCGGCGCCGAGACGTCGGTGGACGGGCTCGGCTTCGAGCTGATCCAGCCGGTCAGCGGGC
The DNA here is from genome assembly GCA_036497945.1 of Streptosporangiaceae bacterium. GTDB lineage: Bacteria > Actinomycetota > Actinomycetes > Streptosporangiales > Streptosporangiaceae > RYN-230. Next base: position 13,183 of record DASXIN010000014.1, on the reverse strand, counting down.
CGAGCATCTACCAGGAGTTCCTCGACGCGCACGGCGAGGGCGTGCAGCACATCGCGTGCATGAAGCACAGCTTCGACGAGAGCACGCAGGTACGTCAGCACTGGCGGGACAACGGCGCCGAGGTCCTGATGAGCGGCCGGATCGGCGACACGATCGAGTTCTACTACCTGGACACCGCGCCGATGCTCAAGTTTGTCCTCGAATCAGGCAGCGGGCACGCCATCGACCTCAAGCCGACCTACGTCTACCCGTGACACACCCTGGCCCGCTGCGGGTCCTGGTCGTCGGGGACAGCTACATGCCGGCCAGCGTGTTCAGCGCGGCGCTGGCCGGCCTGGGGGACGCGGTCTCGGTGACCGAACTCCAGCTCGACACGGCCGAGCCCGGGCCCGCGCGGACCGCGTCCGACCGGTCGCTCCGGGAATACGCCGGAGACCCGGCCGACCTGGTGGCCGCGCTGCCCGGGCACGACGCGCTGCTGGTGCACGGCGCACCGGTCAGCGCGGAGGTGCTGGACGCGGCCCCGCTCCGGCTGGTCTGCTGCGCCCGCGGCGGCCCAGTCAACGTCGATGTGGCCGCGGCCAGCCTGCGCGGCATCCCGGTGACCAACGCCCCCGGGCGCAATGCCCTGGCCGTGGCCGAGCTGACGATCGCGTTCGCGCTGCTGCTGATCCGGGGCGTGCCCGCCGCCGCCCGGTACCTGACCTCTGGCGGGCAGCTGGCGGAGAGCACCTACGAGGGCAGCCAGTTCCTCGGCGGCGAGGCAGACGGGCTGACCCTCGGCCTGGTCGGCCTGGGCAACGTCGGCCGCGAGGTGGCCAGCCGGGCCCGCGGGCTGGGCTTCGCGCTACTCGGCTACGACCCGGTCCCGCCACCCGTGATCCCGCCGGGGGTGACCATGGTCGGGCTGGACGAGCTGCTCAGCCTGTCCCGGCTCATCTCGCTGCACGCCCGGGCCACGCCGGACAACCGGCACCTGGTCGGGCCGGACGCGTTCGCCCGGATGCCGCGCGGCGCGTACTTCATCAACACCGCCCGGGAGTCGCTGGTGGACGAGGACGCGCTGGCTGCCGCGCTGGCCACCGGCGGGCTGGCCGGGGCCGCCCTGGACGTGGTCGAGCGCCGCCCGGCGGGGGACCGGCACCCGCTGCTCGACCTGCCCAACGTGATCATCACCCCGCACATCGGCGGCGCTACCCACGAGACGCTGCGCCGCGGCGCCGAGATGGCCGCGGCGGCGGTGGCCGCGCTGGCCGCCGGAGAGGTCCCCGGCCACCTGGTGAACCCGGAAGTCCTGGCCCGCCGGGAGGTGGCGCCATGAGCACCGCCGGCCGGGGTGGGCCGTACCTGCTCGCGGTGGACGCCGGCACCGGAAGCTGCCGGGCGCTGCTGTTCACCGAGGCAGGTGAGCAGGTCGCGGTCTCGCTCCGGGAATGGTCGCACCGGGAGCCGCCCGGGGTGCCCGGTGGGCAGGACTTCGACGTCGAGGCGAACTGGCGGGCGATCACGGCCTGTATCCGGGACGCCCTCCGGCTGGCGGGCGCGACCGGCGACCAGGTCGCGGGGGTGGCGGCGACCAGCATGCGCGAGGGCATCGTGCTCTACCACGCCGACGGCACCGAGCTGTGGGCCTGTCCGAACGTGGACAGCCGGGCGGCCCGCGAGGCGGCGGAACTGATCGCGGAGGGCGCCGCCGACCGGATCTTCGCCGAGGCCGGCGACTGGGTGTCGATCACCTCCCCGGCCCGGCTGCGCTGGCTGGCCCGGCACCGCCCCGACCTGCTGCACCGGGCGGACAGCCTGGGCATGCTGAGCGACTGGATCGTCTGGCGGCTGGCCCGGGTGCACGTCACCGAGCCGTCGTGCGGATCCAGCTCGGGCATGTTCAGCCTGGCCCGCCGGACCTGGTCGGCGGACATCGCGGAGATCTGCGGCCTGCCGCCGGAGGTGCTGCCCGAGGTGGCCGACCCGGGGACGGTGGTCGGCGCGGTCACTGCCGAGGCGGCCGCGCAGACCGGCCTGCGGCCCGGCACCCCGGTGGCGGCCGGCGGCGCCGACACCCAGCTCGGGCTGCTCGGCGCGGGCGTCCGGGCCGGCGAGTTCACCGTACTGGCCGGCACGTTCTGGCAGAACACCATCCTGACCACCCAGCCGGTGATCGACCCGCAGGTCCGGCTGCGAACACTGTGCCACGTCACGCCGGGCGAGTGGATGCTGGAGGGCATCGGGTTCTACTGCGGCATGGCCATGCGCTGGTACCGGGACGCGTTCTGCGCCGCCGAGGTCGCGGCGGCCCGGGAGCGCGGCGTGGACCCGTACGTCGTCATGGAGGAGCAGGCGGCCCGGATCCCGCCCGGGTCCAACGGGGTCTACGCCATCCTGTCCAACCTGATGAACGCGCGCCGCTGGGTGCATGCCAGCCCGTCATTCGTCGGGTTCGACCTGGCCGACCCGGCCGGGTCCGGCCGGGCGGCCGGGATCCGGGCGGTCGAGGAGGCCGCCGCCTATGTCGTCCGCGGGCACCTCGGCATCATCCGGGAGCTGACCGGGGCGCAGGTCAGCGAGCTGACGTTCTCCGGCGGGGCCGCCAAGGGGACGCTGTGGCCGCAGATCATCGCGGACGTGCTCGGCGTGCCGGTGCACGTACCCGCGGTGACCGAGAGCAGCGCGCTCGGCGCCGCGCTGTGCGCGGGCACCGGGGCCGGGCTGTACGCCGGCCTCACCGACCTGGAAGGCGAGCTGCGCAAGCGGGCGGCCACGTTCGAGCCCCAGCCAGCTGCGGTGGCCGCCTACACCGAGCGGTACGAGCGGTGGCTCGAGCTCTACCCGCGGATGCTCGCCCTGTCCGAGGACGGGCTGCTCAACCCGCTGTGGCGGGCCGCGGGCGCCGCCCGGCCGGCTGACCTGGATCGCTGAAGGCCAAGATCGCTGGAGGCCAAGATCGCTGGAGGCCAAGATTGCTGGAGGAGAGCGCCATGCCCGACATCGACAGCCTGAGCACCGGGGACCGGTTCGCCCCCGCCGTGCCACCGCGCGCCGAGCCGTACCCGCTCAAAGGCTGCGCCGGGCTGGACTGGGGCATGCAGAGCCGGCTAGCCCGGGTGTTCCGGCCGGCCACCGGCCGGACCGTGATGCTGGCCATCGACCACGGGTATTTCCAGGGCCCGACGACCGGGCTGGAGCGGATCGACCTATCCATCGTGCCGCTGCTGCCCTACGCGGACGCGCTGATGACCACCCGCGGCATCGTCCGGTCCACCATCCCGCCCGCCGGCAGCCCGCCGATCGTGCTGCGGGCCAGCGGCGGCCCGAGCATCCTGCGCGAGCTGTCCGACGAGCAGATCGCGGTCAGCATGGAAGACGCCGCCCGGCTCAACGCGGCCGCGGTGGCTGTGCAGGTGTTCATCGGCGGCGAGCACGAGACCCAGTCGGTACTCAATATGACCCGCCTGGTCGACCAGGGCCAGCGGTACGGGGTCCCGGTGCTGGCCGTCACCGCGGTAGGCCGGGAGCTGACCCGCGACGCCCGCTACCTCCGGCTGGCCACCCGGATCTGCGCCGAGCTGGGCGCGCACGTGGTCAAGACGTACTACTGCGCGGAGGACTTCGACACGGTCACCGCCGGCTGCCCGGTGCCGGTGGTGATGGCCGGCGGCAAGAAGCTGCCCGAGCTGGAGGCGCTCAGCATGGCCTACCGGGCCATCACCGAGGGCGCGGCCGGGGTGGACATGGGCCGCAACATCTTCCAGAGCGAACACCCGGCGGCGATGATCCAGGCGGTCGGCGCGATCGTGCACCAGCAAGCCAAGCCGCAGACCGTCTACGACCAATACATAACGCCGGCCCGGGGCCAGCGGCTGCGAGAGGAGCAGAGATGAGCCGGGTCAGGACCGAACTGACGCTGCCTGCGGCGGTCACGCTGGCCGAATTCGACGAGATCTTCCAGGCGGTAAAGAACTGGGGCCGCTGGGGGGACGACGACGAGCTCGGCACGCTCAACTACATCACCCCGGACACGGTCCGGGCCGCGGCCGGGCTGGTCCGGTCCGGGCGCCGGGCGACGATGGCCATCCCGATGAACACCGTGGCCGGCCCGGACAACCCCAGCCCGGTCACCCACCACGTGGTGCAGGGCCACGACATCGACATCGGCTCCAGCGGGGTGACGTTCGCCACCGACTACGTCGGGCTGGCCTTCCACGGCGACTGCCACACCCACATGGACGCGCTGTGCCACATCGCCTACCAGGGCCAGGTGTACAACGGGCGCCCGGCCCAGCAGGTGATGACCTCGCGGGGGGCCACCGCCCTGGACGTGACCAGCTATCACGATGGGCTGGTCGGCCGGGGTGTGCTGCTGGACGTGCCGCGCTACCGGGGCGTGCCCTGGCTGGAGCCGGGCGAGGCGGTCACCCGGGCCGAGCTGGAGGCGGTCGAGGCGGCGCAGGGCGTCCGGCTCGGCGAGGGGGACATCCTGGTGTTCCGCACCGGGCACCACCGGCGCCGCCTGGAGCTGGGCGCGTGGAGCAACGACTACCCGCCCGCCGGGATGGGCAAGGCCGGGCTGCACGTGGACACGATGCCGTGGCTGCACGAGCGGCGGATCGCCGCGTTCCTGCCCGACGGCGACGGCGAGACGGTCCCGAGCAACGTCGAAGGTGTGCTGTACCCGATCCACCCGCTGCAGGTCACCGCGATGGGCATGCTGGCCGCGGACAGCCTGCAGCTGGAGGACGTGGCCCAAGCCTGCGAGCAGGAGGGCCGGTTCGAGTTCATGGTCGTCGGGCTGCCGCTCCGGCTGCCCGGCGGCACCGGCTCCCCGTGGAACCCGATCGCGATCTTCTAGGAGGCGGTTATGGAACGGCGCTTCGAGGGCAAGGTCGCGCTGGTCACCGGCGCGGCCACCGGGATCGGGCAGGCGGCTGCGGTGCGGCTGGCCGCCGAGGGCGCGCTGGTGGCGGTGAACCACCGGCCAGAGCAGGACCCGGCCGGGACGCTCGGGCAGATCGGCGAGGCCGGCGGGAAGGGCTTCGGAGTGGCCACCGACATGCGTGACCCAGCGCAGGTCACCACGATGGTGGCCGAGGTGGCCGGCCGGGGCGGCCGGCTCGACTACGTGGTCTCCAACGCGGCCGTCAACCCGTTCATGGCCTGGGACCAGACGACCGTCGACGACTTCAACCTGCTGTTCGAGACCAACGTGCGGGGCACCTGGATGGTCTGCACCGAGGGCGCCAAGCAGATGATCCGGGAGGGGCACGGCGGGGCGATCTGCTGCGTCAGCTCGATCTCGGCCCACGTCGGCGCGCCCGGGCAGACCGCGTACTGCGGCACCAAAGGCGCCATCAGCATGCTGGCCAAGGCGCTCGGCCGGGACCTGGGCGAGCACGGCATCCGGCTCAACGCGGTGGAACCGGGCTGGGTCAAGACCGACATGGCCGCCCCACTGACCGCCGACCCGGAGGCGCTGCGCTACTACACCGAGCGGGTCGCGCTGCACCGCGGCGCCGAGCCCGCGGAACTGGCCGCCGCCATCGCCTGGCTGCTGTCGCCCGACGCCAGCTACGTCACCTCGGCCACCCTGCTGGTGGACGGTGGCTTCATCGTGAACGCCGAGCTGTAGAGGAGATCGCCGGTGCCGGATCCAGCACGGTTCTTGACGGAGGCCTACGACCAGGTCAGGCGGGACTACGGCGCGGCCATCGGGCAGCGCCGGGCGGAACTGGTCACACCCGCCCTGGTCCTGGACGTGGACGCAGCGCAGCGCAACATCGACCACATGGCCAGTGAGCTCAAGCAGCTCGGCGCGGCCGTGATCCGCCCGCACTACAAGGCGCACAAGAACCCGGACATCGCCCACCGCCAGGTGGCGGCGGGGGCGGGTGGGCTGTCCATGGCCACCGTGTGGGAGGCGGCAGTGCTGGCCGCGGCCGGGTTCGATGACCTGTTCGTGGTCAACACGGTGGCCCATCCGGCCAAGCTCCGGGTGCTGGCCGAGCTGGCCCGGGAGCACCGGGTCCTGGTCGCGGTGGACGAGGCGGACAACGCCGCGGCCCTGTCCGCGGCCGCGGTCGCGGCCGGATCCACCCTCGGGATCATGATCGAGGTGGATACCGGGATGGACCGCTGCGGGGTGGACTCCGCGGCCGACTGCCTGACCCTGGCCCGGCAGGTGACCGGCCTGCCCGGGCTGCGCCTGGACGGCATCACCGGCTACGAGGGGCACTGCTCGCTGACCCGGGACAACGACCTGCGGCACGAGCGCCAGCAGCTGGCCATGACGTTCTTCACCGGGGTGGCGGCGGTGCTGGAAGCGGACGGCATTCCGTGCCCGGTCCGGTCCGCGGGCGGGATCGCGACCTGGAACTGGACCGCGGCCTTCCCGGGCATCACCGAGATCCAGGCCGGGACGTACGTGGTCATGGACAACTTCCACGGCGTGATGGTGCCGGGCTTTGAGCACGCGCTCACCGTCCAGGCCACGGTGATCAGCCGGCAGAGCGGCAAGGTCATCGTGGACGCGGGCAACAAGTCGGTGGCCGACCCGGCCGACGTGACCATCGCCGGCCATGACCTCACGGTGTCCCGGTTCGACGAGGAGCACGGCATGTTCGACGCGGCCGGCGGCTCCCCGCTGCGGGTGGGCGACCCGGTGGCGCTGGTGCCGGGCTACTCGCCGAGCACGGTCAACTGGTACGACGCCTACCACGTCGTGCAGGACGGCGTGGTGGTGGACATCTGGCCGGTCATCCCGCGCGGGCCCGGCCATCATGGCCTGGCCTGAACCCTTGCCAAGATCCAGCGGCCGGGACGATACTCCTGTGAACGGATGACCAATCCGTGAGCGATTGCTCTGCACGCAAGTGAGCCTGTCCGGGTGGGTGGCAGGAAGGAGTCTCACGGTGGCAGTCGAGGCTGGTCAATCAGGTCAATCAAGTAAGGGCACTGTCCCGTCCGAACTGCGGGAGAACGCGGTCGGCCTGCCCGGCATCCTGATGCAGGGCATCGCGACGATCGGGCCGTCGTTCGCGATCCTCGCGTCGTTCGTGTTCATCGTGGGCTTCGCCGGGATCGTCACGCCGTGGGCGTTCCTGTTCGGCGGCGTCCTGCTCGGCCTGCAGGCCCTGTCCGCAGCCCAGCTGGCCAAGGTCTTCCCGTCCGCGGGCGGCTGGTACACCTGGATCGCCCGGGCCTTCCACCCGCGCGCCGGGTTCTTCGCCGGCGTGCTGTTCTCCATCTGGCTGCCCCCAGTCGCCACCCTGACCATGTCGTACCTGGCCAAGACGGTGCTGGAGCCGTCGATCAAGGCCGAATGGGGAGTGGACATCCCCTGGTGGATCTGGGTGCTGGCCGGCGTGGCCCTGGTCATCTTCTTCGCCTACCAGGGCATCGCCATCTCGGAGAAGGCGCTCATCATCACCGGCAGCATCGAGATCGTGATCATGGTGGCGCTGGCCTTCACCGGGCTCGCCTCGCCCGGCCCGGGCGGATTCAGCTGGGGCCCGCTCAACCCGGGCAACTTCAGCCTGGCCGGCAACCTGTTCCTGGGCGTGGTCTTCTCGATCTTCGCGTTCAGCGGCTGGGAATCCACCGGACCGCTGGCTGAGGAGAGCAGGAACCCCAAGCGCAACGTGCCGATCGGGCTGGTCGGCTCCGTTGGCGTGCTGACCGTCTACTTCGTGTTCGTGACCTGGGGCTACCTGAACGGCATCGGCGTGGCCAAGATCGGCAGCATTCCTACCGCGACGGCCTGGCCGGTGGCCACGATGGCCCAGCGGGTGTGGGGCGGCGCCTGGGTGCTGCTCCTGTTCGCGCTGCTGAACTCGGCTATCGCGCTGTCCATCGCCTGCTTCAACGGCGGCACCCGGACCTGGTACGCGATGGGCCGCTCCGGTGTCCTGCCGAAGATGGTCGGCAAGGTGAACAGCAAGCGGAAGACCCCGGACAACGCGATCGGCCTGCAGGTCGGCGTGCAGGTCATCGCGTTCGTGTGCGTGCTGATCTGGGGCGCGACGGACGTGTTCTTCTCCTGGGCGAACGCGATCACCATCGGCCTGGTGTTCATGTACATCCTGTGCAACATCGGGGTGGTCAAGTACTACCTCACCGAGGCCCGGGCGCAGTTCAACCCGCTGCTGCACCTGGTCGTCCCGGTGGTCGCCTCCGCGGCGGGCATCCTGGTCGTCTGGAAGTCCTACTTCTCCCCGTTCACCAGCACCGGGCCGGTGTTCTACGGCCTGATGACGTTCATCGTGGTGCTGGTGCTGACCGTGGTCATCCTGATCTATCTCAAGGTCGCCGGCAAAGAGGACTGGATGCGCCGGGCGCAGCTGGTGTTCGAGCAGACCGGCGGCCACTAGGCAGGCCGCTGGCACGTGACGCAGCCAGACCCGCGGCTGGCTGGCTGCGCCGGGCTGATCACCGGGGCGGCCAGCGGGATCGGTGCCGCGGGCGCGGAGCTGTTCGCCGCGCACGGGGCGGCCCTGGTCCTGCTCGACGTGGACCGGGCCGGCGGCCAGCGGGTGGCGGACAGTATCACCGCCCGCGGCGGCCGGGCGGTGTTCCGGCCCGGTGACGCGTCCAGCCCGGACGACGTGGCCCAGGCCGTGCGCGCCGCGGTCGACCGGTTCGGGCAGCTCGACCTGCTGTGGGCCAACGCCGGGACCGGGGTGGCCAAGACGGTGCCCGAGACGACGCTGGCCGAGTGGGACCGGGTGCTGGCCGTCAACCTGACCGGGGCGTTCCTGCTGGCCAAGTACGGCATCCCGGAACTGGCCGCGGCCGGCGGCGGCACCATGGTCATCACCGGCTCGGCCAACTCGTTCACCGCCGACCGCAGCTGGGCTGCGTACTGCGCCAGCAAGGGCGGGCTGCTGATGCTCTGCCGGGCCCTCGCGCTGGACCACGCCGCCGACGGGATCCGGGTCAACATCGTGTGCCCGGGGTCGGTGACCACCCCGCTGCACGAAGACTGGCTGGCCGGCCGCCCCGGCGGCCAGACGCTGGCGCAGACCCGGGAAGCGGACCGGGCCGCCCACCCGCTGGGCCGGTTCGCCGACCCGGCCGAAGTGGCCCGGGCCGCCCTGTTCCTGTCCTGCGCCGAGTCCAGCTTCACCACTGGGGCGCCGCTGCTGGTGGACGGGGGCGTGACCGCGTGACGGACGCCGGGCCCGATTACTCCATCTGGGTGATCGAGTTCGCCCAGGCGCGCTCGCCGCTCGGGCTGCTGCTGCACGGCCAGGCCGGGGACCGGGACATCCCGTACTGCTTCACGGTGCTGCGCAGCGCGGAGCACACCATCCTGGTCGACGCCGGGTACGCGGACACCGGGCGGGGCCGGGAACTGGCCCGCGAGGACGGGATCACAGTGTGGCGGGACCCGGCCGAGCTGCTGGCCCGGGCCGGGGCCGAGCCCGCGGACGTGGACGCCATCCTGGTCACCCACGCGCACTTCGACCATCTTGGCAACGTCGCCGCCTTCCCCAACGCCACCGTCTACATCCAGCGGCGCGAGGTGGAGAAGTGGTCCTGGGCGGTCAGCCTGCCGCGCAGCATGGACTGGCTGAAGCAGGGCGTGGGCATCGACGACCTGGCCTGGCTGCTCCGGCTGGCCGGCCAGGGCCGGCTCAGGCTGGTGGACGGCCCCGCTGCGGACGTCTTCCCGGCATCAGCCTGGTGCCCGACTTCGACACGCATACCTATGGCCACCAGCACGTGGTGATCCGCAACGCCTCGTCCGGCGTGTGGGTGGTGCCCGGCGACGTGATGTACCTCTACGCCAACATCGAGGGCATCAGCGGTGACGGCCGCTATGTCCCCATCGGCCTGGCCATGGGCAGCCAGCAGAACTGCATGCTGGCCCTGGACGGCCTGATGCGGCTGACCGAGGGCGAGACCAGCCGCATCCTGCCCGGCCACGAGAAGCTGCTGTGGCAGCGGCATCCCTCGCACCGCTACCCCGACGGGCTGCACCTGGCCGAGGTGTGCCTGCGTCCGGGGGAGGCCAGCCGGCTGCCCTGCGACGACGCTGCCCCGGCGGCCGGAGGTGATCCCCGGTGAGCTCCGCGGTGTTCTACCGCGACCTGCGCGCGTCCTACCCGTCGGTGGTCAGCGCGGACGGCATGTACCTGCGCACCGACTCCGGGCGGCGCATCCTGGACGCGGTCGGCGGCGCCGGGACGGTGGTGCTCGGGCACGCCGTCCGCGAGATCACCGACAGTATCGCCCAGCATGGCGGCGAGGTCAGCTTCACCTACGGCGCCACGTTCACCAACCCGTGGCAGGAACAGCTGGCCGAGGCGCTGGCCGGGATGCTGCCGGAAGACCCGCCAACTGGCGCCGCCCGTCCCAGCCTGGCCGGGCAGCGGGTCTACGTCCAGCTCTACCCGCGATGGCGATCCGCTGACCAGTGCGGCTGAACAGTGCCCACCACGGGATCGTTACTCCAGTGCGTACTGTCTGGCCTGCCTGCTTCCGATGGATCCGCCCCAGGCCCGGGCCTCCTCGTAGGCCGCGTCGCCTATCCGGGCGCGCAACGTGGCCAGGATGGCATCGTCGTGCGGGGCGCGTGGCACGTAGGCCTGCAGCCAGCCGCTGCCGCTGGCTTCCAGTTGCGAGCGCGCGGCGAAGAGCAGGCGCACGGCACGCTGCGGGTTGTCCTGCTGGCCGGCGACGGCCGCCAGGGCCTCGAGGTAGTAGGCGGCGCTTGTCTCGTCTCCGGCCTCGGCCGCCATGGCCAGTCCTTCCTTCAGGTGTCCTGCCGCGCCGGCCAGGTCGCCCTGCGCCTGGCTGCTGAGTCCCAGGTCGTACAGCGAGACGAGGATAGGGATCTGATCCTGCGCACGGCGGGCCACGGTCAGGCCGTCGGTGAACAGCCGCGCCGCGGCGTCGTTGTCTGCCTGGTTGAGCCGGACCTGGCCGAGGAAGTTATCCGCCAGGGCGACGGTCAGCAGTTGCTGAAGCTGGCCGTATCCGGTGAGGTCCCCGTCGCCGGACTGCTGCGCCAGGGCCTGGCTCTCGTTGAGCAGCTTGCTCGCGGCGGCGTAATCGCGCCGGGTCGCCGCGAGGTGGCCGAGCACGGCCATGACAGTCGCGTTGAGCACCACCGCCAGCTTTTCGCTCGTCTGCCGGTACAGCGGCAGGCTCTGCTCGAACATCGTCCGCGCCCGGGCCAGGTCGCCGTTGGCGATGAGGATGAAGCCAGGTCCGGTCAGCGCCAGCGCCCGCTGATAGGCCGGCAGGTCTGCGCTGCCGGCCGCGATGTCGTCCCCCAGCCGGGCAAGTTCCGCGAGGTGGCCGCGGAGCCACCAGAACCTCCAGGTCATCAAGAACAGGTGGGTGGCCTGATCGAGGTGGCCCTGCTCCACCAGCCAGGACATCGCGGCCCATAGGTTGTCGTGCTCGGTCTCCAGCCGGCCTACCCAGGGCAGCTGCCCCGGGCCGGCCAGCTCGGCCTCGGACGGTTCGGCCAGGGCCAGGAAATAGTCGGCGTGCCGGTCATGCGCCGGCCCCCAGTCGCCGCCGCCCGCGAGGCGTTCCAGCGCATAGTCCCGGATGGTCTCCAGCAGCGAAAACCGCGGCTCGCCACCGCGGGTTTCCGCACGGACCAGGCTGCTGTCCACCAGCGAGGCCAGCGTGTCCATCATCTGCCCCGGCCCGCTGGCCGGGCCCGCATCGGGGGGGCAGACGGCTTCTGCCGCGGCCAGGCTGAACGGCCCCGCGAATACGCCCAGCCGGGCGAACTGCGCCTGCTCGCCGGCCGACAGCAGGTCGAAGCTCCAGTCCAGGGTGTTGCGCAGGGTGCGCTGCCGCTCAGGCAGGTCGCGGGCCCCGCCGGTCAGCAAGCTGAACCTCTGGTCCAGCCGTGAGGCCAGCGCCTGCGGGGGCAGCAGCCTGATCCGGGCCGCGGCCAGCTCGATGGCCAGCGGCAGCCCGTCCAGCCGGCGGCAGATCTCCGCCACCGCCCCGGCGTTGGCGCTGGTCAGCTGGAAGTCCGGGGCAACGGAGTGCGCCCGCTCCACGAATAGGCTCACCGACGCGTACCGCTGCAGGTCCGCGGGGTCGCGCGCGGCTCCGGTGGGCGGAACCGGCAGCGGGGGCACGGGGAACTCGTGCTCGCCGGTGAGCCGCAGCACCGTCCGGCTGGCGACCAGCAGCACCAGGCCGGGCGCGGCCCCCAGCAGCTCAGCCAGCAGCGGAGCGGCGCCGATAACCTGCTCGAAGTTGTCCAGTGCCAGCAGCAGCCGCCTGGGCCGCAGGTACGACTCCAGGTCGGTGATCAGCCGGCCGGCCGTGGTGTTCAGGCCCAGCCCGGCGGCGATCGCGGCCGCCACCAGGTCGGCGGACGGCACCGAGGCCAGCTCCAGGAACCGCGCGCCGTCCGCGAAGCCCGGGCCAAGCCGCCGGGCCGCCGCCAGCATGAGCCGGCTCTTCCCCACGCCGCCCGGGCCGGTCAGGGTCACCAGCCGCACGCCCTCCCCGACGACCAGTTCTTCGACGGCGGCGATCTCCTGCTCGCGGCCGAGCAGCGGCGTGGGGGGCACCGGAACAGCCCCGGCCACCGGCCCCTCGTCCGCAGCGCCCGCGCCGGACCGGGTCGCCTCGAACCGCTCGCTCAGCAGGACCGCCAGGTCGTTCTCGACCAGCTGCTGCAGCTCGGCGGGGTCAGCGAAGTGCTGGTAGGAGACTTCAGCATCGTCCTTGATCCGGGCCAGCATCTGGGTCAGCCGCGGATCGCGCTCCGGCGCCGGCGACTTGACGTAGATGAGCCGGGGCAGCCCGGCCGACAACCGGTACTCGTCCTCCAGCCCGGACACCTGCTCGCCGGGCGCGACCCAGCCGTAGCTCTGTCAGTAGATGCCGGCGAAGACCTGACTCTGCGCCAGGTAGGCCCGGTATACCGGCCGCGGTGGGTGCGGCCGCGCGCCCAGCTCGAACATCACCGGCACCAGCCGCAGGGCGGTCACCGCGTCCCGCACCGCCTGACGCTCGGCAGCCAGCTCTTGCAGCGTGGAACTCACGAACACCCGCAGCCGCTGATCGGGCGTGTGGATCATATCCGTCTCGGCCATCGCCAATAGCCTAGGCCGGCCAGGTCAGCTGGCCCTCGCACGTGAGGGCGCTAGGTGGTGGCGGGTTCCTCGTCGCGTCCTCTGTTGTCGAGGACAAGCGGGCGCAGGCCAAT
>DASXIN010000013.1:0-35061 GCA_036497945.1 Streptosporangiaceae bacterium | reverse complement strand
GGCTTGCGGACGAAACGCTCGGGGTGGGCGGTGTAGGCGCTGGTGAGGACTGAGGCGCGGGCGGCCTGGACATCTGCGGCCCGTCCGTGGTGGACGTCGGCGGCGGTGTGCAGGCCAAGCCCGCCGTGGCGGTGCTGGTTGTTGTACCAGCCGAAGAAGTCCTGGCAGTGCGCGCGTGCGGCTTCGATGGAGCCGAAGCGGCGGGGGAAGCCGGGCCGGTATTTCAGGGTCTTGAACTGCGCCTCGGAGTAGGGGTTGTCGTTGCTGACGTGGGGCCGGCTGTGGGATTGGGTGATGCCGAGGTCAGCGAGCAGCAGCGCGACCGGCTTGGACGTCATCCAGGAGCCCCGGTCGGCGTGGATGGTCAGCTGCCCGCGGCTGATGCCTTGTTTCGCGCAGGTCGCGGCGATCAGCTTCTCCGCCAGGAGCGCGGATTCGCGGGTGGCGACCATCCACCCGACGGCGTAGCGGCTGAAGATGTCCAGGATCACGTAGAGGTGGTAGTAGGTCCATTTCGCCGGGCCGTGCAGTTTCGTGATGTCCCACGAATAGACCTGATTGGGTCCGGTGGCCATCAGTTCGGGCTTGACCGCGGCGGGGTGGGCGGCTTGCCGGCGGCGTTCCCGGCTTTCGCCGGCCTGGCGCAGCACCCGGTAGAACGTGGACACCGACCCCAGGTAGGTTCCCTCGTCCAGCAGCGCCGCCCATGCCTCGGCCGGGGCGGTGTCAGCGAACCGTTCCGAGTGCAGCGCATCCAGGATCGCCTGCCGCTCGGCGGGGGCCAGCGCCCGTGGCTGAACCCGCTCAGCGTGCGGGACCGGGACTGGCTTCGATGGTGGCGCGCTGACCCGGTGGCGCCGGTACCAGGTGGCCTGCGGCACCCCGGTTGCGGCGCACGCTGCCCTGGTGCCGATCCGCGGCGCAAGCAGGGCGATCGCCTCGTCGGTCACGAGTTCGACCTGGGCTCGGTGTCCGCGCCCTCGGAGATCGTCTCCAAGAGCGCCTGTAGTTTTGACTGGACTTCGGCCACGAAGCGGGCCTTGGCCAGCTCCTGCTCCAGCTCGGCCTTCTCCTTGCGCAGCCGGGCGATCTGCGCATCCCGCGGGTCAGCCGCCGGGCGGCCACGCGGCCGGGCCGCGCCCGCCAGGGCTCCAGCGTCCCGGGCCCGCCGCCACTCAATCACGTGGCTTGAGTACAGGCCCTCCCGGCGCAGCACCGCGCCCTTCTCACCGGTCGGCGCCGCGTCATACTCGGCTACCACGTCCAGCTTGTACTGGGCGGTGAACGTCCGCCGGCGGGCCCGCTCGGGCACCTCCGGATCGGGGCGTTCGTGCCGCTCGCCGGTCATCCGTCCAGCATCGCCGGCCGCCAGGGCACGATCGAGCACGGTCATCGTCATCTAGAAAATGTCTCCATTCCCGCCCTCGGGAAGGTCAGTGATTACTGAGGGGCGGGTGCCTCACGAAAGCTTGGCAGAGAGGGGCATCGACCGCCGCAAAATCAAGCGCATCATCGACCACCCCACCTGACCCGACTCCTCCACTTGTGCGTGATGAGTGACCGCACCCCGCTGCGGAGCGTCTTCGTGTTCATCAGCTCTGACCGCACCTGGCCCTCATGAGGAGTGGCCGTCGTCGGAAAAGGAGCACAGCCGCTCTGGCGGAGCTGGCCGACCTTGGCAGGTCAGCGCATCACGGCATAGCGGACTTATGGCGCGCTCGCCTGGCGGTATCCTGATCGCTCGGGAAAGCGTCAGCCGAGCTCGAAGATCAGACGGCGCAGAGTGTGAAATGCGGGCTTGGGAGAGCAATCGTCCCGAAGCACGCCGAACCTGTGGAACAGGTCGTTCTAGGAGCTGTCGGCGCCGCGGAAGGTGAACAGCTTCCAGTGCGTGATGTTCAGGTCTGGGCGCAGGGCATGCACGGTTCGGACGATTCGCTCCAAGACGATCGCCTGCTGCTCCTCCGGCCGGTCCGGGCCGGTGGGCGATCCGTTCTCGCAGATCCGGATCGGCACCGAGGGCGCGACGCCCGCCGTCGCTAGGTCCCGCTCCCGGAAGTCGCGCAGCAATCGTTCCACGACGGTCGGCAGCTCGTTCGGGCTGATCCTCGGCCCGAACACGTCCGGGTAGATGTCGATGCCCGCGTAGTCCACCGCCGCAGCGAACTGCGCGCCTCCCGAGTCCCGCACCCCGGCCCAGAAGCCGCTGGCCGCCGGGTCGGTGTCTGAGACCACCGCGAACCCGATCGCCGCCGTCGCCCCGCCTCCCGCTTGGCTGCCACGCCGGCCAGCACCCCGCGCACCAGAGCGTCCCGCGCGCCGGGGAACGCCCCGTCCGCGGCGGCCCCGGCCCAGGTCAGGTTCGGCTCACCGGTGACCTGAACCGCGGCGAGCTCCCGCCCGAGAGGGAACGATTCACGATTGTGTAGTGCGCACTGGTCCACATCCGTATCACGATCGCTGCACAGGGCCCCGGGAATCTCGTCGGGGCGCATGTGACGACGCGCTTGGGTATGTGAGGGAACGTGAGCAGTTCGGGCGTGCGGGTCGTGCCTTCGTGTGTCTGGCGCTGCGCCGCGTTCAGCTGCGAAACCGGATCCCGGCGGTGGCGTACTCGGCCAGCAGGGGTACCGGGGTGAACGCCTGGTCACCGGTAGCGGCGTGCATCGCCTCTAGCACGCTGACGACGCGCGCCGGGCCGGCGTCGTCGAGCATCTGAAGCGGCCCGCGAGGGTAACCGCAGCCGAGCATCATCGCGGTATCGATGTCGGCTGGACTGGCATAACCGTCCTGGAACATCCGGACCGCGTCGTTGAACTGCGCGTAGGCGAGTGCCTCGGTGAGGAATCCCGGCCGGTCCCGGGAAGTGACCGCGTCCAGGCTGAGCTTGACCGCGAGCGCGGTCGCCTTGGCTGCCGTGCCCGCCGCGGTCACGTCCGGCAACACCAGCTCCGCGAGTCCCCGCTTGCCGCCACTTGCGTCGATGAAGTGGATACCGACCACACCGGCCGGGTGGCCCACGGTCAGGGCCGCGTCCAGGACCCGGTGGTTCGGGTCTGCCGCCACGATGACCAGGCCGGTCTCGGGTGAAGGCTGTGGCACGACACTGATACCGGCCGCGGCGATGTCGCTGGCCAGCTCGTCCAGCCGGCCGTCCGGTTCCCTGATGACCGCGACCTCGGCGGGAAGAGGCGCAGACGCCGGGTCTTGGGCCACGGGAGTGCTGTGCCGATAGTCATAGAACCCGCGTCCGCTCTTGCGGCCGAACAGCCTGGCATCGCACAGCCTGCGCAGCAGGGGTGCGGGCGCGTAACGGGTGCCACCGAACTCAGCCTGGAGCACCTCAAGGACCGCCAGAGACGTGTCCAGGCCGATCAGGTCGAGCAGCGTCAGCGGCCCCATCGGCAGGCCGAGCCCTACGTTGGCCGCCCTGTCGATGTCCTCGCGGGTGGCCTGCGCGGTTTCCAGCAGCCGCACCGCGTGGTTGAGGTAGGGCACCAGCAGCGCATTCACGATGAACCCGGCTCGGTCGCTGACCTGGACGGGAGTCTTGCGCAGGTCACGGGACAGCAGAGCCAGCGTCTCGGCGGTCTCCGGCGAGGTGAGCACCGTAGAGATTACCTCGACCAGCTTCATGACCGGAGCGGGATTGAAGAAGTGCAGCCCCGCCACCCGGGGCGGATACCGCGTACCACCCGCGATCTCTGTGATCGACAGCGAGGAGGTATTGGTGGCCAGGATCGCATCGGCCCGGCAGGCCTCGTCCAGCTGGTCGAAGAGGGTCCGCTTGAGTTCCATGCGTTCTGGTATGGCCTCGATCACCAGGTCGGCGCCAGCCACTCCGGCCGGGATGTCGTCCGTGGGCCGGATCCGGGCGAGTATCTCGTCTCGTGAGGTATCGGTGAGCTTGCCCCGGCTGACCGCCTTGTCCAGGGAGGCGCGCAGCCGGGCCATGCCCTGGTCCAGGAAAGTCTGGTTGATCTCGATCGCGACGACGCGGCGGCCACTGCGGCCGACTAGCTCGGCGATGCCCGAGCCCATGAGGCCAAGCCCGATCACCGCCACCTCGCGGATATCGGCTGGCTGTATCACGCTACTAGTCATATTGCTGAGCCTTTCGTCTAGCTGAGCTAAAGCCACGGGACGTTCCAATGCCCTCACGACCAGACTCTTCTGACGCGAAGCGCGCCCCTGGGCGGAGCTGGGGCACGGGCGCTGGAAACGGTTGACTTGTGCACAGCGTCCCTGTCGTGGTGGCGGGAGCTTGATCGCGACGCGGGCCCGGGGCTGAGCAGGTGCGGCCGCCCGCATGTTGAGCACCCGGTGCGGCAAGCATCGTGACCTCATACGTCATCGCGACCAGATGGCGGTGCTCGAGCGAGACGATCCGGCGCGAGGGGACCCGGAACTCATACGAGTACCGCGCATCCACGAAGCGCCATTCGTCCGCTGGATAGAGGTGCTCTGGCGGTAGCTCAACTCTTCGCTTGAGCATGATCCGACGGTAAACCCGTGCACACGATACTGATAGATGGCGCCCACCGTGATCACCGCCATCATGCGTCCTGCCGGTCCATCCCCGCCGCTGCAAGAACAGCAGACGGCACTGCCCGGCCGGGAAACCATACTCGAGACCAGCCGCTGCCAGGGCGGCAACGACATGCATCATGCGTGCCAGGAACGCAACCGCGGGCAAGAGTGTCTTTTGATTATCACCCGGATCGCCTATAGGTTTATTATCCGCGGACGGGAGGGGTCGGTTCACCTTCGGCGAACGGCATCTGCGGACGATCCTGGCCGAGTATGAGGCCCATTACAATGGACGGCGACCCATCGCAGCCGCCAGCTCCGCCCGCCCCGGCCCGACCACCTTGTCGCGGACCTCTCCCGGAAGCGGATCAAACACCGGCCCGTCCTCGGCGGCCTCATCAACGAGTACAAGCAGGCCGCGTAGAAGCCCAGGTCAGGACCGGTGGCCGAGTTCTGGAACCCCACAGGATCCGGTGCGCTGTCGTGCCGCGCCAGCTGCCTGCCGCTGAGGCTCTCCGCCTCCGGCGTCGTGCCGGTGGCGTGGTAAAGCGGTGTAGCCCTGGGCAGCGGCGTAGCCGTCTCCAGAGGAGCCAGCGACTTCGTTCCGTGCGAAGCTGGCTGTATGAGGAAATATGTCATCATGGGCATCCAGGGCAGCGGTAAGGGAACTCACGCCAAGATGCTCGCCGAACAGTTCGACCTCGAGCACATCGCTGTCGGGGACATCTTCCGGTGGAACGTGCAGCACCACACGAAGCTCGGCGCGCAGATCAGGCGCACGATTGCGGCCGGATTGCTGGTCGGCGACGACCTCGTCGAGGGTGTCGTGGGGGTACGGCTCAGCGAGCACGACTGGAACTACGGCTTCATCATCGACGGCTTCCCGCGCAACGAGCGCCAGGCGGAGTTTTTCCTGGAGAGCTACGACCTCGACGGGGTGATCCATCTCGACCTGCCCGACAGCGAGGTGGCGCGCAGGGTGCTCGCCCGGCGGCTGTGCGCGAACTGCGGGCTGGACTACAACCTGATCGACAACAGCCCGGCCAACGAGGGGAGGTGTGACGCGTGTGGCGGCGAGCTGATCAGGCGTGAGGATGACACCGAGGAGACGCTGGCCGTCCGGCTCCGTGAATACCACGAGAAGACCAATCCCGTGCTCGACATCTTCCGCCGCAAGGAGTACGTCATCACGGTGGATTCCCGGCCAGGCAAGGAACAGGTCCAGCAGGCCATCAGGGACAAGCTCGGGCTTCTGCCCGCCCGCTTGGCGGCGAAGAGCAGCCAGGTCGGTGTGCGGTAGCGAGCATGAGCTGACCACCGCTGATCACCAGATCAACTTCACAGAAGCCTCGTCGCTGCCCGCGAACTCCGGCATCCCCATCTACATCGCATCGATGTCACCCGGGATGCTCGAACTCACGGGCACCGTGGCCGACGGATAGCTCGTAACCAGTTTCGTCCCGGAAGGCTCAGCCGCCTACCTTCGAGCATCTCGACCGCGGACTCGCCGCGTCAGGCCGTAGCCGCAGCAATCTGGATATATGCCAGGGGGCTGAGGTCGCGTTCCTGGACGACGAGGATGCGGTGACGGCGCACGTCGCCTCACGCAAGAAGGAGCTGACCTTCAGCCTCGGCGGGATGGGATCGGCCCGCACGAACTTCTACAACAAGGCCTACAGCCGGCAGGGCTGGGCCGAGGCCGCGGCTCAGATCCACGCGCACTGGCAGGCCGGCGACCACGATGGTGCCGCCAGCCTGGTCACCGACGAGATGGTGCTGGGCACGACGCTGATCGGCACCGAGCCAATGGTGCGCGCACGCCTGCGGGTCTGGCGCGACGCCGGCGTCGACACTGTCCGGTTTTACCCGGCCGGTGACACTCTGGACCGCCGTCTCACCACCCTCGGCCATGCCATCGAACTGGTCAAAACGATCGGCTGACGCCAGGGGCCTTCCCTCAACCTCTCCCCACGGCCAGCCCAGGCAGGCAACCGTCAGGCCCGGGTTCCTGGCTGGCAAACGCGGCAACTTCCGCTTCTGCCGAAAGTAGCGCTGCCGGATCGTGGTCCGGTAGGAACGCCAGCCGTCGCGGCCCCGGATCTCGGTGCCCGCCACACGGCCATCCGACGATAGAAGGAATAGCGATCTGGTAAGAGGCCCGTGCTCCCGCAACGCCCTGGCCGGGCGTGGTGCAGGGACCGATCGGGCCAGTCGGACGGGACTTTGGCACCTGTCCGGGCCGGGGCACGCCGTCTAGATTCGGTTTATGTCTCTTAGGCACGACCCGCATTCCCGGCGGGCAGGTAATTCGCTGGCCGAATTCGAGCGCGATCTGGCCGACAACCTCTGTTACGAGCGGGGCACGACTGCCGAATCGGCGAGCGCTCTGGATACGTACTGGACCCTGGCGCTGACCATCCGTGACCGGCTGGCCGTCCGCCGGGCCCGGACGGCCGAGGCGCACTATGCAGCCAACCCGAAGTTCGTCTACTACCTGTCCGCCGAGTACATGCTGGGCCGCCAGCTCGCCCAGAACACGGTGTACAGCGGGACCGCCGAACTGGCCCGGCAGGCGCTGGCGGGCATCGGCTGGTCCGCGGCCGACATGGACACCCTGGATGTCGAACCGGGCCTGGGCACCGGGGGCCTGGGCCGGTTGGCCGCCTGCCTGCTGGACTCGCTGGCGACCCTGGACATACCGGCGGTGGGTTACGGCATCCGGTATGAGTTCGGGATCTTCAAGCAGGTCATCGAGAACGGCTACCAGGTGGAGCATCCCGATGACTGGACGTTCTACGGCAACCCGTGGGAGTTCCCCGCCCCCGATGACCGCCAGGTCGTCGGGTTCTACGGCCACACTGAGCCGTCCCCGGACGACCCGCGCGGTATTCGGCGGCGCTGGGTGCCCGACGAGACGGTGCTCGGCGAGCCCAGCCACATGCTGGTCCCCGGGTACGGTACCGGGACGGTCAACATCCTCCGGCTCTGGCAGGCCCGGGCCGGCCCGGAGTCCTTCGATCTGGGCCTGTTCAACACGGGCCACTACGCGGAGGCCGTCGAGGCGCGGATGCGCTCGGAGAACCTCACCAAAGTGCTGTACCCCAGCGACAGCACCCCGGCCGGCCAGGAGCTGCGGCTCAAGCAGCAGTACTTCCTGGTCTCCTGCTCGCTGCGGGACATCATCCGCCGGTTCCAGTTCCGCAACAGCGACTGGGACGCCTTCCCCGGGAAGGTCGCCGTCCAGCTGAACGACACCCACCCGGTGCTGGCGATCCCCGAGCTGATGCGCCTGCTCGTGGACGAGAACGGGATCAGCTGGGAGCAGGCCTGGTGGATCACCCGGCACACCTTCGCCTACACCTGTCATACCCTGCTGCCTGAGGCCCTGGAGACCTGGCCAGTGCCGATGTTCGAGCGGCTGCTGCCCCGGCACATGGAGATCATCTACGCCATAAATGAGCACTTCCTGGAGGATGTGCGCGCCCGTTACCCGGGCCAGGACGAGCGCATCGCCCGGATGTCGCTGGTCCAGGAGGGCACTGACCGCCGGGTGCGGATGGCCAACCTGGCCGCCACCGGCAGCTTCGCGGTCAACGGGGTGGCGGAACTGCAGTCGCGGCTACTCACCGAGACCACTCTGCGCGAGTTCGCTGAGCTCTGGCCGGAGAAGTTCCGGAACAAGACCAACGGGGTCAGCCCGCGCCGGTTCCTGCTCCTGGCCAACCCGCGCCTGTCCGCCCTGATCACCGCCCGGCTCGGCGACCAGCGATGGCTGACCGATCTGGACCGGCTGGCCGAACTCGAGGCGTTCGCTGGTGATGCCGAGTTCCAGGCGCAGTGGCGCGAGGTGAAGCAGCTGAACAAGGCCGACCTGGCGGCCCACGCGCAGGCCACCACGGGCGTAACCATCGATCCCAGCTCCCTGTTCGACATCATGGCCAAGCGGCTGCACGAATACAAACGGCAGCTCCTCAAACTGCTGCACGTGGTCACCCTGTACAACCGGATCAAGGCGGATCCGGCCGCCGCCGTCACGCCGTACACGATCATCTTCGCGGCCAAGGCGGCGCCCAGCTACCACCAGGCCAAGCGCATCATCAAGCTGATCAACTCGGTCGCGACCGTGGTCAACAGCGACCCCGACGTGGCCGACCGGGTCAAGGTCGTCTTCCTGCCCGACTACAGCGTCTCGAACAGCGAGCTGATCGTGGCCGCCGGCAATATCTCCGAGCAGATCTCGCTGGCCGGCAAGGAAGCCTCCGGCACCGGCAACATGAAACTGGCCCTC
The DNA here is from genome assembly GCA_036497945.1 of Streptosporangiaceae bacterium. Classification (GTDB taxonomy): domain Bacteria; phylum Actinomycetota; class Actinomycetes; order Streptosporangiales; family Streptosporangiaceae; genus RYN-230. Next base: position 26,243 of record DASXIN010000013.1, on the reverse strand, counting down.
AACGGGGCGATCACCGTCGGCACCCTGGACGGCGCCAACATCGAGATCCGCGACCGGGTCGGGGCGGGCAACTTCTTCCTCTTCGGCCTCACTGCTGAGCAAGCCACCGCCCTCCAGCGGAGCGGCTACTCCCCGGATGAGTACTACCAGAAGGACACTGAGCTCAAGGCGGCCATAGACACCCTCGCCTCGGACGCCTTCTCCGGTGGGGACCGCGGCACCGTCCAGCCGCTCATCGACTCACTGCTGCGCTGGGATGAGTACCTGGTCCTGGCCGACTACAGGTCCTACATCGACTGTCACGACCAGGCCGCCGGGCCGGCCTGGGCCGACCAGGACCGGTGGACCAAGATGTCCATCCTGAACGCCGCGCGCTCCGGGTTCTTCTCCTCTGACCGGACGGTCCGCGACTACTGCCGCGACATCTGGCACGCTCATCCGGTCCCGGTACCCCCGGACGCAGACGGCCTCGCGCCGGGTTCCTGACCGGCGGCGGGCGGGGCAGGTTCAGGAGCCGTTGTTCAAGCTCTGCCCACGTGCGGCCCCACTGCGCCAGTGGGCCGAGGATCTGTTCCAGCGCCGCAAGCTGCTCGTCGAATGAGGAAAGCTGGGCCTTCAGCGCCGCGATACTGCGCCGCTGCGCAGCAATGCTGTCGGTGATCGAGGCCAGCTGCGCCGCGGACAGCGCGCCCGGCAGCGGCAGGCTGCCCGGCGCTGGCTGGAGCTGCAGGCCGGCCCCGGCAAGGTTGTGCAGCCGCTCGGTTACCGCGGAGCTGCGCGAAGTATGTTTCGAGCACGCCAGATGTGCTCTGCTCATCATCAGCCAACGGTGCAGCCCTTCTCCCCAGCCCGCAACATTCGTTGCCGGGCAAGCGATCACTTCCCCGTCTCCATCAGGCAATGCCCGCTACGGGCAAGTCAACGCTCGGTCATGCCGCTGTCAGGGCCCGTCACAGCGGAGCGCCGCGGGGCGCAATCCATGGGGTGTGATATGGAAACGGCTTCCTGTGCCGGGCTGGGCCACGAAGAAGGGGTCAGCCCAGGTAGTAATCAGATGGCATATGTACGGGAGCACGGAGATCAGGAGGAGCTATCAGCCTGGAATTGAGGCATGCAGCCACCTCCTGGGCACACCGTTTGGCCTTGGCTGATGATTCGTGCAAGTGCCCGCACACGTCAGTCTTCGTGTCATAACCGTGGACGATCTGCAGTCGGCCTTCCCATGCGCCCGACCACTCATATGGTGGGGCCACCATCCAGCGGTTCACCTGGCCTCACCTCCTGAGCGGGCCGGATGCGCGTGAATCCTTCCTTGCCGACCAAGCCATCACATGGCCTCGTCTTCGCCTGCGTAACATCGAAGCGGGGCCTATGGAAGGGCCAAAGGTCCCTGCTCATCTGCCGCTCCCCCGGCTGCGCGCCCGCGCGGACGTGTTGCGGCACGATCAGCAGGCCGGAACGTTGCCCGAGTTGGATGATCTAGCTCTTCCGGCCGGTGAGCTTGTGGAAACCGATTCGTCGCTTGCGTCCTAAGCCGCACCCACGCCGCCACGCCACACAGTCCACGTGCTCAGGCTGGGCCGGTGGCCAATGAAACGGTTCGCGGGCTGCCCGCCGCTCGCCAATCACAGCTCCCGGCATTGGTGCCGCGCGCTCCGCGGGCCTGCGAGGCGCCGGCCGACGGCAGGCTGGCTTTGGCGTTAGTTTGATTGCCGATTGCGGAGCTGTCCGAGGTGCCGGAACCCGGCCTGCGCAGTGGCCGCCTTGCGGGCGAACAATAGGGTCAGGGGGTTCGTATGGATCAGCTCAGCCTCGGGGTGATCGCACGATCACGCAAGGAGAACGAGCAACGGCTGGCGATCCACCCACTGCATGTCGACCGGATCGAGACCAGCCTGCGGCAGCGCATCTACCTGGAGTACGGCTATGGTGAGCGTTTCGGCGTGCCGGACGAGGAGCTGGCGGGCTATGTCGCTGGCTTGCGCACCCGCGAGCAACTCCTAGCGGAATGCGATGTCCTCCTGCTCCCCAAGCCACTGCCCCAAGACCTTGGGGAGATGCGGGAGGGCCAGGTTCTATGGGGCTGGCCACACTGCGTTCAGAACGAGGAAATCACCCAGCTGGGCATCGACCGCCGGCTGACCCTAATCGCATTCGAGGCGATGAACCACTGGCACAGCGACGGCTCATTCAGCCTGCACGTCTTCCATAAGAACAACGAGCTGGCCGGCTACTGCTCGGTACTGCACGCCATGCAGCTCATAGGGACTACCGGTGAATACGGCCGCCCTCTCCGGGCGGGTGTCATCAGTTTCGGTGCGACCGGCCGGGGCGCGGTCACAGCCTTGAACGCCGCCGGCGTGACCGACGTCCACGTCCTTACGCACCGCGATGTGACCGCCGTGGCCTCACCGATCCACTCGGCCCGCATGGTGCATTTCGAACACGACGCCGGCAACCCCGCCCGGTGCCATGCGCTGTGCGAAAGCGGCCGGGAGCCGCTGGCGGCCTACCTCGCCAGATTCGACATCGTGGTCAACTGCGTGCTCCAGGACACCGCCGCCCCGCTGCTGTTCCTCACCGACAGCGACCTGGCCGCGTTCTCGCCCGGCAGTCTCATCATCGACGTGTCGTGTGACACGGGTATGGGCTTCAGCTGGGCACGGCCCACATCATTTGCCGACCCGATGTTCACCGTAGGCGGCAACATCCACTACTACGCCGTCGACCACAGCCCCTCGCTGCTGTGGAACTCCGCCACCTGGGAGATCAGCGAAGCCCTGCTGCCACACCTGAGGACCGTCCTCGAAGGCCCCGGCGCCTGGGACCTCGACCAGACCATCAAACGGGCCATCGAAATCCGCGGGGGCATCATCCAAAACCCCAGCATCCTGTCCTTCCAGCACCGCGCGGCGCAATACCCGCATCCACAGTTCCATTAGCACCACCATGCGCACAGACCGGGCACCCCGCCTCCCGGATAGGTTCAGTCGGCTCCAGCCGTTTCGGCGTGCCAATTGGCAGGATCACTGACCGACCGGATGCACTGTCATGCCGCGCAGCGGACTCGGGGATGGCGGCCAGGCCGGGTCTACTTCCTGACGCTTCTCGAACCGTTGCGGGACGACCTGACTCTGGCCCTTACCGCCAGGTCGGCCAGCCATCCGCCAGCGTAGACGCGGGCCCAGCTAGCCATCGACTCATTTACCGCTCATACCGCCGACGGCGTGCGCCGTCATTCCCAGCGCGCGGCGTTGACACGCAAGACGACCTCAACGATCGCGCCCTCCCCGATCGCCTCCGCTCGCTGCACCGCCACCTTGACGGGCACTAGGTAACGCCCGTCCCTGGGGAACAGCGCAGTGGTGAACTCGGTGTCGCCGATGGTGACGTGGACCGGCACCTGGCCCAGTAGATCAGGCCGCGGGCTGCCTCCTTGAGATCCTCGCTTTCCTCCGGTGTCATGGCCACGAACAGGTACGGCGCCGGCCCGCGCCACTCGATCACCTCGCCGGTGAAGGTCCACTCCATGCGCCCCATCATCGGAGATGTGCCCATGCGCCCGGGGACGCGGCTCCATACCGGAAGTGTGTCAGTCTCACGGCAGGACGCGCACTCTCACGCCGCCTTCCGGGTGAAGTGGGTCCAGTAAGCGGCCGATGGCAGGTCACTGTCCGTCCATGATCTAAACCGATGAGGCACGTGATATGGCCGGCCACGGACTGGCGCAAGCTGTTACCCGGCTAGCAGCGCCTGAGCGCTGGTGTAGGCCACCATCACCAGGCGCTCGTGGGCGGGCAGGTGCGCGCCGCCGAACTTCTCCAGCGCCAGCAGGGCGTCCGATGCCAGGAAAACCGCACCCCCGGCGGCCGTCTTCGGTGAGCCAGAGTCCAGCGCAACCAGAGACATCGCGAGCAGTGCGGCGCTGTAGACGATGACCGGGATCCGGTCCTTGCCCGTACGCGGCCACAGGTAGGCGTTCAGCGCACCGAACACCGCCACATGCGGCACGGCCAGGGCCGGCCTGGCGCGCAGGCGCCCGCCGCCACGGCGGTGGCGCAAGGCGATGATCCAGGCGACGTGGCCGGCCAGGAAACTCACCAGCCCCGCGGTGAAAGCGGCCTCACCGCGGCCGAGCAAAGCCACATCGCCCACCGCGCCAAAGGCGAGCGCCCGTCGCGTCGGGCGGTCGCGGCCCACCATCAGCACCGGCATCAGCAGCGGCTTCGTCAGCCAGCGCTGCCGATCATGCCCAGCCGCCGCCAAAAACGTGTCAGCAGATGCAACGGCCACGAAAACCGCGACTGCACGGCGGGCCACACGGCACCTCCCTGATAGCCCTGCAATCCTACGCGCCAGCCCATCAGCCCAGCTCGCGCCCATTTGCCGCGATGAGCAAGGAGGAACCTGCCCGCGCTGGCTTAACCTCGGCTGGTGAAGGCACACGGGCCGAGGGCGTGCTGCTAACTGGGGTTTACGGGTCGGGTAAGAGCTCGGTCGCCGCAGAGCTTGCCTACCTGCTGGAGCAGAGGGATCAGCCCTACGCGCTGCCCGACCTGGACTACCTGAGGTGGGCGGGCACGGGCACCGATGATCGCGCGGCCGAGGCCAGATTCAGTGAGACACCCGAGATGAGACTGTCTCACTGAATCTAGTCGTTGCAGGTCAGGCCGCTGGCGAGAGGCCAGATTCGATGAGACGGGACAGGGTCGATCCGGACCTGGCCGCCAAAGACGCCGACGCGCTAGGCCGCCAGGTTGCCGATAAGCTGTCCGGCCTGCGCCCCCGACCCCGGGCTTCGCGAACTCGCCGGGCGATTCCGCGTACTGCGCTAGAAGCCTCTCCGGCTCCGATGCTGGGTCAGCCGCCCCGGGCGACCAGGCTTAGCACGTGCAGAGTCAGTTCCCCTTTCCCGTTTCCGAACTCGACCAGCGTCCCATCACCTCCCGCGGCGTCGTAGACGCCGCTGCCGCCGGTTATCGCGAGCACCTTGCGCGGCGGCGGCGCGTCGAGGAACTGGGCGGTGATGGTGCCGCCGGGCAGCCGTACCACGTCGCTGCAGTTGGCCAACGGCGCCTTGGTGACGTCCACGAGTACGCAGGAGCCACCTTCGTCGCCGACGTGCTGGCCGCCGGAGAACAGCTGGTCGTGGAAGACGAGCTCGTCGCCCAGCGAGAACTGAGAGTGCGGGTTACGCACGTTGTTCGCCTGAATGAACTCCTCCGGGCTGAACACGACGTGAAAGACGAGTGTCCTCGACCTGGCCGGGCTGGGCCCGCCCGCCTGCGACGCGACGGGAATCGCCACCGCGCCCGCCACGCCGAGTACCAGAGCTGCCGCTGCACCTGCCAGAGGGATCTTGCGCATGGTTTCCTCCTCCCGGCTGCCCGGGCCGGCCCCTGCGCGGTCTGGCATCCCCGTCCGGACAACCCCCGACCACGGTAGGCACGCGTCAGCAAGACTGTCCACGGCCCGCGGCAGCCAGGAACTGCCCAGAGAATTCAGCCAAATATCCCAGGGCTGGTAAGGAAATGCTGGAAGGCGACATTACGGCGGCGCTCCCCAGAAGTTCCCGGAACCCGGCGCAGAAGCGGTTAGCAGGCGCGCCGTCGACCACGTTGTGGTCGATTGCGATAGCGAGATCCAGGACGTCGCGGACCGTAACCTGGCCATCGGTGACGCGCGGGCGCTGGCTCATCCCGCCGGCGATGACCTCCAGGGACATCAACGACACGGACGCCGCTGTTGTCAGGTCTCACCGAAGCTGGTCCGGGCGCGGGCCCGGGCCGCGGCGCTAGCCGAAGATCTCCTCGTTCGGCACGCCGATCGAGGCGTGCGTCTGCACGCTCTTCCACCCGCCGTTCTCACGGACGAACACGCCGGTCACCCGCACCGGCCTGGTACCGCCCGCCTGGTCGCTGAAATGCGCGTGGCTCTCCACCCAGGCGACGTCCCCGGCGACGTGAATGCTGACGTCGTCGAGGACGGACAGGATGCCGGAGCTGGCCTCCTCAGCCACTCCGTCCGCTACCTGCTGGCTGGTCCACCACTCGCCAGCGTCCGTCCCGATATGCACCGCATCGGGACGCCTGGAAAGGATCTGGCGCAGCCGCTCCGCGTCGCCCTTGTTCATCGCGTCGATCTGGTCATCGATCACGGCCCGGATAGCCTGCTCATCGCCGTCCGTCATGTTCGCTCCCCCTTGATCTGCCCCCGTACGGATCCTGCCCAAGTCCGGCGGGCCGACAACGTGCCGACGACAGGCTGCCATCCAAATCAGCCTGCGGGGTTCCAGAACTCGGCCACTGGTTTTGACCTGGGCTTTTACGCGGCTCGCTGGTATTCGTAGATGAGGCCGCCGAGGATGGCCCGGCGCTTGATCCGCTGCTGGGAGAGGTCAGCGGCGGGGTGGTCGGGCCGGGGTGGGCGGAGTTCGCGGCTGCGGTGGGGTCGTCGTCCGTTGTAGTGCCGGGCATACTCGGTCAGGACCAGCCGCAGGTGCCGTTCACCGAAGATCAGCATCCGGTCGGTCACCTCCGTCCGGGCGGTGAGCACGAACCGTTCCGCGTAGGCGTTCGGGCGAGGGCTCCGGGGCGGTATCTTCACCGCCTGAATGCCCGTGCTGGCCAGGATCGCGTCGAAGGACGCGGTGAACTGCCCGGCCCGGTCTCGGACCAGGAACCGGAAGCCGGCGGCCCGGTCACCAAGATCCATCAGGAGATTGCGGATCTGCTGGGTGGTCCACGGCCCGTCCGGGTTGGCGGTCACCCCGAGGATGTGCACGTAGCGGGAACCGACCTCCATGACGAACAGGCAGTACAGGCGCTGCAGGGTCACCGCGCAGTCCACGTGAAAGAAGTCGGTGGCCAGCATGGTCGCGGCTTGGGAATGCAGGAACCGCCGCCAGGTTGTATCGGTACGTCGCTTGGGAGCCGGCGGGATCCGCAGCGCCTTGAGGACCCGGCGGATCGTGGACGCGCTGGCCCGGTGACCGAGCTTGAGCAGTTCGCCCTGGATCCGCTGGTATCCCCATGAGGTGTTCTCGGTGGCGAGCCGCTCGATGAGCGCGGTGATCTCGGCGCTGACCGGTGGCCGGCCCGTCCGGTTGAGGTAGGTCCACTTCTTTCTGACCAGGCGGCGGTGCCACCGGAGCACAGTGCAGGGCGTGACCAGCCGGTGCGCCCGCAGCCTTCTGGGCAGGTGCCGGATCAGCGCGGCCAGGATGGCGCGGTCGGCCCAGTCCAGGCGGGGCCGAGGCTTGGTGCGGCGCAGGACGGCGACCTCGTGCCGCAGCACCAGCAGTTCCGCGTTCTTCGACGCCGATGAGCGGCCGAGCAGGACCAGCCAGCCGCACAGCCGGATGAAGATTAGATAGAGCAGACGGAGGGACACGGCTGATCATCATGGCCCACCGGTGACCCCGGTGCATCGCTGCAGCTCACAGGCCAGGCAGACTTCTGGCACCCCACAGGGGTAATACTCCAGGCAAGAGAAGGGTGCCGGAAGGAAGACGGGCCGTGGCGGATCCACTGGAGCAGCTCAGGTCGTGGCCGGCGACCGCCGCGGCCGGCGTCGCATCGGCGGCGGGCCCGATCGCATCGGCCAGGCCGGCCGACCAGCCGTTCGCCTGAGCCTCGGTGACCAAGGTGCTGGTCGCGCTGGCGGCGCTCGACGCTGCGCAGCGCGGCCTGATCGACCTGGACGAGCCAGCCAGGCCGCCCGGCTCGACGATCCGGCACCTGCTGTCGCACGCCTCGGGACTCGGACCCGATGGTGACGCGGCGCTCAGCCAGCCGGGCCGCCGCCGGATCTACTCCAACCGCGGCATCGAGATCGTCGCGGACATCCTCGCCCGGTCCGCTCAGCCCTTCGAGTACCTGCTGGCCGACGAGATCTGCCGGCCGCTGGGGATGACAGTACCCGGCTAGAGGGTTCCCCGGCCTGGGGCGCGGTCGGGCCGCTGCGCGACCTCATGACGCTGGCGCCCGAACTGCTCAGCCCGTCCCTCATCGGAGAGGAACTGCTGGCGGACGCGACCCGGCCGACCTTTCCCGGCCTGTCCGGCGTGCTGCCCGGCTTCGGCCGCCAGCCGGACTGCGCCTGGGGTCTGGGATTTGAGGTCAGGGGCGGCAAGCAGCCGCATTGGACCGGATCGCGGAACTCGCCGGGGACGTTCGGTCATTTCGGCCAGTCCGGCAGCTTCATCTGGGTGGACCCGCAGGCCGGATAGCCTGCGCCTCGCTCGCCGACCGCGACTTCGGCGACTGGGCGAGGCAGGCGTGGCCGCTGCTGTCGGAAGATGTGCTCGCGTTCTGCGCGGCCTAGGCGGAGCTGCCCCGCCCCTGCGGGAAGATGATCACCACCCGGACTTGATGAATTTCGGCTAAGCGGAGAGTCGGGTCTGGGACTCGCATGGGCGGGTGGACACGATCCGTAATCTCCACCACTACCGGCCCGGAATCCGGTAGCCCGGAAGCGACGAAATGATCCTGGCCGCTGAGCCTCCGATATACCTGCCGTATACCTCGGATGTACCCGCGTGTCGGCGAAGGCACGGCATGGCGCGTTCTGCAGCGCGACCGGCTCGCCGACCTCAACCACCAATACGGTCAGATCACATAAGGTGACACGGTTTTCGACACCCACAAGAAATCCGGCGGGCCCACAGTTCGGTACGATCCGGCTGAGGTGCCGTCTTCGGGAGGCTTTGACGATGAAGGCAGCGGTAATCGATGCACCGGGAAGGGGCCCGCGGTTCGCCGACTTCGCCGAGCCGGTCGTCGCCGATGGGGAAACCCTGATCGAGGTCACCGCCGCCGGCCTGCACCCGATTGTGCGGATGCTGGCCAGCGGTGAGCACTATGGCAGCCACGGCAGGCTGCCGATGATCCCCGGTATTGACGGCACGGGCCGCTCCCCGGACGGCACCCGCGTTTATTTCGGTGGCGTCCGCCCCCCGTACGGCCCGATGGCCCAGCGCGCCGCGGCCCCGTTCGTCCTGCCGCTGCCCGACGGCCTGGATGAGGTGAGGGCCGCGGCCATCATCAATCCGGGGAATGGCGCCTGGCTGGCGCTGACCCGGCGGGCCGCGCTGCAGCCCGGCGAAACCGTGCTGGTGCTGGGCGCCACCGGCGTGTCGGGCCGGATCGCCGTGGCGCTGGCAGCGCGGCTGGGCGCCGGCCGGGTGATCGCCGCCGGCCGCAATCGGGCCACCTTGGACCAGCTCGGCGCGACCGCCACGGTCGCGCTCGGCGGCCCCGACGACGCGGCCGCCCTCGCCGACGCGGCCGGCCCGGACGGAATACACGTCATCATCGACTACCTCTGGGGCCACCCCACCGAGGCCGCCATCGCGGCCATCACCCGGCGCGGCCTGGCCCACGCCGCGCCGCGGGTCCGCCTGGTGGAGGTCGGACAGATGGCCGGCCCCACCATCTCCCTGCCCGCTGACGTGCTGCGCAGCTCTGGGCTGGAAATCCTCGGCAGCGGCCCGGGCACCATCCCCCTCGCTGAGATCATCAGCGCGATTCCCCAGTTCATGGCCATCGCAGCCACCGGCGACCTGCCGATCGACCTCGACGAGGTGCCCCTCGCCGAGGTCGAGTCGGCCTGGCAGCGCAGCGACGGCGGCCGACGGACCGTCCTGCGGCCCTGACCACGAGCCGACCTGTGGCGTGCAGAACGGCCGCATCTGGACGACGCTCATCTTGATCAGAATTCAGCCGGAGACCACCCAGATCAGGCGGGACTGTGCGCGTTCTTCCTGAGGTTCTCCATCGCTCAGCGTGACGCCGCCTGTCGATGCCGTTCGTCAACTCGGTGCGGCATGACCAGTTTGAAGGTCGCCGCCGGGCGAGGTGTACTTCGATCTTGCGGGCGAACACCGGGCCGCCACTGGGCTGGATCTCGTATGACCTGGCGCGCGCGAGGGGCGGGACGGGACCGATCGGCGGGACGATCACTCACGGTGACGGCGCCCGGACCCTGCGGCCCGGTCCTCCGCCGGGATACGGCCCGGCTGCCCAGCCCTGCTGCCCACGGCCGCGGACCGTGATGCCGATCGGGCGGCACTAGCTGTCACCGGCTGCCACGGCCCCGGCTGCTATGCCGCGCAGCCTGGCGGCGAGGGCTGGCCCGAACCTGGGCTGCTGTGTGCCGCCTGCCAGCGGGTGGTGCAGTTGTCGCTGGGGCCGGCCTTCCGCCGTGGCCACGGCGCGCTGTATGACGTGCTGGCCTGCGGGGAGATCGACGATGGAGAAGCTCGCCGCGCTGCTGACGGCCACGCTGCCGCACCTGGTGGACGGGGGGCAGGCCGCGCCTGGGTTGCTGAGCATGACACGATCGACTACGGCCTGCTGGAGGCCGCCCTGGCCGGGCTGCCCGCGGAGGCGGCGGCGCAGGTCCGGGAGGCGTGCGCGCGGTGCACGCGGCTGCGGTTCGCCTTCGGCGGCACTGCCTACCCGCGCCCGGACGCCGAGTGCTCCCCCGAACGCGGCCACGTCCACCATGACGCCGGCCGGTGCGACGGCACCTGCAAGACGATCCCCGGCTGGGGAGTACCAGTTCACCGCCGCGATCGGGCACCTGCACACCGCGTGGGCCGCGCTGGTGGATGTGGAGCGGATCACCCCCGGCGACCCGCACGCATCAGACGATCCGGCAGGTGAGGAACTTGCTGCGCCGCCCGCACACCGCCGGCGGTGCCGGGCGGAGCGCGCCGCTGTGGTCTTCGACGCCGGGTACAGCGCCGCAGCGCTGACCGCCGGGCTGGCCGGGCACACAGTGCACCTGCTGGTCCGCCTGGCCGCCGGCAGCGTGTTCTACGGCGACCCGGTCACCCGGCCCGGCAACGACGGCCGCCCCGGCAAGCACGGCGCTGCCGTAACCTGCCACAAAGCAGACGCCGCTGACCAGGCCAACCCCGAGCCTGACGAGTCCTTGACCCGCCTGGCACCCCGCTGTACGGCACCGTCCAGGTCAGCGCCTGGCACAAGGTCCACCCGCTGGCCAACATGGCCCAGGCCGCGCTGAAAGCAGGGCCGGGGGCCGGCGGTGATCCGCGGCGAGCAGAAGGTGACCAGGTCGGAGCCCTAGCGGGGGGCCGGCAGCGGACCGGCGGGCTCCGGGCGGGCTGGCGAAGGAATCGGTGCCGGCTAGCCTGGCACGGCACTGGCCGTGACGTACCAGGGCAGGCGCGGCAGCCGGTACCGGGGCTCCACAGCCGCCACCACGCGATCCGGGCGCACGATGACGGTCAGCGCCGGGTCGGCCACCAGGGCCCGCATGCCCGCGGGCGGTGCGTCGCCAGCGAGACGGACGTCGATCCAGCCGGCGTCCTCCCCGGCGCCTGATCCTGGGGGGGTGTCGGTCCCGGATGTGCTGCTGATCCGCACCAGGACGAGGCCGTGCCGGCGGCAGAAATCCACCAGTCCGGCGTCGGGGCGCCGCGCGGTCAGCACGGCGGTGCGTCCGGCCAGGATCGTGTCCAGCCGGACGGGCTGGGCGTCGCCGGTGGACATCAGCGGGTTGGGGATCAGGCCGCCGACCCACAGCGCGGTGGGAATGCCGGACGGCAGCAGGCGCCGCGGGGGTTGCTGCAGGGCGCCGGCCTTGAGCCGCGGCGTGGCCGTGGAGCCCATGAACTCGCAGATGCGGTCGCTGCGGACCGCGGCGCCCAGGGCGATCCGGCGGACGGCGGCGGCCCGGTCCTGGCCCCCGGTCATCGCCCAGCCAACCCGGACGGCCTTTTTTATCAGGGCCCGGGCGTGCGGGCGGCGTTCGGCCTCGTAGCTGGCCAGCAGGCCGGCCCCGGCCCGGCCGGTGAGCACGTACGCGAGCTTCCAGGCCAGGTTGTCAGCGTCGCGCAGCCCGGCCGCCAGGCCCTGGCCGATGAACGGCGGGGTGAGATGGGCGGCATCCCCCAGCAGGAAGACACGCCCGGCCTGGAAGCGGGACGCCAGCCGGGCCCGGAAGGTGTAGCTGGCGCTGCGGATGATCTTCAGGCCCGCCAGGTCGCTGCGCCCCGTCCAGGACCGCAGCAGCCGGCCGAGGGCGGCCGGGGTGATCAGGCTGGCTTCGTCCTCGCCGTCGAACAGCCGGAACTCCCACCGGTACCGGTCGCCGGTGACCTGCATGAACGTGGCGGCCCGGGCCGGGTCGCAGATCTGCTCCACCCCGTCCCAGGTATTAAGGCCGTCCTCGACCTGTATGTCGACCACGAGCCAGCGCTCGGTGAAGCCCAGGTCCTCCATGGTGATCCCGGTCAGTTCCCGGATCGTGCTGCTGGCGCCGTCGCAGCCCAGCACGACCCGCCCGGTGAACGTCTGCGCGTCCCCGGCGACGCGGGCGTGCACCTGGACCGGGGCCGCGGTGAGCGGGCCGGGGGCATCGTCATCGTCCAGCCCGATCACCTCTGCGCCGCGGCGGAAGTCGATCAGCGGGTGCGCCTCGACCCGGGCGAGCATCAGCTCTTCCAAGTCGGGCTGGTGGAACATGTTCGCCTGCGGGAACCCGTGCTGGCTGGCCTGGTGCTCCCGGTGGAACTCGGCCATCACGCGATGCTCGGCATCCAGCAGGCGCAGCCCGCTGCCGGGCCGGGACCGGGCCAGGAAACCCTCGCTGACGCCGATCCGTTCCAGGGTCCGGGCGACCTCGTCGTCCAGGTGCACCGCGCGGGGCAGCGGGTGCGGCTGGGGCCAGCGTTCCAGCAGGGTGACGGGGACGCCGAAATCGGCGAGCAAGAGGGCCGCGGTGCAGCCGGCCGGGCCGGCGCCGACGATGATGACGGGTTCCTGGGTTGCGGGGTAGTGGTCGTTCATGGTCGTGCCTCTTCTGCGGGTCCCTTCTTGGTGCTCTGGGGGATGGGCGACGGCCCGGAGCGGACGGTGAGGGCAAATCCGGCGACGGCGTCTTGCACGCGATCATGGTCGGCGCCGGTCACGGTGACGACCAGCCGTCCGTCCTCGTACGCTGCGGTGACTCGGGCATCCGCCACGCCCGCCGCGGTTAGCGCCTCGGTGATGGCGCGGACGGCGGCGTCGGCGAGCAGCGCGGGCTTGAAGGGCTTGCCCACCTCGGTAACCGGGATCTCGGTCATCGGGTAGATGCGCTTCGGCCGGGCGGCGGGCTCGTCGATAGCGGTGCTGGCCCACGCCAGCAGTTCGGCCTCCTCGAACCGGCCGGGGTCCGCGGGGACCACATAGGCGACCGGGACCTCGCCGGAGTGCCGGTCGGGGCGCCCGACGGCCACGGCGGCGCGGACCGCGGGATGGCGCAGCAGCCCATCCTCGATGACCCGGGGGTCAATGTTGTGGCCGCCGCGGATGATGAGGTCCTTGGCCCGGCCGGTGAGGTACACGAAGCCGCCGGCGTCGACCATGCCGAGGTCCCCGGTGTCCAGCCAGCCGTCATGGACAATGCCTTCCCGGCTCACCCGGGGGCCGCCGAGGTCGGGGTCGGTGATGTAGCCGGCGAACACGGCGGGCCCGCCGATCACCAACTCGCCGGTCTCGCCGGGGGCGCAGTCGGTCCACGACCCGTCGCCGATCCGGACGGCTTTGATCTGCTGGCCGGGCAGGACGCGGCCGACCGACCCGGGCCGTTCCTCACCCGGCCTGGTCCAGGTGCTGACGCAGGTCGCCTCGGTGAGCCCGTAACCCTCCAGCAGGTGCAGCCCGGTGTGCCGGGCGAAGGCCTCGCGCACCGAGGGCGGCAACGGGGCTGCGCCCACGATCGGCAGGCGCAGCGAGCTGATGTCGGCGTCGACCGGGACCTGCGCCAGCGTGCCGTAGACGGTGGGGACGGCGGACATCGCCGCGATCTGGTAGTGCTCGACGATTGTCCAGAACCGGGCGTACAGGGCCTTGTCGCGGTAGCCGGCCGGCCACGGCCACACCACCCGGGCGCCGCTGAACATCGGGGCGATGCCGGTGACGATCAGGGCGTTGACATGGAACAACGGCAGCCCGCCTAGCATCCCCTCCCCGGCAGCCAGCCCGCTGCACAAGGTGATCCCCCGGCCGCAGGCCAGCTGGTTGGCGTGGCTGTGCGCGGCGACCTTCGGAGCTCCGGTGGTCCCCCCGGTGTGCACGAACGCGGCAAGGTCGTCCGCCTCCGGCAGGTCCGCGCCGGCCAGGTGGCTGTCCGGCTGCCCGGCGATCACCTCGTCCAGGTAGGCCACGACCGGCCCGCGGCCGTTCGGGGTACCGCCGGCAGCGGCGTCACCGTCCAGGGCGGGCGGGGTGCCGCGGGCACCGTCCGGCCGCAGCGCCAGGACCGCGGTCATCCCCGCCTGGCGGGCCACCTCGAGCAGCCGCAGCCACAGCTGCGGGTCCAGCTCCGGCCCCGCCGCGACCAGGACGCGGGATCCCGTCCGGCGGATCAGCTCGGCGATCCGCTCGCCGGACAGCGCCGGGTTGACCGGGGCGGCGATCCCGACGGCCTGCGCGGCCAGCGTCGTAGCGTACAGCATCGACGTGTTGACGCTGCTGAGCGTCATCGCGTCCGGCCGCCGCACCCCCAGAGCGGTCAGCGCGTTGGCGATCCGCGTCACCATGGCCGCAAGCTCGGCGTAGGTCCAGTCCAGGCGCCGGGTGTAATCGCCTGGGTCCGGGATCCATTGCGTGGCCACGGCGTCGGGCCAGGCACCGGCGGCATCCAGCAGCAGCCGGTAGGTCGACTCCGGCAGCGGCAGTATTTCGCGTGTGGTCATAGCAGCTTCCCGATTATCGTGTTGTGCTGGGTGCCGAGGTCGAGCTGCCCATCGGGCGAGGTGATCGTCGCGGTGATGACGTCGCCGTCACGCAGGTACCGGGGGTTGGCGGCCTCCCGGCTGAAGAACAGCTTCCACCGGGTGGCGGGCGGCAGCAGCCCGGCGAGCGTCCCGGCGATCTTGGCCGGTGCCTTCAGCGCGGTGCCGCCAGGCGTGCCGGTCAGCAGCAGGTCGCCGGGGGCCAGCGGCTGGAAGCGGGACAGCAAGGTCAGCGCCTGCGCCGGCCGGACGATCATGTCCGCCGCCACGGTGTTGTCCTGCCGTACCTCGCCGTTGACCCGCAGCGTCAGCCGCAGCGAGTCCACGCGGGCCAGGTCGGAGGCGTCCACCAGGGTCAGCCAGGGACCAACCGGGGTGAACGTGGGGTAGGACTTGGACTCGTAGAACTGGGTCTTGGTGAGCTGGATCTGCCGGGCGGAGACGTCGTCGGCGACCACGAGCGCGGCGACATAGCGGGCCAGGTCCGCCTCGGTCACCGTGGTCCCGACCGGCAGGTCCGCCCCGATGACCAGGCCGAGTTCCACCTCGTAGTCCAGGAACCCGACCCCGTCGGGGCGGATGATGTCCCCGGCCGGCCCAGTGATGGAGTGCGAGGCCTTGCGGAAGAAGGCCGGCGGGACCGTGTCCGGGTTGAACCCGGAGTCGATCGCGTGCGACCGGTAGTTCACCGCCTGGGCGACCACCCGGGCCGGGGCGGTCACCGGGCTGAGCAGGTCCAGGGACTCCGCGGGCGCCGCGTCCTGCGGCGCGGCGGCCGCGGCGGCCTGCGCGGCCTCGATGGCCGCGGCCAGGCCCGCCCGGTCGGCGAGCAGCCCGGCGGTCGGGGCGGCAGGCAGGCCGAGCCGGACCAGCCCGGCCGGCGTCACGGCCCACCAAGCCTCCGCGGTGCGGGCTAGGTTGATACTCATCGAGCTCTCCTTCGCGCGAAATCCCGTCAGGAGCTCATCGCCTTGATCAGCCCGCGCAGCGCGCGCAGGTCAACCTCGTTGCCCTTGTCTCGCAGGGTCTTGATGGCCGCGACGACCACGCGCGGGTCGTTGGTGCCGGTGAACTCCGCGGTTGCTTTCGGGCCCCACTGGGCCAGCCCGCTGACCGACAGCGGCGCCCAGCCGGGTTCCATCGTGCAGTCGAACACGTCGCCGTCGGTGTAGTGCTCGAACATCGCCCGGTCCGGGTCGCGCCAGTAGTCGAAGATCTGGCTGCCCTGGATGTGCCGGCCCAGCCCCCACGCGTGCCGGTAGCCGTGCTCACGCAGGTACTCCCCGCTGGCGGCGACCTCGTCCAGGTCGGTGAGCTCGTAGGCCGAGTGCAGGTAGCCGGTGTGCGGCTGCAGGGCCATGGCCAGGGTGTGGTGGTCGGAGGGGACGCTGCCCAGGTCGCAGCGGATGAACGCCATCGCCGGGCCGCGTTCGCGCTGCCCGTCCAGATGCAGGAAGTCGCTGACGATCAACCCGAGCGTGTCCAGGTACCAGTCCAGGGCGGCGCGGAACCGCGTGGTGCCCAGCACCACGTGGCCCAGCCGCTGGATCTCCGCCGGCCGCCGGGCGGGCCGCTGGGTCGCGTTGGCGCGCACCGGCCCAGACCCGAAGTTCCCGAAGTTCAGCGGCAGCGGGGCGCGTTCGGGCAGCGCGGGCAGGTCCGGGACGCCGTGTACCACGCGCACCGGGTAGCCGCTGGGGTCCCGGAGCAGGACGGTGTGGCCGCCCCAGTGCGCCATGACCGTCCCGCCGGTGCCGCGGGCCAGCCGGTCCAGGTCGTCGCGGGCGGCCGCCTGGAAGGCAGGCCCGACGAACCGGGGCCGGGGACCGCGGCGGACCACCAGGCACGCGACGCCCGCCTGCCGGCCGCGCAGCAGCACCGTGTCCGGCGTCCGGTCGGCGACGGTGAAGCCGAAGTCGGTGCTGAACTGCTCGGCGCGGTCCAGGTCCGGCTTCTCGAACTCCAGCCAGGCCAGCCCGGTCACCTTGACCAGGGGATCCTTGGACCGCCCTGGGTGCTCCCCGCGCAGTCCGCCGGTCTCGCTGTGCAGCGAGCGGTGCGGGTCTTGCCCCGGTCCATCCTGTGACGGAGTCCGGGCCGGGTCCAGGTGTGGCGTCATGATCGGTCCCCTCACTCTCAAGTATTGACTGACTCGATCACTCTTGTAACCAGTTATCAGTTATGATCGTAGTGTTTGTCAGGGGTCGGCCTGGCCCTCGGTCACGGTGCTGGCGCTGGTCACCTTGTTCGCAATGTACGCCTTCATCGCCGCTGGCCTAAAGGCCGTGCGTGTTGGGTTCTAAAACGGGGCATAGGGATGCTGGCCTGCGAGTATGACTGCGGCAGTGGCCCCAAGGCTGGCAGTATCGCGGGCTTGTGACTGTACGGATGATCTACCTGGTCTTCGTCCGCCTGACCGGGTGGATGGCGTTGCTGGCACGTTCGGCGGCGTCGAAGGACGCCGAGCTGCTGATGCTGCGCCAGGAGGTGGCGGTGCTGCGGCGGCAGAACCCCAAGCCGAAGCTGGACTGGGCGGACTGGATGGTGATCGCCGCCCTGGCGCGGCTGCTCCCAGGACCGTTGCGGATGAGCCGGCTGGTGACGCCGGACACGCTGCTGCGCTGGCACCGGCGGCTGGTCCGCTGGCGGTGGACCTAGTCCCGCCGGGCAGGACGCCTGCCTGTTGACGCCCGGGTCGCTGTGCTGATCGAGCAGATGGCGCGGGAGAACCTGGGCTGGGGCTACAAGCGGATCCAGGGCGAACTGCTCGGTCTCGGCTACCGGGTCGGTGCGTCTACAGTGCGGAGGGTGCTGAAGCGGCTGGGGATACCGCCCGCGCCGAACCGCTAAGGTGAAGGTCACCACCGAGAGCGAAAAAGTCATCGACCTCATGTGGGACGTCATCGCCGCCAAGGGCTTCGAGAAGGACACCTACTTCGACAAGGCCTCCCGCGACGTCCGCGGCCTGCCCAAGCTGGCGGGCACGGTCCACGTCAACCTCGCTCTCATCCAGAAGTTCATGGGCAGCTACCTGTTCAACTTCAACCCCGCCGAGTACGCGCCCGTGCCCACCCGCCTCGACGCGGCGGACGACACCTTTCTCTTCCACCAGGGCCCGGCGCGCGGCCTGGGCGCCGTCCGCTTCCACGGCTGGCGCATCGGCTACGACCGGCACGCCCACTTGCCCAACGTCGCCCGCTTCCGGGATCAGGCCGACGGACTGTGCGAGCTGCTCTCCAAGCACGCCCCGACCAGACCCAACTGGAGGACCTCGACTTCTCCCTCGCCCTCGCCCACCTCTTCGTCCTGGTGGTCTACGGCCAGCTGGTGCTGGAGCAGGCTGAGCTGACCAGCCTGGACCAGACCTGCTGGACGAGGTCTTCGGCGTGCTTGTCCGCGACTTCTCCGGCCACGCCACCGACCTGCACGGCAAGGCCGCCGCCACCGACGACCAGACCGCCTGGGCACTGGCCAACATCCGCCGCCCGGCCGCCGCCCCCCAGCGCTTCGCCCGCGTCTGGTCCCCGGTCGAAGCGCTGTCCGGTGCCTACGAGATGCAGCCCTGAACCAGGAGCCCGCAGCCGCCCCCGACCTTCGCGGACTCCAGGCCCGCCGCGGCATAGTACTCACCGACGACGGCGCCCTCGTTGACATGGAGGGAAGCCAGATGCGGCGTTTGACCTGCTGTGGTGAGCCTTACCCGGCGGGGACCGGGAATGATCACATGGCGGCAGGACCTGATGATGGCTTCGCGGAAGGACCTAAGCCGATGGCCGATGATGAGCACAGTACATCTGGCATGGTTCCCGGCTTGGTCCAGGAATTCATTGCTTAGCTCCGCGGGATAACCGAAGGGCTGGAGGACCTGGCCAGAATCCGTGAACCCCCCTTGGCACCCGGCGCACTTCCGCCGCCTGGCACACTTTCGGCCGCGCAGCTGACATCGATCGCTGACAGCATCACCGCGCAGCGGCGCAGCATCGAGGTACTGAAAGCCCAGTTGTCCTCTTCGATGAGCAGCTTGCGGTGCTAGAACAGCTCCTCGGCCCGCTCGCACAGTGGAGCAGCAAGTGGGCAGAGTTTGAGGAGCGGCTGCTGAAGGTGGGCCGCAAGCCGCAGACCCGCGGGCCGGGCCAGCGGTCCTGACTGGGAGTAGGCCCGTATCGGCTGCCTTGACCGGGTGGCAGATGCGCCACCACCAGTCGGCAAGTCCGTGACCAGGTCGCTGAAGGCGCACCGCTCGCCGCGGCGAAGGCCGCGATGAGCTGGCTGCGCGCGCCCGACGTCGAGCGGACCGCCGACGATCGGGATGAACTGCTAGGGGACCCAGTTTCCCGCGGCGAGGCTGGGCTGGTAGGGCCGGACGGCACCACCCGCCTGGTGGTGGCCAGCGCCGGCCCGCCACCCGCCGGACAAGGCCACCTGGTCTTTGGCCACCCATCTGCCGCGGCCCGGCCGACCGGGCCAGGCCGACAGCCCGCACCCGCCGGCGAGCCTGGCCGAGATCCTGCGGATCTACGGCATCCGGCACTGGACCGGGGCAAAGCTACCAACAGATCAAACACGAGCTGGGCTGGGCCGACTTCCAGGTCCGCTCCAGCACCGCGATCCGCCGCCACCAGACCCTGGTCAACTGCGCGTTCAGCTTTTGCTGGGACGCCTGCTTCCACGGCCACCCCCAGCCGCACGGCACCGCGGGGCGGAGGGAGGGGCCCACCCCCGCCCCGCCGCCGCTGGCACCGCCCCGGCCACGGGCGTTGCGCGCGATACGCGCCTGGCCTACCCCTGGATCGCTGCAGCGCTGGTGGCCGGCATGGTCCGTCAAGCCCGCCCAGTTACGAGCCCTGATGAACTCGGTCGCGGCAGACCACGGCCTGCACCTCTACAGCGGTGATTAACAAACTACCGGTAGCGAGCTGTGTCATCCTCAGCTCTCCTCGGCGGAAGGAACGCCTCCACGACCGGCGCGATGCGCTCTGCGTCGGTAGCCAGCTCGAGGTGACCGCCGGAATAGACGTGAAGCTGGCTGCGCGGTATCAGCCGGTGCATGATCCGCGCGTTGACCAGCGGGATGATCGGGTCGTCGTCCCCCGCCAGGATCAGCGTGGGCGGCTGCAGCCGCGGCAGCCGCGGCAGGCTGGTCCACCCGAGGCCGGACAGCAGCTGGTAGTAATAGCCCCGGGCCGGGCCCAGGCGGGAGGTCGCGTGCAGCAGGTCCCGCGCCACCGCCGCGTCGTGGCGCGCGCTGCCGCCGTACAGCTGCCCGGCGATGCGGGCCGCGTGCCCCGGGTCGCGGTGTCGTCGCGGTGTCAGCATCTTCAGCAGCACCCGGGGATGCCCCGGGACCATCAGCGCGCCCGCCCCGGTGGCCACCAGCACTAGGCGGCGCACCCTGTCCGGGCGGCTCAGCGCCAACTGCTGGCCCAGCCCGCCGCCCCACGAGATCCCCAGCACGTCGGCTTGGTCCTGGCCGAGCTCGTCGAGCAGTCCGGCCAGCAGCGGTGCCAGGGTATACAGGTGATACGGGATCACCGGTGCCGGGGACCCGCCGATGCCGGGTATGTCGAACCTGATCACTTCGCGCCGCGGATCCAGCGCGTCAACGAACGGCTGGAGCACCTCCAGGCTGGCGCCGATGCCGTTGCACAGCAGCAGCGGCGGCCAGCCGGGGTCGCCCTCCCGCACCGCGACCCGCAGCACGCGGCCGCCGATGCTCAGGTTCCTCATGTGCCCGGCCGGGTAGCCGCGCTGCAGCCTGCCCGGTATCAACTGGCTCAGCCGGTTCCGCTGGCGTCTGGCCCGGGTCGGCTCGGGCGGGGGCGCCTCAATGGTCATAGACGTACGTCCCCGGTGCGTCGCAGATCGGCTCAAGCCCGCCGCCGCCCAGCTCCCCGGGAGCGGCCTTCTCCTCGCCGCAGCGCCCGGCCAGCCAGCTCGCGTAATCCGGCCACCAAGAGCCGTGGCAGTTCTCCACGCGCCGGAGCCACTCCTGCGGGTCCTCCGGGCACTCCTTGGCCACCTGGTACCTGGCCTTCTCGTTGCCGGGCGGATTGATCATGGCGGCGATATGCCCGCTCGTCGACAGCACGAACCGTTTGCTGCCGGACAGCAGCTGGGTGGACCGGTAACAGCTCTGCCAGGGGCACAAGTGGTCAGTGATACCGGCGACCAGGTAGCTGTCGCGATCCACGGCGGCCAGGTCGACCGGTGACCCGAGCATCGTCACCCCGCCGGGCCGGACCAGCCCGTTCGTGACGCCCAGCCGGAGGAAATCGCGGTGCAGGGCCGCCGTCATCCGGGTGGTGTCTGCATTCCAGAACAGGATGTCGAACGGCGGCGGCTTGCGGCCGAGCAGGTAGTCGTTGACCCAGTAGTTCCAGATCAGGTCGTTGGGCCGCAGCCACGCGAACACCTCGGCCAGTGACCGCCCGTCGAGGTAGCCGCGGGCCTGGGACACGGCCGCGGCCAGCCGCGCGTTCCGCTCGCTGGCCAGGGCGCTGGGCAGGCCCGCCCGCGCCTGGTCCAGCACGGTCACCATCAGGGAGAACGCGGCGATCTGGTCCTGCCGGCCGGTGTGCGCCAGGTGCGCGGCGACCATCGAGGACAGGATGCCACCCGAGCAGCATCCCATGATCGCGGTCCGCTCGGTCCGGGTGATCCGCGCGACCGCGTCCATGGCGTCGAGGATCGCCTGCCCGTAGGTGTCGAAGCCCCACTTGGCGTGCCGCGCGTCGGGATTGCGCCAGGAGATCATGAACGCCTGCACGCCGCAGCTGATCAGGTACTCGGCCAGGCTGCGGCCGGGCGCCAGGTCGATCAGGTAGAACTTGTTGATCGTCGGCGGCACGATCAGCAGCGGGACCTGCCGGACCGTGGCCGTGGCCGGGCGGTACTGGATCAGCTCGAACACCGGGGTGCGCAGCACGACCGACCCGGGCGTGATGGCAAGGTCCACTCCGACCTCGAACGCGTCCGGCTCGACCATCTTCGGCACCCGGGGCGGGACGGCCATGTCGGCGATGAAGTGGCGCAGGCCCGTTAGGGCGCTGCCGCCGGCGGTGTCGATGGCCGCCTTCACGGCCGCCGGGTTCAGCACCGGGTTGTTGCTCGGCGCCATCGCGTCGACCAGATTCTCCAGCACGAAATCGACCCGTTGCGTATCGGCCCAGTCCAGGTCCGCGTCCGCGGCCAGGCCCCCGGCCGTCTCCGCGGCCGCCAGGTAGGCCTGCATCACGCGGCGCAGCAGCGGATTACCCGCCCACCCCGGATCGGCGAACCGGCGGTCCCGCCGGGACGGCTGCACCTGCGAGGTGCCCACCACGATCCGGGCCATCTCGCCGAGCAGCTGCCGTCCCCGCCCGGCCACCAGCTGGGGCCGGGCGGCCAGTGCCGCCGCCAGCCGCAGCCCCGAACCGCCCGGGTTCAACCGGCGCAACGCACCGAACGCCGCACCGAACGCCGCGTCGGAGAGGAGCAAGTCCAGGGGTGCCGCCACGGCGTCCGCCGTAGCCGGGCCGATCGTATCGGTGTCAGCCGTCATCGTTGCAGCCTCCGCTCAAGCCTAAACCCGGTGGGTACCCCTGTAAACCGGCCGCTCCGCACGGACTACCAGCCTGGTGTGGTGCCCCCGGCACCGCCACGGGCCCAGAGCGCTTATGACCGAGTGTGAGACGTCAGCCAGGTGGCATCCAGGGGCGATCGGGCGGGCGGTGTGCTGATGGCGCCTGAGCCAGTCAGACCAGTACAGCCGGCTGCGGGTATCGCGGCCGGGCTCGATGATCACGGCGGCGGCCAGGCGGGCGATCTCGTTGCGGGTCAGCGGGATCATCCCGGCTGGTGGTGGCTGGGCGTACTCGGCCAGCGCGGCGACGGTGAGGAACGCCAGCGCGAGCATGGCCAGGGTGACCCACCGGTACCAGGAGACCCAGCGCCGTACCTGGTGCTGGTCGAGGGCGGCCAGGCCCTTGCCGGCCTGAAATCCTCCCCCACGGTCCACCTGCGGCCAGCTGTCCTGACCAGGACGGCCAGGGACACGTGGCGACGTGAGTAGCAGCGGTAATGGGCCAGCTCACCCGTGCGCCGGTGGCGGCGAATCAGCGGGGGTGATGCCCGGGACGGCCCGGATCGATGCTGACCCAGGCCAAGTCATACCAGCGGTGGCCCTTGGCGCCGGGCCCGGCCGACAGCCGCTGCCAGGCCCGCGGCGGCAGCCTGCGGGCCAGCGCGTCCGCGCGCACCGCCCCGGCCCAGGTGGCCACGGCGTGGCTCTTGGCCACGGCCAGCACATAGCACACCCTCCGGTCTTCCAGGCCGGCCCGTAACCCCGGGTCGGCGCCGTGGACCTCATCACCGGTCACCCAGCCGGCGGGCGTCCCCGCATCCAGCGCCCGGGTGATCATCGCCAGCGCCAGTTCCGGCTTGGTCGCGAACGCCGTCCCGGCCGGGACTTCGAGCAGGCTTCGACTCCCGACTGTAGCCAGGCCCGGAACTCGTCAGCAGGCGCAGCCATAGGACGTGTTGATCTCTCCCCCACCGGCCGACGCCACGGCGAAAACCCGAGCCATCCAGGCCGGCATCCGCCTAGAGTCGAGAACGCGCCACTCATGCACCAAACTGCTGGGCGACCCGTAGGAACTAGCCGACCCCAAGCCTCCCGCGGGTAAGGGCCTAAAGCAGTCTGCCACTACCCCCAGTGAGCAAGAGGCCCGCTCTCGAGTTGGAGAAGATACAGATCGACTCTGTGCGCGTGCTCAGGTGATGGATTAGTCCTGCCGTATGTGGCAGATTCCCCGGTTATGGGGGCGACCGGAAGCATCTGTGGGCTTCTGGGATGCGGCGGGCAGGCCGGATAACGGGCCCTTCATCTCGTGATGCAGGTATGACCGCCGGTTCGGCTGGTGGCAAGCCGAGCGTGCGAGGCTGAGCGGCGGTCCCTGCCGTCTTGGGCTGTTAGGCGCCGACGCGGGGGCCTGGCCGTGACTGAAGCGACGCAGAAGGTGATCGTGGAGTTCGGCCGGTTGGCTGACGCGTTGCTGGCCAAGGAGCCTTGCTGGCAACGGGCGGGCGGGCGCGGCAACAGCCCCGGTACTGATTCTGTGACGCCCAGGCCCTTGTCCCGCCCGGCCAGGACATGGGCCTGGGCCAAAAAGAGAGAGCCTGCCAGGGACGCTCGCAGCTCGGGCGGGCTGCAGCCACGCCGGTGCGGCCTAGCCCCGGCACCACGGGCGGCTCCCGGTCCGCGATGCCGGGCACTGGGTGCGGGTCCTGGCTCGCTGGACCTGGAAGGGGCCGCGCTCCCGGAAGCGGCGTCGTTCGGGGTGCTCTGGGCCGTCCCCGCCCGGCATGGGCAAACCCCCGCGTCCGCGTGGCGGGCCCTGGCCGAAGTTGGCGGGGGACTCTGTACTCGGTTAGTCATCGTCCCGATTCACTGGGGGCCGCCCAAGGAGTTCTGGAGGCTCGCGGCGGAGTGCGCGCCGGACGTCGGCGTGCGCGTCCTGCCGCCCGGTGGATCGACGCTGTTCTAGCGGCGCTTGACCTGTGCTCGCACCCGCAGGCGAGCCTCGGGCCGTTCAACCTTTCGCGTGCGGTCCCCCGACGCGGGAGGAGAGTACGCTTGCCCGGGTGAGCGCGATTCGCCAGGCGTGCGGGCGCACGCTCAACGAGATCCCGCCGCCGGTCGGCGGCCTGCGCGAATGCGCGGCCTCCTAGGAGCCTGCGGTGGGCGTCGGCGACGAGCTGGAAGCGGTCGAGGCGCAGGCGGTCGAGAGCCGGTGGGGTCGCTTCGCGGAGGCCATCTACGGCTCGATCTTCGTGACGGGCCTCGTCGGCGCGCTCTCGCAGCACAATGCCACCGCCAGGGCCGCCGCCGTCTCAGTCGTCTCGACGACGGCGGTCTTCTGGCTGGCCCACGTCTGGGCCGAGCTGCTCGCGGAGCGTGCGGCCACCGGGAAGCCCGGCGGCTGGCCCCGGTTCCTGCGGCTCGCGTGGCAGGAGTGGCCTATCGTCGAGGCCGGCGCGCTCCCCTTTTTCGCGCTCGCCCTCGCGTGGGCGGGCGTGTACGCCAACGGCGTCGGCTTCGACGCAGCGCTCGCCGTCGGGGTCGCCCAACTGCTCGCGTGGGGCGTGGTCGTAGGGCGCCGCACCCGGCTGCCCTGGTGGAAGTCCGCGGCGGCCGGTGTTCTCGACGCCGCGCTCGGGCTCGCGATCATCGGCCTCGAGGTCCTGATCCACTGAAGGCTCGAGCAACACACGCAGGCTCATCCCAGGCTCCGGGACCGATGCGATCCCAGCCGCGCTGCAGATGTGGCGTCCAACGCCCGGGCAGCTGCGACAGCTCACACGGCCGCGGATCGATCCCTGCGACACCGTCATGGGGCACTGCACCGGCACGCTCGCCGGAGGCGCCGCGTCCAGCATCGTCGCCGGTTCACCCGTCCGGAAAACGTGGGCCCGGCCCAGAATTTGCCCAGCTGACACGCGCAAGAGCCGCGGGACGAACACCAGACTGACTCCACTGACGCCGTCTTGTCCCTCAAATGCCCCTCGAAAGTGATCTTCTCTTGCCCGCTCGGCCGTGTGATCAACGTGATCGAACGCGCATTCGATCGGACGGCTATGAGCCGCTCCACGGATGACACATCCCGACACTGTCAGCTACTGGGTGCGTCCCTGGCGCAGGATGCACGTTGACTCTCAAGCCTGCACACCGCATACAGCAGCCGGCCTGGCCAGGATCTGGCTGAGCGCATCGGCGAGCGCCGGGTGGGGGTTGTTCGTCCGGGTTTGGTGCCGCCAGGCGATGAACCGGTTGGGGCGGACCAGGATGGCGCCGTCGCTGGCGATCTGGCGGTGGCGCTGCCAGGTACAGCGCGGGTCATACAGGTCGCCGTCGAGGTGGCCGATCCGCAGCGCGTCGAGTGGCAGGCCGGTTTCGGCGGCGAGCTGGCCGATTGCTTCGCACCAGGGGTGGCCGTCCTCGCCGGCGATCAGCAGGAAACGCCCGGGCGCGACGAGGTCCTTGACCGGGCGGCGGTGCCCGTCCTCGTCGTCGATCCACGCGTGTGGCAGCGGGGCTCCCGGCCGGGTGCCTGGCTGGTACACCCGGATGTCCTCGGCGGCCGTGGGCGCGGCGCTGCCGTCGGGCATGACGGCTGCGGACTGGTAGCAGTAGCCGTATTCGACGTTCAGCTCGCTGAACTCCATGGACTGGGCCCGCATGGCCCGCAGCACGGCCGGGCGGTGCCCGGCGTCCTCGGGCCGGCCGCTCCATATCCGGCGCAGCTGGGCCATGTTCTGCTCGGGGGTGTTGTCCGGGGACACGCCGAGCGCCGCGCCGATCGCGAAGTGGTTGAGGGCGTTTTCCAGTGAGCGCTGGGCGTTGCGCTCGTCGACCGGCCGCCGTTCGTCCTGGTAGGTGTCCAGCAGCGCGGGTGACGCGTGGCCGCGGAGAACCAGCGCCAGCTTCCAGCACAGGTTCTGGGCGTCGTGGATCGCG
>DASXIN010000012.1:0-1702 GCA_036497945.1 Streptosporangiaceae bacterium | reverse complement strand
TGCCGAGTCCGTCTCCTACCTGCGCAGCTACCCGTTCGAGCTGCCGATCCTCGCGGAACGGCTTGGTGAGATCCTCGTTCCCGTGCAGATCATCTCGGGGCGCAACGACCCATACGTCCCGACAGCCAATGGAGACTTCCTGTACGACCACCTGCCCAAGAGCAGAGTGCACATTCTCGATGCCGGGCACTTCGTCTGGGAGGAGGCGGCCGTCGAATACGGACGGCTCGTCACCGAGTGGGTGCTGCACAATCAGAGCACCGCTTGTGGTAATCGATGAAGGCCTACCGCCTGGCTTTCGCAGTTGCGCGGCGGGCTAGCTACCGAAGGCCGGTGTACGGCCGGGCCATGGCGACTGTCCCTGGTACACGCGGCGGCCCGGCTAAGCGCTTGTCCGTAAGTTGCGCGCGTAACGGGTGTGACCGCCGGGGCCAGGTGCGTTGACACCAGCCTCACCGGGGGTTGGATCGAGATTGCTGAAGTCCGTCCACCTCCCGGCGAGGTCGTGATCAGTATGCGCCCGGCCTGCGTGTTCGCCAACAGCCCGCCCCGCGAGATCGAGCTGCTCACCAAGCGGCTGCGCGGCCCGTGGCGGCAGCCGCTGCGGGCGGTGATGGTGCTGCTGTCGGCGCGCGGGCTGGCGCCGGCGGAGATCGCCGCGCTGCTGGAGTGCCACCCGTCCACGGTGCGGCGCTGGCTCGGCCGGTTCAACGCCGCCGGGGTGGCCGGGCTGGCCGACCGGCCGCGCTGCGGGCGCCCCCGGCTGGGCGGCCGCCGGCTGGCCGCGCGGATCACCGCGCTGCTGCAGCGGCCGGGCCCGTGGACGGTGCCGCGGATCTGGCGCTACCTGGGCCGGCCGCGGCTGAGCCCGCGGACGCTGTACCGGCGGGTCCGGCAGGTGGCGGTCTGGCGGCGGCCGAAGCTGACCGCCCGCGGTGACCCCGCCCGTGACCAGGCGGTAGCCGCCATCGTGGTCCGGCTGCTGGCACTGCCGCGCCGGGCGGTGGTGCTGGCCGAGGACGAGACTCACCTGCACCTGCTGCCGCACGTGCGGGCCGGCTGGACCCGGCGCGGCCGCCGCCCGCAGATACCGACGCCGGGCAAGAACCGGCAGGTGACGGTCTTCGGCGCGCTGGACGTGACCACCGGACGATGGGCCTACCGGCTGGGCCGTCGCTGCGCAGCCGACTTCACCGCGTTCCTGGACCAGCTGCTGCAGGCGTTCCCCCGGGCCTCGGTAATCGTGGTGATCTGCGACAACGACCAGATCCACCACGCCCGGGCGGTCACCGCCTGGCTGGAAGACCATCCCCGCCTGGAACTGCTCTACGGCGCCCGCTACAGCCCGCATGACAACCCGGTTGAGCGGGTCTGTGGCGCGCTGAAGAACTACGTGGCCAACACCGCCGTGACCTGGCCCGGCCGCCTGCGGCAGGTCCACGCGTTCTTCCGGGCCCGCTCACCGGACCAGCTACTGGCCACCGCCGCCCCCTGGACCAGCCCCTGGCTGCCACCCGGTTACGAGCAGAACTTTTGGAATGCCGCTTAGACGGTATCCGTAAGGGCGTGCCATGATCCCACACGGGGGAGCAGCGTACGAATTCACACTTCAAAAAAGGGGGTTAGGCAAATGAAGCCTATTTCTATCGCAAAAGCGGCCTTGGGGGGCAGTGCGGCCATTCTGCTCGGCGGGCTCCTGGCG
>DASXIN010000011.1:0-26903 GCA_036497945.1 Streptosporangiaceae bacterium | reverse complement strand
GGTGTCGACCTCGGCTGGGCGAGCGCCCCCGCGCCGCGGTTCTCGCTGCGCCAGGTGCTGCGCCCGTTCGCGATCGGCCTCATCATCGGGCTGGTGCTGGACGCGCTGGACGCGCTGGCCAGCCTCGCCATGCCCGCGCTGGTCCGCGGCGGTATCGACCACGGGGTGGAGACCGGGGTGTTCCGCGGCGTGCTGGCCATCTCCGGGCTGGCGCTGGCCATCGTGCTGGCCGACTGGGTCATCAACGCGGTGCAGACCGTGGTGGTGG
Organism: Streptosporangiaceae bacterium; assembly: GCA_036497945.1. Taxonomy (GTDB): domain Bacteria; phylum Actinomycetota; class Actinomycetes; order Streptosporangiales; family Streptosporangiaceae; genus RYN-230. Next base: position 26,635 of record DASXIN010000011.1, on the reverse strand, counting down.
GGCGCAACGGGGAGCGGGTGCTGTACGCGCTGCGGGTGAAGATCTTCGCCCAGCTGCAGCGGCTCGGCCTCGACTTCTACGAGCGCGAGATGTCCGGGCGGATCATGACCCGGATGACCACCGACGTGGACGCGCTGTCCTCGTTCCTGCAGACCGGGCTGATCACCATGGTCAACTCGGGCCTGTCCTTCCTCGGCGTGCTGCTCGCCCTGCTGTTCATCAACCTCAAGCTCGGGCTGACCGTGCTCACCCTGATCCCGCTGGTCGCGGTGGCCACGCTGGTGTTCCGGACCCGGTCGTCACGGGCGTACACGGAAGCCCGGGAGAAGGTGGCCGCGGTCAACGCGGACCTGCAGGAGAACGTGGCCGGGCTGCGGGTGGCCCAGGCCTACCGCCGGGAGGCGGTCAACCTGGCCCGGTTCACCGCGCTGAGCAACGCCTACCGGCGGTCCCGGCTGCGCGCCCAGCGCTACATCGCGCTCTACTTCCCGTTCGTCCAGTCGCTGTCCACCGCGGCCAGCGCCCTCGTCCTGCTGGTCGCGGCCGGGCAGATGCGCAGCGGCCTGCTCACCGCGGGCGCGCTGGTCGCCTACCTGCTCTACATCGACATGCTGTTCTCGCCGGTGCAGCAGTTGTCCCAGGTGTTCGACGGGTACCAGCAAGCCGCGGTCGGGCTGCGCCGGATCGGCGGCCTGCTCCGCACGCCGACCAGTACCCCGCAGGCCAGCCGGCCGCGGCCGGCCACCCGGGCCCGGGCCCAGATCGAGTTCCGCGGCGTGCGGTTCAGCTACCCGGGCAGCCCGCGGCCCGCACTCGACGGGGTCGACCTGACCATCGCCCCAGGCGAGACGGTAGCCCTGGTCGGCGAGACCGGGGCGGGCAAGTCCACTCTGGTCAAGCTGGTGGCCCGGTTCTACGACGCGACCGCCGGGGCGGTCCTGGTGGACGGCGTGGACGTGCGCGAGTTCGACCTGGCCAGCTACCGGAAGCGGCTCGGCGTGGTCCCGCAGGAGCCATACCTGTTCGCCGGTACGGTGGGCGATGCGATCGCCTACGGCCGGCCGGACGCCAGCGACGCCGAGGTGGCCGCCGCGGCCCGGGCCGTCGGCGCGGCCAACATGATCGCCGGGCTGCCCGGCGGATTCCAGTACGAGGTGACCGAGCGGGGCCGCAACCTGTCCGCCGGGCAGCGCCAGCTGATCGCGCTGGCCCGCGCGTACCTGGTCGACCCGGACATCCTGCTGCTGGACGAAGCGACGGCCGCGCTCGACCTGGCCACCGAGGCGGCGGTGATCGCGGCCACCGAGCGGCTGACCGCGCGGCGCACCACGCTGCTGGTGGCGCACCGGCTGACCACCGCGGCCCGGGCCGACCGCATCGTCCTCATCGACCAGGGCCGCGTCGCGGAGCAGGGCACGCACCAGGAACTGCTCGACGCGGGCGGCCAGTACGCGGCGCTCTGGGCCGTGTTCACCGGCACCGCCCTGGTCAGCTAGCCCTTGGCTCAGCCGGTTAGCTGGCGGGCGGTGCGGCACAGCGCGGCCAGCTGCTCGGTCAGCCGGGCCGCCTCGGCCGCGGGGCGGTCCCGGAACTCGGCCCGGACGTCCCGGCCCGCCGCGTCGAGGTGCACCGTGGCCAGCGACAGCGACCGCTGCACCGGCCCGCTGACCAGCCGGACGCTCTGCACCTTCTGCAGCGGCAGCCAGGTGGTCACCTTACGGATCCGGCCGGTCACGGCTATCGCGGTGGCGCTGTCCTGCCCGGCGGCCAGGAAGTGGTAACTGAGCGGCGCCTTCAGCCTGGCCCGCCGCGGCGGCGCGGACAGCGACGGGGGCTCCGCACCGATGACCAGGCGCATCAGCTGCCACGCGGTGTCCAGGTGGCCGACCGGCAGCAGGGCCTTGCGGGTCCGGTGGGTCTCCTCGGCGCGGTCCCGGCCCGCCGATCCGGCCACGTCGATCTCGAGCCGGCACCAGCCGAACGGGCGCCACAGCAGCGGCTCGATCATCCGGACCGCCTGCACCCGCCGCCGCGGGATGGTTTCCGCCACGGTGGACAGCAGACCGCGGCGGATCCGGATGCCGTCCGGCGCCTGGGCCACGGTGAAGCCGTACTCCAGGGAGATCCGCCGCCACAGCAGCGGGACCAGGCCCAGCAGCCAGACGAGCAGCATGCCGCCGGCCGCGGCCAGTACCCGCGGGAAGTCGATCACCAGGACCACCTCGGCCACCAGCAGCACGGCCACCAGGCTGGTGCTGGACGCGGCCACCGAGCCGACCAACCGGCCGGTCGGCACCCGGACCAGGATCGCCTCGGCCGGTTCCGGGGTGGCCGGGTCAAGCCCGTGGTGCGCGGCCAGCAACTGGGCCCGCAAGTCCAGTGCGGCCTGCTCCGGGAGGTAGGCCAGGCGACCGTCGGCGTGGCTGTGGCCGGCCAGCCTGACCCGCAGTTCGGCCAGGCCGAACGCGCGGGCCAGGAACGGGCGGACCACATCCACCGCCTGGATCCGGGCCACCGGCAGCTGCCGGGAGTCGCGGCGCAGCAGGCCGGTCTCGATGCACAGCGTGGCCCCGTCCAGCCGCCACCGGGTGACCAGCCAGTTGACCACCGCCCCGCCCGCGACCAGCGCGGCGGCCAGCCCGTCGTACAGGTGCGAGCCATCCTGGCCCAGGCCGGCCGTGGCGGTGATGCCGATCAGCGCCAGCACACCGACGGCCGTGCGGCCGGAACGGACCAGCGGCGACAGCGGGTGCAGCCGGCGCCAGCCGACCGCGGTGCTGGTCACAGACCCGCGGCCTTCGCCTCACCGAGCGCGGCCAGCCGGTCCCGCAGCCGGGCCGCCTCGTCCCGCTCCAGCCCGGGAATCCGCGCGTCGCTGGCCGCGGCCGCGGTATGCAGTTTCACCGTGGCCAGCCGGAACGCGCGTTCCACCGGGCCGGCGGTCACGTCCACGAACTGCATCCGACCGTACGGCACCACGGACAGGCGGCGGACCAGCACGCCGCGCGCCACGATCAGGTCCTCGTCCCGTTCGGTGTAACTCCACGCCCGCACCCGGCGGCGGACGAACCACAGCGCGAGCAGCGCGCCCGCCGCGGCCACGGCCACCGCGGCCAGCCCGGCCAGCCCGCCGGCCGCTAAGCCCGCCGCGGCCCCGGCCACCAGCGCGCCAGCCAGCCCGGCCGCGGTCACTTGGACGCAGCGCATCCGCCACAGCCGGGGGGACGGGGATTTCGGCACAACTGCTGGAGAGCCGGACATGGGCACACGGTACCGGCCTGGCCGATATGCCTACTATGACTGGGCCATGATCCTCGACATCACCTCCGCCGCGGTCGTCTCGGTCGCCGAGCTGATCCGCCCGTACATCCGGTACACCCCGGTGATCACCATCGACCGGGCCTCGCTCGGGCTGCCGCCTGGCCCGCTGGCGCTCAAACTGGAGCAGTTGCAGCACTCGGGGTCGTTCAAGGCCCGGGGGGCATTCGCCAACCTGCTGCTCCGCACGGTCCCGCCGGCCGGGGTGGTGGCCGCCTCGGGCGGCAACCACGGCGCCGCGGTGGCCTACGCGGCCCGGGCCGTCGGCGTGCCGGCCAAGATCTTCGTCCCGGAGGTCTCCTCACCGGCCAAGATCGGCCGGATCCGCGGCTACGGCGCCGACCTGGTCGTCGCCGGGGCTAGCTACGACGAGGCCCGGGCGGCCAGCGAGGACTGGGCCGCGTCGTCCGGCGCGCTCCAGGTGCCGGCGTTCGATCAGGCCGAGACCATTCTGGGGGCCGGCTCGCTGGCCATCGAGCTGCGCGAGCAGGTCCCGGACACGGCGGCCGTGCTGGCCAGCGTGGGCGGCGGCGGGTTGCTGGCCGGGATTTGCGCGGGCTACGCGGGCCAGGCCGACATCATCGGTGTGGAGCCGGCCGGGGCGCCGACGCTCACCCGGGCGCTGGCGGCCGGCCAGCCGGTGGACGCCGAGGTGGGCAGCCTGGCGGTGGACTCGCTGGCGCCGCGCCGGGTCGGCGAGCAGACCTTCGCCGTGCTCTGCGCGGGCGTCCGGCAGGTGCTGCTGGTCAGCGACGCTGAGCTACGCGGCGCGCAGGAGCTGCTCTGGGACCGGCTCCGCCTGGTGGCCGAGCCGGGCGGTTGCGCTGCGCTGGCTGCCATGCTGTCCGGCCGGTTCACGGCGGGCCCCGGCGAGCTGGTCACCGTGGTGCTCAGCGGGGCCAACACCACCGCCGTCGACTTCAGCCGCTGAGAAAGACGGTGGCGGGCCGGGTCCCCGGGGGGGTTGGAACCCGGCCCGCCGCGCAGCACCCGCCGCGGCGACAGGAGCGACGGGTGGCTCAGGGAGGCGAGCTCGGTGAGCTGTGCGGGTCGTGCGGCCCGGGCGCGGTGCTCGACTGCGCGCTGGGCTGGGCCGCCGGGGAGGTGCTCGGTTCCGGCGTGGCTGGTGCGCTCGGGCTGGGCGAGCTGCTCGGGCTGCTGGGTGATGACGGATCCGGGTTGCCCGGCTGGTCACCATGCTGGTGGCCGTCCCGGCCGGCGGCCCGGCGGCTATCCCCGTGCTGCTCGGCGCGCTGCTGCCCGTGCTGCGACAGACCCGCCTGGGCCGCGCCGGGCCGATGGCGCGGCGCCGGGGCCGACGTCGGGCCGGCGGTGGTGATGTGCCACGGGTGCGCCGGGTGCTCCGGCTGGTGCAGTGCCTTGGACCGGGCCGCGGTCAGCCCGAACGTGTGGTGTGCCCACGACTGCACCGGGCCGGGCAGGTCACCTTCGTAGGCGCCGGCCGCCAGCCCGGCCACCACGACCACGCCGGCCAGCAGAGCCGTGGCCGGCCTGGGCAGGAGCAGCGGGCCGCGGACCGCCCCGCCGCGCCGCCGCGGCCAGGCCGTCCGGGCGGTGCGGCGGGGCCGGGCGCGGAACTCGGCCAGCGCGCTGGCCTGCCCGGTCAGCTCGGCCGGGGCCGCGGGCTGGCGCAGCGCGGTCAGCACGTCGGCCACCGGCTGCAGCTGGGCCGGGTCCTCGTCGGGCAACGGGTAACCCGCCAGCAGGGCCTCCAGGACCTGGTCCGGGTCGGACGGGTCCTGGCGCGGCTGGCTGTTCCGGGTGCCCCGCTCATGGTGTCGCATGCCATCCCCCGAAACGCCGGGCCAGTTCAATGCGTTACACCCGTGCCGGCCAGCAGCTGCGCCAGCCGCTTTAAACCGCGGTGGACGGCCACCCGGACCGCCCCTGGGCTGCGGCCGAGCAGCCTTGCCGTGGCGTCGTTGTCCAGCCCGGCCAGCACCCGGAGCAGGATCGCCTCGGCCTGCAGCCGGGGCAGCCCCGCGACCAGCCCGAGCGCGGCGGACGTGCTCAGCCGCTCCAGGACCACGTCGGCGGTGTCCGGGCTGAGCGGGGTGGCCGCCGCGGGCATCTCGGCCACCGGGGTGGCCGGCCGCCGGGCCCGGTACCGTGCATCGTCGATCACCCGGCGGCGGGCGGTGGTGAACAGCCAGGCCCGCCAGGCCGCCTCGTCGCCGCGGAACCCGTCCAGGCCGCGCACGACGTGCACCCAGCTGTCGGCGGCGACGTCCTCGGCCACCTCGGGCGCGATCACCCGCAGGTAGCGCAGCAGCGCCGGGTTGATGTCCCGCCACAGCGCGGAGAACGCGCCTTCGTCTCCGCCCTGCGCGGCAGCGAGCACAGCCTGGAACGTCTCGCCGATCACGAAGCCGAGTATCCGCACCCGTGCGGCGGCGCGCAGCGGATCACCGATCTGTGTCTGAAATATCCCGGTAAAGGCGGTCCTGGCGGCCCTACCGGCCGCCGATGTCCTCGCTCCACACGGCCGGGTAGCGCTGCTGGAACTCGCGCATCACGGCCGTGCACCGCTCGTCGTCCAGCAGCGTCACCTCGACCCCCTGAGTGACCAGGAAGTCCAGGTCGCCGCCGAACGTCTCGGCCTCGCCGACGACTACCCGGGGAATCTGGAACAGCAGGATGGCCCCGGTGCACATCGGGCACGGGGACAACGTGGTGTAGATCGTCATGCCCCGATAGGAGCTCTGCCGCCCGGCGTTGCGCAGGCAGGCGATCTCGCCGTGCGCGACCGGGTCGCCGCGCTGCACCCGCTCGTTGTGGCCCGCCGCGATGATCTCCTGGCCGACCGCCAGCACCGCGCCCACCGGGACCCCGCCCGCGGCCAGGCTGGCCCGGGCCTGCTCCAGCGCGGCCGTCATCATCGCCCAGTCCCGCTCGGGCTGAGCCTCGCTCACCATGGGCTTGAGCGTACTGGTGCCGCCGCCCGGGCGCGCACCGGGCTCAGGAGAAGGTGGCGTAGAGCAGGTACCCGTTCAGCGCCACGATGCCCACCGTGATCAGGGCGGCCACCGCGGTGGTCAGCCGCCGGTTGACCAGCGCGCCCATCACGTCCGCCCGGCGGGTCAGCAGGACCAGCGGCAGCAGCGCGAATGGGATGCCGAAGGCCAGCACGACCTGGGAGATGACCAGGCTGCCGGTGGTGGGCAGGCCGAGTTCCAGCACCAGCAGCGCGGGCAGCATGGTCAGCGCGCGGCGCAGGAACAGCGGGATGCGCCGGTTGATGAAGCCCTGCATGACCACCTGCCCGGCGTAGGTGCCCACGCTGGACGAGGACAGCCCGGAGGCGAGCAGCGCGGCGGCGAACGCGAGCGCCGCCCCGCCGCCGACCAGCCGGCCCAGCCCGGCGTGCGCCGCGGTCAGCGAGTCCAGCTGCAGGCCGTTGGCCTGGCTGGCCATCGCGGCCGCCACCACCAGCATGGCCAGGTTGATCAGGCCGGCCGCGCCGAGCGCGATGACCACGTCGAGCCGCTGGAAGCGGAGCAGCTCGCGGCGCTCGCTGTCGTCGCGGCAGGCCACCCGGCCCTTGGTCAGCGCCGAGTGCAGGTAGATCACGTGCGGCATGACCGTGGCGCCGATGATGCCGGCCACCAGCAGTGGGCCGCCCGGCCCGGCGAACCCTGGCACCAGGCCGCGGGCCAGCGCGGCCGGGGCCACGTTGACCGCGACCAGATCGTAGGCGAAGCCGAGGAACACCACACCGAGCAGGCCCGCGATGGCCAGCTCGAACCGGCGGTAGCCGCGCTGCTGCAAAGCCAGGATGCCGAACGCCACCAGCGCGGTCAGCGGCCCGGCCGCGCGCAGCGGCACGTGGAACAGCAGGTTCAGGCCGAGCGCCGCGCCGACGAACTCGGCCAGGTCGGTGGCCATGGCGATCAGCTCCGCCTGCACCCACAGCCCGCGGGACACCGGCCGGGGCAGCAGCGCCCGGCACAGCTCGGGCAGGTCGTGGCCGGTGGCCACGCCCACCTTGGCGCTGAGGTACTGGACCAGCATGGCCATCAGATTGGCGGCCACGATGACCCAGGCCAGGGCGTAGCCGAACCGGGCGCCCGCGGTGAAGTTGGTGGCGAAGTTACCCGGGTCGATGTAGGCGACCGAGGCCACGAAGGCCGGCCCGAGCAGCGCCGCCACCCCGCGCAGCCGCCCGCGCGAGCGCAGCCGCCGCAGCGTATGCTGGCCCGCCGCGGGCGGCCTGGCGGGCAGGCGCAGCGCGGGGTCGGCCGCCATGGGCAGGTTGCCTCAGCCGACCGATGGGCCGAGGCCGAGCGACTGCGGGGTGCTGGAATCCGGAGACGGCTGGTTCAGGCCCTCGTCCAGCGGGCCGAACTCGGTCATCAGCGCCCGGCTGCCGCCCCACGGGGTCTGCTCCTCGGCCACCAGCGTGTTGGTGGTGAGCAGCAGACCGGCCACCGAGGCGCCGTTCTGCAGCGCGGACCGGGCCACCCGCAGCGGGTCGATGATGCCCATCTCGATCATGTTCCCGTAGCGGCCCTGCAGCGCGTCGAAGCCCTCGTCCGGGCCGAGCTGGGCCAGCCGGGTGACCACTTCCTCGCCGGAATAGCCCGCGTTGGCCGCGATCAGGTAGGCAGGGGCGGTCAGCACCTGGCGGACGATCTGCACCCCGGTGGCGTAGTCGTCCTTGACCTGCAGATCATCCAGCGCGCTCTCGGCGTGCAGCAGCGCGGCGCCGCCGCCTGCCACGATGCCCTCGGCCATCGCGGCCCGGGTGGCGGCCAGCGCGTCCTCCACCCGGTGCTGCAGTTCCTTCAGCTCGGCCGGGGTGGGCGCGCCCACGTTGATCACCGCGACCCTGCCGGACAGCGCGCCGATCCGCTCGGTGAGCACGTCCTCGTCCACGCCGTAGCTGGCCCGGTCCAGCTCGGCGCGCAGCTGGCCGAGCCGGAAGTCGAGATCCTCGGCCGACCCGTAGCCGCCGATGATGGCCGTGTTGTCCGCGGTGACCCGGACCTGGGCCGCCCGGCCCAACTGGTCGGCTGTCATCGTCTCCAGGGTGAACCCGGAATGCCTGCTGTACACCGCACCGCCGGTGATGGTCGCGATGTCCTCCAGCTTGTGCAGCCGCCGGTCGCCGAACCCGGGGGCGCGCACCGCCACGCACTGGAAGATGCCGTTGACGTGGTTGTGCACCAGCATGCTCAGCGCGGTGCCCTCGACGCTCTCGGCCAGGATGACCAGCGGCCGTGGCGCCCGCATGATCTTGTCGAGCAGCGGCATGAGCTGCTGCACCTTGGTGATCTTCTCGCTGCACAGCAGCAGGTAGGGCTCGTCGACGATCGCCTCGAGGCTGGCCGGGTTGGTCACCATGTAGGGCGACAGGTAGCCGTTGTCGAACTCGAAACCCTCGATGAAGTTCGCCGACATCCCGTTGGCGGCGGACTCCTGCACGGTGACGATCCCGTCCTCGCCTACCGTGTGCAGCGCCTTGGCGATCACCGCGCCGACCATCTCGTCGTCGTTGGCTGAGATGGCCGCCACCCGGCGGTAGTCCTCCTCGCTCTGCACCGGATGGGCCGCCTGCTGCAGGTGGCTGACCAGCCGGTCCACCGCGATGTCGATGCCCCGCTTGAGCAGTACCGGGTTGGCGCCCGCACTGATGGCCCGCATGCCCTGCTGGACCACCGCCTGGGCCAGCACGGTGGCCGTGGTGGTGCCGTCCCCGACGATGTCGTTGGTCTTGATCGCGGCTTCCTTGACCAGCTGGGCGCCCATGTTCTCGAACTGGTCCCTGAGGTGGATCTCCCGGGCGATGGTCACCCCATCGTTGGTGACCACGGGTGAGCCGGTGATCTTCTCCAGGATGACGTTGCGTCCCTTGGGCCCGAGCGTCGACTTCACCGCCTCGGCCAGCTTGTCCACCCCGGCCAGCAGCAGGTCGCGAGCGTCCGCACCGAAACGCAGTTCCTTAGCCATCAGGCCTCCTTCGATAGTGCGGTCGCGCGGTCAGGGAACGAGGATCGCGCGGCCACGGACCCGGCCCGCGTCCAGTTCGGCGAACGCCTCCACCGCGTCCTCCAGCGGGTAGGTCCTGGTGTGCAGGGTGACCTTGCCCGCCTGGGCCAGGTCCATCAGCTCGGCCAGGTCGTTGTAGGTGCCGACGATGTTGCCGATGATGTTCCGCTCGGTGGAGATGATGTCCAGGGTCGGGATGTTCAGCGTGCCGCCGTAGCCGATGACGAAGTACGACCCGGCCGGCCGGGTCATGTTCCAGCCGTCCATCTCGGCGCCCTGCTCGGCCACGAAGTCCAGCACGACCTCGGCGCCGGCCCCGCCGGTCAGCTGCTGCACTGCGGCCACCTGGCCGCCGTCGGCTATCACGGTGTGCTGCGCGCCGAGCTGCTCGGCCAGCTTGAGCGCGTCCCTGTTGCGGTCCACCACGATGATGGTGGTGGCGGTCAGCGCGGCCAGGCACTGGATGCCGATGTGGCCGAGCCCGCCCGCGCCGATCACCACGCAGGTGGTGCCCGGGTGGAGCAGCGGGATGGCCTTGCGCACCGCGTGGTAGGCGGTGATCCCGGCGTCGGCCAGCGCGGCCACGTCCTTGGGCTGGGTGGCCGGGTCCAGCTTGACGCAGGCCCGGGCCGAGGTGAGCAGGTACTCGGCCATGCCGCCGTCCCGGGACAGGCCGGGGAACTCGCTGTTGACGCAGTGCATGTCGTCGCCCGCCCGGCAGGCCTGGCACAGCCCGCAGGTCGTCGTGGGGTGCAGGATGACCGTGTCGCCCACCGCGACGTTGGTCACCGCCGAGCCGACCTGGTGCACCCAGCCGGCGTTCTCGTGGCCGAGGATGTAGGGCAGCGGGGTGTGCATCCGCTCGTCCCACTGGCCCTCGATGATGTGCAGGTCGGTGCGGCAGACGCCGGCCCCGCCGATCTTGACGATGACATCCAGCGGGCCGCTGATCGTCGGCTCGGGGACGTCGTCGATCTGCGGCTGGGTGTGAAACTCATGCAAACGGACAGCCTTCACTGCTGTTCCTCCTCGCCTAGTCCAGGAGAGTCATACCGGTGCCGCAGGTGGCCGCGGCAGATGCTGCCGTTCGCGTCGAAGCTGACCCGGGTGATCCGGGCCCGGCGCAGGTGCAGCGGCACGGCGTCGGCGGGTACCGGGTCGCCGGTGACCGGGTCGATCAGCAGCGCGGCGTCATTCCCGGCGGGCAGCCCGAGCTCGGCCCGCCGCTGCCGCAGCCGGTCCAGCGGCTGGGATGGCGGCAGCTCGCCGAGGGTCAGCGTGCGCAGCCGGGCCGGATCGGCGCCGGCGGCAAGAAGAGGCCGGCACACTTGATCTGTGCCGGCCATGACCGCCTTGCGCAAGAAGTCGGCGCGCAGCTGGTGTAGTTCGCCGACGGCCTCCCCGTCGAACGACTGGGCGAAGCCCGCCTGCGCCGCCACCCCCCCGTTGATGGCGTCCGACGCGAAGTGCCCGTCGAGGACCACCTCGGCGCGGCGCACCCCGGGCAGCGCGGCCACCGCGTCGTAGGCGTCGGCCACCATCAGGTAGGCGAAGTTGGGCGCGCAGAAATACGTCGGCAGCCTGAGCCGGACCTGGGCGTCCCCGGCCGCCGACACGGTGGCCGAGGCGACGAAGCCGAGCGCGGTGATCGGCTCGTCCAGCTCCGGGTCGCGCACCGTCTCCAGCGCGGCCAGCAGGCCGGCTGGAGACGGTACCCGTGCCCGGCTCGTGGCTGGAGCGGTCATGCTCCCGAAGCCGCGTGCGCGTCGGCGGGCTGGCCGAGCACCTCCTGAGCGCCCGGCGTGCCACCGTTCTTGAGCTGGCACTCCGGTGGCACCTCGATGCCGTACAGGTTGGCCGCGTTCAGCCCGAGGATCTTCTTCTTGCTGTCGGTGTTCAGCCGCGGGTAGTCGGACAGGTCAGGGTCGTCCGGCATCTCCCAGTCGACGAACCCTTCCACCTGCCACTTCGGCTCCCAGATCCCGTAGTCGCTGCCGAAGGTCATCTTGTCCTCGCCGACCCAGAACAGCAGCTCACCGATGACCTTGGCGAAGAACTTCGGCCGGGCATACATCAGCCCGCCGATGACCACCGACAGGCCCGCGTACACGTTGGGCTCCTGGGTGGCCATGAAGCAGAAGTCCTCGATCCGCGGCAGCCCGACGTGCTCGATGATGAAGTTCAGCTCCGGGAAGTCGGTCGCCGCGTGGTCCACGTCGGAGACGTCGAAGGCGTCCTTGTCCAGCGGCCAGATGGTGGGGCCCTTGTGCACGTGGATGTTCTTGACGCCGAGGTTCTGCGCGGCCTCCAGGAAGCGGTACGCCCCTGGGTCGCTCAGCTTGTAGCCGCGCGAGCCGTTGTTCCACTCGGCGGTGTACAGCTTGACGCCCTTGGAGCCGTAGGTCTCGACGTTCTTCTTCAGCACCTCGAGGCCCGCATCGCTGTCCCGGGGGTCGAACCGGGTGTTGTAGACGAACTTGCCCGGGTGCCGCTTCCCCATTTCCGCGTTGCGCTCGGTGGTGTTGAAGCCCTCCTTGTACCACTCCTTCAGGTCGGTGGGCTGGAAGATGGCCACGTCCACGTGGCCGTCCTCGAAGACGTCCTTCATCAGGTCGTCCTCGGAGTACTTCTGGAAGTGCTCGATCGACCAGTGCGTCTCGGGCGGGCCGAGGCCCTGGTAAGCGTGGAAGCACTCGATCCAGCCCTTGGCGTACTGCTCCGCCCCCGGCACCCAGTTGTCGGGAGCTGCGTTCCAGAAATGCATGTGGCTATCCACCACGAAATACTTTTCGCCATTCTTCTCGTACACTATGTCTCCTGAATGGGCGGGTGCTGGAAAAGGGCCGGACCGAGCGCTTCCGGCTGGCTGCCGCTACTTCGACGCGACGAGGTCGAATCCGAGTTCTTCCGCGGCGTCCTCCGGATTTGCGACCATGATGGTCCGGTCGTCTTGATGGATCATCCGGCCGTAGTGCGTGGACATGTTCTCCTCGAACTCCGCGGCGTCGAAGAAACCCGGTTCCTCACCGAGCGCCTCGGACACCTCGTCGTAGAGGACGTCCATGCGCCCCGTCGCGTCGACTCGGATCATGGACGGCAGCGCCATCACAGTCACGTTGGGCTTGGTGCTCATGACCTGGGCCACCACCTCGCCGACCTGATTGTTCATCAGAGTGAAGCCGCACTTGTTGGACGCCGTGTTGTCGGACTTGAACGGGCTTTCCGCGGTCTTGAACGTGGTCACTGTGCCAGCTCCTTCGGTGCTTCCAGGTGCAGGTCGGACAAGATTCCGCTGAACCTGCTCTTCGCCGCATCCAGCGAGTCCTCGAATCGGGGCGGCTTCGCCTCGGGCTGCGACCACACCGGCTGCAGCCTCCGCGCGGCGGAGATGGCCTGCGGCACCCAGTTGGACAGCCACTGCTGCAGGATCTCCTTGTTGTGATTGGCGAATTCCCGGTCGCTGGTCAGCAGCTCGAACATGACCCGGGTGTAGCGCAGGTCCCGCTCGGAGTAGTCGTACTCCGCCGCGCCCACGACGGTCGGCGTGACGAAGTCCCCGTTGCGCGGAGCGGCGTGCTGCACCAGGCTGCTCCGGAATGGCTCGCCGACCAGCGGCTCGAATACCACGTTCGCCGCGAAGATCGCCTCGCACCAATCGTCGATCCCGGTCAGCTTCTCCGCAGTCTCCCGGACGCCCTGCCAGGCCGGGTCGTTGTTCCAGGTGTCGATGTGCGCGCTGCCATCGAAGCGGTCCATCTCCTCGCTCAGCGTCAGGTTGTACAGCGCCAGGTCCTGGGCGGCCCGGATCCGGTGCATGCTGTTCACCGAGATCGCGTTGTTGTGCATGTTCGTCGGCGCCCGGCGGTTCGCGTTCGCGAACAGGTACAGGCCGAGACCGTGGTCCACGTGCATCCAGGCCCCGACGTTCCGCTCCACGAACGTCACCCAGCTCTGGGTCCACTGGTCAAACGCCTTCGTTTGCCTGGCTGCCTCGATGTTCTGGTTCAGCTGCCGCACGACGTTGGCGTTGTACCGGTAGAGGGTGAGCTCCCACTCCTCGTTCGGGTCCCGGAACTCATGCCAGCCGAGTGCGGGCCAGTCATACCCCTTGCCACCGGAGCCCGGGTAGCGCTCCGGCTCGGGGCGATCCGATCCCCAGGCTTTGAGGACCGTCCAGTCAAGCGGGTACCCACCCCGGCCGTCGGAGAAACCGTACAGCCAGCCCTGGCTGAGATAGTGCCGCGGATCCGGCTGGACCTCGACGGTCACGTCCTCGTAGTGAGTCTGCTTGCGCTTGGCCGGCGTGTAGTAGTTGAACCGACGTGCGTCCGAGTCCGGGAATTCCTTCGCCCCCGCTTCCGCGTCGGTGTGGACTACCCTCGGGACACTGCGTTCCGCTGGCGCGGTTGTCATGAGGTCTCTCCTTCATCATGAGAGTTCAGGCAAGGGTCGCCACCAGGCGCGCTCGCTGGTGGCCGGGCTGGCATGTCCGCTGCTCCTCACTGCTCGCCGGGATCCCCGGTAGTGGTGAACTTGTCGTAGTAGATGCGCTTTTCCTCCACGCCCAGCTGCCCGAGCAGCGGCAGGGCCGCCTCCACCATGGGCGGCGGACCGCAGACGTAGGCGTGTGCTCCGGTCAGGTCACTGGCATGCCGCTTGACCACGTCCGTGATCAGGCCGGTCTCGCCGTCCCACTCGTCTTCCAGGTCCGGATCGGACAACGCCGGGATATACCGGAAGTTCGGCAGCCTCTCCTGGAGCTCGTGCAACTCGGCCTCGAAGCAGAGGTCCCGCTTGGCCCGCGCGCCGTAGAAGAAGGTGGCCTTGCGCTGGATACCGCGCTCGCCTAGCGTCCGCAGCAGCGCCAGGATCGGCGCCATGCCCGCCCCGCCGCCCACGAAGACCAGGTCATTCTCGCCGTCGCGGAGGGTGAAGACGCCGAACGGCCCGGACACGTCCAGCCGGTCACCCTCGGCCAGCTTCTCGGCCAGGAACCTGGAGAACTTCCCGTCCGGGTAGACCTTGATGACGAACTCCAGCAACCCGCTTTCCCGGCTGGAGGTGTTCGCCATCGAGAAGGACCGCGTCGCGTCCGTCCCGGGAATGGCGAAATCCATGTACTGGCCGGGAAAGAACTTGATCTCCTGCGGCTCGAGCAAGCGCAGGATCAGGTGCCGCATGTCGTGGGTGACCGCGTCCTTGGACACCACCTCCGCGACGCCCTGGATGATCGGCAGGCCGGAGCGGATCATCTCCTCGTCGAAGTTCAGCAGCTCGATCGTGACGTCCTCGTACGCATGCGCCCGGCACAGCAGGGTGTAGCCCTCTTCGAGCTCGTAATCGGGGAGTGCGAACGTGGAGTACTTGTCCAGCTCGATGTCATCACCATTGAGCACGAACGACTTGCAGGCGGAGCACTGCCCCTCTTTGCAGCCGTGCATGAGCATGATTCCCTGCTCGGCAGCGGCCCGGAGGATGGTCTGCTCCTCGCTCACCTCGATCTCGATGCCGACCGGCTCGAATCGCACGACATGCTTATCCGCCATGGCTCCCTCGCGATGCCCCTAGTGGAGGGGAGGGGGCCGCAGCTCCCGCCTGCGGCCCACCTCCCAGTCTTGGTAGCCAGACAGCTCAGGCGTCGGCCGGAGCCGGACGGCCTGCGGGGCCCTGCCGGTTGTAGTCGGCCTGGAACGCGGCACGCTGATCCGGCGTCATCTCGTTGAGCAGGACGTTCGGGCTTTGCACCGGCGCCATCCGGCGCAGATGGTCCAGCGTCCACATCTTCTTCGGGTCCAGGTCCAGGTGCGGCTGAGCGGTCAGGGTCTTGCCGTCGTCCCGGACGAAGCCCATGTCGGAGACCACGTCGGCCCAGTTCCAGCCGTGGTACAGGGTCTCCCATTCGCGCTTGCCGATGAGCTGGCCCATGTTCGGTGTGGACCGGCCCATGAACGTCGGCCGGAACGCTTCCACGTCCGTCCACCGGCAGACCTCGTGGCAGTACGTGCGCACCTGGCCGTCGACCTCGTCGATGACCATGTCCTCGCGGACCAGGCAGGGCACCATGCAGGTCCAGCAGCGGTTCGGGTACACGTAATCGACGCTCTCGGCCACGATCGGGTGGTGCCCGTTCGGCCGGGACAGCCGGTTGTAGTTCTCCCACCACTTGCCGTACCGGTCATACCAGCCCGGGTACTTGTACTCGAACCACTCGAAGTCCTTGTCGGTCATCGGGTCGATCCGCCAGTAGTTCGCCAGCCAGCCGGTGGCGAAGAACTGGGCTACCTCGTGCACGTAGCCCTTGTTCCAGATCTGGTTCCACGCTTCCTCGATGAGGTCGTGCGGGATGACCAGGCCGTACTTCTCCAGCGGCACGAGGTAGCTGCGGTAGTAGTCGTCGTAGATCCACCGCCGCCACATCTCGGCGTAGGACTCGCGGTCCTTGCGCCGGTCCTTGGTGCCGTACTCGATGAACGTGCCGATGGCGGCGTCCACCACCCGGTGGTTGTTCCACCACGCGTAGCGCAGGTCGCGCTCGAGCAGCTGGTGGTTCTCCTCGTCGGCCAGCGCCATCAGCAGGGTGGCGTACCCATTGCTGATGTGCCGCGACTCGTCCGACTGCACCGAGTGGAACACGGTGGGCAGCAGGTAGTCGCCGTTGGCGGCGGCCTCGGCGGGCATGGCCACGAACAGCGTGTTGGTGAACGCGGTCTCGGCCACGATCGTCAGGTAGATGCTCGCCGCGGTGATCGCGTCACCGGTGATGAAGCCCTCGGCGAACTGCCGGCCGATGGTCCCGCAGTAGTCGTCCTGGAAGCCGCGGAGGCTCTGGTTGAAGCCGGCCGGGTCGATGTAGTTCTGCATGTACAGGCGCTTGAGGTTCTGCTGGATCGTCGAGTGCCGTACCTCGTCGATCATCTGGATCGCCTGGCCGTTGTGCAGTTCCGGGTTGGGAACCGTGCGGAACAGCAGCGGCATCGCCCGCGCCGCGGAGATCTCCGGCAGCGGGATGATGGACAGGAACAGCTTCTGCCACTCCATCCAGCGCTCTTGTACCTGGCGGAACATATTGCCCCGGATGGCCCCGTCCTCGGCGCCGTAGACCCGGTGGTCCTTCTCTTCCTGCATCGGGAAGTAGGACCGCAGGACCTGCTTCAGGGGATCCTTCTTCTGCGCCTTCCGGAACGAGTAGTCGGTGCCGTACTGCGAAACCGGCTCGTGGTACATCGGTTCCCAGGACAGTTCCTGGATCTTCTGGTGGGCCTTGGCCACACTCTGGCGACTCATGGTCACCCCTTCCCTACGAAAGTCCTTGTGCGGAATAACAACCTGTAAAAGCGGAGGCCGGGCTCTCAACATGAGACATGGCCACCCACCTGGCACTTTCTGCCTTAGGCCGGGGCCCGGTCCGGTGCGTCAGCGTTCACCGAAGAACGCATCCCGAAGATCAGCGAGGTGGTCCTGGACGTCACGAGAGGACTGCTGGCTGCCCTCGGCGGCCGGCTCGACCCCCATTGCCCGCAGCAGATCGGCCGCCGGGCGACCCGGGTCGCCGGACTCACCGAGGACCGGATGCAGCCCCTGCTCAGCCAGATGGTGAAACACCAGGTTGACCACGCTCCACGGATTGAACGTCTCGGTAGCGGGTCCGTCCGGTTGATCCATCAGGCAACTCCGGTTCCTTCAGCGAGTCATCGCAGCCGATCCGGCGTTGCTCTCATCAAAACTCCGCGGCCCTGGGCCTCCCGGTCTCAACTTGAGACAGGCGCGGGTAACGGCGCGCATATTTTGGGTAGGTAGGCCCTGACCGGGGAGGTACGGAGGCGTAACGTGCCCGCAGGAGTGCACCTAGCCTCAGCCGACAGCAGGCGGCTGGCGACTACGCGCGAGCGGTTCCTGACCGCTGAACCGGTCAAGGCGGACGAGGTCCGGAGTCCCATCCTCGCGTCCTGGTGGCGCTCCCGGCAGTTCAAGGTGGCCGCCGACCGGGTCGAGCTGTCCTATGTCCACGACCCTGACCTGGACACCCCGCTGACCCGCAACGCCATGCCGGTGCTGCGCAACCTGCGCGAGCACCTGGAGGGCCAGCCGATCAGCGTCATCCTGACCGACGCGGCCGGGGTGGTGCTGAGCCGGATGACCGCCGACCACGACCTGGAGCGGCACCTGGACGGGGTGCAGCTGGCCCCGGGATTCAGCTACGCCGAGGAGTACGTCGGCACCAACGGGATCGGCACCGCGCTGGAGGGCGGCCAGCCGGCCCACGTGTTCGGGCACGAGCACTACGCGGAGGACCTGGAAGACCTGGCCTGTGCCGGGGTGCCGATCCACGACCCGATCTCCGGTAAGGCGGTCGGCGCGGTCGACCTGACCTGCTGGCGCAAGGACGCCGACCCGCTGCTGATCGCGCTGGCCAAGACGACCGCCGACCAGATCACCCAGGCCATGCTGGCCGACGCGAGCGCGCGCGAGCTGCAGCTCATGCAGGAGTACCTGCGGGCCTGCCGCCGGACCAGCGGGATCGTGCTGGCGCTGAACAACGACGTGGTGATGATGAACGACCACGCCCGGCAGGTGCTCGATCCCGGGGACCAAGGCCTGCTGCTCAGCCAGGCGGCCGAGGCGCTGACCACCCGGCAGTCCTGCACCGTGTCCGTGCAGCTGCCCAGCGGCGTGCAGGCCCGGATGTACTGCCGCCCGGTGCCCGGCGACGACCGGATAGCGGGCGGCGTGGTGCACGTGAAGCTGATCGAGCCGGTCAGCCGCCGTGCCGCGGCTAGCGCGGCCAAGCCCGCCATGTCGCTGCCCGGCCTGGTCGGCAACGGCGCGCTGTGGCTGCGTGGCTGCCGCCAGGTGGAGGCGGTCTACGACTCCGGCGAGTGGCTGGCGCTGGAGGGCGAGCCCGGGGTGGGCAAGCTGGCCGTGGTCCGCGCGGTACACCAGCGGCGCAACGCGGCCGAGCGGTTCTATGTGCTGGACGCGGCCGAGGCCACCGACACCGACTGGCTGCTGCGTGCCCGCCGCGAGCTGCTCGACGGTGAGGGCACCCTGATCATCAGGCACGTCGACCTGCTGACCGCGCGGCAGCAGCACGTGCTGGCCAGCGCGCTGCAGGAGGCCCGGGCGGCCGGCCAGCAGGGCGACCTGTGGGTGGCCATCACGCTCAACCGCAGCCAGGCGCGCGGCGACCTGAGCAAGCTGCTGCGGCACTTCCCGAGCACGGTGGAACTGCCCCCGCTCCGGCATCACATCGAGGACCTGCACACGCTGGTGCCGTTCTTCGTGGCCAAGCTGGGCCAGCACGGCCGGCTGACCTGCTCGCCGGAGGCGATGCAGCTGCTGCTCCGGGCCAAGTGGCCGGGCAACATCGAGCAACTCTGGCAGGCCATGCGCCGGGTGGTGCAGAAGCGGCGCACCGGCGCCATCCAGCCGGCCGACCTGCCGCCGGAGTGCTACACGGTGAGCCGGCGGCTGCTCTCCCCGCTGGAGTCGATGGAACGCGACGCGATCGTCCAGGGGTTGCTCGACTACCAGGGCAACAAGGTCAAGGCGGCCAAGTCGCTGGGCATGTCCCGGGCCACCATCTACCGGAAGATCCACGAGTACGGCATCGTCACGCCGGGCGGCTGAGCCCGAACCGGTAGGCTAACCGCGTGCACCGGTTGTTCCCGATCACCCCGCCGCCCCGCCACTGAGCGGGGCGCTGGCCGCCGCGCGTCAAGCCTGCTGAGCTGACGCGCGCTTTCTGTGCAGCACCGGGCGGATCTGGCCGCCCCGCTTCCGCGACCCATCCCTATCTCGTCGCTGGAGCGATCCATGCCTTACCTCGTCATGTCCGGGCTGCTGTGGGGCACCGGTGGGCTGACCGGAACCCTGCTCGGCCGGGCCGCCGGGCTGCCCGGGCTGTCCGTGGCCGCCTACCGGCTGGCTACCGGCGGTGCGCTGATCGTCGGATTCCTGCTGGTCACCCGCCGCCGGTGGCCGGCCGGCCGGGCCGCGTGGACCCGGATCACCGTGATCGGCCTGCTCGCCGCCGTGTTCCAGAGCTGTTACTTCACCGCTGTGTCGATCAGCTCGGTCAGCCTGGCCACCCTGCTCACCATCGGCAGCGCGCCGGTCATCGTGCTGGCCGCTGAGCCGCTGACCGGGCGGCGCCGGCCCAGGCGGCGCGCGGCCGCCACCACCGGGCTGGCCCTGGCCGGCCTCGGCCTGCTGGTCGGCCTGCCGGGCGGCGGGTACCCGGAGACCGCTGTGCTGGCCAGCGCCGGGCTGGCCGTGCTGTCCGGCGCCGGGTTCGCCACCATGACCCTGGTCGGGGCCCGGCCGGTGGCCGGCCTGGACGACCTGACCGCGACCGGGTTCGGCTTCACCCTGGGCGGCCTAGTGCTGCTGCCGCTGGCCGCGGCGGCCGGCCGGCTCGCGTTCACCCCGCAGCCAGCCACGATCGGGCTGCTCATCGCGCTGAGCACCGGCCCGACCGCGGTGGCCTACCCGCTGTACTTCCGCGGCCTGCGCGCCGCCACGCCCAGCGCGGCCGCGCTGCTCGCCCTGCTGGAGCCGCTGACCGGCACCATCCTGGCCGTGGTCCTGCTCGGTAACCGGCTGAGCGGCACCGGGATAGCCGGGGCGATGCTGCTCGGCGCGGCCGTGGCCAGCACTGTGCGCACCGCCCGCGGCTCAGCCGACGGCCTTGCGGACCACGGTGGTGGCCCAGTACAGGACGACCGCGCACAGCGGCAGCAGCACGGCGAAGGCCTGCCAGACCACCGCGCCGGTGAGCGGGCCGGCGGCCAGCGCCCGGGCTGCGGCCACCGTGTAGTAGAGCGGGTTGAGGTGTGCCAGCACCGCCCCGCTGGTCATGCCCCAGGTGGCCCGGGAACTGTTCGGCATCGACCCGGCCAGTGACGAGTTCCTCGCCCGGTATGGCGAGCAGATCCGGCGGATCGTCGCGCACCTGGCCGGCTAGCTGACGCTGTGGTGCACCGGTAGATAGCGGCGGAGGAACTCCTCGGCCTTCTGCCAGGCCCGGGCGGCCGGCTCGGGCTGGTGGAACATTGGGGCCATCCGGTTGTGGAAGGCGTGCCCCGCGTCCTCCTCCACATGCATCTCCACGTTCGGGTACCGGGCGGCCGCTTCCTGCACCGCGCGGACCCGGTCCCGCGGGATGTACGGGTCGTTGCCACCGAAGTGGAACTGCACCGGGGCGCTGATCTGGCTGAGCAGGTCCAGGCTGTCCGGCACGGCCGAGCCGTAGAACGAGATCAGTACGTCCACCGGCGCCTGCGCGGCGACCAGGTAGCCGATCGAGCCGCCCAGGCAGAAGCCGATCACCCCGATGCCGCCGTCCACCTCGGGCAGCGAGGCCAGCGCGCGCAGCGCGGTCAGGCAGTCCCGGACACCCTGCGCCGCGTCGAACCGCGCGCCCACGGCCAGTGACTCTTCCAGCCCGGCCTGGTCGTGCGCGGCCTGGTGCTGTGGCTTGATCCGCCAGAACAGGTCCGGCGCGGCTACTACGTAGCCCAGCCCGGCCAGGTCACTGGCCACCGCGCGGATGTAGTCGCTGACCCCGTAGATCTCCTGGATGAGCAGCAGGCCGGGCCCGCTGCCACTATCCGGCACCCAGAGGGACAGATCGAACGCCCCAGCCCCGTCTTCGGCCGGTACCTGCTCGACGCGCTGCTGCATGGCTTCTCCTCCGGACAGGTCAGGTGCTGAGCACGGCCAGGCACACCGCTGGCAGGTTAGCGTCCGCGCCGTCCAGGGTCACCCCGATCCGGGACGCGGCCAGCACCGCGGTGCCGGGCGCGCCCACCGGCAGCCGCTGGGCGCGCTCGCTCAGGTTGACCACGACCCGCAGCCGGCCGCGGTACAGCACCAGCCAGCGCTTGCCCTCGTCGTAGTCGGCCCGGACCTGGTCCAGCATCGGGTCGGTCAGCTCCGGCCAGGCCCGGAGCAGCGCGATCAGCTCGGTGTACCAGGCCAGCATCTCGCGGTGCGCGGCCTGATCCAGCTCGGCCCAGTCCAGCATGGACCGGTAGAAGGTGGCCTCGTCCTGCGGGTCGGGCACGTCGGCCGGGCCCCAGCCGAACGCGGCGAACTCTTCCCGGCGGCCGGCCGCGACGGCCCTGGCCAGCTCCGGGTCGGTGTGGTCGGTGAAGTACTGCCACGGCGTGCCCGCGGCCCACTCCTCCCCCATGAACAGCATCGGGGTGAACGGCGCGGTCAGCACCAGTCCGGCGCCGATCTTGATCAGGCCGGGGGCCAGCCTGGCGGAGATCCGGTCCCCGGTGGCCCGGTTCCCGACCTGGTCGTGATCCTGCAGGTAGCCAAGGAACCGGAAGGCCGGGATGCGCAGCAGGTCCACCGGCCGGCCGTGGCTGCGGCCGCGGAACTCCGACCAGGTGCCGTCGTGGAAGAACACCCGGGTCAGCGTCTTGACCAGGGCCCGCATCGAGCCGAAGTCGCAGTAGTAACCCTGCCGCTCGCCGCTGACCGCGGCGTGCACCGCGTGATGGAAGTCATCGCTCCACTGGCCGGTCAGCCCGTACCCGCCCGCCTCCCGCGAGCTGACCAGCCGCGGGTCGTTCAGGTCGGACTCGGCGATCAGCACCAGTTCCCGGTTCAGCCGGGTGCCCAGCGCCTGTACTTCGACGGCCAGTTCCTCCAGGAAGTGCAGCGCCCGGTGGTCCTCGAAGGCGTGCACCGCGTCCAGACGCAGCCCGTCCAGGTGGTAGTCACGCAGCCACATCAGCGCGTTGCCGTTGAGGAACTGGCGCACCTCGTCGGAGCCGGGCTGGTCCAGGTTCACCGCCGGACCCCAGGGGGTCACGTGCGCGGTGGTGAAGTAGGGCCCGAACGCGCCCAGGTGGTTGCCGATGCCGACATGGTTGTAGACCACGTCGAGCAGCACCCCGACGCGCCGCGCGTGGCACGCGTCCACGAACCGCTTCAGCCCGTCCGGGCCGCCGTACGCCTCGTGCACCGCCCACAGGTGGATGCCGTCGTAGCCCCAGCCCCAGCGGCCCGGGAAGCTGGCCACCGGCATCAGCTCGACCATGTCCACGCCCAGGTCGCGGAGGTGATCGAGGTGGCCGATAGCGGCGTCGAAGGTGCCCTCCGAGGTAAACGTGCCGACGTGCATCTCGTAGATCACGGCGCCACGCAGCGGCCCGCCCCGCCAGCCCTGATCGGTCCAGCCGAACGTGGCGTGATCGTAGCTCCGGCTCAGCCCATCGCTGCCTTGCGGCTGCCGTGGCGACCGCGGGTCGGCCAGCGGCGGCCCGCCGTCCAGCCGGAACCCGTAGTCGGCACCGTCGGCCGCACCAGGCACGCTGGCTTCCCACCAGCCGGCCGCCGCGGCCGCGCGCATCGGCAGCACCTTCTCCGCGCCGTCCGCCTCGGTGGGCAGCCTGACCTGCACCTCGACCGCCCCGGCGGCAGGCGCCCACACCCGGAACACGCTCACGTCGGCACCTCAGGAAACATCATCAGCCGCCGACGCCGCCGCGTCGAGATCCGGCAAGGGTGATCCGGCGGGGATCAAGAGTGCCACGGGATGGCGTTGGGTAATCGTGGACAGCAAGGGGCGCGGGCCGGCCAGCGTGGCGCCGGTGAGCAGGTCCTGATAGGTGCCGGCGGGCAGCGGAAGCACGGTGCCGGCCCAGCCACCGTCGCGGCGCAGGCCGGCCGGCAGCCGGGTGGCCACGGTGACCGCCGCACCGCGGGCGAACGCGACCGCGTGCCCGGCCGCCGGGCCCTCGGCGGCCAGCGGCTGGTAGCCGGCCGCGAACCAGTCCGGGTGCGCCTGGCGCAGCTTAAGCGCGGTCGACGTCACCAGCAGCTTCTCCGCGTCGAGGTCCACCGGGAGCCGACCCGCCCGGTCGGCTGCGCCGACCTCGGCGCGGAGCGGCGATCGGGGGCCGGGGGTTCCGGGGGTAGTCCCCCGGGGGAGCAGAGCGGGGGGTCGCCCCCCCGGGCTGAACAGCGCCGCGAGCAGCTCCCGGCCCCGGCTGAAGTCGGCCGGCCGCCGGTTGTCCGGGTCGACCAGGGCCAGGCCGGCCAGCTCGCAGCCCTGGTACACATCGGCCACCCCGGGCATGGTGAGCTGAACCAGCTTCATGCCGAGCGAGTTGGCCCGCGCGTCCTCGCCCAGCGCGGCCACGAAGCCGGCCAGCTGGCTGGTTAGCTCGTCGTCGTCCAGCACCTGCTCGGCGAAGCTGAGCACCATCGCCTCGTACTCGGCGTCCGGGTCCGTCCACGAGGTGCGCGTCTTGGCCTCGCGCATCGCCTTGACCAGGTACGCGGTCAGCCGTTCCCGGTCCAGCGGCCAGGCGCCAGTCAGCGTCTGCCACATCAGATACTCGGTGTCCGCATCCGGGACCAGCCCGTTGGCCAGCGCGGCGGCCCGGTCATGCCACCGGGTCACCTCGGCCAGCCAGGCCTGCGGGATCTCGGCCAGCACCGCGAGCCGGGCCCGGACGTCTTCCTGGCGCTTGGTGTCGTGGGTGGACAGCGTGGTCAGCGTGCCGGGCCAGTTCCGGGCTAGGTGCGCGGCGAACGTGTGGAACTCGGCCGGGTGCCAGCCGAACCGGTCCGGGTCGCCGCCGACCTCGTTCAGTGCGGTCAGCCTGGACCAGCGGTAGAACGCGGTGTCCTCCACGCCCTTGGCCATCACCGGGCCGCAGACCTGCTGGAACAGGGTAACGAACGGCGCGGGGCCGGTCAGCGCGAGCTCGGTGATCGCCACCAGCAGCGAATGCAGGTGCTGCGGGAGGCGCGGCCGGGCGGCCGCGGCCGCCTGGTCCAGGATCGCGGCCGACTCCGGCGGCACCGGCTCGGGGGGGACGACATAGGCCCGGTACACCGGCACGGCGGTGAGCAGCTCGGTGAGCACGGTCGTCAGGTCCGCGGCCGGGTGGCCGGCCAGCACCGGGTGGCCGGCCGGGCCGAGCAGCCGGGCCAGCCGGGCCACCTCGGCGGCCAGGGCCTGCTCGGCCTCGGTCCGCTTGGCCGCCTCGGCCACCCCGGCGAACGCCCCGGCGCCGCCGGTGAACTGCACGTACCCGGTGGCCAGCGGCTGCGCGCCGGCCGGGTCGAGGAACAGGCCGCCGACCGCGCCGAGACTGTCGTAGCCGGTGGTACCCGCGCACGGCCAGTCGGCGGGCAGCCGCTCGTCGCCGGACAGGATCTTCTCGGTGCACACCCACCGGCCGCCGGTCCGCTCGGCCAGCCGGCGCAGGTAGCCACGCGGGTCGGCCAGCTCGTCCGGGTGGTCCACCCGGAGCCCGTCGATCAGTCCCTCGGCGGCCAGGCCGAGGATCACCGCGTGAGTGGCCTCGAACACCTCGGGGTCTTCCACCCGCACCGCGATCAGCGAGCTGATGTCGAAGAACCGCCGCCAGTTCAGCTCGGTGGCGGCCAGCCGCCAGTCGGCCAGCCGGTAGTGCTGCACGGCCAGCAGGTCAGCCAGTGGCAGCCCGGCGGTGCCCGGGCGGACCGGGAACACGTGGTTGAAGTAGCGCAGCACCGGCTCGGCGGCCCGGTGGATGGTCTGCTCGGCGACAGTCAGATCGTCCAGGCAGTCCTCCAGCGGGGCGCCCAGCACCGGCAGCAGCAGCCGGACGTCCTGCGCGGCCCAGTCCACGTCGAACCAGGACGCGAACTCCGCGGCCGGCCCGTCCCGGAGCACCGACCAGAACGGCCGGTTCAGCCACTCGGGCACCGGGATGGCCATGTGGTTGGGCACGATGTCCACGATCACGCCAAGCCCGGCGGTGCGGAACCGGCGCACCATGTCCCGGAACCCGGCCTCGCCGCCCAGGTCGGCGGATATCCGGGAGTGGTCCACCACGTCGTAACCGTGCGTCGATCCCGGGGCGGCCTGCAGGATCGGCGACAGGTAGACGTGGCTGACGCCCAGCGCGGCCAGGTAGTCGGTGCTGGCGGCGGCGTCCGCGAACCCGAAGCCGGGCTGGAGCTGGAGCCGGTAGCTGGACACCGGCGCCCGGACCGGGTCAGGCACGGGCCAGGACCTGCATGGACCGGCTCGGGATGGGCAGTCCGTCGCCCGGCTTGACCGCCGGCACGTCCGGCACCGCGCTCACCGGCAGCGCGGTGTCCAGCACCTTGGCCCACTTCTCGCCGTACCGCTGCGGCGGGATGGTGAACGCCAGGTCCAGCTCGCTCGCGTTGAACAGGAGCAGGAACGACGCGTCCCGGACCCGCTCGCCGCGCGGGTCGGGCTCGGTGATCGCATCGCCGTTGAGGAACACGGTGAGCGACTTGGCGAAGCCCACCGCCCAGTCATCGTCGGTCATCTCCTCGCCGGCCGGGGTGAACCAGGCGATGTCGCCGGGCTGGTCGTGACCGCTGCCCCGGCCGCGGACCGCTTCCTGGCCGCGGAAGAACCGGCGGCGGCGGAACACCTGGTGGTCGGCGCGCAGCCGGATCAGCGTCCGGACGAAGTCGAGCAGGTCCTGGTCGGCGAGGTAACCGGGGACGGCGGCGTCGCCGTCCGGCGGCCCGTGGTCAGAAGGCCAGTGCACCCAGGAGATCTCGGTGTCCTGGCAGTACGCGTTGTTGTTGCCGCGCTGGGTGCGGCCCATCTCGTCGCCGGCCAGCAGCATCGGGACGCCCTGGGAGAGCAGCACGGTGCACAGGAAGTTGCGCTTCTGCCGGTCGCGCAGCGAGCGCACCGCCGGGTCGTCGCTGGGGCCTTCCGCGCCGCAATTCCAGGACCGGTTGTCGTCAGTGCCGTCCCGGCCGCCCTCGCCGTTGGCCTCGTTGTGCTTGTGGTTGTAGGAGACCAGGTCGGCCAGCGTGAAGCCGTCGTGCGCGGTGACGAAGTTCACCGAGGCGGCCGGCCGCCGGCCGTCGCTCAGGTACAGGTCGCTGGACCCGGTCAGCCGGGACGCGAACTCGGGCAGCGTGGCGTGCTCGCCACTCCAGAAGTCGCGCACCGTGTCCCGGTACTTGCCGTTCCACTCGGTCCAGAGCGGCGGGAAGTTGCCCACCTGATAACCGCCCTCGCCGACGTCCCACGGCTCGGCGATCAGCTTCACCTGGGAGACCACCGGGTCCTGCTGCACGAGGTCGAAGAACGTGGACAGCCGGTCCACGTCGTGCAACTCCCTGGCCAGGGCCGAGGCGAGGTCGAAGCGGAACCCGTCGACGTGCATCTCCAGGACCCAGTAGCGCAGCGAGTCCATGATCAGCTGGAGCGAGTGCGGGTGCCTGACGTTGAGCGAGTTGCCGCAGCCGGTGTAGTCGATGTAGCGCCACGGGTTGGCGTCGTCGAGGCGGTAGTAGGCGT
>DASXIN010000010.1:0-1569 GCA_036497945.1 Streptosporangiaceae bacterium | reverse complement strand
GGCTATGCGCTGCGGCCCAGCCGCTGGCTGGCCAGGTAGAGGATCTCGGCGTCGGTGAAGGTCATCTGCTGCTTGTTGCCGGGGGCCGGTGGTTGCCGAGGAGGGCTCAGCGGAATGCCGCGGCGTTGGCAGCGGCCCAGTCGCGGAAGCTGTGCGCCGGGGCTCCAGTGATGTCCTGGACCACCGAGGTGACTGTCTCGGGATGGTCGACGAACCACTCCCAGGCATCCAGGGCCGTCTGCGCGAACGCCGGGTCGCCCCAGGCTGTTGTCAGCTCCTGCAAGGCGGTCTGGCGGGGCAGCTCTTCCCAGCGCAGCTCGCGGCCGATGGCTTGGCCGATCGCGGCCAGCTGCTCGGCCTGGGTCAGCACCGCCGGGCCGCTGAGCAGGTACCGGGCCCCGGCATGGCCGTCTTTGGTCAGCGCGCGCACCGCTACCGCGGCGATGTCCCGCTCATCGATCAGCGCCCTGGCGGCGGCGCCGAACGGCCAGCGGACCACGTTGCCGGAGCGGATCTGGTCGGCCCACATCAGCGTGTTGGCCGCGAACCCGGTCGGGCGCAGGAACGTCCAGCAGACCCCAGAGTCCTCGATAGCCCGCTCCACCAGGGCCCAAAACGAGCCCGGCTGGTCGGCGGCGGGCTGGGCGGACAAGTACACGACCCGCCTGGCATTCCGGGCGGCGATCTCGGCCACCTTCGGGGCTAGGCCAGCGGTCAGCTCCGGTGAGGTGAACGGCCACACCAGGAACAGTGCCCGTGCGCCGGCCAGTTGCGGTTCCAGCGACGCCGGATCGGCCAGGTCCGCGCGCGCCACCTCGGTACCGGGCGGCACCTCCGCAAGATTCAGGCCCCGGCTAACCACCCGGACCGGCAGATTCCGCTGCCGGAGCTGAGCCGCGACCTGCCGGCCCACCCGTCCCGTCCCACCTATCACCACGATCATCTTGGCTCCCTCCGTTGGCTGGCCGCCTCCCGCAGCCGTCACAGCCGGACGTTAGGAGATGAACTAATGTTGAAGTCAAGCGCCAGGCCGCATGCCTGGCCCAGGCCGCTACATTCCTGCGGCGGTAGGTGGCGATGGGTTCGTTCGACTGGCACGAAGCGGGCCTGACGGTAGGCCTGGTGGCACAGCGTAGCGGCGCCGCTCCGTCGGCGCTGCGGTTCTACGAGCGGCAAGGGCTGATCAGCGCCGACCGCACCGCTTCCAACCAGCGCCGCTACCGCGGAGATGTGCTGTGCCGGGTCGCCATGATCCGGGTCTGCCAGCAAGCTGGCCTGTCCCTAACGCAGATCCGCGCCGCCCTGGCCGAGGCGATTCCCGACGGTCAGACCCCCGGCCCACGAGAGTGGGAACAGCTGGCAGCCCACCTCAGGCGAGAGGTCACCAGCCGCATCAGCGAACTGGACCATCTGCTCGGCGCGCTCGGCGGGTAAACGGCAAGTCCGTCCAGCGATCCTCCGCCGCACCCACCGCAACCAGCGACGCCCACCCGCGGCGCAACATAGAACCACCCGATCTGCGCGACAAGCGCCGGACGAAGACCGCACCTGCGGCCAGCGCCGAACGGC
>DASXIN010000009.1:0-15280 GCA_036497945.1 Streptosporangiaceae bacterium | reverse complement strand
GCCGAGGCCTGGTCCAGCCACTGCGCGTCATCGATCACGCACAACAGCGGCTGCTGCTCGGCCACCTCCGACAGCAGGCTCAGCGCGGCCAGCCCCACCAGGAACCGGTCCGGCGCCGCCCCTGTTTTCAGGCCGAACGCCACGCCCAGCGCATCACGCTGCGGATCGGGCAGACCCCCGAGCTTGTCCAGCATCGGCGCGCACAACTGCTGCAGGGCAGCGAACGCTAGTTCCATCTCCGACTCGACCCCGGCCACCCGCGCCACCCGAAAGCCGGCCGCCGATTCGACCGCACACTCCAGCAGCGCGGTCTTGCCCACCCCCGCCTCGCCGCGCAGCACCAGCACGCCGCTGCGCCCAGCCCGCGCCCCCTCCAGCAGTTGGCCGAGAGCCGCGCGTTCCGGCAGACGATCTAGCAGCATCACGGGCCCCACCTGGAACCTCTGGCGGACAACAGCACACGCCAGCTTTACGCTACCGGCCGCCGGCACGCGGCGCTAGCACCGGCCGTCGGCACCCGCGGCTGATCCGGCAGCGACGAATCCGCTGGTCCGAGGTGATGGCAGCGAGCCGGCCCAGGCCGCGCCGCCGTCCGGGATGATCTTCCGTCACCCTCCCGGCGCGGGACACCTGCCCCGCGGCAAGACATGTCAAAGCTTTCCGCCGGGACGGCTGGCGCGGTGGCACGCTGCCGGCCGGACACTAAGCGACCGGGGGCAGCGCCTGGAAGACTTCTACGCCTGCCTGTACTACGCCGCCCTGCGCCCGTTGGAGGCGCTCAAGCTCCGCGAGAGCGACCTGCACCTGCCGAAGAAGGGGTGGGGAAGGATCGACCTGGCCGCCTCCGCACCCCGTGCGGGCACCGCCTGGACCGACCACGGCACCGCCCGCCAGGAGCGCGGCCTGTAGCACCGCACTGCCCACGAGACCCGCACCATTCCCGTCCCGCCCGAACTCGTCCAGCTGCTGCGCGCCCTCATCAGGCGCTACGGCACGACCCCGGACGGTCGGATCTTCCAGACGGCCAGCGCGGCCTCCTGCAGGACTCCGGCTACAACGAGATCTGGCGCGGCCCGCGAGGGGCCTTCACCCACGCCCAGTACAGGTCGCCGCTGGGCCGGCGTCCCTACGACCTGCGGCACGCGGCGGTGTCGCTGTGGCTGAACTCCGGGGTGCCCGCGACCGAGGTCGCCCACCGGGCCGGGCACGGCGTCGCCGTCCTGCTGAAGATCTACGCTCACGGCACCTGCGGGCAGGCTGATGCCGCCAACCAGCGCATCACCGACGCCCTCGGCATCCAGGAGGCCCAGCGAGACCCCGGTGACGAGGGCGACGGCGACAGCGAGCAGGCGTCCTGAAATGGCAGGTCAGGGGCGAGAAGCGGGTAGGGGCGGTCGGCGTAACCGCTCCCACCGGCCCCGTCCGCGGCCTTTTCCGGCCCCGTCCGTGGCCCGTTCCGCCCCCGTCCGTGGCCCGCGCGGCCCCCGGAACCCGGCGCCCACGGACGCATAGCGGACGGCGGCAGCCCGGAATCGCACCTCGAAGCGCATATGTGCTGGTCAGTGAGGGTGGCTCGGGCGGAGCGACCAGGCTGTAAAACCGTCGGCTCAATCTGGCTGGGATAGGCTTAGCGTCAGAATGTTTGTTCTGCGCAAGCTGACCGGCGCTATGGCCAGTCAGCACGTCGCGACATAGTCGGCGATCTGCGGGTTGCTGCGCGGGGAGGCGACCTACAGGTGATGACGCTGCGTGACATCTGGGTCCTCGCCCAGATGGCCAGCTGCGATCAGCTCACGGCGCCCGCCGTACCGGTCGCTGAGGAAATGACAGATCGGTGACATGGCACTGCCTGGCACTAGGGCCAGATCGATGAGAATCCCTCCTCCAGGAGCGGCTGACGCGGGCGTAGCAGAGGACTGCGCGCTATGTGGCGAAGCGTCACCGCCGACCCTGGAGCGGTGTGCGATATCCGTTCGCCCGGCGAAGCCCGCGAGCTCGGCGCGGCCGTAGGCGGAGGTTGTCCCGGTTCCCGTAGAAGTTGAGGTGGCGTCCCCCGCCTGGTGACCTGCCGTGTGGTAGGTGTCGGGCAACCGCCAAGTCGCTCGACCAGAGGGGACCGCTTCGGCCCCGGGACCCTTGGACCCCCCGACAGGAGCAACGACATGACCGACGTGACCGTCACCAACCGCCGGGCCGACAGCTCGGCCAATGCGGACCTGACGCAGCTCGCCCGGCACGGCGCCGACGCCTTCGGCTACAAGGCCAACCTGCGCATCGACCGCAAGCTCGCCCAACTCCTGCGACTGCGGGTGTCGCAGATCAACAACTGCACCTACTGCCTCAACCTCCACTACGAGGCCGCACGCGACGTCGGCATCCCCCGACCGGTGATCGATACCCTGACCGCGTGGTGGGAGACCGACTTCCACGACGACGCCGCTCGCGCCGCCTTCGCCTACACCGAGGCGATCACTCGCGTCGCCGACGCGACCGTCGCCGAGGATTTCGGTGCACGTCACGACGCGCTCGCCGAGCACTTCTCACACGAGGAGATCCTCGAGATCATCGGGATCGTCATCAACATGAATGTCTGGACCCGACTCAAGCTGGCCGAGGGCGCCAGCCCCGGGCTAGCCGAGCAGGCGATGCCGTGAACCCGCTCACCTGCCAAGCCGCGATGCAGCAGCGCTGCATCCGAGGCATTGCCGTCACCCGCGTCGTCTGGCAGGGGACCAGCTAATCTGACGGCGGTGACTGTTGAGCTGGCCCTGCTGTCGCGGGTTAGTTACAGCAGCCTGGAGATCACCCGCTCCCGGCTGCAGGGGCTGCTTGCGCTCTTGGCCGAGGACCCGCACGTGGGGTGCAGCACCTCCCGGCCGGTGGACGCGCTGTGGCCAGACGAGCAACCCGAGCACCCTTTCAAGGCCCTCCAGGTCCTTGCGTCACGGGCCCGGGCCCGGCTCGGCCCCGCCAAGCAGAGGCGTGGCTGCCTCGAACACATTCGTCCGTTCGTGATGCGGTCAGCGTGCCGCGCTGGCGCCCGGCTCGCCGACCGCCCGATTCCGGGGGGCAGAGCTGGACCAGATCTCCGGCGCGGGCCGCTGGGCCTCTGCTGGGCAAGTGCCGGTCTCCGCGCGGCCGCCCGCCCCGGCTCCTCCGCGCCGACCGCATCAGCAGGCCAACCGTCCCTGACCACCTTCGTCCACGGCCCAGCGACCTGGTCACCGGCATGTGGGCCACACGCCCATCACTCTCACCAGGCTCGCACGGAACATGACTGCAATGGGTCCGCGTCACCAAAATTTTCGCCGGCGTAGTGTAACGCTCGTGCCTTTCGTATGACTAAAGGTGAACCTTGGAGACACGGAGGAGAGCCATGTCCCGCACTGTTTATGTTCAGACAAACGACGCCACCGAAAACGAAGTCGTCACGTTCAGCGGCGCGGACGATGGCGCGCTCGCCCCGCTGGGGCGCTACTCCACGGGGGGGCGCGGGACGGGTACGCCGCACCTGGCCTCGGCGGGTTCCGTCGTCCTCAGCAACGATGGCCGGTGGCTGCTGGTCGTGAACGCGGGCAGCGATGAGCTGTCGCTGTTCGCGGTTGAGCCGGGCGGTCTGCAGCTGGCCGACTGTGCCGGTTCGGGCGGCAGCAAGCCGACCAGCGTCGCCGTCAACGGCGCGCTCGTCTACGTGCTCAACAACGGCACACCGAACATCAGCGGGTTCAACCTCACTGACGGAAAGCTGACCCCGCTCGCCGGCTCGACGCGGCCGCTGAGCGGCGCCGATGCTGACCCGGCTCAGGTTTCATTCACCCCCGGCGGCGGGGCATTGATCGCGACCGAGCGCGGGACCAACAGCATCAGCAGCTACGCGATCGACCAGCGCGGCTACGCGCAGGGCCCGACGACGATCAAGTCCTCCGGCCAGACGCCGTATGGGTTCGGCCTGACGAAGGACGGCTCACTGATCGTCTCTGAGGCGTTCGGCGGCGCAACAGGAGCTGCGGCGACTTCCTCATATGCAGTGTCCGGCGCTGGCGAACTCACCATGGTGAGCGGGTCTGTTGGCGACACCCGCAGCGAGGTGTGCTGGGTCGCGCTGACAAAGGACGGCCGCTTCGCGTATGTGACCAACTTCGGCGACGGAACGGTGTCGTGCTATGAGATCACCGCCGATCGGAGCCTCAAGCTGCACAATCCGGTCGCTGGCTCGAACCGGCAGGGCGAGAAGGGCCTGCGCGACGAAGCGATCTCCGGCGACGGCCGCTACCTATACGCGATCCACGCCGACGCGCGAAAGCTGTGCGGCTGGGCCGTGGGCCAAGACGGCCAGCTCACGCCAGTCGGCGAGTTCGAAGGAGTGCCCGGCACCGTCGCCGGACTGGCCGCCAGCTGATCCAGATCGACCTCCCGAAACGGTTCAAATGGGACTCATTCGTGACCGTGCCGGCCGCATGGTTATGCGAGATCGCCAACGGCACGAGACATCCGATCATGCCGCTCTCCGCGCGGCCAGATCGCCGATTACGCGCGGCTGCTGGGTTGGTTCTAGATTGTGGCGTGGGCGCCCAGATTCGTCAGTTCTGTGCCTCTGGGTCTCGTACCAGATCCGCGTCCCGGGTTCTAGCTCTGATCGTTTGCCGGTCAGCCGAGTCGGTGGATGCGGCTGAGCTGTTCGGCCGATCTGTGACCAGCGTCGTCCGCAGCGGCGATGTCGTGATGGTCACCGGTAACAGTAATGCCGGCACCCTGAACGTTAGTGATCACTGCACTAGTGAGCCTGGGGGCCGCACCCGCAGGCTCGCCGGCGGGGCGCTCGGCCGGGGTTGACGGCCCGGCGATTTTGCCGCGCCCGCAGGTATATTCCGGCGCAACCGCTGCCCCGGCTGCGGCCAGGCGGGGGAGGCTGTAGCCGGTAAAGCTGACCGGGTCACCGTGGATATAGGGCGTTGCGGCGAGTGCCGCCGCGGTCGCGGTGGTGGCGATGGCCACGGTGCGGTGATCGCGGATGGTCGCGACGGTGAGCAGCGCGAGCAGCGCCGCCGGCAGGAGCAGCGGGTCGAGACTGAAGAACAGGTAGACGGCCAGGATGCCCGCGAGTGCACCGGCCGGCTTGCGCGCGCGCAGGAGCAGGGCGAGCACGGTTTCGGCGAGGGCCAGGCTCTGCCGGAGCGTATGCGCAGAACCACGTCCGCCTCCTGCGTGGAGGGTGATCCACAGCGCGCCGTAGAGCGCGATGAGAACAACCGGGGCCGCGTACAGCATCTTCTGAGGCCAGGTGATGCCCTGCCGGCGTGGCCGGCTGCGCTGGCGCGTGGTGTGGCCGGCGGTGGGGCTAGGTGTATGCATGGTGCCTTCTTTCCCCCATCGGTGTGGCCTGGCGGCCACTTGTGTGGTTGGGCTCCGCGGCCGGCGGCGGCGCATGCCGGGGCGGACGGCATCGCGGCATCTCCATGGCCATCCCGCCAGCCGGTGCGCGCGGCCCGGGCGTTGCGCTGGCAACGCCGCAGGTTCACGCGAGGCAGCTGCCTGCGGGTGCCGATGTCGGGTAAGAGCGCGGTTATCCGCGGGGGGTAAGAATTCGTGAGATCTGGGCGAGGTGGTCGACCTCTTCTGCGGCGACGTGGGCCTCATACAGCTCGATCGAGATCTGGCCGTGCTCTCCGTGGCGGCCGGTGCGTGTCCACGCCGCGCCCTCCAGGGCCTCGAGCTCGGCGAGATGCTGGGCACGCAGGCGGCCGAGCCTGCTCAGTTCGGCCGCGAGGTCCCAGTCGATGTAGCGGCGCTGTTGGGCCAGTGCGGCCTGGTCGAACGGCTCGAGCGGGGGGTTGTCCTCGGCGAGCATGCGGCGGACCCGGCCGAGAGCCCGCTCCTCGGTATCGGCGAGGTGGCCGACGACCTCGATGATGGCCCACTCACCGGGACCGGGCCGCTGCCGGAGCTGCCGGTCGCTGATGTCGCGGACCAGCGCCCGCAACACGACGGTAGTGGCGCGCAGGGTCTTCAGGATTTCTTTGTGCGTGTCGATCATTGGGGCTCCCTGGTGGGGGTGACATCGTGGCGGGCCGCGGCGGGGGCGGCCAGCTCGCGGCCTTGCGCCCCTGCAAGCTTGAGGGGCTTCATGCCGAACAGGAGCCGGGTGAGGCGATACCGGCGGACCCCTGCCTCATACAGGGCCAGGGTCGCGGCCAAGGACACGAGCACCAGCGTGGCGTACTTGGCGGGGACCGGAGTGTGCCAGCGGACCAGGAACCACGCGGCCGCGACGATGACCGGCTCGTGCAGCACGTAGAAGGGCAGCACGGCCTGGTTGGCGTACCGGGCAGCGCGGCCCCACGCCGGTCCCGGCCTGCCCGCGCGCGGGGCATCTGTGGTCGCCGGCCCACTTCGCTGGCGGGCGGTGAGTGACCCGGCGAACCCCAGGATGGCCACGATCCAGGCCCACCCGGCCAGGCCCTGCAGTGCGGCCCAGCCTGCCGGGACGCCCGCGCCGAGGCCGGTGCCGGATTCGTTCAGGGCGGCCGCCCACCCCACCAGGATCGCGGTCGCTGGCAGGGCGGCCGCGAGGGCCGGCCGGCGTGCGCGCCGCAGCGCGTTCTCGAACCGGGGGTCGGAGGCGATCAGGAACCCGTATCCGAACGGGAACACATACGCCAAGCGTTCCCAGCCGCCGGTGTTGACATCCGGGCCGAACGCCGCCTCGACGGCTATCACGGGGATCGCGGCCACCGACAGCGCGATTAAAGCGTGCCGCTCGGTGAACCCGGCTATCTGGCTGGTGAGCCGCCTCCCGCCCGGGCCGCGCAGATAGGCGAACAGTGGCAGCAGCGCGAGCGAGTAGACCAGCAGGACGCACAGGAACCAGAGGTGCGCCGGATCGTAGTTGACCCCACCTGAGGTCCAGGCCCCGCTCGGCAGCAATCCCCGGGCGATGGCCGGCAGGTTCACGAAGCTGAGCCAGAACCGCCCATACGACTGGTGGAAGCCGGGCTGGCCGAGGTGTTCGAGATAGAACATCGGTGGCACCAGCACCGCCAGGCCGACGGCGAACGGGACTCCCAGCCGGGCCAGCCGCTCCCGGGCGAACGCCCCCGCCGGGCGGGTGCGCATCGCATAGCGCACACCCATCCCCGACACCACGAACAGCAGCGGCATCCCCCACAACGACCCCCACAGCAAGAACACAGTGAACCCAGCATTAGGTTGCGGATCCTTCACGAACCACGACGCGCCCGCCGCGAACACCACGGCGGAGTGGAAGACCACCAGTCCGGCCACCACGAACACCCGCATCACATCGAGCTCCGGCCGGCGATCAGAGGGGCCGGGCTCTACCGGCGGGCCAGGGGCGGCGCAGCCCGCAGCGGCCGGGTTCGTCGTGGCGCCGTCCGGCTCGTCGCGGCCCCCGGCAGGCAGCGCTCGCATCACCCACTCCCCGGCAGGCAAGCCCGGCCACTGAGGGCCCCTGTCGCCCGTCAGGCGGGCATTCCTGCGTCGATCCATCGCTGGAACACCTCGATCTGGGCGTCGGGCCAGGCGCCGTCGCAGGGCATCGTCCCTGAGCGGAGCCGGCCGAGGATGGCCTCGGCGTGCTGACTGACGTCGTCGTGGGACCACAGGTCGAACGCGAAGGTCATGGATTGCCGGTCGCGGCGGCGGAACAGTGCCTTGATGTGCTGTTCGAACCGGACGGGCTCCCCGGCGGCCGGCAGCGTGACGGGCTGCTCGGCTTCGGGTTCGGGTGGGGCGAGGGCGGAGATCCGGGAGCCGGGTGGTCCGGCGGCGGTCTGCCAGTCCCAGCGCGGCATCGGCATGTGCTCGGGGGGCCTGGCGCCGGCCTGGGAGTTCTCCACCGCCAGCCGGGTTCCCCACTCGATGTAGGAGCCGAACGCGGAGCGGAACTCGGGGTCGTTGGGCAGCCCGGCCCCGGCGGCGGCCTGCTGCAGCAGCGCCACCCACCGGGCCCGCATCTCCTCGGTGATCTGCTTGCCCAGGTGCTGGGAGATCATCCGCGGGTAGCCGCCGTACTCGCCGCTGTAGCTTTTCGGCCCGCCGAACACCTCGCCCAGCCATGCGGCGACCCGCTGCGGATGGTCGGGGGACATGCTGGCGAAGACCGGCGCCAGCAGCGGATCGGCCGGGACATACTTCTCATAAAACAGCCGCGTCATCCGGGTCAGCGCAGGCAGCCCGCCGGCCCATTCGAAGATGGTCGGCTCCCGGTCTGGATCGGGGACCGGGTCCTTGAACTCGACATACCAGTGCATGCCGCTGCAGAACGGCTTGTTCTGCGAGTGCCCGCACCGGCACAGCGCATAATGCTCACCGGAGGCGCCCTCGTTGCGGTGCTCGTCCTTGCCCTGGCCGTCGGTGAGCGCGATCCCGCCGGTGACCCGGTAGGGCCCGTCCCTGGTGACCTCGATCACCGGCTCACGTTTGCCGTGCCAATCCACCTCCTCGCGGGCCTCCACGCCGTCGATGGCATAACTCAGGGCCCCGGACGGGCAGTCCCGGGCCGCGCGGATGATCTCATCCATCCGCCCGCCGCTGGGGGCGACGAACGGCTCCTCGCCCTGCCGGAAGACGGTTGCCAGCCGGTCGGTGCACAAACCGGAATGCTGGCAGATGCCGCGGTTGTCGAAGACTCTCACCTGCTGTCCGGGGTAGGTGTCGCGCCGGTCGGGGACCCGGCCGCCGTCCTTGGCGCCGGTGAACCCGATCGCGGCATGGGTGCCATCGCACAACGGCTTGATCGTCGAGCCGCCGCAGCGGCACAGCGCCAGCTGCGGCCGCACCGGCAGCGGCTCACCCAGCCAGTTGACCAGGCCGCGGGCATTGGTCACCAGGTACGGGCCATCGGTCATCGCCTGGATACCCCGGTCGAGCCCGGCCTGCAGCGCCGCCAGTTCGGCGAGGCGGCCTGCCGCCGCGGCCTCACCGGCCGCGCCGATGGCCAGGTCCTGCAGCGCCGCGGTGGCCTCGGCGAGCTCTGGCAGGTCCGGAGACTGGACCCGGAGCGCGGTCGCGGCCCGGGCCAGCTCCCACAGCTCGGCGCCTAGCTCACCTCCCGGGTCCTCGCCAGACCCGCCGCTGCCAGCCGGGCCCCGGCCCGCCTGCCCGGCCTCCCCCATCTGGCGCAGCGGCCGCACGACGCTGTCGGCCAGGCGAGTCCCGGCCCGCTGAGCCTGCGCATCGCCAGCCTGGCCCAGGCGGGAGGCAAGCGCGTCCGCTTCATCGAGCAGCGACCCCAGCTTGATTCCGGTCTCAGTCATCAGTTTCTCCTCCAGCTCGACCCAGCGGCGCCGAGTCGATTCGCCGGTACAGCAACCAGTAGCGGCCCGGCCCGCGCCTGCCGAATCGGCCGATCCGATCAAACATGTAAGACCGCCCGGGGGAGCGGAGGCCGCGCCTGATGGTCTGGGACTCGCCGAGGTTGGCCGACTGCCCAGGGCCGTCCTAGATCCATGATCTCGATGGTGGCGGAAAGCGCCGGCCTGGCGCATCGCCCACCAGGGCGAACTGCCTTTTCCCCCTCCTGGGGCGGCAACGGCGTTCGTGGTATCCGTTCTCCGTCGGTAGTCTGAGCCGCCAGCTCAGCCACGCGGCGGATCCAGCGGCCGATGGTGAGCAGCATCATGACCGCATCAGAGCTCCGCAGCGGCGATGGCCACGACGGTGAATGGCAGCCGGGGGCTGCCGCCCATCTTGTCGAGCTGGCCGTTGACGATCACCAGCTGGCCGGCGTGCACGGCAACGGCGGTGGGGAAGGCGAACGCCTCGCAGCTGCGCAGCGCCCGCAGCCGGCCGGATGCGCCATCCTGGGCCAGGTCGATGACGGCGAGCAGGTTGCGTGCGTTGACGGCGACATACAGCGTCGACCCCGATATCGCCAGGCCGTCGCAGTGCGGCAGCGGCCCGCCGTCCAGCGTGACCTCCCGCACCCGCCCGCTGGCCAGTTTCACCGGCCAGAACCGTCCCAGGTTGGTCTGGCAGGCGACCAGGTGCCGCGCGTCCGCGGTGAGCACGATGCCGTTGAGATTCAGGCCGTCGGGCCACGGCACACCCTGGCCGGCGAGGTCCACCCAGCGCTCCAGGGCCAGCGGCTCGCCGCCGGCCCGGAACAGCACCGGGACCAGCGAGTCGGTGACGTACGCCTCCCCGTCCGGGCCGAAGGCGATGTCGTTGACACACGACGGGCGCGAGCCGGCGTCCAGGCGCGCCAGCAGGGCGCGGCCGGGCAGGTCGTAGACCCACAACGTGCCGTCGTAGCCGCCCGCCGCCCACAGCCGGCCGCCGGTGTCTACCTTGACGCCTGCCACCGAGCCGCGGCCGTCCTGCCCGCCCGCCGACCACAGCTGCACTCCGGTAGCGCTGCTGAGCCGGTACAGCGCCCCGTCGGCCAGACTGCCGGCATATGCGTCGCCGGTCGCCGGGTCGACGCCGACGCTCTCTGGGAATACCGCGTCTCCGGGCAGTTCAAAGGTCCGGACGACTGCTGCCGGTATTTCGATCGGCACTGGACTGATCCTCTGGCCCTCATCGCTGCTCACGACGGTTGCTCCGTCCTGCGAGCGGCCGCTCATCACTGCGCCGCGGCTATCATTTGAACTGGTCCGGTCCGGGCTTGATGACTTGCAGGGCCGGGTGGGTGCCGAAGTAGGCGGAGCTGGTGATGAACAGCTCGTGGTGGGGGCCGAACGCGACGGCGCTGGGATTCTCGATCCCGTCGTGAACCTTGTCGGCGAGTACACGCACCGGGCCCGTCTGGGTGAACCGGACCACCTGGTTGCCGATGTTGAGCGCCGCGGTCACCACGCCATGGCCGTTGATGGCGAAGTCATCGAATGGCAGCCCGGACCGGACGATCACCGGGTTGCAGGGCGCGCCCGCTGAGACGGGTATCCGCATCAGCAGACCGCGGGCCGTGTTGGTCGCGAACAGCTGGCCGTGGTGTACCTTCAGCCCGTTCACGCCGGGCAGCGGCACGCCCATGAACGTGGCGCCGGTCGGTTCCAGCAGGTCCGAGGACAGCCATGTCGTGGCCGACGAGGCACCGGGGGCGATGGTGAGGATGAGCCCGCGCACTGAGTCGGCGATGTAGAGCGTGCCGTCGGGTGCGTAAGTGAGCCCGTTGGGGAACGCCCCGGTCGGCAGGGCGACGGACCGGGCCGGCGTGCCGTGACCGCGGAACG
Source organism: Streptosporangiaceae bacterium (assembly GCA_036497945.1). Classification (GTDB taxonomy): domain Bacteria; phylum Actinomycetota; class Actinomycetes; order Streptosporangiales; family Streptosporangiaceae; genus RYN-230. The sequence goes on along the minus strand of DASXIN010000009.1, from coordinate 4,085 downwards.
CGCCGACGGGGATCGTCCAGATGCCAGCCGTGGCCGGGTCTGCTGAGATCAGCGCGACGGTCAGCCGGCCGGGCTGGTTCGGATCGATGGCAATGCCCGACGCCTCGCCCGCTGGGAGAGGCACCACGGCCTGGGAGCCGTCGGGCCGGATCGCGACGACGCTGTGGGCGAACAGCCACGTCACATAGACGATGCCATCCCGGGCGACGGCAAGGTTTTCCGGGTTCTGGCCCTTGCCGGGGTCGAAGCTCGCCACCACCCGCACCCTGTCGTCACCGTGCGCCGGCGCCGCAGCGGCGGCGCTGCCCAGGCTGGCCGGGAGCGCGAGCGCCACCACGGCGACGGCGGCAAGGCCGCCCGCTGAACGGACGCTTCTCATTCTGGTCTCCTCCTGCACCGGTCGCCCGCAGACCTGGCTGGCTGCGGGCCAGCGCGTCGCGGATGACTGTGTTCCTCTGGACGGTAGGAGCAGACCCCGGGCGGGAGCATCGCCCGAAAGGGTGCATGGGGGTCGAATCTTTTGCCGCGGCGCGGCCTGGCAGCCTGCTACCACGAAAGTGGTAAGAGGACCCGCCGGGCCCTACCGGAGCAGGCCTAGCTCGCGGGCACGGGCGGCGGCCTGCGTACGGTTGGCGACGCCGAGCTTCCCGAAGATATGGCCGACGTGCTTTTTGACCGTCTCCAAGGCCACCACCAGCTCGTCAGCGATCTGCTGGTTCGGCGCTCCGGCCACCAGCAGTGCGAGCACCTGCATCTCACGGCCGGTCAGCGTTTCGGTCAGTCCCGGCATCACCGCATGGGCCACGACAGCTGCTGCCCGCGGGGCGGGCCGGCGGCCGCCCGTGCTGAATGCGGCCGCGACCCGGCCGAGATAATCCGCCGGGACGCTGGATTGCGGCGTGACTGGCCCGCCCCGCTGCCTCGCGATGAGCTGGCCGAACAAGGCGGCCACTGGTTCGCCTTCGTCGACGAACACGCGGACGTATCCCTGGGGCCAGGCCAGTGTGAGCGTCTCCGCTAGCGCGTCCAGCGCCTCGGCCTCCTGGCCGCACGCGTGAAGCGCCCGCGCTGTGACGGCGCCCAGCTCCACCAGGCTGCCCGTGCGCCCCTGCGCCGCCGCGGCGGCGTGCAGCCGCTGGAGCAGCCCGCGCGCCGGCTCCACGTCCCCTTGGGCGAGCAGCAGCCGCGCCAGCAGCAGGTGCTCCCGCTCCCGCGGATAGCTCGGCTGGTCGCCGGGGCTTATGCCACGCGCCGCGAGCCAGTCAGCGACCTGACTGACCTGGCCCCGGCTGAGCAGCAGCCGGGCACGCTCCACCGGCGCCGGGTTGAAAAGATCGACCACGTCCGGGCTCGGCCCGACCTCCCCCGCCTCCTCGATGGCCGCCATTGCGCCGGCCAGATCCCCCAGAGAATGCCGGATCCGCGCCAGGACAGCCAGGCCCTCGGCCAGCAGCCGCGTGCCGGCGAGCTGCCGGCATCGCGCCACGCCCTCTTGGGCATGGTCCAGGGCACCGGCCAGTTCGTCTCGCTCGCACAGCACCGCGGCTACGCCCAGGTGCGCGATGCCCAGGGCTGGATGCGAGGAGCCGCCGGTCTCGGCGACGGCGGCCAGGGCGCGGCGGTAGCCGTCCATGGCCGCACGCAGCCGGCCCTGAGCGCACCGCACCCGGCCGAGGTCCCAGCAGACGGCCATGGTCAAGTTCTCACCGGCCGGCCGGGCGGCAGGCACCAGCTCGGCAAGCCCGCGTTCAGCCTCGCCGAGATCGCCCAGCAGCCAATGCCCCCGGGCCAGATTCCATTCCGCAGCGAACCGCAGCACAAGCGCGTCCGCGGGCACGACGGCCAGCACCTGCCCGGCGAGCCGGATGGTGCGGTCAGCGTCGCCGCGCAGCCGGGCAAGGTGTGCCCGCAGGGCCATGACCGTGCCACGCACGTCCGGCGGCGGCCAGCCCGCCGCCCAGCCGGGCAGGTCCGGCGCCGTATCGTCCGGCCCGCCGGCCACGCTGGCAGCCAGGGCCTGCTCGGCGGCGTCCAGCCAGTGCTCAAGCACGCCGGCCTGGCCGGCGATGACCGCCTGGGCGGCCCGCACCGTGCACAGCCGCGGCCGCGACCGCACCACCCGGGCGGGCAGAGCCGCAAGCCACCGCGTCACCGTCGCACCCTCGCCGCGGGCCAGAATCGCCGCGATATGTCGCTCTACCAGCCGGGCGGCCCAGGTGCCGTCCCCGGCGGCAAGGGCGTGGCTGATGGCGTCGTCCACCAGCCCGCGCTGCTCACACCAGGCACCGGCGGCACGATGGAGCGCGGGCAGCCGCTCCGGCTGCTCCTGCCCGAGCCGGGCCCGGAGCAGCTCGGCGAACAGCTGGTGGTAGCGGTACCAGCCGCGTTCCTCATCCAGGGGGACCAGGAACAGGTTGGCCCGATCGACGGCCTCCAGCAGCTGCTGGCCATCGGAGCGGCCGGTAACGGCGTCGCACAGGGCGCCGCACAGCCGGTCCAGCACCGAGGTCTCCAGCAGGAAACCGCGCACCCGGGCCGGCTGACGGTCCAGCACCTCCTCGGCCAGGTAGTCCAGCACATAGCGGTGGCTGCCGGTGAAAGCCGCCACGAAGCCGGCCACATCCGGCCGCCGCCGCAGTGACAGCGCCGCCAACTGCAGCCCCGCCACCCACCCCTCCGTCCGGGCCTCGAGCGCGAGGACGGCATCCTCAGGCAGGCCCGGCCCAACCGCCTCGCGTAGCAAGGCGGCCGCCTCGGACGCGGTGAGGCGCAGTTCTGCGGCCCGCACCTCGGTCAGCTGCCCCCGGGCCCGGAGCCGGGCCAGCGGCAGCGGCGGGTCACTGCGGCTGGCAACCGCGAGCCGCAGGCAGGCCGGCAGATGCTCCACCAGAAATGCCAGCGACCGGTGCACCGCCGGGGATTCGATCACGTGGTAGTCATCCAGCACCAGGGCAACCTCGCCCGGCGCCGTGGCCAGCTCGTTGACCAGCGTCGTCACCACCGCCTCAAACGAGCGCGGCCACGGCTCGCGAAGCAGCGGAGCGACGCGATTCCCGACACCGTCGCGGACGCCGCCCAGCGCGGCGGCGACATACCGCCAGAACCGCGCCGGGTCATTGTCGCCGGTGTCCAGCGACAACCACGCGACCGCCCACCCGCTCCGCCTGGCCCAGTCAGCCAGCAGCGCCGTCTTGCCAAAGCCGGCCGGAGCGCAGACCACCGTCAGCTCGCCCGCCAGCCCCTCGGTCAGCCGGTCGACCAGCCGCGGGCGGGGCACCAGGCCCCGGCGCGTGCGCGGGACATGCAGCTTGGTCGCCAGCAACTCGACCAGCTCGAGTGCGCCACCCCCCGGCGGGGGCGACGCAGGTGGTTCACCCATCAGCACGCACCACCGCACCTGTATGCAGCATGATCCTAGAACGCCGCCCCGGGGCCGAGCCAGCAAGCGCACACACCGGCCCGGCCGTGCGCTATCGGCGGCCTGGCCTACCTGCGGGCCGTGCCCAGGCTCTGGGGTAGCCATCTGGCGGGCGAGCGTTCAGGCGGAACAGGTGGTCAGCCACCGATGGCCGCGGCGGCCACGTCTTGCTGAGCCAGGTGAATTACCCAACCCGCCGGTCTCACCGCTGGTGATCTCGGCTGCGGGTATCTGGGGCCGATACCTCGCGGGTGGCGGGTTGGCAAGCTGGCGGGGGAAGCGCGCGGCCGATGGCAACCTTGATCTCCTGCCAGCGGCCCTGGTAGCTATAACATTCGCACGCCAAGAGTCGTCGTGCGCGAGGTTGGCTGCCCAGGCAGCGCGCCTTGATCACGCATAACGACCGTTCGAGTGTGGCGAGGCAAGGCAAGGCGGCCGACAGGGACGGGCGCCAGAACGGCGGGTAGGCGTGCGTGGTCACCTGTAGGCTACGTATCCGCTGATCAAGACTTGGCCGTCCGTGTACTCCTGTGATTCCGCATAACTCAGCCTGTCGCACAAACCCAGGTCCACGCTCTGGCGTCGGAAGATATAGGGCTGTCGGGACACCAGGGGCCCTACATATAGGGGTCGAGTCGGTACTCGAGCCCTTTGTGCAACAGGCTGA
>DASXIN010000008.1:0-12390 GCA_036497945.1 Streptosporangiaceae bacterium | reverse complement strand
GCGGCGGCGAGCGAGGCGACGACCTTGGCATCGCCCCAGTGGGAGACGCCGTTCGGGCTGGTGGCGGCGCTGACCAGGCCGTAGACCAGGGCGGCGATCCCGGCGGTGCCGGTGATGGCGCCGGGCAGGTCGAACCGGCCGCGGCGGCGCGGGGTCTCGGCCAGCACCCGCGGTGCGGCCAGCGCGGCCGCGGCGCCGATGGGCACGTTGACGAACAGCACCCACCGCCACGAGGCGTAGGTGGTCAGCAGGCCGCCGCCGATCAGGCCGATCGCGCCGCCGGCGATGCTCATCGCGGCGTACACGCCCAGCGCCCGGGTGCGCGGCGGGCCCTCGGCGAAGGTGGTGGTGATCAGCGACAGCGCGGCCGGGGCGACCAGCGCGCCGCCGGCGCCCTGCACCGCGCGGGCCGTGAGCAAAAATGCCTGGCTGTCGGCGAACCCGCCGGCTAGGGAGGCGGCGGAGAACAGCAGCAGCCCGGTGATGAACATGCGGCGGCGGCCGAGCAGGTCCCCGGCCCGGCCGCCGAGCAGCAGCAGCCCGCCGAAGGTCAGCGCGTAGGCGTTGACCACCCATTCCAGGCCGGACCCGGAAAAGCCCAGCGCCCGCTGGATGTGCGGCAGCGCAACGTTGACGATGGTCGCGTCCAGCACCACCATCAGCTGCGCGGTGGCCAGAACCAGCAAGGCCAGGCCCGGGCGGCCCTGGCCGCCGCTCGCCGTGGTGCCACCGGGTGGTCTGGCGATTCGTGTGGTCTTGGATCGTGTTTCGGACATGACGGTTCTCCTCAATCCGTGTTGGTTTCGAGGTGGCGCGTTGACTTGTTGCTGGGGGCGTGGGCTGGTTTCCGCCTGGCGCCTCAGATGGCGGGTGCTGGCTTTCTGAATGCTGCGGCAAGCGGCTCCAGGGCGCGGCGGGCGATCCCGGTGTCGCCGTCGATGGTGCTGTGCCGGACGGCGTCGGTCACGGTCGTCTGGCCGGTCAGGAGACTGAAGAGGGTGTCGGTGGACATGGTGACCACCGCGTCGCCGTCCGGTGCCGGCCCGCGGCGGACGGTGAGCGTGCCGGCGTCGGAGCTGAGGTAGAAAACCTCCGGTCCTACTCGGAGCTCGCACGTCTGCCCGGCGGCCAGTGCGGTTGGCCGGCCCGCAGCGCCGAGCAGTCCCCAGCCGGGCTGGCCCACGTCGTCCTCGGACGGTTCGGGTCCGTAGCGCAGGCCCCAGTCCAGCAGCTCTTTGAGTGCGGGCTGCAGTGCCCGGCCGGCTTCGGTGAGCTCGTACACGGTCACGTCGGTCGGTGCCGGGAGGGTGCGCCGGGTGATGACGCCGGCGGCCTGCAGGTCCTTCAGGCGTACGGCCAGGATGTGGCTGGGGATGCCCGGCAGGCCTGTGGCTAGGTCGCGGTAACGGCGCGGGCCCAGGGTCAGCTCCCGCACGAGGAGGAGGCTCCACCGTTCGCCGAGGACGTCCAGGGCTCTGGCGATGGCGCATGCCTGTCCGTAACGCTTCATAAAAAGAACATTACGCTTCATTTTTAGAAGTGTCAACCGATCATTCCTGTCTCATAAAGTGAGACTAAATCGTCGTACAGGCGAGACAGGCGTTAAGGTCAGGGCGTGGAGCTGCTGGAATGGGACGCGCAGAGTTACGACGCACTGCCGTTGCCGCACAAGCGGTGGGGGCCGCAGACCATCAGCCGGCTCCGGCTGACCGGCGACGAGACGGTAGCGGACGTCGGCTGCGGAACCGGCCGGGACGCCGAGCACCTACTCAACGTGCTGCCGCACGGCCGGGTGCTGGTCATCGACGGATCGCAGCAGATGCTGGCGCAGACCCGCAGTCGGCTGGCCGGCCAGCTAGACCGGGTAGAGATCGTCCAGGCCGACCTGCGTGACCCGGCGGCGGCCGGGCTGGCCGGGCACCCGCCGGTGGACGCCGCGCTCAGCGTGGCCACGTTGCACTGGCTGCCGGACCACGCACAGGTGTTCCGCACCGTGGCCGGCCTGCTCCGCCCGGGCGGGAAGTTCGTCGCTGAAGCGGGCGGCCAAGGGAACATCGCCAGCATCGTGGCCGTGCTCGGCGAGCTGGGCGCGGGCGACGGGGCCGGCATCTGGAATTTCGCCGGCGTCCCGGAGACCACGGATCGGCTCGCGGCGGCCGGCTTCGAAGAGATCGCGGTAAACCTGGTGCCCGACCCGGCCCGGCTGGACGCGGGCCGCCAGTTCGAGACCTACCTGGCCACCGTGGTACTCGGCGCCCACCTCCGCGAGCTCCCGCCGCCAGACCGCGCCCCGTTCGTCCGCGCGGTAGCCGCGCGCTTGCCCGAGCCGGTCGTGGACTACGTCCGCCTGCAGATCCGCGCCATCCGGCGCTGACCCCAGGCCGCCCGCCCACCGGTCGTCGGCCCAGCCGAAGCCATAATGGCCGACATGGTTTCCCAGATCACCGGGCAGGCCCGGCCCGGCCCGCTGTCCGGACTGCTCGTCGCGGATTTCGCCCGGGTGCTGGCCGGCCCGTACTGCACCATGCTGCTGGCCGACCTGGGCGCCGACGTGATCAAGGTGGAGAGCCCGGGCGGCGACGACACCCGCCGCTGGGTGCCGCCCACCCGGGACGGGGTGGCCACCTATTACCTGGCCATCAACCGGAACAAGCGGTCCGTGGTGCTGGACCTCGGCGACGACAAGGACCTGGCCGCGGCGCACGAGCTGACCCGCCGTGCGGACATCATGGTGCAGAACTTCAAGCCCGGCGGACTGGCCCGCTTCGGCCTCGACTACGCGGCGGTGCAGGCCCGGAACCCGGCCATCGTGTACGCCTCGATCAGCGGCTTCGGCGCTGGCGCCGGTAGCGCCCTGCCCGGCTACGACGTGCTCGTCCAGGCGGTGTCCGGGCTGATGAGCCTGACCGGCGACCCGGACGGCCCGCCCTACCGGGCCGGCATCTCGCTGGTCGACATCCTGGCCGGGCTGCACGCCACGGTGGGCATCCTGGCCGCGCTACAGCACCGGGCGCAGACCGGGGACGGCCAGCACGTCGAGGTCAACCTGCTGTCCTCGGCGCTGTCCGGGATGGCCAACCAGTCCAGCGCGTACGCCGCGGGCGGCGTGGTGCCGATGCGGATGGGCAACCTGCACCCCAGCCTGACCCCGTACGAGCCGCTGCCGACCAGCGACGGCGACCTGGTCATCGCGGCCGGCAACGACCGCCAGTTCGCCCGGCTGTGCGAGGTGCTCGGCGCGCCCGGGCTGGCCAGCGACCCGCGGTTCGCGCAGAACGCGGGCCGCACCGCGCACCGGGCCGAGCTGCGTGCGGAGCTCGCGGCGCGGCTGGCCGCGCGCACCTCGGCCGAGTGGTCTGCGCTGCTCACCGAGGCGGGCATCCCGTGCGGCCCGATCAACACCGTCGAGGGCGGCGTGGCCACCGCCGCCGAGCTGGGCTTGCAGCCAATCGTCAGCGCGGGCCAGGGGCCGGTCGGCATCCCCGGCATCCGGCACCCGATCACGCTGTCCGCCACCCCGCCCGACTACCCGCTGCCGCCCCCCGCGCTCGATGAGCACGGCCCGCAGCTCCGCGCCTGGCTGGCCGCGCCGCCGGACGGCGCCCGCCCGTCACCCATACCGGAAACCGGAGAATCCAGATGACCGAACGCCAGCACCCGGCTTATCCCACCTCGCTCGGTGACTCGGATGCCGACACGATCACCGTGCTCGGCCATGACCTGGCGGCCGACCTGATGGGCCAGGTGTCGTTCGGGGAACTGGCGTTCTGGCTGGTGACTCAGCGCCGGCCGACCCGGGAGCAGGTCCGGGTGTTCGAGGCGGTGCTGGTGGCGCTGGCCGAGCATGGTTTCACGCCGACCGCGATCGTGGCCCGGCTCACCTACCTGAGCGCGCCCGACTCGGTACAGGGGGCGCTGGCCGCCGGGCTGCTCGGCGGCGGCTCCCGGTTCCTGGGCGTGACCGAGGACTGCGGCGCGTTCCTGGCCGCGGCGCTGGCCGAGGCCGGCCCGGAGTTGCCCGCCGACGATGACGACGCGGGCTGGGACGAGATCGCGCGGCGCGCCGTGCAGCAGGCCCGGGCGGCCGGGAAGTTCGTGCCTGGGCTGGGCCACCCGGTACACAAAGTGACCGACCCGCGGACCCCTGTGCTGTTCCGGATCGCCGACGAGGAAGGCCTGCGCGGCCCGCACCTGCGGCTGTGGGCCGCGGTCGACCGGGTGCACCCGGAGGTACTGGGCCGGACCCTCCCGCTGAACGGCGCCGGCACCTGCGGCGCCGCCCTGGCCGACCTGGGGCTGCCGGTCGAGCTGCTGCGCGGCTTCGCGCTGCTGGCCCGGACGGCCGGGCTGCTCGGCCACCTGGCCGAGGAACAGTGGCGCCCGGTCGGCATGGACGTGTACCTGGGCGTGGACCGGAACACCGACTACCACTCACCGTGACCCGCGACCGGGCGCACCCAAGCCTGATGCGGTCCCGGGGCGGGACCGCTGGGCGGGTCAGCAACGTCGAGCTGTTCTTCGACCTGGTGTACGTGTTCGCGGTCACCCAGCTGTCGCACTACCTGATCGACCACCAGACGGTGGGCGGCGCGCTGCAGGCGCTGCTGCTGCTCACCATGGTCTGGCTGGTCTGGGCCTACACCACCTGGGTGACCAACTGGCTGGACCCGGAACGGATCCCGGTCCGGCTGATGCTGCTCGGGCTGATGCTGCTCAGCCTGGTCATGTCGGTCGCGCTGCCCGGCGCGTTCGGCGGGCGGGGCCTGGCCGTCGGCCTGGCCTACGCGGTCATGCAGATCGGCCGCAGCCTGTTCGCGGTGTGGGCGCTGCGCGGCGACCGGCTGCAGCGCAACTACCAGCGCATCCTGGCCTGGTGCCTGGTCAGCGGCGCGCTGGCGGTGGCCGGTGGGCTGGCCGCCGGGCATGCCCGGGAGCTGCTCTGGCTGGCCGCCGTGGCGGTGGACATCCTCGGCGGGCTGGCCGGGTTCTGGACGCCCGGGCTGGGCCGGTCCACCACCCAGGACTGGACCATCGAGGGCAGTCACTTCGCCGAACGCTGCCAGGCGTTCATCCTGATCGCGCTGGGCGAGTCGATCGTGGTGATCGGGGCCACGCTGGCCGGGCTGCGCACCATCACCGGCCAGGAGACGGTCGCCTTCCTTGCCGCGTTCGTGGGCAGCGTGGGCCTGTGGTGGCTCTATTTCCACCGCAGCGCCGAGGCGGGCGCCCAGGTCATCGCCGGGTCGGCCGATCCGGGGCGGCTGGGCCGGTCCGCCTACCACCTGATCCACCCGGTCATGGTGGCCGGCATCATCGTGGTGGCGGCGGGCGACCAGCTCGTGCTCGACCAGCCCGGCGTGGTGGGGTCCGCGCCGGTGTCGGCCATGCTGCTCGGCGGGTCGGCGCTGTTCCTGATCGGCCACGCGCTGTTCAAGGCGGTGGTCTGGCGCACCGTGTCCCGGGCCCGGATCGCCGGGGTGGCCGTGCTGGCCGTGCTCGGCGCGGTGGCCCCGCACGTCACGGCGCTGGTGCTCAGCATCTGCACCGCGCTGGTCGTGCTGGCCGTGGCCACCGCCGACTACCTGACCGAACGGGCCGGGCAGCCAACGGTCGGTGAGGCTGTCTGAGCCGGCCTGGGTGGGGCACCCGCTGGCTGGTAGGCAGGCACCAACCACTTTGCTCACCTGTTAGGCAATTGGTGTCTGCTTTGCATGACGCGGGCCGGAAATCCGGGCAAGCTGTGGATACCACAAACCAGCTACGGGGAGAGTAGATGCTGTCACGACGGTTTCTTGCCACCGCCTTGGGGGCGGCCACGCTGATCGGTGCAGCCGGCCTGGCTGTGCTGCCTGGCGCCGCCAGCGCCCGGACGGCCGCCACCGGGCGGGTAGCGGTCCACCCAGTGGCCGCGGCCAACATCGCGTCGCCAGGTGGCCCGATCGTGCCCGCACCGGCGTCCGGGCACGCCTCGGCCCAGGCCGCGGGCCAGAGCTTCTCGGTCGCGAAGCTAAGCCTGAACTGGTCGGGTTTCGCGGTCACCTCGTCGAAGAAGTTCACCTACGCGCAGAGCCGGTTCGTGCAGCCGACTGTCACCTGCCCGGGCGACCACGCCAACGAGTGGGCCTCCAACTGGGTTGGCTTCGACGGCTTCAACAGCCAGACCGTCGAGCAGGACGGAACGGCCGTGCACTGCGGCGGGCCGAACAACACCACGCCGGTCTACAAGGCGTGGTATGAGATGTTCCCCAAGGGCGCGGTGAACGTGTTCAGCGTGAACCCGGGCGACACGATCAACACCTCGGTCAGCTACAGCAACGGCAAGTTCACCTTGACCGTGGCCGACCTCACCACGCACAAGAGCTCGACGCACACCGCGACGTGCGCCAGCTGCAAGCGGAACTCCGCGGAATGGATCGTCGAGCGGCCGGCGCTGTGCACCTCGAACACCAACTGCTTCATCACCCACCTGGCCGACTTCGGCACCGCCTCGATGAGCGCCAAGGTGCGGGTAGCCGGCGGCAGCGCCCAGGGCATCCCCAACTTCCGTAACTTCCACATCACCATGGTCGCCTCGCAGACCGACAGCACGCCACTGGACACGATCGGCAACGTCAGCAACAACGCCTTCCCGGCGACCTGGGACGAGGCTGGTCCCACGGTCCCGCTCGGCTGATCACCGCGGGCGGCGGCCTCAGCCAGGACCTGAGTACTGGAGGATGTAGAGGCCGCCGCCGCTGCGGTCCACCGCGTACGCGATGCCGTCCGCGGCCACATAGACGTCGTTGATCTGGACTGTCCCGGCGGGTTCGAACGCGGCCACCTGCGCCTGCTGGAACGGGTCGCGGATGTCGAACGCGCGCACTCCCGCGCTGAAGAACGAGCCGAAGATGATCTCCTCGCTCTGCCAGGACCACGGGAACGGCTCGTTCTCGTGCAGGTTGTGCGGGCCGAACCGGCCACCCCGGGCGGCGTACTGGGCCACCGGTGGCAGCGGCACGCTGCTGATGATCAGCGGGGCCCGCTCGTCGCTGACATCGGCCAGCCAGACCCGCTTGGGATGGTCGGCCGCGTGGTCCAGCACGCTCTCGTCGCTGATCACCAGCAGGTCCCGGCTGGGCAGCGGCAGCACGGTGTGGGTGAACCCGGGCATCGGCGGGTGGTAGTCCAACTGCGCCACGACCTGCGGCGCGGCTACGTCCGCCACGTCCAGGATGATGGCCCCCGCGTCGAGGTAGCCGACATAAGCCCGGTGCCGGCGTTGGGCATGAAGGTTGATGTTGTGCGCGCGGAACCCGCTATCGAACCGCTCGTGCCGGGCCGGTAGGGGAGCGTCGTCGCCGTCCTGGGTGCCGGGCAGCCACCACCGGCCGGCCTCGGTGGGCCGGTCCGCCCGGGTCAGGTCCACGATCACCGGGAACTGGTCGTCCCGCGGATGGCTGGGCCGGGAGTCCGGGGTGCCGGTGCTCAGGTAGGCGTACCGGCCGCCGGTGTAGCCGACCCAGTGCGTACCGCGGGACCGGGGACCGGACAGGTCCAGCCGGCCGGCCGGGCGCGGCTCGGCCGGCCGGCTCAGGTCGAAGACCTCGATCCCGGCCGGCTGCTGGCCGGGCGCCCGCACCTGGTAGGCCACCAGCAGCAGGTCGTCGCCGACGGCCAGCGAGTTCGACCGGACCGCGCCGTGCGGCAGCCGGGTCTGGGTGAGCAGCCGGGGCGCCCGCGGGTCGGTCACGTCGAGCACGCTGAAGTTGGCCGGTGGCTGCTCGTGTGCCAGGTACAGGTAGCGGCGGCCGCCGCGCTCCAGCACCGCAGTGCCTTCCCCGCAGCGGCCCTGGCCGCCTAGGTCGTGCTGGCTCAGGCAGCGTGGCTGGTCCGCAATCATTCTTAAATCATTTCACGACTCCGCTTGGTGCTTAACACCCCTTGCACGGCGGCCTTAGATGATTAGTCTTAATCACTATGAGAGCCCGATCCCGCACGTGCACGCTCCTGCTGGCAGCGGCGCCGCTGGCCGTGCTGGCCGGCTGCGGCGGCAGTGGGTCCACCGCACCGAGTGCCAGCGGCCCCATCGCCATCGGTTACGAACTGCCGCTCACCGGCACCGTCGCGTTACCCGGAAAGCAGGAGCAGGAGGGCTGGAACCTCGGGCTCAAGGAATTCGGGCAGACCGTGGCAGGGCACCGCATCGTCACCTACTTCGAGGACACCGGCGGGAACCCGGCGGTGGCGCTGTCCGACGCCCGCTCGCTGGTCCAGCAGAAGCACATCCAGCTCATGGAGGGCCCACTGCTGGCCAGCGAGGACGCCGCGGTCGCCCCGTATCTCGGCGCGCAGCGCATCCCGCTGGACAACCTGGCCCTCTGCTCGGCCGCGCAGCTCACCTCGGACGCCCACTACGGCAACGCGCTGAGCTCCGGCTGGCTGTGCGACCAGCCCGACGTGATCGCGGCCGACTACCTGTACAAGGATCTCGGCTACCGGCATGTGACCGTGCTGGCCACCGACTACGCGTTCGGCTGGCTGTCGGCGGGCGGGTTCATCAAACAGTTCACCATGCTCGGCGGGAAGATCGACAAGGAGCTGTGGCCGCCGCTCACCGCGACGGACTACGGCCCGTACGTGTCGGCCATCCCGAAGACCACCCAGGCGGTGTTCGCCGAGACGCTGGGCGCCGGGGCGATCGACTTCACCAAGGCATACGCCCAGTTCGGCCTGCGCGGGAAGATTCCGCTCTACGGCAACACCACGATGTTCGACTACTCGGTGCTGCCTGGCGAGGTGCCGTCCGCCGTGCTGGGCGACCAGATGGCCGCGCAGTACTGCGACGGCATCAACACCCCGGCCAATAACACGTTCACCAGCCTGTTCCAGCAGACCTACCACGTCTTCCCCGGCTACTACGCCGAGGCGGGCTACGTGCACGCCGAACTGGCGGTGGCCGCGCTGAAGCGACTGCACGGCAACGCGGCCGACCCGGTCGCGGTGGCGCACGCTGAAGACCACGCCGATCACCGCGCCGCGCGGGCCGGTGCGGCTGAACACGCTGATCGACGCGCCGGTCCAGAACATCTACATCTGCAAGGTGGAGAGCGTGCACGGCACCCTGGAGGATGTGCCGATCAAGACCTACCCGGACGTCCAGCCGTGGGGCACGCTGCCCTACAGCACCTGGCGGCAGGAATTCACCACCGACTCGGCCGGCCGGCCCGCCGCCTAGCCGCCGCCGGAATGGTCCGGCTCGGTGCGGAAGTGGTCGCCGGCGACCGCAAAGTCACCGCGCTGATACTTGTGGCCGGGTTGTGCAGGGCCGGGGTCGGGTTGTCAGGGTGGGCGGCGATGCTGCCGTGCTGGTCAATCACCGCGCAGTAGGGGGCGGCGTGATGGCGAGTTGTCGCATTATGATGACTGGCGTCAGCCAACGGTCGGGCATGATTGCCATGCGAGAGCGTTGACCGGCATGATTGCCGCGAGAGGGGTGCGCTGGCGTGGGGGATGTGCAGGGTGGGAGCAGGAAGCGGGCCGTCGGCACCCGGGACCGCATCATGGCGCATCTGGCCCGCGTCGGTGAGGTGAGTGATCACACCGGCAGGGCCAGTACGCTGCTGGCCGCGACGGTCGGCTACCCGGGGTCCAGCGTGGCGTTCGCGCAGCTGCTCACCGGGATGGAGCGGGCTGGCCTGATCGAGCGTGAGATCCGCGGCAAGCGGACCTACCGGATCATCCCCGGACCGGCCGCGCCGCCGGAGGCGCCGCCAGATGCCGTCAGCCAGCACGGCCCGGTGGACGAGGCGGTGCCGGAGGCAGCTCCGCAGCCCGCCCCAGCTGACGAGGCGGCCCCTGAACCCGCTCCGACGCCTGCGGCGGCCGATGTGGACTGGCCGGTAGGGCCGGGCGGCCTGGACTACGACGAGCTGGCCCGGCGGCTGCTGGTCCAGGTGGTCCGGCGGCTGGCCGGACCGGACAGCAGCCGGGTCCCGGCTGATTCAGGTGCCGGCCCGGAGCTGGACCAGCCGGCTGCCGCCGCGCTGCAGGAAACCGTGGCCAGCCTGGAGCAGAAGCTGGCCAGCGCTACCACCCGGCAGCGTCGGCTGGCCGAGGAGAACAGCAGGCTCCGCGAACAACTCCGGGCGGCCGAGCAGAGTCTGGCCGAGGCCCAGGAACGGACCAGCGCGGAGGCCCTGGCGGGCCGGTTCGACAGCGCCGAGGTGCTGCTGCTGGAGCGGCTGCTGTCCCCGCTCCGCGAGGAGCGCCGCCGGCACACCGAGGCCGACGCTGGCTGACGGACGTGATTGGCGCTCACGCGCCGCATCCGCCCCACCACCCAGTTCCCCGCGCATCGGTCACTCCCGGTGACATTCGCCGTCTGGTGTTCGTCCCGGCTGGCCGTGAGCCGGTAATGATAACGTCTAATCATGTAGCGCTGGCGGCGGCTGGGCCGGGGAACTGGGGGCGGCTGGGCCGGAGAAGGGACGCTCGTGGACTCGCAGCAGCTTGGCTGGGGCATCATCGGGCTCGGCCGGATCGCGGCGACGCAGATCGCGCCGGCCATCGCGGCCGCGCCGAACAGCACCCTGATCAGTGTGGTCAGCCGGGACCTCGGCCGGGCTACGGAGTTCGCCAAGGCGCACGGCGCGGCCCAGGCGCTGGACAGCTACCCGGCCATGCTGGCTGATCCGGCGGTGCAGGCGGTGTACATCGCCACGCCGAACGCGCTGCACGCCGGGCAGGTGATAGCGGCGGCCCAGGCCGGCAAGCACGTGCTGTGCGACAAGCCGCTCGCGGTGACCGTGCCGGACGCCCGGCGCTGCGTCGAGGAATGCCGGGCGGCCGGGGTGCGGCTCGGGCTCACGTTCCAGACCCGCAGGCACGACGGCCTGGCCGAAGCGGCCGAACTGGTGCGCTCCGGCGCCATCGGCAAAGTCGTCGTGGCCGAAGTGCAGATGAGCGCCGGGCGCAACCTGCCCGGCGGCTGGCGGACCGACCCGGCCCTGGCCGGCCTGGGCACCATCAACAACATCGGCGTGCACGCGTTCGACGTGCTGCGCTACCTGATCGGCGCGGAGGTCACCGAGGTGGCCGCGATGGTGGACGCCGAGCCCGGGTTTCACGTGGACACGACCGCGCTGGTGCTGCTCCGGTTCAGCACCGGCACACTGGGCTACGTCAACGCGAACCAGTCGGTGCCGAACGCCCGCGACGACATCGTGCTGTACGGCACCGAGGGCCGGGTGCTGGGCCGCAACCTGTCCCGGCCGGGCCGGGACGGCACGCTGCACATCATCACCGCGGACGGGTCGCGCGAGTTCCCGGCGTCGTCGCGGGACGCCTACCGGCACACGGTGCAGGCGTTCGCCGACGCGGTCCTGGCCGGCCACGACCCGAGCCCGTCCGGCCAGGACGGGCTGCGCAGCGTGGAACTCACCGCCGCCATCGCGCAGGCCATCCAGCAGCGCAGGGTGGTCCCGGTCAGCGGCTGAGCCCGGCCAGCGGCTGAGCCCGGTCAGCACCTGATCCCGGCCAACCGCCACGACGCGCACTAATCATCACCCGTCGCAAGACCTCATTGACGGGCCTGGACGCTCCTCGTTAGGCTAATCATGATGAAAGGGGCAAGACTCCCGCCGGCGGCATATTAGGACCGGCCCGCTACGTCCTCAGCGCTGAGGGGAGCCCCGAACATTGCCGGAGTTCATCGCCCAGACCCTGAACGGGCTCACCCTGGCCGGGATCATCTTCCTGGTGTCCAGCGGGTTCACCCTGGTCTTCGGGGTGATGCAGGTCACCAACCTGTCGCACGGCGCGGTCTACCTGGTCGGCGGCTACATCGGCTACTCGGTGATCAACGCCACGCACAACTTCTTTCTCGGTCTGGCGGCTGGCGCGCTGGCCATGGCTGCGCTCGGGTTCCTGCTGGAACGCACGCTGATCACCTGGCTGGGCCGGTCCGAGATGGCTGAACTGCTGGCCACGCTCGGGCTCATCTACGTCCTCGACGACCTCGCGCTGGCCATCTGGGGCGGCAGCCCGGTGACCATCAACCTGCCCGGGTTCCTGGGCAAGTCGAGCACGCTGCCGATCAGCGGCATCGTCTACCCGAACGGCCGCATCTTCATCCTGGCCGTCGCCATCCTGGTCGCCGTCGGGCTGTACTACCTGCTCCGCCGGACCCGGATCGGCGCCATCGTCCGGGCCGGGGTGGACGACCGGGACATGGTCAGTGCCCTGGGCATCAACGTGCGCCGGGTGTTCGCCCTCGCTCGGCCAGGCCGGGTTCCTCGGCGTGGGCGCCTACGGCGTGGCCATCGCCGAGGCGCACTTCTACCCGCCCTGGGCGGCGGTGGGCCTCGCGCTGGGCGTGGTGCTGGCCCTCGGCCTGGTGCTGGGCATCGTGGC
>DASXIN010000007.1:0-2551 GCA_036497945.1 Streptosporangiaceae bacterium | reverse complement strand
CCCGAGCATGTCGCGCGCGGCCTGGTTCATGCCGATGACCTGCCCATCGGCGGCATAGTGCACGATCCCGTGCGGGAGCGTCTCGAACAGCGTGCGGAACCGCTCCTGGCCGCCTGCCGCCGCATCGGCCACCGCCGCATCCGCCGACGACGCAGACAACGCATGCGGCGCCGCCGCATCCGACCTGGCCACGCCGGCCGCAGCCTCCGCGCCGCGCCGGTCCCGGACGGCCGCGGTGACGTCAACGTTGTAGATCAGCAGGCCAGCCGCCACGCCACGGTCATCGCGCACCGGCTGGACGGCGTAGTTGATGAAGATCTGGTCCAGTTTGCCCTGCCGACGCAGCCGGACCGCTGCCTCGTGGCCGCGCCGTGGCTGCCCGGAGTCCAGCACCTCATCGAGCACCGCGAAGCACTGCCGGGGCAGCTCGGGCAGCGCCGCGCGGACGGGCTGGCCGAGCAGGTCACGGCCGCCGACCAACTGCCGGTATTCCTCGTTGGCGTACTCATAGATGAGCTCGCGCCCGGCCAGGTAGGCAACCGCGGCTGGCACGCCGTCCAGCAGCGGTCGCAGCGGGGCCAGCAGATGGCCGCCGCCGTCGCGCGTACCCGTCATCGATCCCACTACGCCCCCTGTGGCGCTGCCGGCGGCCAACACGCAGCCCCGGGCAGGTGGCTGCGCCGCTCCCCCGGTAGGTCACCGTTGATCACCTACCCTACCCGGTAGCCGACCTGCGGGTATTTGATACTAAATAGGACCCGTTGCAACGATTGTGTTGCGGGCGCTTGCCGCCAGCCGGTTGTCCTGTCACCATCAGCCTCTGCCCGATATGGTCATCCGCTGTCCGTTCCCCCCCGACGGAGGCACCACGATGCGCCCAGCACTGCCACGGGCACTGGCCGCACCGGCCGCGCTGGCGGCTCTGGTCATGGTGGCGGCCTGCGGCGGAGGCGGGCACTCCGGCGCCGCCCAGAGCACCGGATCGGCCACCCCCACGGCGTCGGGCACAGCCAAGACGCGCTCGGTCAGCCAGACCACCGCCCGGCCGCCGGCCATGGTCGGGGTGACCACCCGGGGCGCGCTGGTCGTGCTCAGCTCG
The DNA here is from genome assembly GCA_036497945.1 of Streptosporangiaceae bacterium. GTDB lineage: Bacteria > Actinomycetota > Actinomycetes > Streptosporangiales > Streptosporangiaceae > RYN-230. The sequence goes on along the minus strand of DASXIN010000007.1, from coordinate 1,452 downwards.
GCCGGCGGGGCACCGGTCCGCACCCTGGTGCCCAACGGGGTGCTCGGCGATGAGATCTCGGTCTCCCCGGACCACCAGCTGATCTACTTCAGCCGGCGGCACGGCTGCGTCGACGACGTTTACTCGGTGCCGGTCAGCGGGGGCAAACCGATCCTGATCTCTACCGGCAGCCTGCCCGCGGTCAGCCCGGACGGCTCGGCCCTGGCGTTCGCCCGGCAGCCGACGCTGACCCCACACTGCCTGTCCGGCAGCGACATGTCCAGCCAGTTCAGCCTCGTCATCCACACGCTGAGCACGGGAGTCGAGCACGTCTACCCGATGCTGCCGTCCGGCCAGACGTCCTCGCTGCCCGCACCCATCTCGCATCTGTCCTGGTCACCAAGTGGCACCCGGCTGGCCGTGTCGATCGCCGCCATCCAGGACAACGAGGGCTGGCAGATCGTCCTGCTGGACACCGGGACGGCACAGGACTACATGACCGGCCCAGGGGACAGCTTCGTGCCGGTCACCGGGCCCCAGGCGCGCCGGAGCTACTGGCGGGAGGGCGTGTTCATGCCAGACGGCAACCTGTTCGTCAGCCGGGCCTGCTGCGCCGGAACCCCGGTGCGCAACACGTCCAAGCTGATGTGGGAGGTGACCACGGCGGGCCGGCTGCGGCACCTGGTAGCCATCGGCTTCCCCGGCCTGCAGCACACCAGCCTGGCCGTGAACCGGGCCGGGAAGTGGCTGCTGTACGTGGCGGGCACCGACCTGTACGTGTCGGAACACGGCGCCCGGCCGCGTCAGCTGGCCGGCGGCCTGGCCGCCGCCGCCTGGATCTAGCCAGGTGGTTAACCCCGCTCAGCCAACATGGTGTGGATGTCGTCGGCGGGCGCTGCCTGATTGATGCCGGATTGACCCAACTCTTGCTGGCGCCACTGGCCGGGCGGGCGTCCGTGGTGACGGCGGAACGCCGCGGCGAAGGCGTAGGGCGAGGCGTAGCCGGTGCGCGCCGCGATCTGCGCGAGGGTCAATTCGCCAGTGCGCAGGTGATCCCGGGCCAGCGTCATGCGCCAGTCGGTCAGGTACTGGATAGGTGCCTGACCGAGTGCCTGCTGAAAGCTTCGCGCGAAAGCTGCCCGTGACAACCCGCTGGTGGCGGCCAGTTCTGACACCGTCCACGGGCGGGCAGCGTCTGCGTGCATTGCGCTCAAGGCCGGGCCGAGCCTCGGGTCGGTCGACGCCCGATACCAGAGAGGCGCCGTGGCGCTCCGCTGGAAACACGCGCGCATGGCGAGCACCACAAGGACGTCCAGGAGCCGGTCGAGCACTGTCTGCTGGCCGGGAGCGGGGGCGGCGAGCTCACGGGACAGCAGGGCGATGACGTCGTGCAGGGGGTCGTCGGCGGCTGCGGACAGCGGAAGGATCTGCGGAAGCGCTTCGACCAAACCCCGGCCGACGTCGCCCGAGAAC
>DASXIN010000006.1:0-5352 GCA_036497945.1 Streptosporangiaceae bacterium | reverse complement strand
CCTACCCCGTTCCGCCGCAGGGCGGGCCGGCTGGCCCGGTGCAGCCGCCCAGGGTGCACACCATCGTCGCCGGGGGCATGCCCGGCTGGCAGATCACGCTCATCGCGTCGGGGCCGCGATCTTCGCCGCCGCCCTGGCCGTGACCCTCGACCGGGCCCGCACCGGGCACCGGCAGCTGACCGCGCCAGGAGCCTGACCAGATGGCTGCCGTCCAGCACCCGGGCTGCATGACCGGCGAGCCATGCGGCCCGGACGCATGATGACCCACGTAGCCCGGGCGGCCAGGAATGACTGGATCTGACGCAATAATTGACCCTTCTGGCGGCGGATGTAGCGGCTGTCCAGCCGGTACCAGCCTTCGCGGCCGCCGACCGATGGCGAGGCGTACCAGCGCAGGCCTACGCACCAGCGGCCGTTTCGGTCCTTGCGCTGGCCGATCACCTTGGCCCAGACCCAGGCGCCGTCGCGGAGCTGGATCTCGGCCTCGGTGTCCTCCGGGATGGTGGAGCCGGGCACGGCATCGGCGGGCATGGCCCGGTCCAGCATCGGCTCGCGAGACGGGTCCGAGATCGTCACCCAGCCAGAGTGCCCTCTGACCGGTCAGCCGCATCTCCAGGTTGAACGTTTATTTCGTAATTGTTTTTGGGTGTGATGCCCTATTTGCCGTGCTCGATGTCGTAATGCAGATGGGTCACGCCAGGCGTGGGCACTACTGAGCGCAGCCGCAGTCCGACTGGCGTGGCCCTGGGCTGGAACAGCGAAGTCCCCGCGCCGAGCAGCACCGGAACCTGGTGGATGATCACCTCGTCCAGGAGGCCGGCGTCCAGCGCGGCGCGGATCATGCCGGAGCCCATCAACGCGACGTCCCGGTCGCCGGCCATGTCGCGTGCCGCCGCGATGCCGTCGGCGATGCCGGTGGCCACGAACGTCTGGCGCCCGGCGCCAGCCGGGGCGGGCCGGTGCGAGAGCACGACCAGGGCCGCCGTGGGGTGCGGTCCACCGCCGCCCCAGCCGCCGGAGTGATCGTAGGTGGTACGGCCGGCGATCACGGCCCCGACGCGCGCGGCGGCGTGGTCGAACACGTCCGCGCTCGCGGTGGACAACCGGAAGCTGGGGAACTCACGGCTAGCCGTGTCGCCGTCGCCATACCAGTCGAACAGGACGTTGCCGCCGCGGCCCAGCGGCTGGTCGGGGGACGGGTCCGGTCCGGTGATGTAGCCGTCGACCGAGGTGGCCAGCGCGGTGAACACGGCGCTCATTGCACACCACCCTGCACGCTGGGCAGCCGGGTGTCGAAGTCGAGCAGCCCGACCCAGGTGGGTCGCAGCACGATCCGGGCCTGCGCGGTGCCCGGCTGGTCCAGGCTGGCCAGCATGCCCATCGCGGCCTCCTCGCCTAGGTAGCGCCGGGCGGCCGCGGCGTACTCCGGCGCCAGCCCGTCCACCTCGGTGATCTCCACCCGGCCGCGCAGGCTCAGCGACTGCGGCGGGAACGTGTCGGTGTCGATGGTCACGGCGACGTCGGGCCGGGCGCGCAGCGCGGCCAGCCGGGCCGCGGGGTGCCGGATGCCGATCTGCGGGCCCGCTATGTAGGTGGGCATCACGATCTCCTGGCCGGTCCAGTGGAACCAGGTCGGCACCACCCGCGGCGTGCCGTCGAGCGCGACGAACGCCACCCGGGCCGGGATGGGCGCGGCCAGCAGGCGCTGCGCCAGTTCGGTGTCCAGCAGGGCCGGGTCGCCCTGCCGCAGGCCAACGTGGTCGGTGGGTGCGGTGTTGATGGCTGCCTCCCCATGTAGGTTCCCTAAGAGAACGATCTGGACGCTAGCACGAGTAGGTTCCTTAAGGGAACCCTTTGCGGTAGACTGGTTCCATGCAGCGCACCCAGTTCGGCGACATGACTTGCTCGATCGCCCGCACCCTCGATCTGATCGGCGAGCCGTGGTCGCCGCTGATCCTGCGGGACGTGATGGTGGGCATCCGCCGGTTCGACCAGATCCAGGCCGACCTGGGGATCTCCCGCAAGGTGCTGACCGAGCGGCTGAAGTGGCTGGTCGACTGCGGCGTGCTGGAGCGCCGCGAGTACAGCGCCCGGCCGCCCCGCTATGAGTACGTGCTCACGAGTAAGGGCACCGACCTGTGCGACCTGCTGATGGTGATGGTCGGGTTCGGTGACCGCTGGCTGGCTGGCCCGGACGGCCCCCCGGTGCTGTACCGGCACCACACCTGCGGCGAGATCACCACAGCCGAGTTGCGCTGCACGCACTGCGGCGCGCCGATGCACGCGGACACGATCGACGTCCTGCCCGGGCCGGGCATGACCGCGGCCAGTGCTTAACGGTGTACATCCATGCCCCCATGGGGGCATGGATGTACACCGCTAATCGGTTGATCTTGGTTCTTCAACATTCTGTTGGCAACACGGCGTTGAAGACTTACGGTTCGAGTATGGGGGATCGGGACGCGGACCAGGAGCAGGCGGCTCGGGAGACTGACGCCCGGCAGCGGTTGCTGGGCGCAGGGGCTGCCGCGCTGCCCCGGATGCCGTGGCTGGCCAGACGGCAGCCGCCGGCTGCGGCCGATCTGATCCAGTTCGCGCTGTGGCGCGGCCAGCCCGGCGGCTGTGGCGCGGAGGACCTGTTGGCCGCGCTCACCCTGCTGCCCGCGGCCCGGGCCGAGGTGGAGCAGGCCGAGGCGGCGCTGCTGTTCACCGCGCGGGCGCACGGGCTGTCCTGGGCGCAGATCTCCCGTGCGCTGGGGCTGGGCTCACCGCAGGCAGCCCAGCAGCGATTCGGCCGGATCACCGGCCGGACCGGGCACCCAGAGAGCTCGTGACGTGACCTACCTGTCGGCGCCGGACGACCTGGCCCTGCATGGCGTCCGGGTGCTGGGCTTCCCGACCACCCCCCGGCTGGCTAACCGATACCGCCTCGACGTCCATGCGGCCGAGGAATCGCTGCTGGACTTCGAGGCCCGGGGCTGGGTTGGCCGGCTGAAGTTCGCCGACTTGTCGGGATGGTCCATCAGCGAGGCGGGCAAGCTGGAGGACGAGCGGCGGCTGGCCGCCGAGCTCGACCGGGCCGGGGCCCGCGACACGGTCAGCACCGCGCACGCCGCGTTCCGGCCGCTCAACCAGCGGCTCGGCACCGCCTGCACCAACTGGCAGATCCGGCCGACACCGGCCGACCCGATGGCGTTCAACGACCACACCGACTGGCGCTGGGACGAGCGCGTGCTGCAGACGCTGGCCTCGGTGGGCACCGCGTTCCGCGAGCTGTGCGACCAGCTCGCCGGGTGCCTGGCCCGCTTCGACGGCTACGCCGACCGGTACTCGGCCGCGCTGGCCCGAGCGGAGGCCGGGCAGAGTGGCTGGGTGGACGGGCACGACCGGGACTCCTGCCACATGCTGTGGATCCAGTTCCACGAAGACCTGCTGGCCACGCTCGGCATCCCGCGCGGCTCGGACGGCTGAACGGGAGCTGGTTTAGGCCAGGGCGCTGGTGATGAAGGACGACGTGAGCTGCTCGATGCGCCGTCGGCTGGCCTCGGGAACCTCGCGCAGCGGCCCCTGCGTGGACAGCACCGCCAGCCCGTGCACCGTGGACCAGATCGGGTACTCGATGCCGTCGCGGCGCGGCCGGGCTAGCACGTCGGCGTCGACGAGCTCGTCCAGCGCGGTGCGGAGCTGACCCAGCGGCGTGCGGTCCGGCCCGGACCCGCCGGCGGCCGGGGCGTCGTAGTCATGCCGCTGCGGCAGGGCGAACGCGGTGGCGAACCAGCCCGGTTCCTGGCGGGCGAATTCCAGGTACGCGGTACCGATCGCGCCGAGCCGCCGGCGGGCGGCGGCGGCATCGCCGTACTTCCCGCGCACCTGGGCGACGCCGGCGGCCATCCGGTTGGCCAGCTCGTTCATGGCCGCCGTGCACACCGCGGCCAGCAGCTCGTCGCGGTCGGCGAAGTGCCGGTAGGCGGCGTTGGGCACCACGCCGACCATCCGGGTCGCTTCGCGGAGCACCACGGCGTCCGGGCCACCGGTCCGGGCCAGCTCGAGCCCGGCCGCGACCAGGCCGTCGCGGACGGCGCCGCGCGGACGGCGCGGCCGCGCCGGCTGGATTTTCTCCGCTGCTGATGGGCTGGACGTCACCACGACAGACTAACAAAGTGGACAGCGTCCACTAGCACTGTTATGGTGGACAGTGTCCACTAAGTGACGAGGGAACGGAACCGCCATGACCAGGATGACCCCGCTGCTCGAACGCAACGAGAAGTTCGCCGCTAGCTACATGCCAGTCGAACTCGCCCCGCCGACGACACAACTGCTCGTCGTCAGCTGCCTGGACCACCGGGTCGACCCGGCGATCGTCCTCGGGCTCCAGCTCGGTGACGCGGTAGTCATCCGCAACGCGGGGGGACGGGTCACCGAGGCTGTCATCGCGGACATCGCCTACCTGGCCTTCCTGGCCGAGCAGCTGTTCGCCGGGCAGCTCGAGGATGACCGGCTGTTCGAAGTCGCGGTCATCCAGCACACCCAGTGCGGCACCAGCTTCCTGGCCGACCCCGGCTTCCGGCAGCAGGCCGCCGCGGCGACCGGCGTGGCCGACGCGGCCCTGGAAGCCGCCGCGGTGACCAACCCGCACGTCACGGTCAAGGCCGACGTCGAGCGGCTGCTCAGTTCACCGTGGCTGTCACCGAAGGTGAGCGTGTCCGGTCACGTGTACGAGATCGAGACCGGACGGGTCAGCACCGTCGTCGACGCCCGGTACCCCTAGCCAAGCGATCCTGGACAGGTAGCGGCGGTGCCGGTCGATGACGGTGCGCAGGGTCTGCTCGCCCGGGGTGTCCCACACGTGCTTCTGCGCGCCATGATCTGAGCTCTACCGGGCCGACGCCGCCGCGGTCAAGGACGTCAGTCGGTGCCGGACTCCATCGCGGCGCGGTCCAGGAACTCGTCCTCCTGGGCCACCTCGCCGCGGGAGGCGATCGCCTCGGCGCCGCCGCGCGGCATCTCGCCGACCAGCCCGGTCTGCGGGACCGCCCCGATCAGCTGGGCGTGCGCGCTGCCAACCATGCCCAGGCCGGCGTACTGCTCGAGCTTGGCCCGCGAGTCGGCGATGTCCAGGTTGCGCATGGTGAGCTGGCCGATCCGGTCCAGCGGGCCGAACGCGGAATCCTCGGTGCGCTCCATGGACAGCTTGTCCGGGTGGTAGCTGAACGCGGGGCCGGTGGTGTCCAGGATCGAGTAGTCCTCGCCGCGGCGCAGCCGCAGCGTGACCTGGCCGGTGACCGCAGCGCCCACCCAGCGCTGCAGCGATTCGCGCAGCATCAGCGCCTGCGGGTCGAGCCAGCGGCCCTC
>DASXIN010000005.1:0-25643 GCA_036497945.1 Streptosporangiaceae bacterium | reverse complement strand
CTAGTCACCACGCCCGTGAGCGTCACGTCGCCGCCCATGTTCCTGACGGTGATGCCGGTGTCGTCCACGAGCGGGCTGACGCGGAGTTCCGCCTTGACCGCCTCGTGGATGGCCTTTGGGTTACCCATGTCCAGTGTCCTTCCGGTAACACCACGCTGATCGTGCGGTGCTTGGGTGACGGGCGGAGATCCGGACGCGCAGCGTGGCCGGCCGGATGGCGAACCGCAGTGCCCCACCACGGCGTCCAGCACGCGTCAGCGTGCTGCGCGCTCCTGAGCTCGAACGCGAGCACGATCTCGGCGATGCCGCGGAACAGTGCCAGCAACCCAACCCAGCTGATCAGCAGCGCAGCACGGGCAGGGAGCGCCTGCTGGGAAGCCCAGAAGCCGACGAAGATCACCAGGATGCCCGCGACCATGCCGAGCCACCAGACACCGTCGATGACCCTCGACTGCCGAACGTATGCACGAATGCCCAGATCACTCCGGCGAGAAAAGACGATGCCCAGCAGGACCTGCGCCCACTGCCAGTGCCGCCGGATGGAAACGATCAGGAATTCGAGATGATCTGCCACGCGATACCGGTCAGCAGGAACACCCATCACGAACTCCCCAGCCGGCCCAGGCAGGCCGGGGCTCAGGGCCTGCTCTCCTGCGGTCCTGCCGCGTCTGCTTATTGATGCGCATCCCGCTCCGTGCCTAACCCCTCCTGAGCGGGCAGCTGGTGGTGGCCCAGATCAGCTCGTCCGGGAGGCTGCCGCCCGTTCGTCAGCCCAGGCGCGGGCGTCTATCGCATCAAGGACAGCCACCTCAGCCTGCTCGGCCGCCCACTCGGCGAAGTCCAGCGCATCGACGGCGCTTCCCTCGGCGTCCTCGGCGTCATGTTCCGCGGCCTTAACATCAAGCTCGTCGCCTTTGCGGTCCATGCGGTCCTGCAGATCCCGCATTTTCGCCTGGGCATCGGCCTTCATCGACTGCCACTGGTTTTGCCTGCGTTCCGCCGACTGCCCGGCCTTTTCGCCGGCCGACTCCCGATGGGCAGCGATATCTGCCTTGACCTGCTGGATGCGCGCCTTGACCTGCTCGCTGTTTTCCTCGCGGGCCTGCTCCGCGGCATCCTTCAGATGCGTGACCTGCTGCTGCAGGGCGTCAAGGTGCTCCCGCAGCGGGTCAGACTCACCTACGCTCATTGTTTCCCCCTGGTTGAATTCCGCTGCCTGAGCCTGGCGCTCACGGCCCGGGCCAGGCTGTCGCCACGATTGGAGCGTAACCACCGCTGGCCGGGCCTAGTAGGGACTGAAGTCCATAGGCCTGTAAGCGCCTCTGTGCCGAGCCTGGAGGGCGCGAGTGCGAATGCTGGCATCGCCCACGGTGCTGGCGGCCAGCAAGGACGAGCGGGCCGCTGGGCGCCCTGCGGGTCTGGTCAGCGCGGAGACGGCGGGCACGGCCAGCACATGTTCACCAAGAGCCAGGCGGGCAGGGCGTGCCCGCCGGCGAAGTGCCGTCGGCTCGCCGCCGGGCCGATGCCGGTTATCACCTCGTTTCGTCCAGGCCCGGCCGGTCGATAGGGACGCAGAGACTGATCATCTACGTGATCCGGACCCGGCGGATCCCGCTCCTGCACAGCCGTCCCAGCCGCCCGATGATGATCGTCCGCGTCGCCGCGGCAGCGATCAGCATCGTTCATGCCCTTCACGCCGCTTATCCGAAAACGCGTAACACTGATAGTTCCGGTACCGCGGGCTTGATGGGGTCGAGTGAGAGATGTGCGCGGCGAGCGGGCCGTTCAAGGGCGCGATTAGCGTCGACATCAGTGACCTGGTGCCGGGTTGCCTGCCGTATGAGGCGACCGGCGTGACCCGGCCCGCATCCGCGCAAGGTCCTTAGCAGGCTCCCACACGGGACGCATTTAGCTATCGCGGCGCTGCCGTCCCGCTGTACGCCGCCGGGTGGAGTCGGCGGCATACCAGGAGGGGATTTCCCGTGAGGATCGAGGATTACGCGCTGATCGGTGACCTGGAGACGTCCGCCTTGGTCGGCCGGAATGGCTCGGTGGACTGGTTGTGCCTGCCCCGCTTCGATTCCGCATCGTGCTTCACCGCGCTGGGGGAGGAGAAGCTTGGCCGCTGGCTCATCGCCCCGCTGGGGAGGTCCGCGGCGAGCGGGTAGGGACGCGATCCACGCCGCCCGCGCCGCTGCCTCGCATGCCGGCGCCGCCGCCGCGCAGGCCAGCCCCCGTGAAGCTGAGGTGACCATAGCAGCGTGTTCGGGCGGGATTCTGTCGGCCTACCGCCAGGCTTCTCCTGCTCGCTAATGACACGCCGGGGAGCAACAGGCGAGACTCAGACGATGACTGGCGTCCCGGCACCCACCCTGTACCACCGGTGGCTGGGCTGGCATGCCCCCGCCATGCGGCGGGCAATCACGGTACTCATCGCTGGGCTGATCGTCGCTGTTGTCCTCCTGCCGTTTACGACGTGGGGGCTGGCTGTGACCGGGGGCTGGAACGCTGCCGCGCTCGCTTTCCTCCTGAGCACCTGGCCGATCATTGCCCGAGCCGACAGCTCACGCGCGCCGCAGTTCGCTACCCGGGAAGACCAGACCGAAGGATCCGCCAGGGTGCTGCTGGTCGGGGCCAGCGTGGCCAGCCTGCTGGGGGCGGGTTACGCACTTCACCTTGCGGGGCAGGAGAGTGGCCCGTCGCGGGTGCTCCTGATCGGCGCCGCTGTGCTGACCGTCGTCCTGTCGTGGGCCGTGATCAACACTGTGTTCACGCTGCGCTACGCCGACCAGCACTTCCGGTCGAAGCCGGGCGGCATCGCGTTCGGCACCGAAGACGGCCAGCAGCATCCCGCCTACCGCGACTTCGCTTATGTCGCCTTCACTATCGGCATGACTTACCAGGTGTCCGACACTGCGCTGCGCGACCCCCTGATCCGGCGCACGGTACTTGCCCACGCCGTCCTGTCCTATGTGTTCGGCGTGGTTATCGTCGCAGGTTCGGTCAACCTCATCTCGGGGCTGTTCCGTTAACTCGGCCAGATCCCACGGGACGCTGCCCTGAGGGCGGGTGACTCTCAGCTGGCGAGGGCGATGGCCAGGTAGGCGAGTGTGATGGCGAGGGCGAGCAGGGCTGGTGCCATCTCCTTCCCGCTGTCCGCTGCCCGCCGGTGGGTGATCACCGCGCCGAGGAGCAGCAGGGCCATCCCGGCCGCCGCGGCCAGGCCGAGGGGATGCCACCAGAGGCCGATCAAGACGCCCGCGGTGGTGGCGAGCTCGGCTACCCCGATGAGCTGGTATCTGGGCCATGAGATCCCGAAGTGCGCGGCGGATTGCCGCATCTTCGGGTGGCCCAGTATCTTGCTGGCCGCCGGGAGGAGGCAGACCGCGGCCAGCAGCAGCGAGACAGTGACGAACACGAGAACCTCCTAGGGGGCGGCCGGGAACGGACCGGCGGGATCGGTCTGAGCTGGTGGGTGAGCCCGTGCCGGGCGCGTGCGTAGGGCCGGGTCCGGGATGAGCCAGGGCAGACGGGGCAGCCGGTGCCGGCCTTCCACCGCCGCGATCACGCGGTCCGGGCGCACGATGACCGTCAGCGCCGGGTCGGCCGCCAAGACCTGCAGACCAGCAGCCCGCCGGTCGGCTACGAGGCGGATGCCGATGCGGTCGGTATGTGGGCCGGCACCGGGTTGCCGAGGGTTTCTGGCGTTGGGTGCTGTGTTGCTGATCTGCACGAGGACAAGGCCGTGCCGATGACAGAAGCCGGCCAGTTCGGCGTCGGGCCGCCGCCCGGTCAGCACGGCAGCCCGGCCGGCCAGGATGGCGTCCAGCCGGACCGGAGCGCCGTCACCGGTGGTGACGAGCGGGTTGGGGATCAGCCCGCCGGGCCGCAGCGCGGCGGGCACGCCGGCCAGGAGCGAGTGCCGCGAGGTGTGCCGCAGGGCGCCGTTCTTCAGCCGTGGCGTCGCGGTGGAGGCCATGGCGTCGCGGAGGCGGGCGCTGCGCACGGCGGCGGCCAGGGCGACCCGGCGGACGGCGGCCGCGCGGTCCTGGCCGCCGGTCATCGCCCACCCGACCCGGACGGCCTTCTTGATCATGGCGCGGGCGTGCGGGCGGCGCTCGGGGTCGTAGCTGGCGAGCAGGTCCTCGCCGGCCTGGCCGGTGAGCACGTGGGCGATCTTCCAGGCGAGGTTGTCGGCGTCGCGCAGCCCAGCTGCCAGGCCCTGGCCGATGAACGGAGGGGTGAGGTGGGCGGCGTCGCCGAGCAGGAAGACCCGCCCGGCCTGAAAGCGGGTGGCCAGCCGGGCGCGGAAGGTGTAGCTGGTGCTGCGGATGACCTCCAGGCCCGCGAGGTCGCTGCGCCCGGTCCATGGCCGCAGCAGCCGGCCGAGGGCCTGGGGGGTGATCAGGGCGGTCTCGTCCTCGCCGTCGCGCAGCTGGAATTCCCAGCGGTAGCGGTCGCCGGTGACCTGCATGAAGGTGGCGGCCCGGGCGGGGTCGCAGACCTGCTCTACGCCGTCCCAGGTGTCCAGGCCGGCGGGGACCCGGATGTCGATGACCAGCCAGCGCTCGGTGAAGCCGAGGTCTTGCATGGTGATCCCGGCCAGGTCCCGGATCGTGCTGCCGGCGCCGTCGCAGCCCAGCACCAGGCAGCCGGTGAACGTGCGCATGTCAGCGGCCACGCGGGCGTGCACCCGGACCGGGTCGGCGGCAAGCGGTCCCGTCGCGCCGTCCAGCCCGGACACCTCCGCGCCGCGGTGGAAGGTGATCAGCGGGTGCTGCCCGACCCGGGCCAGCAGCAGCTCTTCCAGGTCGGGCTGGTGGAACATGTTGGCCTGGGGAAAGCCGTGCACGCCTGCCTGCTCCCGGCGGAATTCGGCCATCACCTGGTGCCGGGCGTCGAGCAGGCGCAGCCCGCGGCACGGTCGGGACCGGGCCAGGAACGCGTCGCTGACGCCGAGGCGGTGCAGGGTCCGGGCGACCTCGTCGTCGAGATGCACCGCGCGCGGCAGCGGATGCGGCTGGGCGTGGCGTTCCAGCAGGGTGACCTTGATCCCCGCGTCGGCCAGCAAGAGGGCGGCGGCGCAGCCGACCGGGCCGGCGCCGACCACGATGACAGGCTCCGGGGGCCCGGAGTACAGGCCGTTCACGGCCGAGCTCCCTTGGCCGGCCGCTCACTCCGCTGTGGCCGGGTGCGGACGGTGAGGCTGAACCCGGCGACGGCGTCGCGGACTCGGCCGGGATCGGCGCCGGTCACGGTGACGACTAGCTGGCCGTTCTCGTGATCGGCCGTCACCTGGACGTCGCCCGCCTGCAGGCCGGCGCTGGCCAGCGCCTCGGCGACGGCGCGTGCGGCCGCGTCGGCGGCTAGTGCGGGCTTGTAGTGCTTGCCGACCTGGGTGAGGGGGATAGCCGGGATGGGGTAGATCCGTTTCGGCCGGGCGGCGCGCTCACCGATGGCGGTGCCGGCCCAGGCCAGCAGTTCCGCCTCGTCGAACTGGCCGGGGTCGGCGGGGACGACGTAGGCGACCGGCACTTCACCCGAGTGCGGGTCTGGGGAGCCGACCGCCGCGGCCGCGGCGACGGCGCGATGACGCAGCAGGGCTTCCTCGATCACGCGGGGGTCGATGTTGTGGCCGCCCCGGATGATGAGGTCCTTGGCCCGGCCGGTGAGGTAGACGAAACCATCGGCGTCGACGTAACCGAGATCCCCGGTGTCCAGCCAGCCGTCCCGGACGGCGCCGCCGCGGGTGACCCGCAGGCCGCCGAGCTCCCGATCGGTGAGGTATCCGGCGAAAACGGCCGGCCCGCCGATGGCCAGCACGCCGGTCTCGCCCGGGGCGCAGTCCGCCCATGACCCGTCGGAACTGATCCGGACGGCCTTCACCTGCTGGCCGGGCAGGGCCCGGCCCACGGATCCGGCCCGCTCCTCCCCGGGCCGGGTCCAGGTACTGGCGCAGGTCGCCTCGGTGAGCCCGTAACCCTCCAGGAGGCCTACCCCGGTCCGCTGGGCGAAGGCCTCGCGGACCGCTGCGGGCAGCGGTGACGCACCCGCGATGGGCAGCCGTAGCGAGCTGACGTCGGCGTCGACCGGGAGCCGGGCCAGAGTGGCGTAGACGGTGGGGACGGCTGACATCGCGGCGATCCGGTAGTGCTCGACGATCTTCCAGAGGTGCTCGTACAGGGCCGGGTCGCGGTAGCCGCCCGGGCCGGGCCACACCACGCGGGCCCCGGCGAACATGGGCGCGATGCCGGTGACGATCAGGGCGTTGACGTGGAACAGCGGCAGCCCGCCCAGCATGGCTTCGCCCGGGATCAGTCCAGTGGATTCGGCGATCCCACGGCCGCAGGCCAGCTGGTTGGCATGGGTATGCGCGGCGATCTTCGGGGCTCCGGTGGTGCCGCCGGTGGGCACGAACGCGGCCAGATCGGCCGCCGTCGGAGGGCTGATCCCGGCGAGGTGGCCGGAGGGCTGCCCAGCGATCAGGTCATCCAGGTAGGCAGCAGGCATACCGCCCTCGGTAGCCAGGGCGGGCGGGCGGCCGGAGGCGCCGTCGGGCCGCACCGCGAGGATGGCGTTCATCCGGGCCTGGTGGGCCACGGCCAGCAGACGCTGCCAGAGCTGCGGGTCCAGTTCTGGGCCGGCCGCGATGAGGATCCGTGATCCGGTGCGGCGGATGAGCTCGGCGATCCGCTCGCCGCTGAGGGCCGAGTTGACCGGGGCGGCGATCCCGGCCGCCTGCGCGGCCAGGGTCGCAGCGAAGAGCTGGGAGGTGTTGGGGCCGCAGAGGGTGACCGCGTCGGGCCGCCGCACCCCGAGGCTGGCCAGGCCGTTGGCGATCCGGGTCACTGTGCCCGCCAGATCGGTATAGGTCCAGGTGACACAATCGGTGTAGGCACCCGGGTCCGGGATCCATTGGGTGGCGATGCCGTCCGGCCAGGCTTGGGCGGCATCCAGCAGCAGCTGGTAGGTGGACTCTGGCGGCGGCAAGACCTGGGACGCGGTCATGGTGACTTCCCGATCACGGTGGTGCATTGGGTACCGAGGTCCAGCTGCCCGTCCGGGGTGGCGATGGTGGCGGTGATGACGTCGCCGTCGTGCAGGTAGCGGGGGTTGGCCGCCTGCCGGCGGAAGAACAGCCTCCACTTGGCGGCGGGCGGCAGCAGCCCGGCCAGCTTCTCTATCGCCTTGGCGGGCGCTTTCAGCGCGGTGCCGCCAGGCGTGCCGGTCAGCAGCAGGTCCCCGGGGGCAAGCGGCTGGAAGCGGGACAGCAGGGTCAGCGCCTGGGCGGGCCGGACGATCATGTCCGCCGCGAAGCCGTCTTGCCGCACCTCGCCGTTGACCGACAGGGTCAGCCGCAGCGAGCTCAGCCGGTCCAGGCCGGCCGCGTCCACCAGGGTCAGCCACGGGCCGGCCGGGGTGAACGTCGGGTAGGACTTGGCCTCATAGAACTGGGTCTTGGTGAGCTGGATCTGCCGGGCGCTGACGTCGTTGGCGACCACCAGCGCGGCCACGTAGCGGTCCAGGGTGGCATCGGTCACCGTGGTACCGACCGGCAGGCCAGCACCAATGACCAGGCCCAGCTCGACCTCGTAGTCGAGGAACGAGACGCCGTCCGGGCGGATGATGTCCCCGGTCGGGCCGGTCAGGGAGTGCGAGGCCTTGCGGAAGAACACCGGCGGGACCGCGTCCGGGTTCATGCCGGAGTCGATCGCGTGGGAACGGTAGTTCACCGCCTGCGCCACGATCCGGGCGGGCGCGGTCACCGGGCTGAGCAGGTTCAGGGACCCGGCCGGGACCGCCTCCTGGGGGTCGGCGGCCACCGCCAGCCGCGCCGTTTCGACCGCGGCGTCCAGGGCGGGCCGGTCGGCCAGCAGCCGGGCTGCGGTGGGCGCGGTGAGGCCGAGCGGGATCAGGCCGGCCGGGGTGACCAGCCACCAGCCGTCCGCGGTGCGCGCCAGGCGGGCGTTCATGAGCTCATCGCCTTGACCAGCCCGCGCAGCGCGGCGAGGTCGATCTCGTTGCCTTTCTCGCGCAGCGCCCTGATCGCGGCCAGCACGGTGGCGGGGTCGCGGGCACCGGTGAACTCGGCGGTCGCCTTCGGTCCCCACTGGGCCAGGCCGCTGGCCGACAGCGGGGCCCAGCCGGGCGGCACGGAGGAGTCGAACACGTCACCGTCGGCGTAGTGCTCGAACATGAGCCGGTCGGTGTCGCGCCAGTAGTCGAAGATCTGGCTGCCCTGGATGTGCCGGCCGATGCCCCAGGCGTGCCGGTAGCCCCGCTCCCGCAGGTACTCTCCGCTCGCCGCGACCTCGTCCAGGTCGGTGAGCTGGTAGGCCGAGTGCACGTAGCCGGTGTGCGGCGCCAGCAGCATGGCCAGGGTGTGATGGTCGGTGGGAGCGGCGCCCTGGTCGCAGCGGATGAAGGCCATCACCGGGCCGCGCTCGCGCTGCCCGTCCAGGTAGAGGAAGTCGCTGACGATCAGCCCGAGCGTGTCCAGGTACCAGTCCAGCGCGGCACCGAACCGGGTGGTGCCGAGCACCACGTGCCCCAGCCGCTCGATCTCCGCGGCCCGCCGCACCGGCCGCTGCGGGGCGTTGACCCGCACCGGCGCCGGGCCGAAGTTCAGCGGGAGCGGGGCCCGCCCGGGCAGCGCGAGCAGGTCCGGGACGCCGTGCACGACCCGTACCGGGATCCCGCTGGGGTCGCGCAGCGCTACGGCATGACCGCCAAAATGCGCCGAGACTGCTCCGCCGGCGCCGCGGGCCAGCCGGTCCAGGTCGTCCCGGGCAGCGGCCTGGAAGGCGGCTCCGGTGAACCGGGGCCGTGGGCCGCGGCGCACAGCAAGGCACGGTGCCCCGGCACGCCGGCCACGCAGCACCAGCAGGTCCGGCAGCCGGTCGGCCACGGTGAAGCCGAAGTCGGCCAGGAACCGCTCGGCCGCCTCCAGGTCCGGCTTCTCGAACTCCAGCCACGCCAGCGCCGCCACCTTGATCAGCGGATTGCGTGACCGCCCCGGGTGCTCCCCCGGCAGCGCCCCAGCCTCGCTATGCAGGGAACGATGCGGATCCCCGACCTGGCCCGCGCGGCCGGAGGCCTCCGTCCGGCTGTCCTGTGCCATCACTACTGACTCCTTCGCCTCTCCGGATTCTGTCAAGGTCTATCAGTTATGAAATAGTTAATCAGTTATGATTCCACCTGTCAAGAACTGATGGCGAAGTTGGATACGCGCTGAGCAGCTGTTAGTTGAGGTGGCCACTCGCACTCAGCCGCCCGGGCCGGTGGCCGCCTGGTCCTGGTGGCCACCGGTCCGGGCGCGGTGATGGTGTTCGCTCGAGGGTGCCAGCTAGATAGGAGGGTGCTCCTGCGGTCAGCCGGTGACCTGGAGCTCGTCGCGGACGTCGATGACCCCATAGGCCATCCACGCGGCGCCGAGCACTGCGTCATGCTCGGCCCAGGTGCGGACATGGCCGGTCAGCGTGATGACGTTGTCTTTGGTGTCAGACTTCACGTCGCTGTCGTCCGGGACCAGCGCTGAGCGGTCCAGCGCCTCCTGGACGTGCAAGTCGACGTCCACCGGATCGAGGTCGTAGCTGATTACGATCTCGTTCCGGACGTTGCGGACGCCGGTTAGTCCGGCCACCGCCTCCGCGGCGGCGGCGCGCTCCGTGGCGTAGGACACGATGCCGGTCAGGGTGACGTTGCCGTCTTCTGCGATCGCCTCCACGCTGTCCGGCACGGTGATGTTCGCGGTGAGCGCGTTGTTCGCCGCGGTGGTCAGCTTCACGTCGTCGCGGTAGTTGCTTTCCGGCAGCGCCACCTCCAGGTTGTTGTCCACGGTGGTCACCCCGGCGACCCGCCGCGCGGCGGCCGGCGCTTGCAGGTATTGCGGGAAGCTCGGCACCGTGCCGGTGAGGTTTACGTTTCCGCCCACGTTCACGACTTTGATATCCGAGGAGTCGACTCGCGGGTCGAAGCCCAGTTCCTTTTCGACCGCCGTGCGGACGTCCTTAGTCTTGCTCACTGCCTGATCCTTTCCCTGGTCGGCTCTTCCCTGGGCATCCTGCCCAGGCAGCCGGCCCGATCGAATCCATGGATTTCCTAGCCTTACCGGGGCACCCCGATGGGGCTCTTGACCGCGGGATTAGCGCGGGGCTCTCGGCCCGCGCATAGCTGAGCAAGACGGCCGCTGTCACCGCCCAGGCGTACGCGCCGGGGAGGGACCAGGTGATTCATGGATGCGACGTGGACCGGCCCATCCATAGCGTCTCGTGGTGGCATGGCCCGTCCTCAAGCCGGGCTGAGGCGATAGGCCGCAGGAGGTACCGATGACCGATGAGCAGCTGCAGGCGGACGTCAGCGCCGAACTCTTCTGGGACCCAAGGGTCGGCAGCGAGGCGATTGCCGTATCTGCGGACGCTGGTACCGTCACGCTGCGCGGCGCCGTGGACAGTCTCCGCGCGAAGCGCGAGGCGGGAAAGGCCGCCTGCCGGGTGTATGGGGTCGCCCGGGTCCGCAACGAGCTGGACGTACGGCTGCTGGACGACAGTAAGCGCGACGACGCTGAGCTGCGTGGCGACGTCCTGCAGGCACTGATGCTGGACAGCCTGATCCCGACGACCGTCGACGCCAGGGCGCGGAACGGCTTCGTCACCCTGAGCGGAACGGTCGACTGGCAGTATCAGCGCGACGAAGCCGAGATTCTTGCTGCCAGCGTCCCGGGCGTGTACGCACTCCGGAACCACATCAGGCTGACGCCCGCGCCGGACGCAGTAGAGGTCAAAAAGGACATAAGCGAAGCGTTCCGGCGCAACGCCAGCCTGGACGCGGACCGGCTTTCCGTCGATACCACGTGCTACGGGCGGGTGGCCCTCGTGGGCACGGTGAGCTCGTGGGCCGAGCACGACGAGGCGGTGGCCGCCGCCTGGTCCGCCCCGGGGGTCACTGAGGTCGATGACCAGATCCTAGTGGCGTACTGAAGGCGGGCAGCGAGGCAGGCTGCCGCATCCCGGCTCGCTTCCTCACCAGGTCATTAGAATTTTCATCATCACTGTTGACACAAATCATCAGTTTTGTGATACTCGATCAAAAGTAAGAGCTGCCAAGCCGGCGCGGTAAGGACCGCGGGTGCCCTGAGCAGCGGAGCTAGGGAAAGGAACGCTGTCATGTTCAAGTCACTCAGTACGTCCCTGATCGTGCGTGGCGTCCTCGCCGTCGCCGTCGGGATCATCGCGCTGGCCTGGCCTCAGGTCACGGTCCTGGCGCTGGTCATCCTGTTCGCCGTGTACGCGTTCATCGCGGCCGGCCTGGAGGCCATGCGGGCGTTCAGCAGCCGCACCGCCGGGCCGGTGTTCGGGCATCTGCTGCTCGGGCTGGCCGACCTGGCGGCCGGCGTGATCGCGCTGGTCTGGCCGGGGCCCACCGCGCTCGTCTTGGTGCTGATCGTCGCCAGCTGGGCGGTCATCGCCGGTGGGTTCGAGATCGCAGCCGCTTTCGGCCGCAGCGAGCCGGCCGGGACGCGGGTCCTTTTCATCCTGGGCGGCCTGATCTCCATCGCGTTCGGCGTCGTGCTGTTCGCCCGCCCGGGCGTCGGCGCGGTCACCCTCGCGCTGCTGTTCGGCCTGTTCAACCTGATTTACGGCGGCTGGGCGCTCACACAGGGCATCGAACTGCGGCACACCCAGCACACCCTGCAAAGCGCCGTGCGCGAGCCGCACGCGGCCTGAACCAAGCCTGGCCACCGGCCAGGTTCGACGTCAGGTAGTTCTCCAGCAGGATCCTGCTGGAGAACTACTGTGCGCTAGCGGTATCAGAGCGGCCAACCACGGCGCCTGGCCATCCGATGCTCGGGGATTTCCATCAGGTACAATCAATTTTGATATGAGATATCAGAGATGATGACGCGTAGTAGAGCTGCGTGCTGGGTTCGCCCGGGGAGCATCGGCCGGGCTATCACCAGGGAACCTGGCCGCTAGCGTGCTACGTGAAACGGTGAGAGGAGCGGTGGTGGCAGAGACGGTATCGGCAGTCAGCACGCCGAAGGCGACGCGGCTGGACCGGCGTAAGGCCCGGACCCGGCAGGCCCTCATTGACGCTGCGGTGCGGCTGATCGCCGAGGGCCGCGGAGACCGGGCGAGCATCCATGAGATCACCGAGACGGCCGACATCGGCTTCGGGTCGTTCTATAACCACTTCGACAGCAAGGAGCAGTTGTTCCAGACCGCCTCCGAAGAGGTGCTGGAACGCTGGGGGCAGATGATCGACCGCGCCGTCGCCGGCATTAGCGATCCGGCGGAGCTGTTCGCCGTGGGGATAAGGATCTCCGGGCGGCTCGGCTGGACCCATCCTGACATCGCCGGCTTTCTCACCGGGGCCGGCCTGGACGCCCTGGATGTCCCGGGTGGCCTGGCGCCGCGCGCCCTGCGTGATATCCAGGCTGGCCAGGCTGCGGGCCGGTTCACTGTCCCGGATGCCGAGATCGCGCTCAGCGCCGTGGCCGGTGGGCTGCTCGGGCTGTTGCGGATGCGCCAGCGGCACCCCGAGCGCGTCGAAAAGGAGGCCTCCGTGGACCAGCTTGCCGAGGCCGTGCTGCGCCTGCTCGGGGTCCCCGCACTGGAAGCCGCCCGCCTCGCCGTCCTACCGCTCCCCCCCACTGACGCCTGGTAGTTGATGTGATGGAACCGGCCAGGCGGCAGCTGTCGCGTTATGGCTGGCTGCCCGCTGAGCCGCCGCGCCGGCCGGTGTTGTTCGTCAACCCCCGGTCGGGCGGCGGCAAGGCTGCTCGCGGCGGGGTTGCCGAGCGGGCGCGGGCGAACGGGATCGAGGTGGTCATCCTCACCCCGGGCCAGGACCTGGCGGCGCTGGCCCGTGAAGCTGTCGCGGGCGGCGCGGACGCGGTCGGGATGGCCGGGGGCGATGGGTCGCTGGCGGTCGTGGCCGCAGCGGCGGCCGCGCACGGCATTCCATTTGTGTGCGTTCCGGCTGGGACACGTAACCACTTCGCGCTGGACGTGGGTGTGGACCGGCATGATGTGACCGGCGCTCTGGACGCGTTCACCGACGGGGTAGAACGCCGGATCGACGTGGCGGAGGTGAATGGCCGGACGTTCCTCAACAACGTCTCGCTTGGGATCTACGGTGATGCGGTCCGCAGCCCGTCCTATCGCGATGCCAAGGTGCGTACGCTTTTGGAGACCGCGGCTGAAGTGATGGGCCCGAGCGCGGAGGCGCCCGCGCTGTGCCTGGTCGACGACCTGGATCGCGAGCATCGCCATCTCGCCGTCGTCCTCGTGTCGAACAACCCCTACGCGGTTGACCGCCCGTTGTTCCGCGGCACCCGCCCGACACTCAGCGGAGGCCACCTCGGGATCATCGTCCTCGACGCACCCGGCGATAGCCCGCACGCGCCCGGGCGAGCCTGGACCGCGCTGCGGCTGGAAGTGAGTGTCCCGGCAACGGTGCACGCCGGTGTTGATGGGGAGGCGGCGGACCTCAGCCCGCCGGTGCGGTTCGCTATCCGGCCCGCCGCGTTGCGGGTCCGGATCTCCCCGCGCCACCCGGGCGCTTCGCCATCAGCACGTCTCCCCCTCCCCGGGCACCCGCCCCGCGAGCGGCAATCTCACGAGGGTGAGGGGACGGCATAGGTGACAAGATCTGGCCCGTCCTGCCCGGGCAGGGCGCGGACAAGCTGTGCGCGGTTGGTGATGTCCAGCTTGCGGAACACCTTCACCAGGTGATACTCGACCGTGTGCGTGCTGAGGAACAGCTGGGCGGCTATTTCTTTGTTCGAGGCGCCTTCGCTGGCCAGTCGCGCGATCTGTGCCTCTTGGGCGGTGAGCACGCCGCGGGAGCCCAGGGTTCGCTTGGGCACGCGTTCGCCGGTGGCGCGCAGCTCGGACCGGGCCCGGTCGGCGAACGCGTCCATGCCCATTGCGTCGAAAATGCCGAAGGCCGTGCGGAGCTGGTCGCGGGCGTCACGGCGGCGCCGCCGGCGGCGCAGCCACTCGCCGTAGAGCAGCTGCGTCCGGGCCAGCTGGGGAGTGATCCGGCAGCGCTGCAGGTGCTCGATGGCCAACTGGTACTCGGGCTCGGCACCGTCGTCCGCGGCGAGCAGGGCGCGGCACCGGGCCAGCTCACCGAGGGCGTAGTCGGTCCTGCTGGCCAGTGCACGGGGCGAAAATGCCTGCAGCACCCCGGCCGCGGCCTGCCGGTCTCCGCAGCGGACCGCCGCCTCGACCAAGTCCACTTCGGAATCCCTGGTCGCTACCAGCTCGTCTTCGAACGCCCCGAGCCCGTGGCGTAGCGCTGGCTCGTAGTTGCCCAGGCTGAGTTCCAGCACAGCCAGCGCCCCGTGGGCCACGCGCATCGTGAGCGCGTCGCCCTTGTCAGCGCAGTTGCGCAGGACCTGAGCGCCGAGCGCGCGTGCCGCTGCTTCCCGCCCGCGCCAGGCGAAAACTTGCAGTTCGGCGTCGTCGAGGGCGTTGAGCTGCACACGGTCACCAGTCGCCAGGCCCAGCGCCCGTCCTTCCGTCACGGCGGCCTCAGCGTCCTCGAGGCGGCCCTCGGCCACGTCGTCGAACGCGCGGAACGTGAGGGCCAGCAGCAGGGCTGTGACCGCTCCCCGCTCCCGTGCCTCCGCCACCCATCGGCGATTGAGATCGTGCCAGGCCACGTCGTCGTAGAGCGCCAAAGCAACGAAGCAGACGACCATGAAGTTCGCCAGGATGTCGTCCGGGATCGGATGGTCAACGGCCAGTGAACCGAGGCCTTGGCGAAGGAGCCGGACGCCGGCCTCGTCGTGGTGGCCGGCCAGGGCGGCGAGGCCATCGAGCAGGAGGTCACTTACCGTCGCTGGTGAGCCTTCCAGCCTGGGCGTGGCGTGAGCTGCTCGCAGCGCTTCGGCCATCCCGACGCCAAAACGCCCCGCCCGGTGCGCGGTCCAGACCGCCTGGAGCAGGGTATCCCGGGCCAG
Source organism: Streptosporangiaceae bacterium (assembly GCA_036497945.1). Classification (GTDB taxonomy): domain Bacteria; phylum Actinomycetota; class Actinomycetes; order Streptosporangiales; family Streptosporangiaceae; genus RYN-230. The sequence goes on along the minus strand of DASXIN010000005.1, from coordinate 10,672 downwards.
GCGCCTGTCGTGCGGTGCGATCATCCCAGCCGCGTCGAGCAGGATCGCGGGCGTCTTAGGCGGGTCTCCCGTTGCGTCGGCGATCAGGCCCTCGAGCCGCCGGGCCTTCCCGGCGGCCAGCGGGTCGGCAAGATCCGGCATCGCCTGTTCCAGCATTACCCGCGCCGCGGCTGGCTCGCCGGCCAGATGCATTGCCCTGGCGGCCTCCAGCCTTCGCCGCGCCCGGCGGCCTCGGTCTGGCGTGAGCTCCGCCGACCGCTCCAGGAACGCGGCGTCGCTGGCCCAGCCGCCGCGGCTGCGGGCACGGTCAGCCGACCGTTCGAGCTCGGCCGCGACCTGCTCGTCTAGGCCGGTCGTGGCTTCCGCGAGATGCCACGCCCGACGGTCAGGATCGCGGGCAGGGTCGATGACAGCGGCCAGCGCCTGGTGCGCGCGCCTGCGTTCCGGAGCCGGCGCGGCGTGATATGCCGCCGAACGCATCATGGGGTGACGGAACTGGACACTGGGCGCAAGTGCCAGCAGCCGTTCGGCGCCGGGAACGACTGCGGCCTCCGGGTTGATTCCCAGCTGTTCGGCTGCCCGCCAGGTCAGCGACGCATCCCCGGACGTCTCCGCCGCCGCGACCAGCAGCAGCGTCCGGGCGTCATGCGGCAGGGCCTGGACCCGCGAGAGAAATAGCTGCTCCAGGCGGCCCCCGGAGCGCAGCGGCCAAGCCAGCGAAGCCGCGCCCGAGAGTTCCTCAGGTGCCAGCTCACCAGCGAACTCAAGCACTGCCAGCGGGTTACCGGCCGCCTCCGCCAGGATCCGCCGGCCTACCCGCTGATCTAGCGCCTGGCCCACGGAGGCGGTCAGCAGCTCATGCGCGGCTTCGTCCGACAAGCGGCCGATCCTCCATTCCGGGAGCCCTTCGAACCCCGCCGCATGCAGCTCTCCGTCCCGGATTGCGAACAGCATCCCCACCCGGTCGGCGAGCAGCCGGCGCGCGACGAAACCGAGCACAGGGACCGAAGCCCGGTCCAGCCACTGGGCATCGTCGATCACGCACAGAACCGGTCGCTCAACCGCGGCCTCAGTGATCAGCGTCAGCGTCGCCAGGCCAACCAGAAACCGATCCGGCACCACACGGGCCGCCAGCCCGAACACCGCGCCCAGCGCCTCCCGCTGCGGCGCGGGCAGGTTCCCCAGCCCGCCGCGGAACGGCATCAGCAGCTGATGCAGCCCCGCGAAGCCGAGTTCCATCTCCGACTCCACCCCGGCCGCCCGGGTCACCTGCATATCCGCGGCGTTCTGCACCGCATGCTCCAGCAGAGCGGTCTTGCCGATCCCCGCCTCTCCCCGCAACACCAGGACACCGCTCAACCCGTTCCGTACGCCTGCAAGCAGGCGCTCAAGCTCAGCGCACTCCTGCTCCCTCTCCAGCAACATCGTGAACTCATCCCGGTCTTGAGACTGCCCTAGCCGTCAGGTAACCATCTCAACGGCCTGCGGCGGTAGGGACGTTTATCCGTGACGAATGCTTCGTGGCGTCGCAGGTCACGGTCAGCCGCCAGGGCCTGGGCAGGGGGGTGCGGCGAACGACTGCAAGGCGCCGCAGCGGGCATAACTGACCGCACGCCGGGCCTTCGATCGCGCTGCCAGGAGGGAGATCCGGTGACAGCCGACTACGTACGCGTTACCGAGCCAGCTGACCTGTTCGCCAAGGCCAGGGAGCTGTCGGTCAGGACGATGATCCTTGACGTGGAACCGCTGGTCACGCCCTGGCGCAGCAGCCAGGAATCACTGGACCAGGGCATAGCACGCGTCCTCGGCCGTATCAGGACGGTCCCTTCAGTGCGCGTGGTGGTGTTTACCACCAACTCGGCGCGCCATCCCTCTGCCGTCCCGTCCGTTGCTGGCATCGAGGTCAGGTACCTGGCATCGGCCCAGAAGCCGCTGCGGACCGCGCCGTTCCACGGCCTTCCCCGCCCGGGCGCCGTGGCAGGTGATCAGCTCCCCACCGATGGGATACTCGCCTATCGGCTCCGGTATACGTTCCTGCACTATGCGGCGCAGCTGACCGGCGTTCCGCCCGGGCCTGAGCTCATGCATCGCTGGGGCGAGCTGGTCCGCCCGCTGCTGTTCCGGCGCTCCGCCGCCGAGGACCGCCAGCAGCGGAAGCCAGTATGAGGCGGTCCGATAAGCCAGCTGGCCAGATCACGAGCGCGTCGCCCAGGATCAGCAAAAGAAATATGAATGGGAATACGGGCCCTCTCAAGGCGGTAGCGCCGGTTAAAACCCGGTCGGGGCTACTCATGAAGTAGCAGGTCACAGGCCCGGCTCCCCCGCAGTGGGAGCCGGGCCCTGATCATTTGTCCGTCGTTCGGGTTACAGCTGATCCATGAGCTAGTGGCCTGAGACACCGGGGAATGTAGCATCGTCGGATGCGGCCGGGGGGCGTTGGTGCAGTCAGGTTGTGGGCCTATCCGGTGCTGCTCGCCGCGGTGGCGCTCGGCTTCGGCGAGGCCGAGCGCAGGGTCCAATTTGACCTGTGGAGCACCGGGCTGCTCGATGAAGCCAGCCATCTGGCCACCGCCGCACTGGGCCTGCTGGTCCTGGCGTGCGTGCTCGACGTGCCACGTCGCTTCTATGTCGCAGCCCTGATTGCGTCCGTCGCGATCGACTTGGATCACGTACCCGACTACCTCGGGCTGCTGGGAGATCAGCCCCAGCGCCCGTTCACGCACTCCCTGGCCACCGTGGCTGTCTTCGCCGGCGCTGCTGCGGCCAGCCGCCGGCATCGAGCCGTGCTGGCCGGAGCAGCGACCGGGCTGATGCTCCATTTCGCCAGGGATATCGCCGAGGGCCCTCCCGGCGTGCGGATGCTCTGGCCGCTTCAGGAAACGGCGTGGTCGGCCAGCTACTGGTGGTTCCTGGGTATGATCGTCGCGTTCACCGCCGTCCAGTTGGTGCTGGCCAGCACCAACATCCCTGGCGAGCGCCCACGTCTCTTCCAGACACCGTCGTCCCCAGCTCACGAAACCTTTCATATGCCAGGCATCCGCGGCTTCCGGTGATCCCGGATCCCGAGCCTGACGGACCGGCGGGCCGGTCCGTGAGCATCGGTCTCCACTGCGATCGCTCTCGCCTGGCGGAAGCCGCAGCCACCGCGGCCTGCGCCCTGGTAGTCCGCCACAACGCAGGGGCGGCCCCGCAGGATTTCGTGAGTGCGGCCCGTTCCACCCCGCCAGCAGAGTCGACTACTGCGGCCCACTGCAGACGACGACTAACCGCCGGGCCATCTGTGCTGGGGTCACTGTGAGCGCGGCTGCCAGGTGCGCCGATGCCTGGGAGCCGCGCTCAGGGGAGCGGTTCAGCTCGTCCTGCTGACGGTGAAGGTCCCGGTCATGCCTTTCTGTGTGTGCCCAGGGACCGGGCACAGGTAGTGGTAGGTGCCTTGTGTGGCGGCGGTGAAGGTGAGCGTGCCAGTGTGCATTCCGGCCGCAGTAGGATCCCCGAGGAACCACAGCGCCGAGCCGGTGAACGCGGGCCGGTCTGACATCATCGGTATCCACGAGGACTGATCCCCGCTCGCGGTGATGGCCAGGCCGTGTGCGGTGTCGTGATCGGCGTTGATGATCTCGATCGTGACCCGCGCCCCGGCTGGGACGACGATCGTAGGGTTGACCAGGCCCGCGATGCGGAACGTCTCATCGGGACCGCCCGCGGGACTGGCCACGACGGCCAGGTGAACGCTGTCAGTGGTGAACGTGATGGTGCGGGACGCCCGGTTGACCTGAGCCCCTGCGGGGATCTGGCGGCCCAGCTGAGTGGCCTGGCGGAGCTGACTCGTGGTCGCAGCACCTCACTCGACCAGTCCTGCTCGTCCTCCCGCAGCAGGCCGCGTCACGTACGTCGGCTCGGGCATCACATTGTGCGTCGCCTGATCGCTGCCTCGAGGTTGTCGAGCTCGTTGCCGCGGTGGGCGCGGTGCTGGAGTGTCCAGGTTTCGTCGTGGAGGGGATCGACCGCCATGACCACGTTCGTGCGGTCACCGGCGGGCTCGATGTCGATGGTCGTCAGGTGCTCGTACGGCTCGTGGCCGGGTACGAAGTCGATCAGTGACAGGTAGGCGAGGCGGGTCGGCGGTGCGATCTCGGTGAACGTCTTACGCACCTCGGTCGACAGCGGATTGCCGGTGTTGCGCATGAACGCGACCTGTTCCGCCGTGGTCGCGGTCATGGTGTACCGCAGCTGACCGCCGGGCCTGAGCTCGAGCTGGCTCACCTGGCTTTCGAAGCCGTCGGGGGCAAACCACTCCTCGAGGCCGGCGGCGGTGGTCCACAGCTCCCAGATGAGCTCCGCCGGAGCGTCGTACGTGCGCTCGAACCGCGCGGCGTTCGGGCTGGGGGTGGGTTCGGTGGTCATCTGTCCTCCTCGGTTGTGCCGCCTCCTGTCGGGCGGATCTGCAGCAGTGACGAACGGCCAGGCGCCGGACGGACACCACCGGCGCGGAAATCTTCCTCGGTGGTTGCTGTCCGTCCACGGCGACGCTGTTCGTCAGATACTCGAAACGGCATCGACCCGTGACTGGAGGACTCATGCAGTACGCGTTGCTGGCCTACGCCCCGCCCGAGGACACGGACCGGGCAACGCGCCCGATTCCGGGTGGCCTTGCCGCCCTGCTTGACCGGCCGGAGGTCGCCGTCTGGGCACGGCTGCACGCTGAGGAGTCGGCGACGACGCTGCGCAACGACGAAGGACGGATGCTGCTGACCGACGGACCGTTCATCGACAGCAAGGAGTACCTCGCCGGTCTGTTCCTGATCGAGGCCGACAACCTCGACGGAGCACTCGCCATCGCCGGGGAACTGCTCCAGGAGACCAGGCCCGGTGTCGCGATCGAGGTGCGGCCCATCCTCGACGGACGCTTCCGTGGCGCTTGACGCCGTCTTCCGCGACCAGTGGGGTCGCGTGCTGGCCACACTGGTCGGCATCCTCGGCGACATCGAACTGGCCGAGGACGCGGCCGGTGAGGCGTTCGCCATCGCTGCCGAGCGCTGGCCACGCGACGGGGAACCGGCCAACCCCACCGGCTGGCTAATCACGACCGCACGCAACCGCGCCATCGACCAGTTGCGCCGCCAGCAGGTCCTGGCCGGAAAGACGAAGCTGCTCGCCCGCGACATCGAGACCGGGCCACAGCCAGCGGAGGCACTCATGGACGACGCCGCCACCATCCCGGACGAGCGGCTGGAGCTGATCTTCACCTGCTGTCACCCGGCGCTCGCCCTCGAGGCGCAGGTGGCGCTCACCCTGCGCACCCTCGGCGGCCTGTCCACCGACGAGATCGCGCTGGCGTTCCTCGTCCCGTTCGAGACTATGAGCAAGCGACTGACCAGGGCCAAACACAAGATCCGCGACGCGGGCATCCCGTTCGCCGTGCCACCCGATCACCAGCTACCCGACCGGCTGGCGGCCGTCCTTGCCGTGGTCTACCTGATCTTCAATCAGGGCTGGGGCGGCGGCCGCGTCGACCTCGCCGCGCAGGCCATCGACCTCGGCCGGGCACTGGCCGGCCTGATGCCAGACGAGCCTGAAGTACTCGCGCTGCTGGCGCTGATGCTGCTGCACGACGCGCGCAAAGCGGCTCGCCTGCGCGACGGGCAGGTCGTCCCCCTCGACGACCAGGACCGTACCCTGTGGGACACGCAGCAGATCGACGAGGGCCGAGCGCTGCTGCAGCGGGCCATGGCCCGAACGCGCACCGGGCCCTACCTGGTCCAAGCGGCCATCGCCGACCTGCACCTGCATGAGCCCCGAGACTGGCAGCAGATCGCCGCCCTGTACCAGACGCTCGCCAGACAGACCGGCTCCCCGATCGTCGAGATGAACCGGGCCATCGCCGTGGCCGAGATCGACGGGCCCGAAGCCGGCCTGGCCATCCTCGACCACCTCGACCTCGACCACTACCGATACTTCCACTCCACCCGCGCCGAGCTCCTGCGTCGCGCCGGCCGCGACGGCGAGGCCCACCACGCCTACCGCCGGGCGCTCGACCTCGCGCAGACCGAGCCAGAACAGCGCTTCCTGGCCGACCGGCTAGCCGAGACGACATCCTCCGTCCGGAGAGAGCCCGGCTGCGCCAGCACATGATGGCCGCCATCACCGACGAAGTCCGGACATACGCTGATCGCGGTCGCCAGGCCCCAGACGACCGCGGGCCATGTCCGCGGATGCGGTTCTCGGCTCGACCATCCCGGGTGTGACGCAGGCGGTTGGCTCAGGCGGAGAAGCCAGTGATCTTCTGCGGCGTCACCCGGACGATCAGCCGGAGCACGTCCCCCGCCTCGCCCGGCGGGCCCTGCCCGAGGTACTTCTGCCAGAGCGGGCGGAGCAGCGACTTGTCCGGGTCCTTGATCAGCTCGGCCGTGCCGCGGATGTCTACGGACTGATACGGGTTCTCGGCGTCGAAGACGGTGAGGCTGACCCGTCGGTCCCGGGCGAGGTTCCTGGCCTTCTGGCGCCCCGCCGTGGTCGAGAAGAGCACGAAGTCACCGTCCCTCACGATCCAGACCACCGAGGTCTGCGGCCCGCCGTCCGGATTCAGCGTCGCGACGGTGGCGACGTTCCTCGCATCCAGCAGTCTGCGCGTCCCCTCGTTAAACTTTAGCGGCACAGCCTCACCGTTCTATTCAGCAACCTGAGTTCGCTGCTTGCCCGCAACAGGTGCGAGGGCTGAATCCTTCCCAGCCACGACCAGCTCGCCGGGCTCTTGCGCACCGCTGTCGCGCAACTGGTCAGCCCAGCCCTGCCCACAGGTACCGGGCACCGATCGCGATCACCAGGACGCCGACCAGGCGGCGGATCAGGATATCGGGCAGGCGGGATTGGATCCGGGCACCGGTGTAGGCGCCAGCCAGGCCGCCGACACCTAGCGCGATGCCGGTGGGCCAGTCGGGAGCTATGGAGCCGTGGTGGTGAAGTGACAAGATCGTGAAAGTGATGACGCCCGCCACCGAGGTCACGAATGTGGAGGCCAGGGCGGCAGGGGCGACCTCGGCAGGCCGCCGCCCGGACCCGATCAGGATGGGCGCCAGGATCGAGCCGCCGCCGATTCCGTAGATTCCGCCGACGCAGCCCACCGCGGCGGCCAGGACCACCAGAAGCGGGATCGGGATCAGCCGGGCCGGGCGCTCTGATTCCTCCGGGCGGGAGGGCCGGGTGAGCGCCAGCCAGATACCGAGCGGCATCAGGACGGCGGCGACCACTAGGTCGAAGACGCGCGGCCCGGGCAGCAACTCGACCCGGATGACCGATCCGGCGACGACACCAGGCAGGGTCCCGGCGATGAGGACCAGGGCGAGGCGTCCGCCTGTCTGTTTCTGCCGCCAGTACCGGTACAGCGCGCCCGGGGTGGCGACCACGTTGTACAGCAGGTTGGTCGGGGTGACCGCCGGGCTGGGTGTGCCCAGCACGCTGACCTGGAACGGCAGCAGCAAGACCGCCCCGGAGATCCCCGCAGGCGTGGCCAGCACCGCGACCACATAAGCCGCGGCCAGGGCGACGACCTCGGTCCAGCCAGTCCCTAGCACCCAGCCACGTTAGCGGGCGTCTGACCTGGCCAGCAGGGTGCTGGCCGGGCGGCGAAACAGCGGCAGCGCCGGGTGCTGGACCGCAGGGCCGCCGCTGAGCCCACCTGTCGGTGAAGTCCGCCGCATCTGCGTTAGTGTCCCAGAATGCCGACGTTCCGGATCAAGGAGGCAGCCGCTCTACTCGGGGTCAGTACTGACACGTTGCGCCGGTGGGCGGACGGCGGACGGATCGACACGACAGTTGATACACATTCCCCAGTACCGCGGCATGTGGTTGTGCTCCGCGATCGACCCGATGTGAGCAGGCCAGTTACGCTCGGTTTGTGAGCATGACCCACGGCCAGCAGGCCCCGGTCAAGGGCGGTATGCCGCGTCGGCCACGGATGACCCGCATGAGCGAGAGTGGTAACTGGTGCTCGGGTTGGCATCCACTTAGGTGTGCAGGCTCGCTCCGTTGGGGCCGACCACCTTCTGGATCATGGTGCGCGCGAGTTGCTGGATCTGGGCTGGCAGGGGGACGTACCATCCGGCGGCCGCGATAGACCCGGGCGTCCTCGACGCCGCCGCTCGCCATCGCCTGCCACTGCCCCGCCGGCGGCCCCGCCACATTGCCGAGGTCCGGCACGACGGCGACCTCATCGTCACGGTCTGCGACTTGGCGCATGAAGAACTCGGCGACCTGGTCGCGGTGCACTGGTCCGTTCCCGGCCCCGGCTGGCGACCCCGGCAGCTTCGACGCGGCGCTCGACGCGCTGGCCCACCGCGTCGAGCGCTTCGCGCCGCGCCTGGCCGCCTCTTAGCCTGCAGCCTGGCTGCTGCCGCTGGCTGGCCACAGCTGATCCCGCTGATCGGCGCGCGCCGGGATCACCGACAGCGAACGGCGCGGCACCTGGGTCTACTACTGGCTCGTCCCCGCCGTCCTCGAGCGCATGTCGGCACTGCTCTCATCGCCGGCCGGCTGACCGCTTCCGGCCGGGCGGAGCCGCCGGGCGCGAATGACTGCACGGGCGATGAGAGGCGCTGCGATGGCGGAGGGGAGCAGCCAGAATGCCAGCGTCGGCAGCCGGTCCCACAGCGGCAGGTGAGGCCCGTTGTCGACGTAGAAGGCGGTGAGCATGGCCGTGTAGCCGATGCCCATCCCGATGATGTGCCCGCTATCGCCGGGGCGGTGACGGCGCCGGTGCTGGTATCCGACGGTCGCGGCCGAGAAGGCGACGGCGCCGATGATGAACAGGTAGTAGTCCTGCCGCCAGCGCATGATCGACAGTGCGGTCGCGGTGGCAAACACGACGCTGATGGCGCGATAGAACCAGCGCCCGGCCCGGATGTGCCGCGGGCTTCCCTTGCGAACCAGGGCGGCGACCGCCCCGGTGATCACGGCGGTCAGCCCGGCGATGACGTGCACGGCCAGGAACGCCAGGAACACCGGAGCGGAGGACCCCACCTGGTCTCCCAGGATCCGGCTGGCCGTCACCATCTCACCGCTCCTCTGCACCGACCGGGTGTGTCCGCACCCTATAGGTAGCATCACTACCTATAGGCCTACCATAGCGGGTTAATTGCCTGGCCGGAAGGCATAAAGTAGCGTTACTACGTATGCGGGCCGAAGCACTCAAGGGTCACCTGGACGCGATGCTGCTGGCCGCCCTGGAAGACGGGCCGCGGCACGGGTATGCGGTGATCGAGACGCTGCGGCAAAGCACCGGGGGCCGGCTGGATCTGCCGACCGGGACGATCTACCCAGCGCTGCGCCGGCTGGAGCATGCCGGGCTGATCACCGGATCGTGGTCGGTGGTGGGCGGCCGCCGGCGGCGTGAGTACCGGCTGACCGCAGCGGGCGGCCGGACGCTGGCGGGCAGGCGCGCGGACTGGCGGGATTTCTCGGCCATGGTCAGTGCCGCACTGGAGGGCAGGCCATGTCCGAACCCCGTCTGATCGCTGATTACCTGGCCGTCCTGTCCGCGCGGTTGCCAGCGCCGGTCGTCGAGGAGCTGGCTGACGGGCTGGCTGAGACGTACCAGTCTTATCTCGGGCGGGGCCTGCCTCCCGGCCGGGCCGCCGAAGCCGCGGTGGCTGAATTCGGCGAACCGCACGTAATCCTGGCCGAATTCGCGCGCACGAATCCCGCCCGGCGGGCCGCTGGCCGGCTGCTGGTGACCGGGCCTGCCGTCGGTGGCTGCTGGGCTGCAGCACTGATCACCAGCCGGGCCTGGGCCTGGCCACTCCCGCTGGCGATGCGCATCCTGCCGGGCCTGGTGCTCGTAACCGTCATCGGCCTGCTCGCCGCCGCCGTGTCCAGTAGGTCATACCGGTTCTCCACCCGCGCCGGAGCTGCCGGATGCGTCGGTACCGCCCTGCTCGACACCGTGATGATCATCGGCGTAGCGCTCGCGACCCCCTCCGTGACCTGGGTGACGATAGGAGCCATGGCGGCCAGTGCTGGACGGATTACTTTCAGCTCGCGGGCGGTGCGGCCTTTGCTGAGTGGCTGACAGTTGCGCCACGGCAGGCAGCAAGGTGGGCCCGGCGGATCATCCGCCAGGCCCACTGCGTGCGGATGAGCTGCCAGCCTGCCGGATCCGCTAGCAGCAGGCGGCGCCGGGCGGTGCCGCTGCCTCGGTGTGGCCACCGGTGCCGCCGCAGCACTCCGGGCCGTGGCCTTCGCCGTAGAAGGTCTGGCTGTCGGCCAGGACCGTGTAGATCTCCCAGGATTCGCCGTCGGGGGCGCCCTGGACCCAGAACTTGTCCTGCTTGGCGTAACAGCAGGTGGTTTCACCCGCCGCGGAGGACGCCAATCCGGTCTCGGCGAGGCGTGCCTGCTCGGCTTCGACCGTGCCGACATCGGGGACCTCGACACCGAGGTGGTTGAGGGTGCCGCCGTGGCCAGGGTTTTCCAGCAGGACCAGCTTGAGCGGCGGCTCGGCGATGGCGAAGTTGGCATAACCAGGCCGCCGCTTGGCTGGCTCGGTGCCGAACAGCTTGGCGTAGAAGGCGACGGCCTGGTCGATGTCGTGGACGTTGAGGGCAAGCTGGAGACGGCTGGACATGAGAACCTCCGTAACGAGACTTAGATAACTGTCTATGTCTGCTCTCCGGGCTGA
>DASXIN010000004.1:0-23839 GCA_036497945.1 Streptosporangiaceae bacterium | reverse complement strand
GCCCAGCTGCAGTGCCGGCTCCGCCGCCTGGTCCAGGTATGCGAGCACGGCGACAGCGACGACTGCATCGCGCTGCACATCACCGAACCACGGGAGGAACTGACCGGATGAGTACCGAAGTGAGTAATGGCGTGGTGAGCGCCGTTAGCGACGGGACGTTCGCGGACGCCGTGCTGCGCAACCCGCGGCCGGTCCTGGTGGAGTTCTGGGCGGTGTGGTGCCCGCCGTGCCGCCAGCTCGCCCCGGTGCTCGACGCGCTGGCCGCCGACCTGGCCGGACAGGTCGACGTGGTCAAGGTCAACATCGACGAGAACCCGCAGATCGTGCAGCAGTATGGCATCATGCTCGCGCCGACCATGAACCTGTACCGCGGCGGCGAGGTCGTCCGCCAGGTGGTCGGGGCCCGGTCCAAGTCCGCGCTGCTCCGCGAGTTCGCCCTGGCCGAGTAGCCGGCGCCACCTTGCCCAGCGGGCCTGCCGCTGGGCAGGGTGGAGGCATGATCGAGGCTGTCATATTCGACCTGGACGGCGTGCTGATCGACTCCGAGCCGGTGTGGGAGGAGGTCCGCCGCCAGGTGGTGGCCGAGCACGGCGGCCAATGGGCCGCGGACACCCAGCAGCGGCTGATGGGTATGAGCACCGGGGAGTGGGCTAGCTACCTGAGCACCGGGCTCGGCGTCCAGCTCCCGCCGGACCAGGTGGCTGAGCTGGTCATCAGCCAGATGCAGGACCGGTACTGCGCGCACCTGCCGCTCATGCCCGGCGCCGTGACCGCGGTCCGGCAACTAGCCGCGCACTGGCCGCTTGGCCTGGCCAGCTCCGCACCGCTCACCCTCATCGATACCGTGCTGAACGCCAGTGCCCTCAAGCCGTGCTTCGCCGCCACTATGTCCACCGAGCAAGTCAAGGCCGGCAAGCCGGCCCCTGACATCTACCTGGCGGTCGCGGCCAAGCTGGGCCGCGACCCGGCGGACTGTGCGGCAGTGGAGGACTCGGCCAACGGGCTGCGCTCGGCCGCCGCCGCGGGCTGCCAGGTGATCGCCGTCCCGCACCCCCGGTACCCACCCGGGCCCGACGCGCTCGCGCTGGCCCGGGTGGTGCTGACCAGCCTCACCGAACTGACCCCGGATGTAGTTCGCGGCCTCAGCTGAAGATCATTTCGCCGGGGAGGCGGGGCGCGCCGAAGGAGAGTTCCCGCCGAGCCGGCGATCCCGGGGGTCCAGGTGGGTCGCCCCCCCGGACCAATACTGCGAGGATCGCGGCATGCGGATCTCCACCACCGTGGGCTACTGGAGCGCCGGGCCGCCCGCGGACGCGGCTGAGCTGTTCGACGCGGCTGACCGGCTGGGCATCGACCAGATCTGGACCGCGGAGGCGTACGGCAGCGACGCCTGGACCCCATTGGCCTGGTGGGGATCCCGCACGTCGCGGGTCACCCTGGGCACCGCGGTGTCCCAGCTGTCCGCCCGGCCGCCGGTCACGCTGGCCATGACCGCGATGACCATGGACCATCTCACCGGGGGCCGGCTCATCGTCGGCGTCGGGACCAGCAACCCGCAGGTGGTCGAGGGCTGGTACGGCCAGCCCTACCCGCGCCCGCTGGAACGGACCCGGGAGTACATCGCGATCATGCGGGCCGTCATCGCGCGCCGCGAACCGGTCGTCTACGACGGCAAGCACTACCAGCTGCCGCTGCCCGGCGGGACCGGGCTGGGCAAGCCGCTGCGCTCGATCCTGCACCCGTACCGCACCGAGATCCCGATCTACCTGGGCGCCGAGGGCCCGAAGAACGTGGTCCTGGCGGCGGAGATCGCCGACGGCTGGAACCTGATCTTCTTCTCGCCGGCCATGAACGACTTCTACGCCGGCGCCCTGGCCGAAGGCTTCGCCCGGCCCGGCGCACGGCACGACGCCAGCACGTTCGACGTGGTCGGCGGGCCGATGCGGATCATCGTGGACGACGACATCGAGCGGGCCGCCGACCTGATCCGGCCCATGCTGGCGCTGTACATCGGCGGGATGGGCGCCCGCGGGGTCAACTTCCACCACGAGGTGTTCGTCCGGATGGGCTACCCGGACGAAGCCAGGATCATCCAGGACCGCTACCTGGCCGGCGACCGGAACGGGGCCATCGCGGCCGTGCCCACCCGGCTGGTCGAGGACGTCGCGCTGATCGGCCCCTGGCCCAAGATCACCGACGAACTCCCGCGCTGGCGGGACACTGTCCTCACCACGTTCTCAGTCAGCACCGACCTGCACCACCTGCCTCGCGTAGTCGAACTCCTCCGCTCCTGACCCCAAGCGCCGCCGCCCAGCCCTCCACCAGCCGCACATTTCACCCCAAACAGCCGCCCGATTCCGGCAAATGCCGCAAAACGACGCGCACCTGGGGTGATAAGTGCGGCAGGACGAGGGGGTGTGCGCCGCGCGGCTGGGTGGGCCGCTCCACTTTGCATGCGAGCGGCGCGGAGGAACCTGGACGAAACGGACAGTTAACCGCACCGCGTGCATGCAAAGTGGGTTCGGCGCAGCTGGGCATGGGCTCGCAGGTGTGCGCTGCGGTCTCCGGGGAAGCAGGGAGGGCCCAAGCCCGGCCGGCCCCAGCCGGCCAGGACCCCGAGCGTGCCCGCAACCCGGGCTCAGGAGGTAGTGGCCATGACCATTGGCGGCAGCATCGCGCTCGTCGTGATCGGCGCGATCCTTCGTTTCGCCATCAGCTGGTCGCCCGCCTATATCAACGTCCAGCTCATCGGCCTGATCTTGATGATCGCCGGGATCGCCGCACTGGTCATCTCGCTGGCCCTCCTGACCGCCCGCCGCCGCCGGGTGGTGACCCGCGGTCCGTCGAACACCGAGGTGTACGAGGAGCGCCGGTACAGCGAGCCGCCGCTGTAGACCGCGTCAGAGCCCAGTCCCGAGTCGCTGGTACTGGCGTTCAGGCTGCTGACCTTGCCTTTTACCGACTCGACGTGCAGCTGTGAGCTGGCCGTTGCATAGAATCAAGATCAACGGCGCGGCCCAGCGGGGGCCGGACTGGGAGAAGAGCATGGCGCGGTCGATCTGGTCAGGGTTCCTGAGTTTCGGGCTGGTCAGTGTTCCGGTGGGGCTGTACCCGGCCACCGCCGACCAGACGATCCACTTCAACCAGTTGCACAAGGGCACGTCGCACCGGATCCGGTACAAGAGGGTGGACGAGGTCACCGGCGAGGAAGTGCCGACCGCGGACATCGTGAGCGGCTACGACCTGGGCGGCGGCGAATACGTCGTGGTCACCCGGGAGGAGCTGAAGGATGCCGCGCCGGGTAAGTCGGAGACCATCGAGATCAGCGACTTCATCGATCTCGATGAGATCGACCCGGTGCAGTTCCGGACCACGTACTACCTGGCGCCGCGGGGCAAGGGCGCCGACCGGGCCTACGCGCTGCTCCGGCAGGCGATGGCCGAAACCGGCAAGGTGGGCATCGCCACCATGGTGCTGCGGGACAAGGAGCACCTGGTCGCGGTGCGGCCCGGGTCCGACGTGCTGATCCTGGAGACGATGTACTTCGCCGACGAGATCCGGACACCGAGCGAAGAACTGGACACGCTGCCGGAGGATGCCAGCTTCCAGGGCCGCGAGCTTGACGTGGCCAAGAAGCTGGTCGATTCGCTCACCGTGCCGTGGCGGCCGGCGGACTACCAGAACACCTACCGGACCCGGGTGATGGACCTGATCGAGCGGAAGCGGGAGGGCGAGGCGGTCGTCTTCGAGGCCGAGCGGCCCAAGTCCAACGTGGTCGACCTGATGGCCGCGCTGGAGGGGTCGCTGACCCGGATGGGGGAGGGCGGCGGTGCGGCCGCCGGGCAGGCGGCCGACCGGGGCAGACCGGCAGGAAATGCCCAGCAGCCCGATCTGGGCAGCCTGTCCAAGGCCGGCCTGCTGGCCCGCGCGGCCGACCTGGACATCCCGGGCCGGTCCAAGATGTCCAAGCCGGAACTCATCGAGGCGATCAGCGCCGCGTCGGCCACGTCCGCCGGGCCGGCCAAGCGGCGCTCGCGGAAGATTTCCTAGCAATCTGGGCGCTGGCCGGCCTGTCGTGCTGCCGGCTGTCGGCCCCGGGTGATAGGCCAGACTCGGAGGTAGCCGAGATGCCCGAGCCTGCCGTGATCAGCGGAACCTGCCCGGAGTGCCGCCAGGACCTGGAGCACTGCCACGGGACCGCGATCGAGCACTGTGACGGGTCCGCCGACTGCTCGGATGACCCGAATTGCCAGCTGCCCGGTGAGCTGCACCTGTTCCTGATCTCCTGCGCCGAGGTGAGCTGCGACTGCGGCCCGGCGGAGGGCGGTGCGGCGGAGGGCGGTGCGGCAGAGCTCAGCCCGGCCGACTTGGGGCTGGCCGAGCGCCGCGCCTCATGACCGGGTGAGCCCGCAGCCGCGCATGGCCTTGCGGTAGGCCACGGCCACCGCGTCGAACTTCAGGTGCAGCTCGGCGGCCAGGTCGAACGGGACCCGGTCCGGCCGCTGCGACTCCACCACCACCTGATCCTGGCCGAAGATGGTGTCCTCGAACTCCTGCAGCACGCGGTCCGGCTGGTCCAGGTTGTAGTTCCGGCCGATCACCACGTAGCCGGCGGACTGCTCGGTCCCGGCCGGCTGGGACGCGAAGAAGTAGACCATGCCGCGCTCGCCGCCCCAGCCCAGCCGGAGCACGATGGTGTACGGCAGATGCAGCTCGTACCGGCTGATCCGCTGCGGCGGGCCGGCCTGCTCGTTGCCGAACACCGGGAAGTCATCGCTGTTCGGGGCCTCCGGCCGGGTGATCGTGTAGTGCAGCACGTGCTCGTCGGTGCGCACCTCGTGCCGCGGCACCACCGGCCGGTCGGGGTCGCCGAGCAGCCCCGGGTGCACCCACGGGAAGTGCCCGAGGTCGGTGAAGTTCTCCACCTGGCGGGCCGCGTCGCAGGCCCACCGGTACGGGCCCGCGGTCAGCACCGCCCACTGCCCGTCCTCCAGCTCCGGCACCTCGGGCAGCGGCCAGCGCGGCTCGTCCAGCGCGACCCAGATCAGCCCATACCGCTCCTGGCAGCTAAACGCCGGCACCTTGGCCCGGGCCGGCACCCGGGACGGGTCTTCCAGCTGCGGGATGGCCACGCACCGGCCGTCGGCCGCGTAGCGCCAGCCGTGATACGGGCAGACCAGCTCGTCACCGCTGACCCAGCCCAGCGACAGCGCGGTGCCGCGGTGCACACACAGGTCCAGGCTGGCCCGTGGCTGGCCGGCCGCGCCGCGCCATAGCACCAGCGGCTCGCCGAGCAGGTCGGCGTGCATCGGGCGGTCGGTGAGGTCGGTGCCGAACGCCACCGGGTGCCAGCAGTCACGCAGCGCGCGCGGATCCGCAAATGCGGCCGGGCCAGTCATGATGATCAGGGTACGGCGGAGGCCTGCGCGGTCGGCTGCTGGGTCTGGTGGCCCTGGAACAGGATGGACGCGATCTGGGTCAGCGTGTTGGTGCCGTAGTTGAACCCGACGTCCCCGGCGTCCCCGTAGCCCTCCAGGTTGTACATGATGGCCAGGGTGTATTCCTGGTGCGGCCCGGCGAAGCCGACCGTGTTGGTGATCCACGGCGGGTCGAGTTCCCAGCCGTCCTTGTTGCCCGGCTGGTTCTCCGGCCCGGCGCCCCACACCCCCCACTGCTGGTCGATCGAGCTGACGTGCTGCAGCCGGTAGACCAGGTAGTTGCGCACGCTGGCCGGGGTCTGGCCGAGCACGTAGTTCATCAGGTTGTCCAGGTCCTCGGCCGAGCAGTACATGAAGCCCCAGTTGGGCACGGACGAGGTGAACGTGGCGGTGTTCATCCCGAACGCCTGGATGCGCTGCAGGAAGCTGCCGTCCTCGAACTGGTTCCACAGGTCGTTGGCGTCGTCGTCGTTGCTGGTGTACAGCGCCTGGAACATTTCCTGCTTGTCGGCGGGAGTCAGCGTGATGGTGCCGGCCTGGGCGCGCAGCAGCAGGTCGGTCATCATGGCCAGCTTCATCGTGGACGCCGCCGGGTAGGCCACGGTGGCGTTGACGTTCCGGTACACCGCCCCGGTGCCCCGGTCGTCCAGCACGATGGCGATGGAGCCAGGCGCGCCCGCGCGCCGCAGGTAGCGCTGCACCGCGTGGATCCGGTTCCGCATCTGGCAGGGGAATCCCGGCGCGATCTTGGCGCAGTGCTTGGGCTTGGGGCTGGGCGTCGGGCTCGGCGTTTTGGACGGCGACTGGGACGCCGGGCCGGACGGGAGCGCCTCCGTGTGCTGGCTGGCCGGGGTGAACATGCTGCAGCCGGCCAGGGTCAGGGCGGCCAGCAGGCAGCCGCCCAGCACGACGGAGAGCCGCACGGAGCGATGGGGACGGGTGACCGGAGAAGGCACGCCCGACAGGATACGAGCGATGCCGTGATGGGGTGGGTACAGCCGGCGATACCCGTCGATCCCGTTGCTAATTCTTGATTTCAGGCCGGGTGTTCCTGGCCGTCCCCGGCCCACTCGGTGTGGAACGTGCCCGGCTTGTCCACCCGGTGGTAGGTGTGCGCGCCGAAGTTGTCCCGCAGGCCCTGGATGAGCGACGCGGGCAGCCGCTGCGCGCGCAGCCCGTCGTAGTAGGCCAGCGACGAGGAGAACGCGGGGGACGGGATACCGGCCGTCGCGGCGTGCGCGACCACCCGGCGCCAGCTGTCCACGCCGTCCCGCACCGCCGCCGCGAAGTACGGCGCGAGCAGCAGGCTGGGCAGGTCCGGGTTCTCGTCGTAGGCGGTCCGGATCCGGTCCAGGAAGCGGGCCCGGATGATGCAGCCGCCGCGCCAGATGGTGGCCATCATGCCGCGGTCGATGTTCCAGTCGTACTCGGCGCTGCCCGCCGCGATCTGGTCGAAGCCCTGCGCGTACGCGACCACCTTGGACGCGTACAGGGCGCGCCGGACGTCGTCCACGAAACTGTCCGGGTCGGTGATGCCGAGCGGGGCGACCGCCGTGCCGAACGCTTCGCGGGCCGCGGCCCGCTGGTCCGCGTGCCCGGACAGCGAGCGGGCGAACGTGGCCTCGGCGATGCCGGTGATCGGGATGCCGAGGTCCAGCGCGCTCTGCACCGTCCACCGGCCGGTGCCCTTCTGCTCGGCCTGGTCCAGCACGATGTCCACGAACGGCTGGCCCGTTTCCGCGTCCTGGTGGGCCAGCACCTCGGCGGTGATCTTGATCAGGAACGAGTCCAGATCGCCTTCGTTCCAGGTGCGGAAGATCTCGGCGATCCGCGGTGCGGGTGCGTCCAGGCCGGCCCGCAGCAGGTCGTAGGCCTCGGCGATGAGCTGCATGTCGTCGTACTCGATGCCGTTGTGCACCATCTTGACGAAGTGGCCGGCCCCGTCCGGCCCGACGTGCGTGCAGCACGGCGTGCCGTCCACCTGGGCGGCGATCGACTCGAAGATCGGCCCGAGCTTGGCGTAGGACTCCGGTGACCCGCCGGGCATGATGCTCGGGCCGTTCAGCGCGCCTTCTTCCCCGCCGGACACGCCGCACCCGACGAAGTGCAGGCCGTACTCACGCAGCGCGGCCTCCCGGCGCCGGGTGTCCATGTAGTGCGCGTTGCCGCAGTCGATGACGATGTCGCCCTCGTCCAGCAGCGGGACCAGTTCGTCGATCACCGCGTCGGTCGGCTGGCCGGCCTTGACCATGATGATGATCGCCCGCGGCTGGCTGAGGCTGGCCACGAACTCCTTCATCGACTCGGCCGGCACGAACGTGCCGTCGCTGCCGTGCTCGGCCACCAGGCTGCGGGTGCGTTCCGGCGATCGGTTGTGCAGCGCGACCACATGCCCGTGCCGGGCCAGGTTCCGCGCCAGGTTGCGGCCCATCACGGCCAGGCCGGTGACCCCGATATCCGCACTGCTCGCCTGCGTCATGCTGGCTCCTCGTCAGTCTCGTCCTCCTTCGCGAGACTAGCCCGTGCGGTTCCGGCCGGTGTCGCCAGGCGCTACTGGGCAGGCCCGTAACTGGTGGTTCGGCACGTACCTTGCCCGGCGATGTTTGCCAGACTGCACTCATGTCCCAGCCCACGGTTACCGGTGCCGCACCGTCCTTCACCGCCGACCCGGCGCAGGGCCGGCTGTTCCGCACCAAGCGGGTGGTGCGCAGCGTGGACGTCACGCCGGCCGGGCGGCTCCGGTTCGACGCGCTGGCCCGCTACCTGCAGCAGGCCGCCGAGGACGACCTGGCCGACGCGGACTGGGCCGAGCCGTACACCTGGCTGGTCCGGCGGACCTCGGTCGCGGTACACGGCTACCCGGCCCATCGCGACCGGCTGCAGTTGCGCACGTTCTGCTCGGCGGTCGGCCCGCGCTGGGCGGAGCGCACCACCACCGTGGCCGGCCCGGCTGGGGACCTGATGCAGGCCACCTCGGTCTGGGTGGCCATCACGGCCGCGGATGGCCGCCCGGTCCCGCTCGGCGACACGTTCCACCGGATCTATGGGCCGTCCACCGGGGGACGGCAGGTGTCCGCGCGGCTGTCCCACCCGGGCCCGCCGGCCGACGCCGCGGGTCGGCCGTGGCCACTACGGGCCAGCGACTTCGACACCGCGGGGCACGTCAACAACAGCATTCACTGGGCGGCGGTCGAGGATGTCCTGGCGGGGCTGGACTGGCTGCCGTCGGCTGCCGAACTGGAATACCACCGGCCGGTGCTGCCCGGCCACGACCCACGGCTGCTGACCGAGCGGGTCGGTGGCCAGTTGTCGGTTTGGCTGTGCCACGACGGCGAGCGGCTGGCGTCCGCGGTGCTGCGCTAGCGGAGGCTGCTGTCGCGGAGGCCGGCGATTGCCCGGGACCGGCTCTAGAATCGGTAAAAGCAGGCCCTGGGTGCAGGTATGGCGGCCGCGGGCGGTGCGGGTCTGGAGGCAACCGATGTCCGTCACGCTCAGTATGCTCGGCGCCCAGCTGGCAGCTGCCTCACCCTCGCCCTCGCCCTCGTCGTCGTCCGGGTTCAGCTGGGGCGCCGCGCTCGCGATCTTTGTCGTGGTCATGGTCGCCCTGCTGGTGCTGCTGGCTTTCGTCGCCCGGGGGAACCGCCGGCTGACCTACCGGCCCCGGCTGCGGACGGAGCGCGATGAGGAGATCAGGGAGGCGGCCGAAGAAGACATCGAGGCCGTCGAGGATGACTCGTGGATCACCCGCCGCGACATCCCCGGATCCCGCGAGGACGACCTCTAGCCAGCGCTAACCACCACGATCATGAAGGCGGCTGGCTGCTGCCCGGGCGGCGGCGGCGATAGATGAGCCAGCCGGCCCCACCGGCCAGGACCAGAACGCCCGCGACGATGCCGCCGATCGCGGCCGGTGGCGGGCCGCCCGTGCCGTCCGAACTGGCCGCGCCCGGCAGATCGCCCACTGCTCCGTTCCCGGTGGCCGGGCCGGCCGCCCCGCCACCGGGGCCGGCCTTGAAGGCGACGACCTTGTTCCACGAAGCGGCCAGCAGCAGGCCGTCGCCGACACTCGGCGTTGGGAAGTGGTTGGCCGGCAGCCCGATGGACGTCTGCTGCTGCAGCTTCCCGGTCGCCGCGTTGATGCCGGACAGCGTGCCATGGCTGATCGACCAGACTAGGCCGCCGGCCACGATGGGCGGCCCGCCGCCGATCCGGGAAGTCCACAGCACCCGTAGCCCGGGTGATGATCCCGCCGCGCTGACCGCCACGATCCCGCTGAGGCAGGGCAGGTACACGGTGCTGCCCACGGTGGCCATGCCACCGTCGATGTCCTCGTCGCAGACCGGCCCGGTCTTGGCCTGCTGGGCGCCGATGCCACCGAGGTGCGTGCCGTTCAGCAGGAAGACGATCCTGGACTTGCCGGCCAGCACGACCCGGCCATCGGGCAGCAAGGCCGGCTCGGTGGCCATGTCGCGATCCGTGACGTTGTCCGAGGCCCAGGAATCAGGCGCGAAGAACTGCTCCAGATGCATCATTGGGCTCAGTTCGAGCGCCGAGTCGCTGTAGTCATAGGCCCGGGCCGGATTCTCCACCGAGCCGTTGCCCACGCTGACCCAGACATTGCCGTGATTGTCCACGGCGGGGGCCGCGCCGCCCATCCAGACGGCGCCCTGGGATTGGCCGGCTGCCGCGTCCACGGTGAATATCGCCGGTGCGCCACCGTCCTCGGATACCGACACCACTCGCCCCCGGTAGGTCGAGCAGTCCCCGTCGTTGCCGCCGTAGCCGAACACCACCCGCCCGTCGGTCAGGGTCAGCCCAGTGCGCTGCAGCAGCGCAGGGGTGTACGCACCGGGCGGGTCGACGTTCTGGGTCATCCGCACCGCGCCGGTCACGGTGCTGAGGCCCGCCAGCACGTGGGCGGGCTTCCCGTTCACCAGCTCGTCGGCCACCACGAAGATCTCGCCGCGGGCCGGATCGATCACCGGGGTGCCGGTGATCCCGAGCGTGGGGCTGATGTCCCCGCAGGGCAGCGACGACGCCGGTACCGGGGTGGCCAGGTGCCTGGACCAGATGACTGCCCCGGAGTCGGCGGACAGCGCGTACACCGTGTCGTTCTCGGTCGCCACGAAGACCCGCCCGCCGGAGACCAGCGGTTCCCCATAGAGCTGGCCGTCAAGCACCGGTGATGTCCACGCCGGGGAGCTGGTGTCGACCGGGCCGGGCAGCGTGCCGGTGCCCGAGCCAGCCGGGTCGCCGTGGTACACCGGCCAGGAGACGGTCGCGGGACTGGCTGCCGGGGTGGCCGCGGCTGCGGGACTGGCTGTCGGCGTGGCTGCGGCAGCCGGGGCCGCGCAGGCCGCCCCGGTTACCGTGAGAGCCGCGGCGGCCGTGAGCAGGGCAGCCCGGCCAGGTCGGCGCATCGGCCCAGCTTATGCCGGGCGGGTGCCCGGTCTGGCCGTGCCATGATCACCAAATCCTTACGATTGGCCCGCCTGGCACGCGCTGTCCGGCGGCACGTCGAGGGCGGGATTGCGGTCGAAGAACCCGGACGGCTTGAGCCAGAACGAGACCGTGTCCACCGGCATGATCGGCCAGTCCTCCGGCCGGGTGAGGTGATGGATGCCGAACACGTACCACAGCACCACGTCGGTGTCCTCGATGGGCCGGTTCTGCGCGGTCCACGCGCCCAGCCCGGTGTCGGTCGTGGCGAACGTGGGGAACTCGCCGCACGGCCACCGCTCGTCCGGGTGATAGGGGGTGACCCAGAGCGTGTGCCCGATGGCCCGGGCGCGCTCCAGCACCGGGGAGTCGGCGTCGAGCATGGCCGGGAAGCACCCGCCGGGCACCAGTTTGTAGCCGACCGGGGTGCCCAGCCCGTTGCGGGTGCGGTCGTTGATCACTTTCCAGCCGCGCTGGGTGTGCCAGTCGTAGTCCTGCTGCCCCTCGGCCTCGGTGCGCAGCGGCGTCTGCCGCAGCACCAGGCCGAGCTGGTACGGGTCGTCCTCGCTGGCCCGGAGGGGCTCCGAGTCCACCGCGTACACCGTGTTGTCCGGGCCGTCCACGTCCAGGTCCAGCCGGGCCACGATGAAGTGCTGGTGGAACGGCGCATACGTGCGCTCGTCGACCAGCGCGCCGTACGGCGGCTGCTGCCCGGCCGGGAAGTTGGAGGTGACCATGATGCCGGTGGCCCGGACCTCACACTCGATGTTGCCGTCCTGGTAGAAACGCCAGTACACCAGGTACTCGTAATTCGCCACGGTGACGTGGAACGACACCACGAGACGGCGGGCCCGCCGGACCTCGGCGCCGAACTGGTGATCCACGTGCTTCCACAGCACGCCGTTATCTTCTTCATGGATGCAGATGGCGTGCGGGATGGCCTGCGGCTCGCCCGCCGAGTCGTGCACCACCGCGTCCAGGTAGGTGATCTCGCCCAGGCAGTCGCAGCCGCGTTCCAGCGAGGTGGTCATGAAGCCGAGCCCCCACTCGCCGATGTCGAATGCGGTGCGCCGGTAGTGATCCACGGTGGCGTCCCGGTACGGCACCACCATCTCGGCGAAGGACAGCCGGTGCGCGATCGGCCGCAGCCGCCCCGCGTCCCGGAAGCCGACCGTGTGCAGGACCAGCCCTTCCCGGTAGTTGAACCCGAGCCGCATCTGCCAGTTCTGCCAGCTGAGCAGATGGCCATCGAGACTGAACGAAACGCCCGCCGGCTGGCTGATCTCCAGCGGCGCGACCTGCCGCAGTGGCTCGCGGATCAGCTTCGGCAGGTATTCACCCATCACGTCGGGCAACCCCGGCGAGGTCTCCGGGTCGAAGTCGTCCTCGATCTCCAGCAGCGCCATCCGGTTGAGGTCCACAATCGGGTGCAGCCCGCTGAGGTGGTGCGCGTACGGGTTGCCCTCCTCGCTGCCCCGGTACCAGACGTCGGTCCAGCCCAGTCGCAGCCCGCGGTAGCGCGGCGGGATCATCGCCGCCGGGTAGGCCCACAGGTCGGTCACCACCCGCGACAGGTCAGTGATCGCGCGCCGGGCCAGGACCGCGCCCAGCGCCGGGTCGGCCCGCAGCATCTCGTCGCACTCGTGCCATTCGTCCACGGTGATGTTCGGCTGCTGGCCGGGCAGCGGCGTCCAGCTGAGCACGCTGTCGCTGGCCAGCGACAGCACCGCGCGATAGGCCTGGCCGGTGTCCCGGTCCCAGCAGATGGCCAGCGCCTCGCGGGACAGTGGGCTGCCCGGCGGCGCCGCGCGCAGCGCGTCCTTGCTGGCTTCGTGCAGTTCTATCGAGGCGAACCGCCACCGCGGGCCCACCCCTTGGTCACGCCGCAGGATCCCGGCGACCCGCCGGAACTCGTCGGCGGTCAACGGATCCAGCGGATGATCAGCCGGCCTGGTCTGCTCCGAAGTGCTCACCGATGTGCCTCCAGTCGTGCCGCGGGCCCTGCCCCCAACTCTGCCGTCCGCACTGGCCTTCCGTCATCCACCGCCACCAGCCGTAATGGGCCTTCCCACAGATCAACCAGGGGCGCACAAGGAGCGCGTGTGCAGAGTGACCAGGGGGCGCGGTCCTGGCGGAGCGGGACACCAGCTACCCAGCATGGGCGATCGGAAGGGAAGGCTCGGGCCGGTGCGGGTGGCCGATAGCCTGGCCGGCGTGCTGGAACAGGTGAGTGTGATCCGCTACGTCACGCCGCTGCGCGAGGGCGGGTCGCTGCCTGCGCTGGTCGAGGCGGACAACCTGGGCACGTACGTGCTCAAGTTCCGCGGTGCGGGGCAAGGGCCCAAGGCGCTGGTGGCCGAGATAATCGGCGGCGAGCTGGCCCGCCGCCTCGGGCTGCGCACCCCGGAGCTGGCGCTGGCCTACCTGGACCCGCGGATCGCCAGCAGCGAGCCGGACCCGGAGATCCAGGACCTACTGCGGGCCAGCAGCGGGCAGAACGTAGCGGTGGACTTCCTGCCCGGCTCGGCCGGCTTCGACCCGGCGGGCTGGCAGGCCGACACAGACTTCGCCAGCCAGCTGCTCTGGTTCGACGCGCTGATCCAGAATGTGGATCGGACCTGGCGCAACCCGAACCTGCTCGTCTGGCACGACAACATCTGGCTGATCGACCACGGTTCGGCGCTGTACTTCCAGCACAACTGGGCCACCGCCCACCCGCTGGCCCCGTTCGACGCGAAGGATCACGTGCTGCGCCCGGCCGCGACCCGGCTGGACCAGGCCCATCAGGTACTCGCGCCGCAAATAACGGCCGATCTGCTCGCAGAGGTTGTCGGGCTGGTACCGGCCGAGTGGTTCGGCGACGGCCGGCCTGAGGACTATGTCAGCCATCTATTGCAGCGCGCGCCGCAGGTGCTGGAGGTGATCCGCTGATGAGCACGAACCCTGCCGCCGCGGCGGCCAGCGCCGAGCCGTTCGAGTACGCGCTGATCCGGGTGGTGCCGCGAGTCGAGCGGGGCGAGGCGATCAACGCGGGCGTCATCCTGTACTCACAGCGGCACCGCTTCCTGGGCTGCCAGATCGAGCTGAACACCGGCCGGCTGCGCGCCCTGGATCCGGGCGCCGACGTGGCCGCGGTGCTGGCCGCGCTGACCGCCGTGGAAGAAGGCTGCCACGCGGGCCGCCCGGCCGAAGAGCCGCCGGGCGTGCGGTTCCGCTGGCTGACCGCCCCGCGCAGCACGATCGTCCAGCCCGGCCCTGTGCACAGCGGCCTCACCACCGACCCCGGCACCGAACTGACCCGGCTATTCGACGACCTGGTCCGTTAGACCGGGCAACCAAACCGGGCGTGCGGTAGACGGCTCACCCGGCGCGCTGATCCCTTGTTCAACGCGGCTTGCGGGCCAGCCGGACGTAGTCGGCGGCCACCGTGTCGTAGGACTCCCGGACGGCAGCCAGGTACCCGGTCTCGGCCGTGCCGTTGACGCTAGAGACCAGCATCGACAGCGCTAGCCGGCTCGCCGTCGGCGGGATTATCTGGCCGCGTCGTGGTGTTGTCCTGCAAGACGTTAGTTTGGGATAAGCAACTAATCTGGTGGCGGTGTGCACTGCACCGCCAGGAAAGGGTGTGTATGCGCGGCTCATCTGAGCTGACCAGATTCTCTGCTCGCAGCGCTGAGCCGTCCGCGCAGCGGCGGGCGCACCGGCCGCCGGGCCCCAACTACAAGTGGGTGGCGCTGTCCAACACCACGCTCGGCGTGCTGATGGCCACCATCAACGCCTCGATCATGCTGATCGCGCTGCCGGACATCTTCCGCGGCATCGGGGTCAACCCGCTGCAGCCGGGCAACACCAGCCTGCTGCTCTGGATGATCATGGGCTACCTGGTGGTCACCGCGGTGCTGGTGGTCAGCTTCGGGCGGCTGGGCGACATGTTCGGCCGGGTCCGCATCTACAACCTCGGCTTCGCCGTGTTCAGCCTGTTCTCCATCCTGCTCGCAGTGACCTGGTTCCAGGGCACCGCGGCCGCCTGGTGGCTGATCGTGGGCCGGATCCTGCAGGGTGTCGGCGGGGCCATGCTGCTGGCCAACTCCAGCGCGCTGCTGACCGACGCGTTCCCGACCAACCAGCGCGGGCTGGCCCTCGGGCTGAACCAGGTCGCGGGCATCGCGGGCTCGTTCATCGGGCTCATCCTCGGTGGCCTGCTCGGCCCGGTGGACTGGCGGCTGGTGTTCCTGGTGTCCGTGCCGTTCGGCCTGTTCGGCACGGTCTGGGCCTACTTGAAGCTCCGTGAGCTGGGCGTCCGGCGGCCCGCCAAGCTGGACTGGTGGGGCAACGCCACGTTCGCCGTGGGGCTGATCGCGGTACTGGTCGGGATCACCTATGGCATCCAGCCGTATGGCGGGCACACCATGGGCTGGACCAGCCCGTTCGTGCTGACCGCCATCTTCGGCGGGCTGGCCGTGCTGGCCGTGTTCTGCTTCGTGGAGACCCGGGTCGCGGAGCCGATGTTCCGGTTGCCGCTGTTCAAGATCCGGGCGTTCACCGCCGGCAATGTGGCCAGCCTGCTGTCCAGCCTGGGCCGGGGCGGCCTGTTGTTCGTGCTGATCATCTGGCTGCAGGGCATTTACCTGCCCCGGCACGGCTACAGCTTCGACCAGACCCCGCTCTGGGCCGGCATCTTCATGCTGCCGCTGACCATTGGCTTCCTGGTCGCCGGGCCGGTGTCCGGCTGGCTGTCCGACCGGTTCGGCGCCCGCCCGTTCGCCACCGGCGGGATGGTCGTCGCAGCCTTGTCGTTCCTGCTGCTGGAACTGCTGCCGATCAACTTCACCTACTGGCAGTTCGCGCTGATCCTGCTGCTCAACGGGCTCGGCATGGGATTGTTCGCCGCGCCCAACCGGGCCGTGATCATGAACAGCCTGCCCCGGGAGAGCCGCGGCGTCGGCGCCGGGATGAGCGCCACGTTCCAGAACTCGGCCATGGTGCTGTCCATCGGCATCTTCTTCACGCTGATCATCCTGGGCCTGGCCAGCTCGCTGCCCACCGCGCTCAGCCACGGCCTGATGGCTCAGGGGGTGCCACGGGCCGACGCGGCCCGGGTCGCCGCGCTGCCGCCGGTCTCGGTGATGTTCGCCGCGCTGCTCGGCTACAACCCGGTGCAGACCCTGCTCGGCCACGCCCTCACCAAGCTGCCGGCCAGCCACGCCGCCTACCTGACCGGGCGCAGCTTCTTCCCGTCCCTGATCGCGCCGGCCTTCTCGCACGGCCTGTCCATCGCGTTCGACTTCGCCATCGCGTGCTGCCTGATCGCCGCCGTCGCCTCGCTGCTGCGCGGCAAGCGGTATGTGCATGAGGAGCACGCCTGCACAGTGCCCGCCGCACCGGACGCGGCCCACAGCGCCGAGGCGGCGTAGCGTAACCCGGGCGGGGCCAGACCGGCCCGGCCCGCGGAAGGGACTGCCATGGCGGCGGACAACGGCAGCAGCACCGAACTGGACGGCGTCCGGGTGCTGGTCACTGGCGGCACCAGCGGCCTCGGCCTGGCCATGGCCGAGGCGCTGGCCGGAGCGGGCGCCACGGTGGTCATCACCAGCCGGTCGGCGGACCGCGCCGCGGCCGTCGCGGCCCGGTGGCCCAGCGTGGCCGGGGTGGTGGCCGACGCCGCCGACGAGGCGTCGGTGGCCCGCGCTGTCCGGGAGGTGTGGTCCCTCTTCGGCGGCATCGACCTGCTGGTCAACAACGCCGGGCTGGGCATGCGCACGGTCAATCCGCGGTTCATGGTCGAGCCGCGGGGATTCTGGGAGGTGTCGCCGAGCAAGTTCCGGGCCGTGGTGGACGCCAACCTGACCGGCTATTTCCTGATGGCCAGGGAACTCACCCCCCGGATGCTGGCCGCCGGGGCCGGGCGGATCGTGAACATCTCGGTGAACGACGCCACCATGACCCGGCGCGGGTTCGTGCCCTATGGGCCGTCCCGGGCCGGCAGTGAGGCGCTGTCCCGGGTCATGGCCGCCGACCTGGACGGCACGCCAGTCACCGTCAACATCCTGCTGCCCGGCGGCGCGACCGAGACCGGCATGCTGCCCCCGGTGGCCGACCGGCCAGCCCAGTTCACCCCGATCGACCCCGCCGTGATGGGCCCGCCGATCGTATGGCTGGCGTCGGCCGCGGCCGATGGCGTGCACAACGAGCGCATCCTGGCCACCGAGTTCCCCGGCTGGCTGAGTGCCCGGGCTAGCGGGTAACCAGCTCGAGTTCCCCCGAGGTGATCTGCGCGCTGATCGTCCGGCTGGCGCTGGGCGACTGCGCCACGCCCGCGTGCAGGTAGCCGGACGTGACCTGCTGGTTGAGCCGGTACGCCGCACCGGCCGGCAGCGGGGCGGCGGGACACCAGGTATCGGATGCGCTGGCACAACCGATTAACTGCCCGGGAAACCGCCGATGATGCGCCATTTCATGGTTTAACCCAGCCGCCCCGGGTACCTGCGAGGCCGCATTGCGACGCACATTTCAGCCGCACCAGCTAACAGGAGGATGACCCATGCTGGGTTTCATCGCAGCCGTTCTCTTTGCCATTGCGTTCATCATCAATGCGGCCAACGTGGCCGTCAGCAACGCCATCTTCAGCGTGACCAGCCTGATGCTGCTGGGCCTGGTCTGCCTGTCCCTGCACCTGGTCGGGGTGGGGTCCGGCTGGCGCTGGCGCCGGTAGACCGCAGCCGGGTGCTGTGCCGCGCAGTGACCTGGGCACGGCAGGATGGCAGGCGTGTATCCAGCTGACCTCGCCCGGGCACTGCGCGCGGTGGTCAAGGGCGGGGTCGATGACTCCGCCCGCCGCCGGGCCGAGTACTCCAGCGACGCCTCCAACTACCGGGTGGTGCCCGCGGTCGTCGTCTTCCCCCGGGACACCGAGGACATGCTGGCCGCCGCCGGGGTGGCCCGGCGCACCGGGACGCCGCTGACCACCCGCGGCGCGGGGACCTCGATCGCCGGCAACGCGGTCGGCCCCGGCATCGTGCTGGACACCTCCCGGCAGCTGAACCGGGTGCTGGACATCGACCCGCAGGCCAGGACGGCCCGGGTCGAACCGGGTGTCGTCCTGGCCAGCCTGCAGGACGCGGCCCGGCCGCACGGGCTGCGCTTCGGCCCCGAGCCGTCCACCTGGTCCCGGGCCACGCTGGGCGGGATGATCGGCAACAACGCGTGCGGCGCGCACGCGCTGGCCTACGGCCGGACCGCGGACAACGTGCTGGAACTGGACGTCATCGACGGCACCGGGCGCCGATTCACGGCCGGGCGCGGGCTAGACCAAGTGCCCGGCCTGGACGGGCTGGTCAACGCGAACCTGAAACTGCTGCGCACCGAGTTCGGCCGGCTCCGCCGCCAGGTCTCCGGCTACTCGCTGGAGCACCTGCTGCCGGAGCACGGGGCCGACCTGGCCAAAGCCCTGGTTGGCACGGAAGGCACGGTGGTGACCGTGCTGGGCGCCACGGTCCGGCTGGTGCCGGTGCCGCGGGCGTACGCGCTGGCCGTGCTCGGCTACCCGGACGTGGTCAGCGCGGCCGACGCGGTGCCCGCCGTGCTCGGGCACCGTCCGCTCGCCCTGGAAGGTCTGGACCGAAGGCTGGTCGACGTGGTGCGCCGCCGCAAGGGCCCAGCCCGGGTGCCCGAGCTGCCGGCCGGCGACGCCTGGCTGATGGTGCAGGTCGGCGGCGAGTCACCGGCCGAGGCGACCGCGCTGGCCGAGGCGCTGGCCAAAGATGCCGGGGCGGTCGCGTCGCTGGTGCTCGCGGCCGGCCCGGCGGCCGCGGCGCTGTGGCGGGTCCGGGAGGACGGCGCGGGACTGGGCGGCCGCACCCCGGACAACAAGCAGGCCTGGCCCGGCTGGGAGGACGCCGCCGTGCCACCCGAGCGGCTGGGCGGCTACCTGCGCGAGTTCCGCAACCTGCTCGACTCCTACTCGCTGGACGGCCTGCTGTACGGGCACTTCGGGGACGGCTGTGTGCATGTCCGGATCGACTTCCCGCTGGACCACCCGGACGGCGCCGACCTGCTGCGCCGCTTCCTGATCGACGCCGCCCACCTGGTCACCGCGCACGGCGGATCACTGTCCGGGGAACACGGCGATGGCCGTGCCCGCAGCGAACTGCTGCCACTGATGTACTCCGAGTCGGCGGTACTGGCGTTCAGTAATTTCAAGCAGTTGCTGGATCCGGCGGATCTGCTCAATCCTGGGGTGCTGGTGCGGCCCCGGCCGGTGGATGCCGACCTGCGCCGGCCCGGTGCCGCGGCGCTGCCCCGGCGGGGCGGCTTCGCGTTCGGCGCGGACAGCGCGGACTTCACCACGGCCGTGCACCGCTGCGTCGGGGTCGGCAAGTGCCGGGCCGACTCGTCCGCGTCGGGCGGCTTCATGTGCCCGTCCTACCTGGCCACCCGGGACGAGAAGGACTCCACCCGGGGCCGGGCCCGGGTGCTGCAGGAGATGGCGGCCGGGCGGCTGGTGACCGGCGGCTGGCGCGCGCCCGAGGTGCGCGAGGCGCTGGACCTGTGCCTGTCCTGCAAGGCCTGCTCCACCGACTGCCCGGCCGGAGTGGACATGGCGCAGTACAAGGCCGAGGTCAGCTACCGGGCCTACCGGCGGCGGCTGCGGCCCCGCCCGCACTACGCGCTGGGCTGGCTGCCACGCTGGTCCCGCTGGGCAGGGATCGCGCCAGGCCTGGTCAACGCGGTGCTGGGCACGCGGCCGGTGGCGGCGGCGGTGCTCACCGCGGGCGGCATGGACCGGCGGCGGGCCATCCCACGGTTCGCGGCGGTGCCGTTCCGGCGGTCGGCGGCCGCGCGCGGAGCAGCGGCGGCCGTCCCGGGCGGCGAGGGGCGCACGGTGGTGCTGTGGGCGGACTCGTTCAGCGACAGTTTCGACCCCGGGGTGGCCGAGGCGGCGCTGGCCGTGCTGCGCAGCGCCGGGTACCAAGTGATCATTCCGGATGGTTCCGCATGCTGCGGGCTGACCTGGATCAGCACCGGCCAGCTGGATGGCGCGCGGCGGCGGCTGAGCCGACTGCTGGCCATCCTCGGGCCGCACGCCGAAGCGGGCACGCCGATCGTCGGCCTGGAGCCGTCCTGCACCGCGGTGCTCCGCTCCGACCTGGCCGAGCTGTTCCCCGGCGAGCCGCGGGCGGCTGCGGTGGCCGGCGCGACCCGGACGCTGGCTGAGCTGCTCACCGCGCCGCCGCCGCTCGGCCCCGGGCCGGACTGGGCGCTGCCCAGCCTGGCCGGTGTGCAGATCATCGTCCAGCCGCACTGTCACCACTACTCGGTCATGGGCTACGACGCCGACCGGGCGCTGCTGGCCAGGGCGGGCGCGACGGTGCACGCCCTGGCCGGGTGCTGCGGGCTGGCTGGCAACTTCGGCATGGAACGCGGCCACTACGAGGTGTCGGTCGCGGTGGCCGAGACGGCGCTGCTGCCCGCGCTGCGCGCGGCGCCGCCCGGTGCCGTGTACCTGGCCGACGGCTTCTCCTGCCGCACCCAGGCCGCCCAGCTGGCTGGCGTCCGCGGCCAGCACCTAGCCGAACTCCTAGCCACCCGCCTCCCAAGCGTGGCCACCCGTTAGCGCGGTGAGTTAGGCCCCGCCGGCGGGGCATAACTCACCGCGCTGACGTGGTTCCGGGGGTTTGCTGCCAGCGCCAGTTGAGGTCGCCGCCCGGGGGCGGGCCGGGCAGCGGCGCCCGGACCGGGTCGGTGGCCAGGCCGTCGAGCTGCAGCCGCAGGTAGCGCTGCCGCAGCTCGCGCGTCCGGTCCGGGTCGGGCACCTTGATCGAGGCGCAGCCCTCCAGCACCAGCCCCAGGTCGTCCGCCACCACGTCGGCGCGCAGCTGGCCGGCCGCCTGGGCCCGCCGGACCAGCGCCCCAGCCAGCTCGCCGGACCGGCGCGCGTCGGCGTCCATCTCCGGGGTGGGGGTGAAGGTCCCGGCGAGATGCACGGTGAGCGAGTGCACGTCCGCATCCACCACCCGGCGCAGAAATTTGCTGAACGCCGGCCATGGGTCCGGGTCGTCGGCCGCGGACTCGGCCTCGGCGATGAACCGGCGCAGCCCGTCATGGCATAGCCGGCGCAGCAGGTCTTCCGGCCAGGCCGCGCCGGGTGGCAGCGCGGCCGACGCCGCCGGGCACTACGCCGCGCACGAGGCCACCGACGTGCTGGTGGCCGACGTCCGCGAGTTCTTTGCTCTGCTGGCCGGGGGGACGACCCCCCGATCGCCGCTCCGCGCCGAGGCTGACGCCGACTAACCCGCTGACCCGAACCGGTGTGCCTGGGTGCGCAGCACGATCAGCGTGCCCAGGCAGACGGCGGCCAGCAGCGCGAACGGGACCAGGTCGGAGGTGGCCTGGGCCAGCACGCCGCTGGCCGCCGCGCCGATCGTCTGGCCGCTCGCCCAGGCCAGGTTGGCCAGCCCGAACGCCAGCCCCTGGTTCAGGCCCAGTCCCTGCGCGGCGTTGCTGAGCAGCGCCGACGACGGGGTGAACAGCGTGCCGTAGGCGGGCATCCCGACGATCAGCACGGCCACCAGCACCCCGGCCGGCGACAGCACCGGGGCCAGCAGGCTGACCAGCACCGCGACGACCAGCGAGATGGACAGCGGCAGCAGCGCGCCGCGCCGGTCCGACAGCCGCCCGGCCAGCGGGGCCAGGGCCGATTCGATGGCCGCGGCGAACAGGAAGGTGGCCCCGATGAGCACCGTGCCCACGCCCAGCCCGGCGAGCCGGAGCGGGACCAGCACATCCACCACACCGAACGCCAGTCCGGCCAGCATGGTGAGCCAGAGGCCCCCGGCCGCCCGGGGGTTGGTCAGCGCAGGCCAGGCCGCGCGCAGGCCTTGCGGCTCCGGCGGGGCCGATCCGGGCATGAAGAACGCGACCACGATCAGCAGGACGCCGGCCACCGCGGCCGCGGAGAACGCGGGGCCGGTGCCCACCTGCCCGGCCACCACCCCGACCACCGGGCCGAACAGCGCCCCGACCACGGCCGCGCCGAGCGCGATGCCGAGCAGTTCACCGCGCCGCTGGGCCGGGGCGGCGGTGGCCATCCAGGCCATCGCGGCCGCCCAGGTGCACGCGCCGCCCACGCCCTGCACGAACCGGGCGGCGTCCAGCACGACGGCGGCCGAAGCGAAGCCGAAGATGAGCGTGGACACGCTCATCAGGGCCAGCCCGAGCACCGCCACCACCCGGTCGCCCAGCCGCGCGGTGAGCAGCCCGCCGGGCAGCGCGCCGACCAGCGTGCCGAGCGGGTACATGGCGACCAGGATGCCGGCCCCGGCCTTGGACAGCCCGGCCAGATGCTTGTAGTAGGGCAGCAGCGGGGTGAGTGCGGTGAAGAACAGCGTGTCCACCAGCACCAGCGCGCACAGGAAGGCGACGAGCACGCGGAGCCGGGGGGACAGCTTCGGCCGGGTCACGGCCGGCGGGGCGCTGGTCATGCCGGATTCATGCCGTGCTCACACCACCTGCCTGTGCTGCCGCGCCGCTGCGGCCAAACCGCGGCCTCCGATTCTGGACTGTACCGTCAGTCAGTCCCGGCTGGCCAATTCATTTCGGCCCGCCGGCACCCGGCAACGGCACGGCTACCTGCGGTTTCAGCCTAGTTCCCCGGCCACTTGAGGGAACACCCGCTGGTAAGCCTCGGCGTACTGGATGTCCGCGGCGCCGCCGTTGCGGACCGCCTGCACGGCGCGGCGTTCGGCCAGGCTCTCGTAGTACCGGGCCAGGTGCTCCTGGGAGCGCATCGCGGCCCTGGATTGCCGTTGTATACCAGTGTTTCCGGCATGTCTGGGCAGCATGATGGTCGGCCACATACGGTGAGCGCATGCAGGACCGCGAGATCGTCGCGGCCATCGTGGCCGGCCAGCCCGCTGGTCTCGCCGCGGCATACGACCGCTACGCACAGCCGCTGCACGCGTACTGCCGCACCATGCTCGGCGAGCCGTCCGACGCCGCCGACGCGGTCCAGGACACGTTCATCATCGCCGACGCCAAGCTGGGCGGCCTGCGCGACCCGGACCGGCTGCGGCCCTGGCTGTACGCAGTGGCCCGGAACGAGTGCCACCGCCGGTTGCGCGGCCGCGCCGCGGTCGCGCCGCTGGACGACGCGGACGAGATGGCCGACGACGCGCCGGACGTCGGCGTCGCGGCGGAACAGGCCGAGCTGCGCCAGCTCGTCCGGTCCGCGCTCGGCGGGCTGAACCCGGGCGAGCGGGAGATCATCGAGCTGAACCTGCGGCACGAACTGGACGGGGCCGACCTGGCCGCCGCGCTGGGAGTGTCGCGCAACCAGGCGCACGCGCTGGCGTCCCGGGCGCGTACCCAGTTCGAGACCGCGCTGGGCGCGCTGCTCGTCGCCCGGACCGGGCAGGAGTCCTGCCCGTACCTGGCTGCCATCCTGGACGGCTGGGACGGCGAGCTCACCGTGCTGCTGCGCAAGCGGATCAACCGGCACATCGAAAACTGTGACATCTGCGACGAGCGGAAGCGCAACGAGCTCAGCCCCGCCGCGCTGCTCAGCCTGCTGCCGGTGGCCCTGCTGCCGATCGGCCTGCGGCGTGAGCTGTTCCGGCTGGTTGTCGATAGCAGCCCGGCCGCGGCCGCGCACCGCGACCTGGTGGTGCAGCGGGCCGGGCCGATGGGCCCGGACGGCTTCCCCCAGCCGGCCGGCGGCCTGCCGCCGGTACGCCGGACGTTCTCCCGGACCGCGCTGCTCACCGGGGCGGCCGCGGTGGCCGTCCTGCTGCTCGGCGGCGGCGCGGTGTTCGCGGCCAACCTGCTGGGCCATGGCAGCCCGGCCCCGGCCGCACTGGCCGCTACCCCGTCCGCCGGTGGCAGCTCGTCCGGCGGAACGCTGGGCACCGGTCCGGCCAGCCCAGCCAGTACCCGGAAGCACGACCCGTCCTCCGCGCACCTGGGCG
>DASXIN010000003.1:0-44956 GCA_036497945.1 Streptosporangiaceae bacterium | reverse complement strand
AGTCCCGGGCAGTCTGCCTGCCCGGGACTGGCGCCAGCGCCCCCGACGAACGGTTCAGGAACCCCCCGCGTCATCGGCCGAGTCGAGCCAGCTCATCAGCGGCCGCAACTGGGCCCCGACCTGCTCGATCTGGTCCGCACGGGAGGCCTCCCGCCGCTTCAGGAAGTTCGGCCGGCCGGAGTCGAACTCTTCGATGAGTTCCCGGGTGAACGTGCCGTCGCGGACCTCGGCCAGGATGCGCCGCATCTCCTCGCGGCTCCGCTCGTCGACCAGCCGGGGGCCCCGGGTGTAGCCGCCGAACTCCGCGGTGTCCGACACCGACCAGTACATCTTGGAGATGCCGCCCTCGTACATCAGGTCCACGATCAGCTTCATCTCGTGCAGGCACTCGAAGTAAGCGATCTCCGGCTGGTAGCCCGCCTCGACCAGGGTGTCGAACCCGGCCTTGATCAGCTCGGACACGCCGCCGCACAGCACCGCCTGCTCACCGAACAGATCCGTCTCGGTCTCCTCGGCGAACGTGGTGACCAGCGCGCCGGCCCGGGTGCCGCCGATGGCCTTGGCGTAGGCCAGGGTGAGCGGCCACGCGTTCCCGGTGGCGTCCTGTGCCACCGCGACCAGGACCGGCACCCCGCGCCCCTCGGCGAACTGGCGGCGCACCAGGTGCCCCGGGCCCTTGGGGGCGACCATGCACACGTCCACCCCGGCGGGCGGCCGGATGAGCTGGTAGCGGATGTTCAGCCCATGCGCGAAGAACAGCGCGTCGCCGTCCACCAGGCTGGGCTCGATAGCTTCCGCGTACAGCGCGCGCTGCACGTGATCCGGGGCCAGGACCATGATCAGGTCCGCTTCCTCGCATGCATCCTGCGGGGTGAGCACCCGCAGCCCCTCGTTGGCCGCGCTCTCCCGGCTGCGGGAGCCGTCGGGCAGCCCGACCCGGACGTCCACCCCGGAGTCGCGCAGCGACAGCGCGTGCGCGTGCCCCTGGCTGCCGTAGCCCAGGATGGCCACGTGCCGGGCCTGGATGACGCTGAGGTCGGCGCCGTCGTCGTAGAAGATGTCTGCCATTGCCTGCCTTCTGTTCGCTGCTTGCTTTACTGGGCCGCGCGGTCCACCGGGCGCAGCGCCCGGTCGGTGATCGACCGGCCGCCGCGGCCGAGCGCGACCATGCCGGACTGGACCAGTTCCTTGATCCCGAACGGTTCGAGCACCCGGATGAGGGCGTCCAGCTTGTCCCGGTTACCGGTCGCCTCGACGGTGACCGCGTCCTGCGCCACGTCGACCACCTTGGCACGGAACAGGGTCACGGTCTCCAGCACGCGCGACCTGCTTTCCAGGTCGGCGCGCACCTTGATGAGCAGCAGCTCACGCTGCACCGACGCGGGCTGCTCCAGCTCAACGATCTTGAGTACGTTGATCAGTTTGTTCAGCTGCTTGGTCACCTGCTCCAGCGGGTGATCCGCGCAGTCCACCACGATGGTCATCCGGGAGATCTCCGGATGCTCGGTGGGCCCAACCGCGAGCGAGTCGATGTTGAACCCGCGCCGGGAGAACAAGCCGGCGATCCGGACCAGCACGCCCGGCTTGTTCTCCACCAGCACGGAGAGCGTGTGCCTATTCATGGTCGGCTCCTGATCGCGGGCCCGGGCCAGTCCCTGGCTCATTCGGTCACATCCCAGTCCGGTGCCATGTTCCGCGCGACGACGATGTCGTCGTTGCTGGTGCCGGCCGCCACCATCGGCCACACCATGGCGTCCCGGTGCACGATGAAGTCGACCACCACCGGCCGGTCGTTGATCTTCATAGCTTCCTCGATCACCGCGTCCACCTGGGCCGTGTCCTCGCAGCGCAGCCCGGCACAGCCGTAGGCCTCGGCCAGCTTGACGAAGTCGGGGATGCGCGTCCCGCCGGCCGCGGCCGGATCCCGGCGCGGGGCCTGCTCCCGGCTCAGCGCCTCGTCATAGGTCTGGGCCACCTTGTCCAGGTCGGTGTTGGAGTACCGCTCGTTGTAGAACAGCGTCTGCCACTGGCGGACCATACCGAGGTTGCCGTTGTTGATGATGGCGATCTTGACCGGGATGCCCTCCACCGCGCAGGTGGCCAGTTCCTGGTTGGTCATCTGGAAGCAGCCGTCACCGTCGATGGCCCAGACGCACGCCGCCGGGCTGCCCACCTTGGCCCCCATGGCCGCGGGCACCGCGTAGCCCATGGTGCCCAGGCCACCCGAGTTGAGCCAGTGGCCCGGCCGCTCGTGCCCGATGAACTGGGCGGCCCACATCTGGTGCTGGCCCACCCCGGCCACGTAGACGGCGTCCGGGCCGGCGATCTTCCCGATCCGCTCGATCACGTACTGCGGCGCCAGCGAGCCGTCGGCCGGCTGGTCGTAGCCGAGCGGGTAGGTGCTGCGCCAGGCGTCCAGAAGGGCCCACCAGCCGGTCAGGTCGGGGCGGTGGCCGGCCTCGTACTCCGCGCTGACCGCGGCGATCAGTTCCGTGATCACCTCGCGGCAGTCGCCCACGATGGGCACGTCCGCGCGCCGGTTCTTCGAGATCTCCGCGGGATCGATGTCCGCGTGCACTATCGCGGCGCCGGGGGCGAAACTGTCCAGCTTCCCGGTCACCCGGTCATCGAAGCGGGCGCCGAGCGCAACGAGCAGGTCCGACTTCTGCAGCGCGCCGACCGCGGCCACGGTGCCGTGCATGCCCGGCATGCCCAGGTTCTGCCGGTGGCTGCTGGGGAAGCCACCCCGGGCCATCAGCGTGGTGACCACCGGGATGCCAGTCAGCTCGGCCAGTTCCAGCAGCGCCGGGCTGGCCCCCGCCTTGAGCACGCCGCCGCCGACGTACAGCACCGGGCGGCTGGCCTCGGCGATCAGCCGTGCGGCCTCCCGCACCTGCCGCGAGTGCGGCCTGGTCACCGGGTGGTAGCCGGGCAGGTCGAAGATGGGCGGCCAGCGGAACTCGGTGGTCGCCTGCAGCGCGTCCTTGGCCACGTCGACCAGCACTGGGCCGGGCCGCCCGGTGGACGCCACATGGAACGCCTCGGCCACCGTGCGGGCGATGTCCGCCGCATTGGTGACCAGGAAGTTGTGCTTGGTGACGGGCAGCGTGATGCCGGAGATGTCAGCTTCCTGGAACCCGTCCGTACCGATCAGGCTGCTCGCCACCTGGCCGGTGATCGCGACTACCGGCACCGAGTCCATGTAGGCGTCGGCCAGCGGGGTGACCAGGTTGGTCGCGCCGGGGCCCGACGTGGCCATGCACACTCCGGGCCGCCCGGTCACCTGGGCGTAGCCGGCCGCCGCGTGGCCGGCGCCCTGCTCGTGCCGGACCAGGATGTGCCGGACGGAGGGCGAGTCGAACAGCGGGTCGTACAGCGGCAGGATGGCACCGCCCGGGATGCCGAATACGACGTCTACGCCGAGCCGCTCCAGGGTCGCGACCAGGGCGGACGCCCCGGTCATCCGGGTGCCGGGCTCTTTTAGCCCGGGGGGGCGACCCCCCGGAGCCCCCTGATCGCCGGGCCGCGCTGAGTCCGGCGGAGCCGGACGAGGCGGCGCTTCTGCGGCCTGGCCGGGGCTCGCTTTTCCCTGGGGATCTGCGGCCTCCCGGGACGCGGCCCGGGCGGCCAGGTCACGCGGTGACGGTCCGCTGCCTTTCCGTGCTGGGCCTGCCAGCCGGGGACCGGGGGTAGCCGCGGTCGTCTGGTCGGTCATCGCAAGCTTCCTCGTCTGCGGTGGTGAGGTGCGGGGCAACAAAAAACCCTCGACGCCATGCGGCGGACGAGGGTAGCGCGCTGGTAGCCGGCTTGGTCAGCTACTCGCGCGCCTGCTGAGTACGAGAATCATGGTTCTTGACACGGGTATCACTCTGGCCCAGACCCGGGCTGACGTCAACTTGAGAGCACGTTCGTCTCAGCTGGCGAGATCGCGCCGCCGAAAGGGGGCTCCCTGCCGGTCCGGTCGCTGCCCGTGGCCAGGCTCTGCACGCTGCCCGGTGGCAGCGGCCCGGCCAGGAAAGCGCCCATGCCGATCGCACAGCCCAGCGCGGTGAGCAGGTCCCGCTGCTCGGCCCGCTCGATCCCGTCCGCCACCACCTCGATGTCCAGGTCCCGGCCGATCCGGGCGATGGCCCGGATCAGTGTCTCGGCCGCGGCGCGCACGCCCAGCCCGGCCACCAGGCCGGGGCCGATCCTGATCATGTCCACCGGGAACCGGCTGAGCCGGGCCAGCGCGGCGTTGTCGGTGCTGGAACTGTCGATAGCCAGCCGGACACCGCGCTCACGCAGCTCGCCGAGCCCGCGCAGCAGCACGTCGCCGCCCTCGGCCAGCACCGGCCAGCCCACCTCCAGGATCAGCGCCTGCGGGGCGAGGCCGCTGGCGGACAAGGCCTCCAGCACGGACTCGGTGAACCGGGGGGCGCGGACCTGGCGCGGCGAGCAGCGCAGCCAGACACTGGCCTCCCAGCCGCTGCGCCACCATGCCGCCGCCTGGGCGCACGACTCGTGCAGCATCCAGTCGCCCAGCTCGACGATCACCCGCGAGGTCTCCGCTACATCCAGGAACTCGGCGCGCGGCACGTCCATCCCGTCGCGGCGCCAGCGCGGCAGCGCGGTCACCCCGATGATGCGCGAGCTGGCCAGATCGGCCATGGGCTGGTACTCCAGCTCCAGCTCGCCCTCGGCCAGGGCCCGGCTGAGCTGCGCCGCGAGCTGCAGGCGGCGGCGCACGTCGGCATGCGGCAGCGGCGCGTACACCTCCAGCCGCCCGCCGCCGGCCTCCTTGGCCTTGGACACCGCAGCGTCGGCGTTACGCAAGACGTAGCCGGCCGGGCTGCCGTCGGCCAGCGCCACGCCGACGCTGGCGGACAGCGAGACCGCCCGGTCGGCGGCCCGGTACGGCTCGGTCGCCACGCTGGCCAGGATCCGTTCCGCCAGCTCGGTGATTTCCTGGGCGCTGGCCGCCCCGGTGACCAGGACCGCGAACTCATCGCCGCCCCAGCGGGCGACCGTGCCGCGCGGCGGCACGACCGCGCGCAGCCTGCGCGCCACCTGGGCCAGTACCAGGTCTCCCGCGCTCGGCCCGGCCATATCGTTCACTCCGGTGAAGCCGTCCAGGTCGACCAGGATGACCCCGGCCAGCCCCGGCTCCTCCCCCGCCCCGGCGGCCGACCCCTCCCCCGCCCCGGCGGGCGGCTCCTCCCCGGCGGCCGGCTCCTCCCCGGCAGTCAGCACTGCACCGAGGCGGCCCAGGCTGAGCGCTTCCCGCGCCCGGTCCTCCAGGTAGGCCCGGTTGGGCAGCCCGGTCAGCCCGTCGTGGTAGGTGAGCTGGGCGATCTGCCGGCGCAGCGCGACCAGGTCGCTCACGTCGCGCGCGGTGACCAGCAGCCGGTCCGGCGCGCCCTGGCTGCGGTGCCGGGACATCGTCGCTTCCACGTACCGCCACGTGCCGTCGGCCGCCCGGACCCGGCAGGAGTACCGGATCTGGGTGGCCGGCTCGGTGGCTGCCTCGCGAACCGCGCGCAGCCCTTCCGGCTGATCCTCCGGGTGCACCAGGTCGGCCAGCAGCATCCCCTCGAGGCCTTCGGGCTGGTACCCGTAGTCGCGCACCGCGGGGCTGGCGTAGCTGATCAGCCCGGAGTAGTCGCAGACCAGTACCGCATCGCTGGTCCGGTCGGCTAGGTCGCGGAACTGCTGGCCGGACTCCTGCCACAGCCTGGCCCGCACGCCGTCCCGGTGCACCAGGATGATGATCCGGCCGGTCAGCGCGAGCACTGCGGTACCGCCGACCACGGCCAGCACCGGCCGGGCCACCGGGCCGCCGGCCAGCGCCGCGCCGATCACCACCAGCGCGGCCAGCGCGGCGATGGCCGTCGTGGCGTGCAGCCCGGCCGCGGGGAACTGGCGGGCTTCCGGGTGCCCGGCGTCCCGCGCGTCCAGCCACGGCGCGCTGCCCAGCACGCACAGCCCG
Organism: Streptosporangiaceae bacterium; assembly: GCA_036497945.1. GTDB lineage: Bacteria > Actinomycetota > Actinomycetes > Streptosporangiales > Streptosporangiaceae > RYN-230. Next base: position 38,988 of record DASXIN010000003.1, on the reverse strand, counting down.
ACGATCAGCAGCAACTGGGCCGCGGTGCCCGGGTGCCCGTTGCTGACCCGGGCGCCGACGGCCAGGGCGTCGCTCAGCGTGATCGCGAGCAGCGCGACCAGCGGGGCCACGCCACGCCGCCCGGCCGCCACCGCGAGCGGCAGCAAGCCGCCCAGCACGACCAAGTCGGCCAGCGGGTGGACCAGTTCGCCGGCGAACATGGCCGGGTCATCGCCGGAACGCGTGTAGGCGGCGCTGAACACAGTGATCCAGCAGATGATGAACAGCGCGCAGCCGAGCACGTAGGCGTCGGCGCCGAGGGCCAGCGTGCCGCCGAGCCGGCCGCGGCGCTGGGCCAGCGGGTGCCGCGCTGTCTCCCGTCGCGAGCGCAGGCTGGCCACGCCCGCCACCAGGGTGGGCAGCGCGAGCAGCCCGGGCAGGTCGGCCAGGGTGAGCGGCAAGGCCGCACCCGCGGTCGCGTTGGCCACCGCCTGCTGGCCGATAGCGCCCAGGCCGGCCAGCAGCGCGGCCACCGCCAGCAGCCAGTAGCCGTGCCGGACGGGACCTGCGTGCCGGTCAGCCCCACGCCACAGGCTGGCCGCGCTGAGCGCAGCCGTCAGCGCCACCAGTGCGGTTACCACCTGTGCGACCAGGCTCACAGCAGGCCACCCGATGCTTGCGGGGGCACCGAGTCTCCTTCCACCGCGTCCGCCGCCGATGATGGGCCAGCGGAGCCTTGTGAGCCCCGGACTGGCGGTCCTGGGCAACCGAGCTACGGCGGTCGGCTACCAGGGCAAATCTGGACGCCCACAGGGTGCGCTGCGGGAGCCGCGAATGGGCTGATCGCGGGCATCGTCACGTCACGATGCAACTCACTTTAGGGCCCTTAGGTCACACTTCGATTGAGGAAGGGCGTCCGCCGGGCGTCATCTGGTTCTGAAAACTGTGCGGTCAGTAACTGCCGGCGATGACGTTTCTCAGTGGCTGGCCGGTGAGGAACCGGTCCGCCTGATCCCGCACGTAGGCCGCCATCCGGGCCAGCGACACCGGGGTGGACGCCCCCTCGTGCGGGGTGATGAACACCCCGGGCAGGTCCCAGAGCGGATGCCCGGCGGGCAGCGGCTCCGGGTCGGTCACGTCCAGCGCCATCCGCAGCCTGCCCTGGCGCGCCTCCGCGACCAGCGCGTCGGTCCGCGCCAGCGAACCACGGGCCGCGTTGACCAGCAGCGCGCCGTCCTTCATCCGGGCCAGGAAGGTGGCATCCACCATGCCGATGGTCTCTGCCGTCACCGGGGCGAGCAGCACGACCACGTCGGCCGCGGGCAGCAGCCTGGGCAGGTCGCTGACCGGGGCCACTCCTGCATCCTCGCGGGCGGACCGGGCGACGCGAAGCACGGTGACCTCGAAGCCGGCCAGCCGCCGCTCCACCGCGGCCCCGATCGAGCCGTAGCCGACGATGAGCACGGTCTTGCCGGCCAGGCAGTCGGTGAAGTGGTAGCTCCACCGCTGGGCCGCCTGCTCCCGGGCGAAGAACGGGAACTCGCGCAGCGCGGCCAGCATCGCACTGACCACCCACTCCGCCGTGCTGGCGTCGTGCACCCCACGGGCATTGCACAGGGTGACCCCGGCCGGAACCTGCGGCCGCAGCCGGTCCACCCCTGCGGTCAGCGCCTGTACCACGGCCAGCTTGGGCAGCTGGCTGATGGCCGCGATGGCCGGCTGGGCCGGGAAGAACGGCGGCACGTAGAACTCGACCTGGCCGGCGCTGGCGGGCAGCACGGAACCATCAGGGACCACCACCTCGACCTCAGGGGCGCCGGGCAGCCCGTCCAGCGCGGCGGCGATGTCCGCCACCGGCACCCAGATCCGGGTCATGCCGGGCCGAGCCGGTCCAGGATCAGCTGCTTGACCCGGCTGGCGTCCGCCTTGCCCTGGGTCGCCTTCATCACGGCGCCGACCAGCGCGCCCGCCGCGGCGACCTTGCCGCCGCGGATCTTCTCGGCCACCTCGGGGTTAGCCGCGATGGCCTCGTCCACCGCGGCGGCCAGCGCCGCGTCGTCGCTCACCACGGCCAGGCCGCGGCTGGCCACCACCTCGTCCGGGGTGCCCTCGCCGGCCAGCACGCCCTCGATCACCTGCCGGGCCAGCCGGTCGGTCAGCGCGCCCGAGTCGGCCAGGGCGCTCACCCGGGCCACGTCCGCCGGGGTGATCGGCAGGCCAGCCAGGTCGGTGCCCGAGTCGTTGGCCGTCCGGGCCAGTTCACCGAGCCACCACTTGCGGGCGTCGGTGGGCGACGCGCCGGCCGCGACCGTCTCGGCCACCAGATCCAGCGCGCCGGCGTTGTGCAGCGCGGCCATGTCTTTGTCAGACAGCGCCCACTCGGCCTGCAGCCGGGCCTGCCGGGCACTGGGCAGTTCCGGCAGCCGGGCCCGGATGTCCTCCACCCAGTCGGCCGGCGGGGCCAGCGGCACCAGGTCGGGCTCGGGGAAGTACCGGTAGTCCTGAGCTTCTTCCTTGCTCCGCCCGGCCGACGTGGTGCCGGTGGACTCCTGGAAGTGCCGGGTCTCCTGGACCACCCGCCCGCCGGCGTCCAGCACCGCGGCCTGCCGCTCGATCTCGTAGCGGACCGCGCGCTCCACCGAGCGGAGCGAGTTCACGTTCTTGGTCTCGGTCCGGATGCCGAATTCGGTGGTTCCCTTAGGCATCAGCGACGTGTTCACGTCAGCGCGCAGTGAACCTTCCTCCATCCGCACGTCGGACACGCCGAGGGTGCGCAGCAGGTCGCGCAGTTCCGCTACGTAGGCGCGGGCCGCCGCCGGGGCCAGCTCCCCGGTGCCGGTGACCGGCTTGGTCACGATCTCCACCAGTGGGATGCCGGCCCGGTTGTAGTCGACCAGCGAGTAGTCCGCGCCGTGGATCCGGCCGTCGCCACCCATGTGCATCGACTTGCCGGTGTCCTCTTCCAGGTGCACCCGCTCGATCTCCACCCGCACCGCGCGCGGCTGCCCATCCGGCGTGTCGTGCACCGTCACGTCCAGCCAGCCGTCGGTGCACAGCGGCTCGTCGTACTGCGAGATCTGGTAGTTCTTCGGCATGTCCGGGTAGAAGTAGTTCTTCCGGGCGAACCGGCACCAGCTGGCGATCGAGCAGTTCAGCGCGAGCCCGATCCGGATGGTGTACTCGATGGCCGCCCGGTTGATCACCGGCAAGGACCCGGGCAGCCCCAGGCAGACCGGGCAGACCAGCGAGTTGGGTTCGCCGCCGAACTGGTTCGGGCAGCCGCAGAACATCTTGGTCACGGTGCCCAGCTCGACGTGCGTCTCGAGGCCGATGACCGGGTCGTACCGGGCCACCGCGTCCTCGAACGGGACCACGTCGGCCACTGTCCGCACGCTCATGAGGGATCTCCCGTGTCCAGGCCGTGGGCACCAGCCAGCAGCGGCCCGCCGCGCCGCGAGTCCAGTGCGGCCTCCACTGCGGCGGCCACCCGGTAGCAGCGGTCGTCGGCCAGCACCGGCGCCATGATCTGCAGGCCGACCGGCAGCCCGTCCTCCGGGGCCAGGCCGCATGGCACCGACAGGGCCGCATTGCCGGCCAGGTTGGCCGGGATCGTGCACAGGTCGGCCACGTACATCGCGATCGGGTCGTCGGCCCGCTCGCCGATCGGGAAGGCGGTGGTCGGCGTGGTCGGCGAGACCAGCACGTCCACCTGCTCGAAGGCCGCCTCGAAGTCCCGGGTGATGAGCGTCCGGACCTGCTGTGCCTTGCCGTAGTAGGCGTCGTAGTAGCCGCTGGACAGCGCGTAGGTGCCGAGCATGATCCGGCGCTTCACCTCGGCGCCGAAGCCTTCCGCCCGGGTCAGCGACATGACCTCCTCGGCGCTGCGGGTGCCGTCGTCACCCACCCGCAGCCCGTACCGCATGCCGTCGAAGCGGGCCAGGTTGGACGAGCACTCGCTGGGCGCGATGAGGTAATAGGCAGGCAGCGCGTACGTGAAGTGCGGGCAGGACACCTCGACCACCTTGGCGCCGAGGGATTCCAGCAGCTCCACCGCCTCGGTGAACCGGGCCAGCACGCCGGGCTGGATACCGTCGCCGGACAGTTCCGGTATCACGCCGATGCGCAGCCCGCTCACGTCGGCCTGCCGGGCGGCGGCGGCGACCGGTGGCACCGGGGCATCCACCGAGGTCGAGTCGCACGGGTCGTGCCCGGAGATGGCCTCGTGCAGCAGCGCGGCGTCCAGCACGGTGCGGGCCAGCGGGCCCGGCGTGTCCAGCGAGGACGCGAAGGCCACCAGCCCGTACCGGGACGAGCCACCGTAGGTGGGCTTCACCCCGACGATGCCGCAGACCGCGGCGGGCTGGCGGATCGACCCGCCGGTGTCGGTGCCGATGCCGAGCGGCACCTCGAAGCCGGCCACGGCCGCCGCCGAGCCACCGGACGAACCGCCCGGCACCCGGCTCAGGTCCCATGGGTTGTGGCTGGGCCCGAACGCCGAGTTCTCGGTGGATGAGCCCATCGCGAACTCATCCATGTTGGATTTGCCCAGGATGACCACCCCGGCCTGGCGCAGCCGCTGGGTCACGGTGGCGTCGTAGGGCGGCTGCCAGCCGTCCAGGATCCGGGACGCGCAACTGGTCGGCATGTCCGTGGTGGTGAACACGTCCTTGAGGGCGAGGGGCACGCCGGCCAGGGGCCCGAGCACGTCACCGGCGGAGCGCCGGTCGTCCACCCGGCGCGCCACGGCCCGGGCCCGGTCCGCGGCCACGTGCAGGAAGGCGTGCAGCCGGTCGTCCACCGCGGCGATCCGGGCCAGGTGCGCGTCGGTCACCTCGACCGCGGACACCTCGCCGGCGGCCATGGCCGCGGAGAGCTCGGCCGCGGTCAGCCGGGTCAGGTCGCTATCCATGGCTCAGTCCTCCGCCAGGATGCGCGGCACCCGGAACCGCTGCTGCTCCACCGCGGGCGCCTGGGACAGCGCCTGCCCCGGCCCTAGGCAGGGCCACTCCACGTCGTCCCGGAACACGTTGGTCACCGGCACGGCGTGGGTGGTCGGCGGGATCTGGTCGGCGGCCACCTCCTGGACCCGGGCTACCGCCGAGATGATCTGATCCAGCTGGGCGGCGAAGTGATCGAGTTCCTCCTCGCCAAGGGCCAGCCGGGACAGCAGGGCCAGATGGGCCACTTCCGCACGTGCAATGGACATGAATGCCATCCTAGGGCCGTGCCTGGGCCGGGCCGACGGCATTATCCGCCCGGTGGTTAGTGGCCCGGTGCCTCCGGGGCGGCGGCCGAGGTGACCGGGGCCGGGGTGGCCACGGCGGGCCGGGCCGCCGGGGCGGGCTGCGCGGCTGGCACCGGATGGGCGGCCAGGTCGTCGGCCAGCCACGCGGTGGCCGCGGCCGCGTTCAGTGGCCGGCTGAACGCGTGCCCTTGCGCGGCGTCACAGCCCAGGGCGAGCAGGGCGGCGGCCGTCTCCGCGGTCTCCACCCCCTCGGCCACCGAGCGGATGCCGAGCCCGCGCACCAAGTCCACCACGGAATGCACGATCACCTGGCTGTCCGGGCTGCTGGGCAGGCCGGCGACGAAGGATGGATCGATCTTCACCTCGGCCACCGGCAGCCGGCGGAGCCGGCCCAGCGACGCGTACCCGGTGCCGAAGTCGTCCAGGCTGAGCCGGACGCCGAGCCCGCGCAGCGCGGTCACCCCGGCCGTGATATCGATCATCTCGCTGGTCAGCGCCCGGTCGCTGACCTCGACCAGGAGCACTTCGGGAGGCAGGCTGAGCGCGGCCAGTTCGCCTTCGACCGTGCCGGCCAGCCCGGCGTCGAGCAGGTCGCGCACGGATACGTTCACCGACAGCTGCACCGGGAGGCCGTCCCGCCGCCACGCCGACGCCTGGCGCAGCGCGGTCCGCACCACGTGCGCGGTCAGGTCGCGCATCATGAAGGACTGCTCGGCCAGCGGGATGAACTCGGCCGGCCCGATCCGGCCACGGTTGGGGTGCTGCCAGCGGAGCAGCGCCTCCAGGCCGGCGGTGCGCCCGCTGGCCAGGAACACGGTGGGCTGGTAGTACAGCTCGAACTCGCCGTGGTCGATGCCCCGGCGCAGGTCACAGAGCAGGGACAGCCGGGCCGGGAAGTGCCGGTCGTCCCGGCTCTGGTAGCGCTCCACCCCGGTGTGCTGCTCTTTGGCCAGGTACATGGCCACGTCGGCGCGCTGCAGCAGCCGGTCCACGCTGTCGGCGTCATCCGGGTACAGCGCGATGCCGACGCTGGCCTCGATCTCGAACGAGATGCCCTCGAGCCGGACCGGTTCGGCCAGCGCGGCGCGCAGCCGGACCGCCACCTCACGGGCGGCGGCCGTGGTGCGGACCGCGGGCAGCAGCACCGCGAACTCGTCACCGCCGAGCCGGGCCACCATGTCACCTGGCCGCACGCTGCGGGCCAGCCGGTACGCGACGGCCTGCAGCAGCCCGTCGCCCAGCGGGTGCCCGAGGGTGTCGTTGACCTCCTTGAACCGGTCCAGGTCGAGGAGCAGGAAGCCGGCCCGGCTGCCGGTCCGGGCCGCCTCGGCCAGCGCCTCGCCGGTCCGGCGCAGCAGCAGCGCCCGGTTGGGCAGGCCGGTCAGCTGGTCGTGCAGGGCCTGGTACTCACGCTGCATGGAGATGGCCGCGTTGGCGTAGATAGCGATCAGCGGGAGCAGGAACAGCAGCACCAGCAGCACGGACCGGTTCATCACCACGACCACCAGCGGCGCGGCGGACAGCAGGGCCAGGCTGACGAAGGCCTGGTAGGGCAGCGCCTGGCGGAGCGTGACCCGGAGCGGGGTGCGCTCGTGCAGCGAAATCGCCACGCCGACCAGCAGGAAGTTGACCACGAAGTAGGCCAGCGCGGCCAGCCCGACCGAGCCCAGCCCAGCACCGGTGGGCACCCAGGGCCACAGCGGCGCGGGATGGATCCGGCCGACGGCCAGCACCGCCCCGGCCGCGAGCAGGCTGAGGGTGAACTGGGCCACGTTGAACGCGCTGCGGTACAGCGCCTTGTGCCCGGACAGCGCGACGATCAGCGTGGTGATGGCGCGCAGCCCAGCGGCGGCCGGGAACCCCCAGTACAGCAGCGCGGCGAAGCAGAAGGTGACGGAGGCCACGCCGGCGTCGTGGCTGGACTTGCCCGGGGTGACGATCGGCTTGAGCTCGCCGAGCACGGACAGCGCGACCAGGACCCAGAACAGCTCGTGGCCGGCCAGCCCATGCAGGCTGGCCAGGGACAGCCCGTGCAGCAGCGCTGCCACCAGGGCACCAAGCCCGGCCACCGTGACCACGGTGAGGTAGATCCAGAATGGAGAACCGATCCGCGGACCGATATCCCTGGTGTCGCTCGGGTCCTTCATGGCGTCCTCGTGGCTGCAGCCAGCCGGCCGGATACACCTTCGCTCTCAGCAGCAGAGTACGGCGGGAAACGTACTTCGCGAAGCCAATCGCACACTATCTGTGACGGTGTATTGTTCCGTGTCATTCCCCATCTGGCGCAGCAGTCTCTGCTGTCGCGGTGGCCGCCGCCGGGCCCGCATCGAGCAGCACCCGGAAGCCCGCTTCGTCGAGCACGGGCACGCCGAGCGTGAGCGCCTTGTCGTACTTGGACCCGGGCTTGTCACCGGCCACCAGGAAGCCGGTTTTCTTGGATACCGAGGACGTCACCTTGCCGCCGAGCTCCTGCACCGCCGCACCCGCCTCGTCCCGGCTGAACCCGTCGAGCGTGCCGGTGACGACCACGGTCACCCCGGCCAGCGGCTGGCTCGGGTCAGCCGTGGCGGCGGCCCCGGCCGCTGGGCTGGGCGGTGGCGGCGGCACCCAGTCCGGAATGGCCAGCCGCACCCCGGCCGCCCGCCATTTGGCCACGATGGCCACGTGCCAGTCCACCCCGAACCACTCGATGATCGACGTGGCAATCTTCGGTCCGACCCCCTCGGCGGCGGCCAGTTCCTCGGCCGACGCGCTGGCGATCGCGTCCAGCGAGCCGAACTGGGCGGCCAGCACCCGGGCCGCGGTCGGCCCGACGTGCCGGATGGACAGCGCGACCAGCACCCGCCACAGCGGGCGGGTCCGCGCCTCGTCCAGCTTGCCGAGCAGCTTGGCCGCGTTGACGGTCAGGCCACCCTGCTTGTTGGTGAAGAACGGGATAGTGGCCAGCTTCTCTTCGGTGAGCGAGAAAATGTCGCCCTCGTCGGTGACCAGGCCCGAGTCGAGCAGTGCGACCACCGCCTCGTAACCGAGCACCTCGATGTCCAGCGCGCCCCGGCTGGCCAGGTGGAACAGCCGCTCGCGGAGCTGGGCCGGGCAGGCCCGGGTATTCGGGCAGCGCCAGTCCACGCCGCCTTCTTCGCGGACCAGCGGGGTGCCGCAGGCCGGGCAGACGGTGGGGAACTCGAACGCCCGCTCGCTGCCGGTACGCAGGTCGGCGACCGGCCCGACTACCTCGGGAATCACGTCGCCCGCCTTGCGCAGCACGACCATGTCGCCGATCAGCACGCCCTTGCGGGCCACTTCGTCGGCGTTGTGCAGGGTGGCCCGGTCCACCGTGGAACCGCTGACCACCACCGGCTGCATCACGGCGAACGGGGTCACCCGGCCAGTCCGGCCGACGTTCACCTGGATGTCCAGCAGCCTGGTGTTGACCTCCTCAGGCGGGTACTTGTACGCGATCGCCCAGCGCGGCGCCCGGCTGGTCGCACCGAGCTGGTGCTGCAGGTCCAGCCGGTCGATCTTGACCACGACCCCGTCGATCTCGTACGGCGTGTCGTGCCGGTGCTCGCCGTAGTAGGCGATGTAGTCGCGCACCCCGGCCAGCTCATCGGTCACCTGGAACAGCTCGCTCACGGGCAGGCCCCAGCCGCGCAGCCGCTCGTACCAGCCGGAGTGGGTCTGCGGCGCGGGCCCGGAGGCGGCCCCGACGCCGTGCAGGATGAGGGACAGCGGCCGGGTCGCGGTGACCCGGGGGTCCTTCTGGCGCAGCGAACCCGCGGCCGAGTTACGCGGGTTGGCGAACGGCGGCTTGCCCGCCTCGGTCAGCCGCTCGTTCAGCTCATGGAATGCCGCGACCGGCAGGAACACCTCACCCCGGACCTCGAGCAGCTCCGGGACCTCGGCGCCGGTCAGCCGGAGCGGCACCGACGAGATCGTGCGGATGTTCGGCGTGACGTCCTCCCCGGTGACCCCGTCGCCCCGGGTCGCCGCGCGGACCAGCGCGCCGCCCCGGTAGACCAGGTCCACCGCCAGCCCGTCGATCTTGACCTCGCACAGGTACGGGCCGGTCCCGCCGAGCCGCTCGGCCCGGGCCGCCCACGCGTCGAGTTCCTCGGCCGAGAACGCGTTGTCCAGGCTGAGCAGCCGCTCCAGGTGATCCACCGGGGTGAACTCGGTGGACACCGCGCCAGCCACCCGCTGGGTGGGCGAATCCGGGGTGCGCAGCTCGGGATAGCGCTCCTCCAGCTCGCGCAGCTCGCGCATGGCGCTGTCGTACTCGGCGTCGGACAGGGTGGGCGAGTCGAGCACGTAGTAACGGTGGTTCGCCTCGGTGACCGCCGCGCTCAGCTCGGCATGCCGGTGCCGCGCCGCGGCGTCCACCGCCGAGCCAGGTATCCCGCCGGCCACCTCGGGCTGGCTCACCGCGACTCCTCCTCGATCAGTTCGGGCAGCATCTGGGCGGCTTCCCGGCAGCTGGCCAGCGCGGCCCGGGCATACCCCGGCGGCGCCCCGGCCAGGCCACAGGCCGGGGTGATCACCACCTGGGCGGCCACACTGGCCGCCGGGCTGGTCGCCCCACCCGACGGCTGGGCCACCGGCCAGCCCATCCGCCGCCACAGCTCGGTCACCCGGACGGCCGCGGCCGTGGCTGGCGACTGCTGGCCGGACCGGCGTTGCGCTGACCGGGCGATGTCCTGGCTGGTGGCCGGCGCGGCGGCACGGGCCGGCACCGGAGCGGGCGTGGCCGGCACCGCGCCGGCCACGATGCCCAGGCCTGCCTCGACCACCGCGGCTAGCACTTCTTCCTCCCCCGGGCGCAGCTGGCTGAGGTCGATCCCGGCGGCCGCGGCGCCTGCATCCCTGATCATGCCAAGGGGCACCAACGGTGCGCAGCAGTGCACCAGCACCGGCACACCCGCCGCGGCCAGCACGGTGCGCAGCCCTGACTCGGCGTCGGCGGGCTCGACTTCGCGGACCCGGTTCAGCCCGCTGGCGCTCGGCACCGCGCCGGCCAGCACCGCGGGCAGGGCCGGCTCGTCCAGCTGGAGCAGCAGCCGGGCGCCGGGCACCCGCGCAGCCACTTCGGCCACGTGCGCAGCCACCCCCTCGGCCAGCGACGCAGTCAGGTCGCCGACCGCACCGCGGTCGGCCAGCACCGGCTCCTGGCTGCGGGTCAGCTCGATCGTGGCCGCCAGCGTCCACGGCCCGCACGCACTTATCTTCAGAACGCCGGCAAATCCCTCGGTCACTTCCTCCAGTGCGTCGAGGTCCCGGGCGAGGAGCGACTGCGCGCGGCGCAGATCACGCCCCGGCCGCTCGGCCAGCCGCCAGCCGCGCGGGGTTGTCTCGGCGGGCAGCTCGACCAGCATGGCCGCGGTGCGGCCGGTCAGGTCGGCGCCCGGACCGCGGGCGGGCAGCTCGGCCAGGAACGGCAGGTCAGGCAGCTCGTCGACGACCAGCCGCATCGTCTCGAGCGGGTCGGTTCCCGGCATCGAGCCGACCCCGGTCGCACTCTGCGCGGGCCAGGGATAAGGGGCGGTGGAACTGGGCTCATCAGGCACGCAGCCGAGCTTAGTGTCCTCGTCTGCCTCTTCCAGCTGACCTGCCGCGACGGAGGTGGCTGGCCACGAACGGTGCGGCCAGCCCGGGCAACAGTCGCGCCGCCCCTTGCCCGGCATGGTGCGGCGCGGCGAGCGTCCCGGTCAGACGTGGACGTCGGGCCGGTATGTGTCGGAGCGGCGATCACTGCGCGCGCGGACATGCAGGCCGGTCGCTATACGGGCCCCTTGGCTGAGCCGTCCCGGCGCCTGCCTGGTCAGCGAGAATTCCCGCTCCTCACGGCGGATTCCGGCAATTATTACCGCCATGATCCCGGTGGTGGCCCCCGCGAGAAAGATGATGAGCCCGATGATGAGGATGGCCATGATGTTGCCCCTTTGATCTGGCCTGCGGCTGTGGTCCGCCTTCTTTCGTGAGGTGCTGGGCCCTGTTTTGATACGCCGGGCTCAGCGACTGCGAGCATTCAGTTGCGGATAAGACCGGTTGGTCAGTGAGGACGGGCGCCTCGCCGTCTACCGGTGAGTTGGCCTGGGTGTCGATCAGGTTCTGCCAGCCCTGCACGGCGATGACGGCTGCCTCGGCATCGGCGGCCTGAGCAGACCTGGCCGCGGCGTACTCGTGCCGGGCGCGATACCAGCGCCGCCTGGCCAGCAGCAGCGACGCTGGCTCGGTCCGGGCGATCACCGCGGCCGCCGCTGCTACCAGCGCGAGGATCAGCATGGCCAGCAGCGCACCGACGCCGAGCGCCTGCCGCGCTGCTCCTCGCGCCTGGCCAGCGCGGCCAGCCACGCCCAGCCAGCCCAGGCGGTGGCGGCCGCCGTAGCCGCCGCCAGCACGGCCCAGCCGGCCAGCACGTCCGAGAACGCGATGTCATCGAGTACGGCCAAGGCCACCAGGATCAGGGCCAGCAGGACCAGCGCCAGGCCGAAGTGCAGGACGCGGGTATGGCGTGCATCCAGCCGGTGCCGAAGCTCTTCGTAACCAAGCCGGGCTGACTGCATCACCGCGAATATCTCGGAGACAGCAGCCTCCGAACGCTTAGCGAGCGCGTGGCAGTGGCCAGCTTCGCCGAACACACTCGGCCAGGGTCGGCTGACCAGGCACCACCGCCGATGGCCGACCGCGGACCGCGGCGCCGCCCGGACAGCAGTCCGCGCCGCACCATGCCCCGGCGATGGTGCGGCGCGGACGCCCGATTGATTACTGGCTGGCCGGCCCTGCCCGGCTAGGCGTAGATATCCGGTCGGTGGCTCTGGCTCGGCTCCTGATCAGTCCGCTGGCGGACGTACAGGCCGGTGAGGATGCGAGCCCCCTGGCTCACCCGGTTCGGGGCCCGGCGGGTCAGCGTAAAATCCCGCTCCTCCTGATGGATTCCCCAGGTCACGACAGCAATGGTGCCGACCGTGATGCCCGCGGCGAAGATCACTGCCGCGATGATGATGACGACGATGGCGACCATCGAAGGCCCCCTACTTCCGGCTCGCGGTGTTATCCCGCCAGCTCCAATCTGGTTCCTCGCCCAACTGGGCAAGGGCATGCCGGGATCGAATCGGCAAGTCTCGATAGCCCGAGCAGTGAGAGCGGTAGATTCCCCAGCGAATCGATTAATTTATAGCACGCCAGCTTCTGTCATAGCAACGGTTTTTCTCGCTCTTTAAAGGGCACGAAGCGATGCAGGCCTAAGCGCTTTAGAAGACCATCAGAAGTGGATAGTCGGGACCATCCTTTTAGGCTAGGCAAGCCCTGCCATTTGGGTGGATGGGATCGGTGGGAGCATCCGGGCGTGCCTCCACATAGCGATCACCGTAGATTGTTTGACCAGCCTACACGCTGGTCGCGGGGAGGCGTCGAGCTTTGCAGAGAAGTGCACCGTCCGCGCGCAGCCGACCCCTGGCAACTCGCCCCGGTCCGGAGAAGCAGCCCGAGGAAATACTCTCGCTTAATGGGTGGCCAACTTCTCCTGCCTTTCCGTCAATGATGAGCGGGGCCGCCGTGACCTGGTCATCGTTCTGCGGTTACTGACCTAAAGAAATCTAACGCGATTCCGAAGGCGCGGTACCGGGTCGCCATTGCTCCCCGTCGTCGCTAAAGGGGTACGGCCTGTTCAGGGCGGGACTAATCAGGATTACGATCGGTAGCGGCCCGCGGCATTCAGTAGCCGGTGGGCCCGCACCAGCATGAGCAACTGCGCGGCCGGTGCGGTGTTCCAGGTCTGGTCCACCAGGTTCATCCTCGGGCCGCGCCATGCCCCTGCGATGGCGCGACCCGATTGCCCCGGCCGCGAGGATGTCCGGCGCACAGGCGCCTCCCGATCCTCCCCGCCAGCGCCGGGCCGTTGGTTGTGCATGCCTAGACCAGCGCGTCCTGGCGGTCCGCGAGGACGTCGGCCGCGTCAGTGCGCTGGCGAACGTAGAGGCCGGTCAGCGCGCGGGTTCCCCAGGTCACCGGCCCGGGAGCCTGGCGGGTCATGGACAACTCTCGCTCTTCCTTCCGGATCCCCCAGCTGACGATCAGGACGGCGGCGGCAGTAGCACCCGCGGTGAAGATCAGTGCGATGAGTACCAGCGTGACGGCCATGGTGGGTCCCCTTCATCTGGCCGGGACGGCGGGTCGCGCCGCCCGAGTCTTGGTACCAGGCCCTGCGGGTGGCAGAGAAGGTTGCTGGGATTAGTGGGGGCCGTCCAGCTGCGCCCAAGCAGTCCGACTGCTAGGCTCAGCCCTATGGATCTAGCCATCCAAGCCATCCCAACCTTTGGTACCTATCCCGGTGATACCCGCTTCGGACGGGTCAAACACCCCAGATACCGAGGATTCTGATGACAGGGCTGGCTAGAATGATCCTTTTGAGCCCACCCGTTCGGCTTGTCCAGGTGGTTGGGATCTCTGGGAGGCCTGATGCCTGATCCGATGTACCGCGTGATCGCCGGTGATCTCCGCCGCCAGATCGAGTCGGGAGAGCTTCCCCGGGGCAGCCAGCTGCCGACCGAGATCGAACTCAGAGAGGCGTACGACGCGTCGCGCAACACGGTCCGCGACGCGATCAAGGCCCTGATCACACGCGGCCTGGTCGAGACCCGGCCAGGCCAGGGGACGTTCGTCACGGCCCGGATCGTACCGTTCGTCACCACACTGACCGGCGATCCTGAGACCGCGTCCGGCGGCGAAGGAAACACGTACCTCCAGGAAGTTCAGGCGGGATTGCGAACGCCGCAAGACTCCGTGCCGAAGGTAGAGATCCTAGACGCCAACGACATGATCGCAGCTGAGCTGGAGCTCACCGACGACCGCATGGTGATCGGCCGGTCTCAGGAGCGTTCCATCGACGGTACGCCGTGGTCGTTGCAGGTGTCCTACTACCCGATGCGTTTCGTCAGCCAAGGCGCTGCGCGGCTGCTGCAAGCCGGCAACATCACCGAGGGAACCGTGACTTACCTACGCGAGTCACTCGGCATCAAGCAGGCCGGCTATCACGACCGGCTCATCGTCAGGGCACCGAATCAGACGGAGAGCCTCTTCTTCGGCTTGCCTGCGGACGGCCGGGTGTCGGTCATCGAAACACGCCGGACGGCTTACGACGACAGCGGCACTCCAACCCGGCTGACCGTCAGCGTCTACCCCGCCGACCGCAATCAGTTCGCCCTCGATATCGGCAAAGTCCCCGCCGAGATCGCCGACCCATCCTCGGCCATGCGCAGTGACCCTGACGCCACGGCCCCGGCGTCCGGCGAGGCAGAGCCCAGCGGCTAAACCACCCGAACCCGCCTGCAATCCAGGCGGTGCATCCCTTTATTAACGGCTTCCCTCGTCGGGCGCGCTGCGATTGACCGTCTTCAACCGCCCAGCGTGGTCGTACACGAGGGCTATCTCAAAACCCACGGAGCCATGACAGATAACCTCACCGTCCGCCAGGCAGGACCGGACGACATGGGAACCATCCTGGGCATGATCAAAGAGGCGGCCGACTGGTTGGGCACCAAGGGGACCGACCAGTGGGCGGCGCCCTGGCCTAGCCGAAAGCGTCGGGATGGCCGGGTGCTACGCGGCCTCAAGAAGAAGAAGACCTGGATAGTGGAGGATGCAGGTGCCCCCATCGCCACCGTGACATTCCGGCGCCGGGGCAACCGTAGGCTCTGGACTGCATCGGAGCGCCGCGAACCAGCGGTATACCTGTCGCGGCTGATCGTTTGCCGCGACTATGCGGGGCAAGCAATCGGTGAGGCACTGATCGACTGGGCAGGCCTACGCGGGGCGCGGGACTGGGGAGCCCAGTGGATCAGGATTGACGTTTGGACCACCAATGCGGCGCTGCACAACTATTACGAGAAGCGTGGGTTCCGGCCCTACGGTGACCAGCGGCCAGCGAAGATCAATAGCTATCCCTCGGCCGCTCTCTTCCAGAAGCCAATCGCCGAGGTCGACGAGGCAGCCGCCGCACGATTCCGGGAAACATCCGGCCGGACCGAGGTGGCGGCCTTCCAGAGGACGAATCATCCGCTGCCGGAGCAAGCCCGGGCTTGACGAAAGTCGAGCACAAAGTGCCCTTGGCCGCCGCCCACAGCGAGGGATTGCCAGGCAGCGACGGCCAACCGCGATGGTTGCTGCTGCCCGGCCAGGTTGGCCGGGCAGGCTCCACGTGTCCTACCGGATCAGTGCACCCTGGGGTCGTAGTGCTCATACCGGTAGTGAGGTGACGGGCGACCGTACCGCTTGGCCATCGCAACTCCTCGTCCTCTGACCGCAGTCTGACGATCGGCGGCTCAACCGATCGTCAGGGCATCCGCTCTGATCGGTACGACGCCTTTGTCGCAGCTGTCAATGCCCGGTCGTTCTCCAGTATGGCATAGCACAAGGAGGATTCCTTTTTGCTGATCTTGCTGTGCTGTACTCGTCTGGGAGCGTTAACGGTCCCGGTTCCAGACCGCTTCACCCATCGCCACCACCCGGGCTCTGCGGGGTGTTGCACTCTGGCGCAGCGGGTACTTTCGGGGGAAGTTATGGCGATGGTCGGTGGCGTGTGCGATGGCCTGGGTCCCAGCCGGGACGCGGGCTGGCCTGGCCGTGGCCAGGCCGGGGACAGCCCGGGCCGCCGCCCCGGCGCCGGATGACCCGGCCGCAGCAGCGCACGGCCAGTGCGCCCCCTCTTCCCCCGGTACCGCCGCACCCCAACGGCGACGGCGGGCACCCTGACGCCGGCCACCTTGGCGCCGACCATCAGCCCAGCCCCAATCGCTACCGCACGCTGCTCGGCGCGGCCCGGCAGCGCGCCGACCGGGCCGCACGCACCCGGCGCCGCCGCCGCACCGTCACCCGGCGGCTGATCTGGGTAGCCGTCCTGCTGCTCACCGCGGCCATCGCCATCGGGGTCGCGCTGCGCATCACCCCGCTGCAGACGGTCACCGTGGCCGGCCAGGTCATCAAGGTGGGCACCACCGCGCCGAGCCTGAGCGTGTCTGGGCCGGGCGAGGTCAACGTGTTCGGCCAGAGCCTGGCCACCCAGGTGCAGTTCCTCGGCCCGGTCCGGCCCAGCCTGACGCTGACCCAGATCACCATCAACAGCCAGCTGACCAACTTCGTCCAGGGTGCCGGGCCCGCCGGTGCCGAACGCATCCTGGGCAACGCCCTGGCCAGCGGCTGGATCCACTACTTCCTCTGGGAGATCGCGATCACCGCGGCGGGGGCACTGCTGCTGCTCGGGGCACTGGCGGGCTGGCGCCGACTGCCGCACCGGACCACGGTGAAGCTGCTGGTCGGCGGCCTGGTCGCCACCGAGGTGATCAACCTCGGCGCGATCATGCTGACCGCCTACACCGCGCCGGGCACGCTGCGCCAGGTCGGCTCGCTGAGCCAGCTGGTGGGCCGCGCGCCGCAGTACCCGGACAGCAAGAAGACCGTGCCGGTTCCCCCTGGGGTGCGGGTGGTGGTGCTGGGTGACTCGACCGCGGCCGGCGCCGGGCTGCCCTGGGTCCGCGACCCCTCGCACATCGACCAGATGTGCGGCCGGAGCGCCGATTCCTACGCCGAGGACCTAGCCCGGTCCAACGGTTGGCAGGTGATGAACCTGGCCTGCAACAGCGCGACGATCAGCCAGGGCCTGCTCGGCCCGGAGGGCCGCGGCGGGGCGAGTGTGCCGGCGCAGATCGATGCCGCCCAGCAGGCCACCAAGGCGCAGGCGGTGATCGTCAGCGTGGGCGCGGACGACCTGGACTGGGCGGCCATGCTCCAGCTCTGCGCGGTGGCCAAGACCTGCGACGACAAGGCGACCACCGCCTACTTCCAGCAGCAGCTGGCCACGTTCAGCAAGGACTACTTCCAGCTGCTCACCCGGCTGGCCAGCCTGCCCAGCCACCCGCAGGTGATCATCAACCGCTACTACGACCCGTTCGACCTGCAGCTGACCTGCCTGAGGGGGGTCGGCCTGACCCCGGCCAAGCTGCGCACGCTGGACTCGCGGCTGGCCACGCTGAACGCGGTGCTGGCCAAGGGCGCGGCCGAGTTCGGCTTCACTTCGGTCGAGCCGGACTTCGCCGGGCACCAGCTCTGTACGCCGCAGCCCTATGTGCAGGGCGTGGGCGATTCGGCGCCGTTCCACCCCACGGCCGACGGCCAGCTGGCCATCGCCCTGGCCGACCAGGCCGCGCTCAGCCCGACCATCATGCCGTCCTCGACGGCCGTGCAGACCCCATCCCCCGTGCCCACCCAGCCGCGGTAGCGAACCAGGCGGGCCGGGCTCAGAGCCGGGGGCTCAGTCCTCGGCCTCGGCCCGGGCGATGATCCCCGACCACGGCCCGAGCACGCCAGCCTCCGCTGCCTCTCCGGCCGGGGACGTGCTGACCAGCACCTCGCCCAGCTCAGCCAGCGGCTCGGCCAGCCGCACCTGCGACCCGGTGAAGTTGGCCAGCACGGTCAGCCGCCCGGTCTGGTACACCCACAGCCCGGGCGGGCTGGGCAGCTGGGTGTAGCTGGCCAGCCGGCCGCCGAACTCGGCCCGGCGCAGCGCGAGCAGCTCGCGGCACAGCGCCAGCACCGACGAGGGATCGGCCTGCTCCGTGGCCACGTTCCGGCTGGCGTGCTCCCCGCAGGGTAGCCACGGCGTCACGCCCGCGGCGGTGAACCCGGCCGACGGCGAAGCGTCCCAGGGCATCGGGGTCCGGCTCCGGTCCCGGCTGAACTTGCCGTCGGCCCCGGCCCGCATCTTGTCCTGGACCAAGGCGGCCGGGACGGCTACGTCGGTCATCCCGATCTCGTCGCCGTAGTACAGCACCAGGGTGCCGGGCAGCGTGGCCAGCACCAGCAGGGCCAGCCGCACCTTGTGCTCATCCCCGGCGCACCAGCGGGTCGGGAAGCGGCTGATGTCGTGGTTGGACGCGGTCCACACCGGGCACTCCCCGGCGGGCAGCTTGGCCAGTGTCTCGGCCACCACGGCGGCCAGATCCTGGGCCGTGAAGCCGGTGAAGATGAACGGGAAGTTGAAGGTGAGCTGCAGCTCATCGCCATGGCCGTGGAACGCGGCCAGCGTGCTGAGGTCGCCGACCCAGGTCTCGCCGAGCAGCAGCCGCGGCACCGGGTAGCTCTCCGCGATCTTCCGCCAGTCGCGGAACACCCCGTGCGACTCGGGCCGGTTGGCGCTGTACACCTGAGCCAGCCCGAACCGGCCGCTGATCAGCTCACCCTTGGGCGCTGGCGGGTTGTCGCGGAGCTGCGCGTCCTTGTACAGCCCCTGCGCCACGTCGATGCGGAAACCGGCCACCCCCCGGTCGAACCAGAACCGGAGGATCTCCCGGAACTCCTCGTGCACCGCGGGCTCCCACCAGTTCAGGTCGGGCTGGCTGGGCAGGAAGTTGTGCAGGTAGTACTGGCCGCTGGCCCGGTCCAGGGTCCATGCGGACTGTCCAGTGGCGGCGATCCAGTTGTTCGGCGGCCCGCCGCCGGGGGCCGGGTCGGCCCACACGTAGTAGCCGCGGTGCGGTGCGGCCGGGTCGCTGACCGCCTCGACGAACCACGGGTGCGCGCTGCTGGTGTGGTTCGGTACCAGGTCGAGCAGTACCCGCATGCCCCGCCGGCCGGCCTCGGCGATCAGCTCGTCCAGGTCCGCCAGCGTGCCCAGGTCCGGGTGCACGCCCCGGTAGTCGGACACGTCGTAGCCCCAGTCGTCGTCCGGTGAGGGCATGGTGGGCGACAGCCAGATGCCGTCCACCCCGAGCCAGGACAGGTAGTCCAGCTGGGCGGTGATCCCAGGCAGGTCGCCGTAGCCGTCGGCGTTGGTGTCCCGAAACGACCTGACGTACACCTGATAGAGGGTGGCCCCGTACCACCAGCTTGCCTGGGCTCCTGGCCTGTCCATCGTTCTCCCGCGTGTCGTGAGCTACCTGCTGGCTGACTTGCCCTGCCAGGATGTCAGGCGGAAACTGGGAAGATGAGCCCGGTCATCGAACTGATCGGCGTGGTGCTGCTGCCGACCGCCGTCGGCTTCGCGCTGATCAATAGCGTGCGGCTGGCCCGCTGGGCGGCCCGGCTGCGACCGGTGGAACGGCGGATCACCCACCCGGTGCCCGCCGAGCCGATCGAGCGGCTGGCCGCGCGACTGTGCCGGCTCCATGCCGAACTGGAGAACACGGAGAACCGCAGCGACGTGCCGGCCAAGGGAATCCGGCTGCGCGCGATCCGCGGCGCCTACCTCGACCTGCTGCGGGCCGCCTGCCAGCGGCTGGAGGTCAGCCCGCCGCCGCCCGGCGATCACGTGCCGCAGGCTGAGATCTACCGCGTCGAGGCCGGCCTGCGGGAGCGCGGGCTGGACGTCCGCGCGCCCGCCGCACGCTGATCATGGTTCGGGTGCTGGCCGTGTCCGACGTCGTCGACGAGGCGCTGAGCGCGAACGTGTCCGGGGTCCGCGACGCCGAGCTGATCCTGGCCTGCGGCGACCTGCCGTTCGAGTACCTGGGCAGCCTGATGAACCGGCTCGACGTGCCGCTCGTCTTCGTGCCGGGCAACCACGATCCCGACGTGTCCGGCTACCGGGTGTCCCGCGGCGGCCTGACCCTGCGGGCCGGGCTACCGGCCCGGCCGCCGTGGCCGGACGGCGCGATCAACGCGGACGGCCGGGTGGTGGACGTGGCCGGCCTGCGCATCGCCGGCCTGGGCGGCTCCCCCCGGTACAGCCACGGGCCCAACCAGTACACCGACCGGCAGCAGGCGCGCCGCGCACTCCGGCTGGCCGCCAGGGCCTGGCTGCGCCGCCCCCGCCGGGCGACCCGCACCGTGGACATCCTGCTCACGCACGCCCCGCCGCGCGGCGTCGGAGACGGTCCCGACCCACCTCACCGCGGATTTCCCATACTCAACGCCCTGACCCGGTGGCTGCGCCCGGCTCTGCTACTGCACGGACACGTGGATCCTGAGCCCGCCAGCGGGCGCGACCGTCGGCTCGGCGACACCATCGTGCGCAACGTAACTGGCTGGCAGCTGATGCTCATCGAGCCGGTGACTGGCCTGGTCAGCGACAGGAAGGCGGAACCTGACCGTGCCCGCTGACACTGGCTTCCCACGCGCCGACGTGGAGAACGACTTCCTCCGTGCCCGGCGCCGCCAGGTGCTGGCCCGGCTGGTCCAGCGGCTGCGCCGGGAGCCGGACGACGTCAACCTGATCCTGCCGTTCGACGAGGTGGTGGCCGCGCTGGGCCGGACCGGTGAGCGGCGGCTGGGCCTGCGGACCATCCCGCTGGACCACATCGTGGGCTCGGTGGACTCGATGCGGGACTTCGACCGCCAGTTCCGGCCCACCTCGAACCGGGTCCGGGAACGCTGGGAGCGGCTGGCGCTGGCCCAGCGGCGCGGCGAGTCCATCCCGCCCATCGACGTGTACCAGGTGGGTGAGCTGTATTTCGTCGAGGACGGCCATCACCGGGTGTCGATCGCGCTGGCCACGGGGCAGAAGGTGATCGACGCCTACGTGACGGAGGTGCTCACGGCGGTGCCCGCCCGGGGCATCCGGCGCCGCGGCGACCTGCTGTTCAAGAGCTACGAACAGCTGTTCCGGTCCCGGGTCAAGCTCCCCCCGGAGGCGTACACCAAGATCAAGGTCTCCGATCCCTGGTCTTACGCCGAGCTGAGCGAGGCCGTGGAAGCCTGGGGCTTCCGGCTCATGCAGCACGAGCACAAGTTCTACGACCGCGCCGAGGTGTCCCGGCGGTGGTTCTCCGACGAGTACACCCCGGTCGTCCGCATGCTCCGGGCCGCCGACCTGATCGGCAACAACACCGATGCCGAGGCCTACCTCATCATCGCC
Source organism: Streptosporangiaceae bacterium (assembly GCA_036497945.1). GTDB lineage: Bacteria > Actinomycetota > Actinomycetes > Streptosporangiales > Streptosporangiaceae > RYN-230. The sequence goes on along the minus strand of DASXIN010000003.1, from coordinate 17,923 downwards.
AGCGAGCGCTACCGGCTGATCCGGACGCACGAATGGAGTGACGAGGTCATCGAGGAACTCCAGCAGCAGTTCCGGTCACCGCGGCGGCGTAGCCGCTGACCCTGACCCGGTGTCCTGGCCCGCTGCGGAATCATCGGGCGCGGCGGCCGGAGCCGCTGCGCCGGCCGGCGGCGCGGCCGAGGCGGCGGGGCCGCCGGAGCCGCCCCGGGTAAGGTTCCGCCCGGTCTGCGGGTCGAACACGTGCACGGCCCGGACGTCCATCCACAACTCGGCGTTCTGTCCTTCGGTGATGGTGGTGGCCGGGTCGAGCCGGGCCACCACCGTCTCCGCGGTGGTGCCGCCCTCGGCCCGCCCGGCATCCTCGGCCAGCTCGGCCAGCTCGGCGGTCTGCACGGTCCCGAGCTCCTTGCTGAAGTAGACGAACTTCTCCGAGCCCAGCGACTCCACCACGTCGATGGTGGCCGGGAAGGTGATCCCGTTTTGCCGGTTCTCGGCGGGCACCAGCGCCAGGTCCTCGAAGTCCTCCGGGCGGACGCCGACGATCACGTCCCGGCCGACGTTGGAACCTGCCAGATCCTGCTGTAGCTGGCCGGCGACCGGGATGTCGCCCAGCCCGGTCCGCAGCTTGCCTTCTTCCAGCGTGCCGGACATGAAGTTCATCGCCGGCGAGCCGATGAACCCGGCCACGAACAGGTTCACGGGCCGGTCGTAGAGTTCCTGCGGCGCCGCCACCTGCTGCAGCATGCCGGCGCGGATGACCGCGACCCGGTCGCCCAGGGTCAGCGCCTCGACCTGGTCGTGCGTCACGTACACCATCGTGGCGCCCAGCCGCCGCTGCAGCCGGGACACCTCGGTGCGGGTCTGCACCCGCAGTTTGGCGTCCAGGTTGGACAGCGGTTCGTCCATCAGGAACGCGGCCGGGTCGCGGACGATGGCCCGGCCCATGGCCACCCGCTGCCGCTGGCCGCCGGACAGGTTGGCCGGCTTGCGGTCCAGGTGCGGAGTCAGGTCCAGGATCCGCGCCGCCTCCTCGACCTTCTGGTTGATGACGTCCTGCGGCGTCTTGGCCAGCTTGAGCGCGAACCCCATGTTCTGCCGCACGGTCATGTGCGGGTACAGCGCGTAGCTCTGGAACACCATCGCGATGTCCCGGTCCTTGGGCGACTTCTGGTTCACCACCGTCCCGCCGATGCGCAGGTCCCCAGAGGTGATGTCCTCCAGGCCGGCGATCATGTTCAGCACGGTCGACTTCCCGGAGCCGGACGGGCCGACCAGGATGACGAACTCGCCGTCCGCGATGTCTAGGTTGAAGTCCTCGACCGCCAGCGCCCCATCGGGAAAACGCTTGACGATGTGCTCAAGAGTGATCGTGGCCACGGTAATCTCCTATCCGGCCTAGCCCTTGACCGCGCCCGACGTCAGTCCGGCCACGATTCGGCGCTGGAAGAACAGCACGAAGATGATGATGGGAATGGTGATGACCACCGCCGCCGCGGAGATCGACCCGGTCGGCACGGCGAACTGCGAACTGCCGGTGAAGAACGACAGCGCGGCCGGCGCGGTCCGCGACGCGGTCGTCGCGGTCAGCGTGATGGCGAGCAGGAACTCGTTCCAGCAGAACAGGAACACCAGGATGGCCGTGGTGACCATGCCCGGGGCGGCCAGCGGGGCGATGACCCGCACGAACGCCTGGAACGGGGTGGCCCCGTCCACCTTGGCCGCCTTCTCCAGCTCCCACGGGATCTCCCGGAAGAACGCGGACAGCGTGTAGATGCCGAGCGGCAGGCCGGTGGCCACGTACGGGATGATCAGCCCGGGCCAGGTGTTGAACAGGCCGAGGTACCGCTCGATGTTGAACAGCGGCGTGGCCAGCGCGATCGCCGGGAACATCGCGATCAGCAGCGATACCCCGATCAGCACTCCCTTGCCCGGGAAGTTGAGCCGGGCCACCGCGTACGCGGCCATCGAGGCCAGCACGACCGCGATGAACGTGGCGATGGCCCCGATGCCGATCGAGTTGAGCAGCGGGCGCAGGAACGTGGACGTGGTCAGGATGTCGTGGTAGTTGCTCGTGGTCCAATGGACCGGGAAGTAGGTCGGGTCGGTGATCGAGCCGGTCGTCTTGAACGACAGCGAGATGATCCACACCAGCGGGATCAGCACGAGCACGATCGTGACTATGTTCGCGACGCTCCAGCCAACCTTCTGCGGTGTCGTGGTCGCCATCAGCCTCGCCCCTCCGTTGCTTGCCTAGTGGCGCTCATCGCTGGAGGCTCGTTCCCGGAGCGGCCGTACCGAAGCCCTTGATGAACAAGACAGCGATGATCGCCACGCAGATCAGGATCAGCACCGACATCGCCGACCCGAGACCGAAGTTCAGCGCGGTGAACAGGTTGTCGTAGGTGAGTATCGACACCGATCCGGTGCCGTTGTTGCCCTGGGTGAGGATGAAGATGTTGTCGAAGATCCGGAATGCGTCCAGCGTGCGGAACAGCAGCGCGACCAGGATCGCGGGCTTCATCAACGGCAGCATGATCCGGGTGAACCGCTGCCAGGCGGTGGCCCCGTCCACCTTGGCCGCCTTGAGCAGGTCCTCGGGCACCAGGGAAAGCCCGGCCATCAGTAGCAGCGCCATGAACGCCGTGGTCTTCCACACCTCGGCCAGGATGATGATGGCGATCGCCTTGGGCTGCGAGGTCAGCGGGGCGGAGTTGTTGAACAGCGCGGACAGGTAGCCGGTGCTCGGCGTCCAGGCGTACAGCCAGCTGAACGCGGCGGCCACGGTCACGATCCCGTACGGGATAAGGATCGCGGTGCGGATCCCGCCCTTGCCCCAGATCGTCCGGTACATCAGCAGGGCCAGGCCCATGCCGAGGACGAACTCGATGGCCACCGACACGACCGTGATGACGATGGTCACCACCAGCGCGTGCCACCAGAACGACGAGCTGAGGATGGCTCCGTAGTTGCTCAGCCCGACGAACTTGGTCAGCTGCGGAGCGGACAGGACGTACCGCTGCAGCGATACGTAGATGGCGTAGCCGATCGGGTACGCGGTCACCGCAACCATGACGATCACTGCAGGCGCGCACAGCATCCAGCCCAGCCGGCGTTCCGCGCGTGCGCCTTCGGAGAGCTTCGGCCGGCCGCGGCGCCCGGCTACCGGTTCCTGGACGGTGACCGGCGGAGTGGTGGTAGTCATCTGTCCGCCTCTCTGCGCGAATGCGGCGCGCTCACGGGGTCAGCCCCTTGCCTTGCAAGGCGTTATTGATCTGCGTCCGCAGGCTCTGCTCCGTGCTCACCGGGCTGATCACGTCGGGCGGGGAGAGCAGGTGCGAGATGGCCGTCGACACCGACTGGTAGAGCGGGGTCTTGGGCCGCACCGCCCCGTTGTTGACCTGGGTCAGGATCAGTTGCCGGAACGGGTAGGCGCTCTGCATCTGCGGGTTGTTGTACACGCTGGCCAGCGTAGGCGGCAGGCCGCCCTTGACCGCGGCGGTCAGCTGGTTCTGCGCGTTGCGCAGGCACAGCACCGCCTGCATGGCCAGCTGCGGATGCGGCGAGTACGAGCTGACCGCCAGGTCGATGCCGCCGATCGTCACCTTGGCCCGGGTGCCCGGGATGACGGCCGGGTAGGGCGCCCACTTGAACACCTTGAACAAGCTTGGGTTGTCGGCCTTCATCGACGGATACACGTACGGGTAGTTCAGCTCGAACGCCGCGCTGCCGGCTTCCATGGCCAGCCGGTTCTGGTCCTCCATCTGCACCCCGAGCGACGGGTCGGCCGCAGACGACGAGGCCAGCTGCTTCATGATCGACAGTGCCTTGACGGCCGGCGCGCCGAGCTGAGCCGCGGTTGAGGTCGGGTTCAGGATGCTGCCGCCCGCACTGGCCACTAGCGTGTTGAACCAGACGACGGTGCCCTCGTACTGGGCCCCCTGGATCTCGATGAGATGCGGCTTGCCCGCCTTGGCCAGCGCCTCGGCGTCGGAGAACATCTGCGCCCAGGTGGCCGGCGGCGTCTTCACCAGGTCGGACCGGTACCAGAGCAGCTGGGTGTTGCTGTTGTACGGCACCGCCACCAGTTGGCCGCGCCAGATCGCGGTCTGCAGCGGCCCCTTCAGCGTGCCCGCGATGGCCTGCTGCTTGTACGTGCCGGTCCACGGCCGGATCCAGCCGGCTGTGGCGAACTCGGCCTCCCAGGTGACGTCGAGCCCGAGGATGTCCATCGAGCCGTCGTGCGCGGCCAGCCGCCGCGCCATCTGCAGCCGCTGCTGGTCGGCCGCGTTCTGCAGCTTGTTGTAGCTGATGGTGTAGCGCCCGTGACTCGCCTTGCTGCAGTTGTTCGCCGCGCTCTGCACTGCCCCGGACGGGTCCGGGAAGTTGTAGAACTGCAGCGTCACCGGCCCGGTGCTGGCGCTGCTGGTGCCGCAGGCGGCCAGCGCCGCGGAGGCCAGGATGCCGCCACCGGCGGCGGCCATCAGCAGGCGGAACCGAGGCCGGCCGCGCGGCCCGGGCATCCTGGCCCGGACGCGCCGTCGTGAACTGGGCTTGCGATCACTGCCACCGATCATGGCGCCTCCCGCGGCCCCGGGTGCTTCGTCGCACCTGTCACCCCTGCCTTGCCTGCCACGCTAGGCGCTTTCTCGTACCGCAACAAGGGATGCACTTTGCGCGAACGTTTGCTAACCTGCGCGCTCCGCAATGAACGAGTCCTGACGCGGTTTGGGCATCCTGCTGGGGTAGCTGTTGCCATACGTGACCCCTGGGCATATCACCCAGCGGGGGACGCTTAAACCCAGCGGACCCAGTGAATATCCGGAACTCTGGCGATATGCTGCCGGTGTGGCCCGGCTCACCCGCCGGCTGGGCTCAGCCGGTGGCGGCGATGGTCCCGCTGCCTAGCACCATGTCGCCGTCGTAGAGCACGGCGGCCTGGCCACGGGCTACGCCGCGGGCGGCTGCGTGCAGCCGGATCCGGAGCCGGTCGCCGTCCAGTTCCGCGGTGGCTGGGTGCACCTCGCCGTGCGCCCGCAGCTGGACCAGGCAGTCCAGGGACCCGGCCGGCGGCGGGCACCCGGTCCATACCGGGCGCTCGGCCCCGATCTCGTGCACGTCCAGGGCTTCCCGCGGGCCGACCGTCACGGTCCGGCTGACCGGCTCGATGTCCAGCACGTAGCGCGGCTGGCCGTCGCCGGCCGGCACGCCGACCCGCAGGCCCTTGCGCTGGCCGATGGTGAACCCGTACGCCCCGTCGTGCTGGCCGACCAGGGCCCCATCCTGGGCCACGATGTGGCCCGGCGCGTCGCCCAGCCGGCCGGCCAGGAAGGCCCGGGTGTCGCCGTCCGGGATGAAGCACACGTCGTGGCTGTCCGGCTTGCTGGCCACCGCCATGCCGCGCGCGGCGGCCTCGGCCCGGACCTCGGCCTTGGTCGAGGCGCCCAGCGGGAAGATGGACCGGTCCAGCTGCTCCCTGGTCAGCACGGCCAGCACGTAGGACTGGTCCTTTCCCTCGTCCACGCTGCGCCGCAGGCGGCCATCGTGCAGCCGGGCGTGGTGCCCGGTGCAGACCGCGTCGAAGCCGAGCGCGACCGCACGGTCCAGCACCGCCGCGAACTTGATCTTCTCGTTGCAGCGCAGGCAGGGATTGGGGGTCCGGCCGCGGGCGTACTCGGCGACGAAGTCGTCCACCACGTCCCGGCTGAACCGCTCGGCCATGTCCCAGACGTAGAACGGGATGCCGATCACGTCCGCGGCCCGGCGCGCGTCCCGGGCGTCCTCCACCGTGCAGCAACCCCGGGCGCCGGTCCGGTGCGACTGCGGGTTGGCGGACAGCGCGAGATGCACCCCGGTTACCTCGTGCCCGGCATCCGCCGCCCGGGCGGCGGCCACGGCGGAGTCGACGCCGCCCGACATGGCGGCCAGCACGCGAAGGCGATTCATTGCGTTATCGAGGGTAGCCGCTCACGCCAGCAGAGCATGACGCCAGCCGCGGCGCGCTGACCGCGCGGTGCCCAGGATCGTTCAGCGATTGGCGCGGCGGGCGCGCTGCACGACTTCGCTGATCACCGCGCCAAGCGCGTCCACGTCCTGCTGGGTGGTGGTGTGGCCGAGCGAGAACCGCAGCGACCCACGGGCCCGGGCCTCGTCCGCGCCCATGGCCAGCAGCACGTGGCTGGGCTGGGCCACCCCGGCGGTGCACGCCGAGCCGGTGGAGCAGGCGATGCCCCTGGCGTCGAGCAGCATCAGCAGCGCGTCGCCCTCGCAGCCGGGGAAGGAAAAGTGCACGTTGCCAGGCAGCCGGGCCGGCCCGGCGGGCGGGCCGTTCAGGATGGCGTCCGGCACCGCGGCCAGCACCTGCCTGATCAGGTCGTCGCGCAGCCCGGTCAGCCGGGCCGCCTCCTCCGCGCGGCGTTCCGCCATCACCGCGGCCGCCACCGCGAAAGCCCGGATGGCCGGCGCGTCCAGGGTGCCGGAGCGAACCTCGCTCTCCTGCCCGCCGCCGTGCAGCACCGGGACCGGCTGTACGCCGCGGGCCAGCAGCAGCGCGCCGGCGCCGACCGGGCCACCGAACTTGTGCGCGGTGATGGTCATCGCGTCCGCGCCGCTGGCCGCGAAGCTGACCGGCAGTTGCCCGGCCGCCTGCACCGCGTCGGTGTGGAACGGGATGCCGTGCTCCCGGGCGATCTCGGCGAGTTCGGCGATCGGCTGGACCGTGCCCACCTCGTTGTTCGCCCACATGACGGTGACCAGGGCGACCGTGCCCGGGCTGGCCTCGATCGCGTCGGCCAGCGTGCCCGGGCGCAGCAGGCCGGCCGGGTCCACCGGCAGCAGCGACTGCTGGGCGCCTTCGCAGGTGGTCAGCCAGTGCACCGAGTCCAGCACCGCGTGGTGTTCCACCGCGGTGGTCAGTATCCGGCGCCGCTTGCCGGGTCCGCCCTGGCGGCCGCCCTGCCGGGCCCAGTACAGCCCCTTGACGGCCAGGTTGTCGGCCTCGGTGCCGCCCCCGGTGAAGATCACCTCACTGGGCCGCGCGCCGAATACCTCCGCGATCTGCTCCCGGGATTCCTCGACGACCCGACGCGCCCGGCGTCCGGCGTTATGGAGTGAAGAGGGGTTGCCAAGCTGACCGAGCTCCTCGGTCATCGCACTGAGCGCCTCGGGCAGCAGCGGAGTGGTGGCCGCGTGGTCCAGGTACACCACACGGTCCGCTGCCTGACCCGGGCGGCCGCCCGCGCTGTCCATGTACCCCATGACGGATTTCAGCCTAGTGTGCGCTGCGGCCCGGCGGACACGCCCCGGGCCAGCCGCCCACTAGTTGGCCGAGCGCTGCTCGATCTGCTCGGTGAGCTGCGGTACGACCTGGAACAGGTCGCCGACCACGCCGAAGTCGGCCAGTTCGAAGATGGGCGCCTCGGGATCCTTGTTGATCACCATGATGGTCTTGGCCGTCTGCATGCCGGCCCGGTGCTGGATCGCGCCGGAAATGCCCACCGCCACGTAGAGCTGCGGGGACACGGTCTTCCCGGTCTGGCCCACCTGGAACTGGTGCGGGTACCAGCCCGCGTCGGTGGCCGCCCGGGACGCGCCGACGGCGGCGCCCAGCGAGTCGGCCAGCTTCTCGATCAGCGCGAAGTTCTCCGCGTTGCCCACGCCGCGGCCGCCGGACACCACGATGGCCGCCTCGGTGAGTTCCGGCCGCTCACCGCGCTCGGCCGCCACCCGCTCGGTGACCCGGACCGCCTTGGCCGCGTCGCTCAGCTCCACCCCGGCCGGGGTGAGCTCGGCCGCCGCCGGGGCGGGCTCGGCGGCCACGGAGTTGGGCCGGACCGCGACGATCGGCGTGCCGGTGCGCACCCGGGACTGCACGACGATCGCGCCGCCGAAGATGGACTGCTCGGCGATCAGGCCGCCGTCGTCACCCGGGGCCAGGCCGACCGCGTCGGTGATCACCCCGGAATTGGTCTTGACGGCCAGCCGGCCGGCCACCTCCTTGCCCTCGCCGGTGGCGGCGAGCAGCACCGCGGCCGGGGAGGTGCGCTGCACCAGGGCAGCCAGCACCTCGGCCGCCGGGGCGACCACGCCGTCCTCGAAGTCGCTGCCCTCGGCCACGTAGACCTTGGCCGCGCCGAACTCGGCCAGCCGCTCCCGGCCGCCCTCGGCCCCGCCGCCGAGCCAGACCGCCGACGGCTCGCCGAACTGGCGGGCCAGCGTGAGCAGTTCGCCGGTGACCTTCTTGACCGTCTCGCCGTCATGCTCGGCGAGCACCAGAACCTCAGCCATGGTGTCCTTCCCGGCTCAGATGAACTTCTGCGCGGCGAGGAACTCAGCGGCCTTGGCCCCACCGTCGCCTTCGTCCTTGACGATCGTGCCGGCCTGCCGCGGCGGGCGCTTCGCGAAGCTGATCACCTCGGTGGCCGCGGCGGCCAGGCCGACCTGGCCGGGGTCGATGCCCGCGTCGGCCAGGCTGAGCGTCTGCACCGGCTTCTTCTTGGCCGCCATGATGCCCTTGAAGGACGGATAGCGCGGCTCGTTGATCTTCTCTACCACGCTGATCACGGCGGGCAGGCTGGCCGCGACCTTGTCGTAGCCGTAGTCGGTCTGCCGGTGGATGGTGAGCTGGCTGCCGTCCACTTCGACCTTGCTGGCCAGCGACACCTGCGGTACGCCGAGCCGCTCGGCCAGCATGGCGGCCATCGCGCCCATCCGCGCGTCGGTCGACTCGGCACCCACGATGACCAGGTCGAACCCGGCCCGGCCGAGCACGGCGGCCAGGGCGGCCGAGGTCTGCAGCCCGTCTGAGCCGGCCAGCCCGTCATCGATCAGGTGGATGGCCTTGTCCGCGCCCATGGACAGCGCCTTGCGGATCGACTCGCTGGCCTTCTCCGGGCCCATGGTCAGGATGGTGACCTCGCCCCCGTGCGCCTCGGCCAGGCGCAGCCCTTCCTCGATCGCGTACTCGTCGAGTTCGTTGATGACCCCGTCGACCGAGGCCCGGTCCAGCGTCGAGTCATCGGGCCGCAGGGTGCGTTCGGCCCAGGTGTCTGGCACCTGCTTCACGCAGACAACGATGTTCATGCCGGTGGCCGACCTCCTGTCTCATTCACTGCCGCCCGGGGGCTGGCCCAGGCACCTCAAGGGTGCCAAACCAGTGACCCGGTTCGCCGTCCGGGGTCCCGCGCGTCTCCATGTTACTTATCGGTAGCCTACCCTGCCTCGGCCTCGTCCACGACGTTGGCCAGCAGCATGGCCCTGGTCATCGGGCCGACCCCGCCGGGCATCGGGGCCAGGAAGCCGGCCACCTCGCGGACCTCCGGGGCGACGTCGCCGACCAGGCCAGCGTCGGTCCGGGTGATGCCCACGTCCAGCACGGCCGCGCCGGGCCGGACCATGTCCGCGGTCAGCAGACCGGGCCGCCCGGCCGCCAGCACCACGATGTCCGCGGCGCGGGTGTGCGCGGGCAGGTCCTTGGTGCCGGTGTGGCAGAGCGTGACCGTCGCGTTCTCGCTGCGCCGGGTCAGCAGCAGGCCCAGCGCCCGGCCGACCGTGATGCCGCGCCCGATCACGGTGACGTCAGCCCCGGCGATGGGCACCTCGTAGCGGCGGAGCAACTCCACGATGCCGCGCGGCGTGCACGGCAGCGGGCCAGGCTGGCCGAGCACCAGCCGGCCCAGGTTGAGCGGGTGCAGCCCGTCCGCGTCCTTGGCCGGGTCGATCCGGCTCAGGATCGCGCTCGGGTCGATGCCCGCGGGCAGCGGCAGCTGGACCAGGTAACCGGTGCACGCCGGATCGGCGTTCAGCTCGTCGACCACCGCTTCGACCTGCGGCTGGGTGGCGTCGGCGGGCAGCTCGCGGCGGATGCTGGCGATGCCCACCTCGGCACAGTCCCGGTGCTTGCCGTTGACGTAGGCCCGGCTGCCCGGGTCGTCCCCGACCAGCACCGTGCCCAGCCCCGGGAAGATGCCGCGCTCGGCCAGCGCGGCCACCCGGCCGGCCAGCTCCTGCTTGATCGCGGCCGCGGTGGCCTTCCCGTCCAGGATCTGCGCAGTCATCGTGGTATCAGCTCCGCGGTCAGTGGAAGAAGTGCCGGACACCGGTGAAGTACATGGTGATCCCGGCCTGCTCGGCGGCCTCGATGGACAGCTTGTCCCGGATCGACCCGCCGGGCTGCACCACGGCGCGCACCCCGGCCTGGATCAGCACTTCCAGGCCGTCCGGGAACGGGAAGTACGCGTCGCTGGCCGCCACCGCGCCGGCCGCGCGGTCGCCGGCCCGGGCCACCGCGAGCCGGGCCGCGTCCACCCGGTTCACCTGGCCCATGCCCACCCCTACGGTGGCCAGGCCGGCGGCGAGCAGGATGGCGTTGGACTTGACACTGCGGATGGCCCGCCAGGCGAAGGCCAGGTCGGCCAGCGTGTCCGCGGACGTGGGCTGGCCGGTCTTCAGCTCCCAGCTGGCCGGGTCATCGCCCGGCGCGTCGATCTGGTCCGGGGTCTGCAGCAGCAGCCCGCCGTCCACCTGCCGCCACTCCGGCGGCCGTTCGCCGAGCGGCGGCGGGGAGCAGCGGAGCAGCCGCACGTTCTTGCTGCCGCGCAGGATGTCCAGTGCCTCGTCGTCGAACCCGGGCGCGACGACGACCTCGGTGAAGATGTCCTTGACCTGCCCGGCCATGGCCGCGGTGACCACCCCGTTGGCCGCGATCACGCCGCCGAACGCGGAATCCGGGTCGCAGGCGTTGGCCTTCCGGTGCGCCTCGGCCAGGTCGGCACCCAGCGCGATGCCGCACGGGTTGGCGTGCTTGATGATGGCCACGCACGGCTGGGCGAAGTCGAACGCGGCCCGCCAGGCGGCCGCCGCGTCCACGTAGTTGTTGTAGGACATGGCCTTGCCGTGCAACTGCTCGGCGTCTGCCAGGCCGGCCCGGCCCGGCCCGGTGTACAGCGCGGCCTGCTGGTGCGGGTTCTCCCCGTAGCGCAGCACCTCGCGCCGGGACCACACCGCCGCCGTCATGTCCGGCCAGCCGGTCTCCTGGGCCGTCTCGTCCGGGGCGTAGCTGGACGCGAACCAGGACGCCACCGCCGCGTCGTAGCGGGCGGTGTGCGCGTACGCCTGGGCGGCCAGCCGCCGCCGCTGCTCCAGGGTGAACCCGCCCGCGGCCACCGCCTCGGCCGCGGCCGGGTACATCGCCGGGTCGGTGATCACCGCGACGTGCTGGTGGTTCTTGGCCGCGGCCCGGACCATGGCCGGGCCGCCGATGTCGATCTGCTCCACGCACTCCGCGGCCGGCGCGCCGGAACTGACCGCGGCCTCGAACGGGTACAGGTTGGACACCAGCAGCCCGAACGGCGCAATGCCCAGCTCGGCCAGCCGGGCCTCGTGTTCGGGCCGGCTCAGGTCGGCCAGCAGCCCAGCGTGCACCGCCGGGTGCAGCGTCTTGACCCGGCCATCCAGGCACTCGGGGAAGCCGGTGACGTCCTCCACCGCGGTAACCGGCACGCCGGCCTCGGCGATGGCGGCGGCCGTGCTGCCGGTGCTGACGATCTGCACGCCGCATTTGTGCAGCGCACCCGCCAGCTCGGCCAGCCCGGTCTTGTCGTACACGCTGATCAGCGCGCGCCTGATGGCTACTCTCGTCACCCGATCCTTGCCTTCCTGCCGGTGACGGTCCACCCGTCGCGGACCATCCGGCCCACAGTCTCCACGAGCAGCGTGCGTTCGGTCACCTTGACCCGCTCGTGCAGGGTGGCCTCGTCGTCGTCATCGAGCACCGGGACGGCGGCCTGGGCCAGCACCGGGCCGGTGTCCGTGCCCGCGTCGACCAGGAACACCGTGCACCCGGTGAGCTTCACCCCGTGCGCCAGGGCATCCCGTACCCCATGCATGCCCGGGAACGCGGGCAGCAGGGCCGGGTGGGTGTTGATCACCCGGCCGCCGAACAGTTCCAGGAAGTACTTGCCGACCAGCTTCATGAACCCGGCCAGCACGATCAGGTCGGGCTGGGCGGCGGCACACGACGCGGTGAGGGCCCGGTCCCAGTCCGCCCGGTCCGGGTAGTCCGCGACCCGGTGCACGAACGTGGGCACCCCAGCCTGGCCGGCCCGGTCCAGGGCCGGTACCCCGGCCCGGTCCGCACCGACCGCCACCACCTGCGCCCCGTACTCTGGGTCGGCGCACGCGTCGAGCAGGGCCTGCAGGTTCGTCCCCGCGCCGGAGACCAGAACGACCAGGCGTGCCCGCATGCTGGCCACCATAACCGCACCCGGGGGATGGGCCCGCCCGCTGGCCGGCACGCGGCAGAATGGGAGGCTGCGGCGCCTAGCACCGCTGGCCCAGTCCAACCCGATGACCCTGGAGCGTCCCGCCGATGGCCCGCAGCGTTCCGCCGCCGCCTTCCCCCGAGCAGGCTCAGCCGCAGTCCCGGGCCCAGCGGACCGGGCGGGCGGACCCACCGCACCAGCAGCGGGCGGTCGCGGCGCTGCTGCTGTCCGTGCTCAGCCTGTTCGGCTTGCTGGGCGTGAGCAACTTCCAGCGCGGCGTGTACATCGTGGCCTTTGCCCTGGTGGCCGGGGCGCTGGGCATCTGGCTCGCGGCCACCGCGCTGGCCCGGACCCGGCGGGCCGGCACGGCCGGGCCGCACGGCTCGGTCACCGCCATCGTCATCGGCGCGATCGGGGTGCTGCTCAGCGGCATCCTGCTGCTCGCCTTCGCGCTGTTCGGCCAGCAGGCGCGCACGTTCTCCCGGTGCCTGAGCGGGGCCAACACGATCGCCGCCCAGCATGCCTGCCAGAACCAGTTCATCCACTCGATCAAGCAGGTCACCCCGTAGACTGGCGGGCTGCTCAGGGCAGCGCGGCCGGACCAGGCGGCGCGCCGGGCCCGGGCGGCTCGCCGTCCTCGTCGGCCCACGGGTCCAGGTAGATGCGGTGCGGGTCATCCCGGCCGGTCACCGGCCGGGCCGGCTGGCCGGCGCGGTCGGCCGCCCCGGCCGACCGCCGCGGCTCCCGGCGCATCCGCAGCCAGTTAGCCAGGCCGGCGGTCACCGCGGCGGCGACGCCGACCTCGAGCGCGGCCACCACCGCGGTCTGCCAGCCGGACGGCCCCACCGCGGCCAGCCGGCCGCTGCCCAGCGGGCCGCCGGCGAACGCGGCCAGCAGGCCGGTCGCCGCGGCGGTGGCCACCCCGCAGCCGAAGCCCCACAGCGGGACCAACTCGACGGCTGGAGTCGGCGCCGCCCGCGCGGTGAGCAGCCCGCCGAACGCCCCGGCCAGGTAGGGCACGCTGAGCATCACGGCGGAAACCCAGGCCGGGACGGCCGAGTGCGCGCCGGTGGGCAGCGCGGCCAGCATCGGCAGCAGCGGCAACGACCCCAGGGCCGAGCCAGTGGGAGCTACCACGGTGCCGGTTCCGAAGGCAAAGCCCGGGCCCAGGGTGTAGCAGATTGACCAGACGATGGCGTTAGGCACATATGCGATCTGGATGAGGAGCAGCAGCGCGCCGCCGACGAAGCCGGGGGCGAGCGCCGCGTCCGCCGCGCGGAAGCCGGCCAGGTGGGTGCCGAGGGATGCCCCGGCCAGGAGCGCGCCCGCCCCGGTCAGCACGGTCAGCGCGCCGAGCGAGCCGAGGAACACCGACCGGGACCTGGGCGGCAGCAGGTGCACCAGGTGCCACCAGGGGGCCAGCGCCCGGGCGCCGCCCAGGCCGCCTGCGACCAGGGCGATCAGGAAGCCGGACAGCACGGCCTGGGCGAGCGATGGGGTGGCCAGCGACGACTGGCCGAGCAGGGCCAGCGCGCCGGCCAGCAGTGCGTAGGGCACGGCCAGGGCCAGCGCCGCGTAGCCGACCTCGGGCAGCCGGGACACCTCGCCCTTCTTGACCACCCACCGCCCGGCCAGCCAGAGCAGCGCGCCGGGCAGCAGCACCAGGCCGAGCGGGAGCATGCCGATCCGCCCGGCGGCCGCCTTCCCGGCGCCCAGGCTGCCGCCCGCGTGCAGGGTGAAGCCGACGTGGTGGCCGACCAGCCAGAGATCCGCGGCGGTGCGCAGCACCCCGGGCAGGCCCAGGCCGGCGTGCGGCGCCGCGATCCACCCGGCCAGCACCAGCAGGGTGATCAGGACCAGCCCGGTGCCCGCGGCCGCGCAGGCGGCGATCGCACCCGTGATGACCAGCGGCCGGGCCGGGCCAGACGCGGGCCCCGGTGCCCCGGCCCCGTGGCCCGCCCGCGCGGAGGGCGGGGCAGAAGCGGTCACAGGTCCCAATCCTGGCCACCAGCCGGCCGGGGATCGGGGAGGCGCGCCGCAGCCCGCCCGCGGCGGCGGCTCAGCCGTGCGCCTGCATCACCTCGCGGACCAGGCGAGCCGTCTCGCTGGGCGTCCGGCCGACCCGCACGCCGACCTTTTCCAGCGCTTCCTTCTTGGCCTGCGCGGTGCCGGCCGACCCGGAGATGATCGCCCCGGCGTGGCCCATCGTCTTGCCCTCCGGGGCGGTGAAACCGGCCACGTAGGCGACCACCGGCTTGGTCACATGCGACTCGACGTAGGCGGCGGCGCGTTCCTCGGCGTCACCACCGATCTCGCCGATCATCACCATCGCGTCGGTCTCCGGGTCATCCTGGAAGGCGGCCAGGCAGTCGATGTGCGTGGTACCGATGATCGGGTCGCCGCCGATGCCGACCGCGGTGGAGAAGCCGATGTCCCGCAGCTCGTACATCATCTGGTAAGTCAGCGTGCCGGACTTGGAGACCAGGCCGATCCGGCCCTCGGTGGTGATGTCGGCCGGGATGATGCCCGCGTTCGACTTGCCGGGCGAGGCCACCCCGGGGCAGTTGGGGCCGACGATCCGGGTCCGGTTGCCTTTGGCCGTGGCGTAGGCCCAGAACTCGGCGGTGTCGTGCACCGGAACGCCCTCGGTGATCACGATGACCAGCGGGATCCCGGCGTCGATGGCCTCGATCACGGCGCCCTTGGTGCCCGGTGGCGGGACGAACACGACCGACACGTCCGCGCCGGTCTCGGCCATCGTGTCGGCCACCGTGCCGAACACCGGTACCTCGGCGCCGCCCAGATCCACGGTCTGCCCGGCCTTCTTCGGGTTGGTGCCGCCGACTACTGTGCTCCCCGCGGCCAGCATCCGGCGGCCATGCTTGCGGCCTTCCGATCCGGTGATGCCCTGGATCATGATCCGGCTGTCGCTGGTCAGGAAAATCGCCATCTCATGCTCCTGTCACGGGGGCGGCCGCGAGTTCGGCGGCCCGCCGGGCTGCGTCGTCCATGGTGGCCACCTGCTCGACGGTGGGCAGCGCGGCCTCGGCCAGGATGCGCCTGCCCTCCTCGGCGTTGTTGCCGTCCAGCCGGACGACGATCGGGTGCCGGACCTCCTTGCCCTGGCTGGCCAGCATGCCGATGGCAGAGACGATCCCGTTGGCCACCGCGTCGCAGGAGGTGATCCCGCCGAACACGTTGACCAGGACGCTGCGGACCGACTGGTCGGAGAGCACGATCTCCAGGCCGTCGGCCATCACCTCGGCCGACGCGCCGCCGCCGATGTCCAGGAAATTCGCCGGCCTGATGCCGCCGAATGACTCGCCGGCCAGGGCCACCACGTCCAGCGTGGACATGACCAGCCCGGCGCCGTTGCCGATGATGCCGACCTGGCCGTCGAGCTTGACGTAGTTCAGGTGCTTGGCCTTGGCTCTTGCTTCGAGCGGGTCGGCCGCCTCGGCGTCTTCGAACTGCTCATGGTCCGGCTGCCGGAAGGCCGCGTTGTCGTCCAGGCTCACCTTGCCGTCCACGGCGAGCACGTCGCCCTGGTCGGTCAGCGCCATCGGGTTCACCTCGACCAGGGTGGCGTCCTCGTCGGCGAACACCGACCAGAGGCGCTCGGCCAGGACCGCGGCCTGCTCGGCCGCCTCGGCCGGGATCCGGCCGGCCTGGATGATCTCCCGGGCTTTGGCTATGTCCACCCCGGTGAGCGGGTCGATGGGGATCCGGGCCACCGCTTCGGGATTGCTGTGCGCGACTTCCTCGATCTCCATGCCGCCCTGCACCGAGCAGATGGCCACGAACGTCCGGGCGGCCCGGTCCAGCAGGTAGGACAGGTAGTACTCCTGGCCGATGTCCACCGCCTCGGCGATCAGGACCTTGTGCACGGTGTGGCCCTTGATGTCCATGCCGAGGATCTGGCCCGCCTTGGCTTCCGTCTCGGCCGGGCCGTTGGCCAGCTTGACGCCGCCCGCCTTCCCCCGGCCACCGGTCTTCACCTGGGCCTTCACGACCGCGAGAGGCGAGCCCTCGGCTGCGAAGCCCGCCGCGATCTCACCGGCCTCGGCCGGCGTAGCAGCGACCCGGCCGGGCTGCACGGCTACCCCGTACTCGGCGAACAGTTCTTTCGCCTGATACTCAAACAGGTCCACTGACGTCCGTCCTCGGGTGGCCTACGGGTGAGCAGGATTCCGCACGCAGCCTACCGGTGACTGGTACCGCCCTCCCGCACACCCCGCGCAACCCCCCGCGGTAACCCGGCCGGGGGTCAGCTGCCCTGCTGGGCGGGCTCGGCGGAGGAACGGCCGCCGAGGGTGCCGCGGACCCAGTCCACGATCTCGTAGGTCGACGCGCCCGGCGTGAAGATCTTGGCCACGCCCATCCGCTCCAGCTCGGCGATGTCGGCGTCGGGCACGATGCCGCCACCGAACACGACGATGTCGCTGGCGCCGCGTTCGGCCAGCAAGTCGAGTACCGCGGCGAACTGGGTCATGTGCGAACCAGACAGGATGGACAGCCCCACCGCGTCGGCGTCCTCCTGGATGGCGGCCGCCACGATCTGCTCGGGCGTCTGGTGCAGGCCGGTGTAGATCACTTCCACGCCCGCGTCCCGGAGTGCCCGGGCCACCACCTTGGCGCCCCGATCATGACCATCCAGGCCGGGCTTGGCGATGACCACCCGGATCGTTCCCATGCGCGCCTCCTGGCCCGCGGTGCTTGCGCTGTCCCTGGCAGGGTAACCCGGTGCCGCTGGCCGCCCGGCCCAGGGCAGCCAGCAAATCTGGTTGCCCGCCCCTGACACACTGCTGCTATGCAGCTGACCATCCCGGTCACGGGCGGGGTACTGGCCGCCGACGACAGCGGCGGCGACGGCCCAGCCCTGATCTTGGTGCACGCCGGATGGGCCGACCGCAGCAGCTGGGCTGGCGTCACCGCACGGCTGGCTGGCCGGTACCGGATCATCTGCTACGACGCCCGTGGCTTCGGCGGGTCACCACCTCCGCAGGCGCCCTACACCCAGCTCGGTGACCTGGTCACGGTACTCGACCACCTCGAGGTGCCGCGGGCCGCCGTGGTCGGGCACAGCGGCGGTGGCGGCACCGCGATCGGGCTCGCGCTGGCCCACCCGGACCGGGTCTCCGCGCTCGTGCTGCTGGCCCCCGGCGTGCCGGACTATCCCTGGCCGGTGGATGACCCGTACAACACTGAGTTCATGGCCCTGGCCACCAAGGGGGACCGGGCCGGGCTGGCTGAGCTAGGCCTGCGCACCTGGGCCGCGGCCGACGCGGCGGATGTCACCGCCCGGGCGCAGGTCGAGGGCGCGGTAGCGGCCATGTTCGCGCAGGGCGACTTCGAGCAGCCGGACCCGCCGGCCTACGACCACCTGGCCGACATCAAAGCGCCGGCCGTGGTGGCCGTGGGAGACCTGGAGTACCCGATGGTAACCCGCTGCGCTTACAGCGTGGCGGACCGGATTCCGGGCTGCCGCCGCGTCTTCGTGCCCGGCTCCGACCATCTGATCCCGCTGCGCGCGCCTGACCTGGTCGCCGGACTGATCATGGAGCAGGTGGGCTGACCGCGGCCCGCCTCGGACCCCGCTACAGCTTCTCGATCGGGGCGTAACGCAGCACCAGGTGCTTGATCCCGTAGTCGCCGCCAAAGTCGAT
>DASXIN010000002.1:0-25802 GCA_036497945.1 Streptosporangiaceae bacterium | reverse complement strand
CGTTCCCTCCGCCTGCGCGCTGGGGTCCACCGGCAGGCCTGCATACATGCGAAGGCTAAGGACTGCCGCGTTCGCGCAGCGTTCCGGACCTGCGTTCATGTCAGGGGACAGCCCGCCCCAGCGGACTCGTCCATCCCCATTTCGTTGGACTGCGGCCCGCGCTCTGCACGAAGCTGAGCGCCGCGTCCGCGCACGTACCCGCCGTTCGAGGCGCCTTCGGAGCCGAATGACTGGCTTGGTGCTCACTCATACCGGGCAGATCTGCGCGCTCAGGACCCCGCAGCCGGGCGTCCCTGGGTCCATTGCCCGGTTGCCCCCGGCGGCTTCCGCCAACGCGCGATTTCTATAATTGGCGGTGCGGCTGGCGTCGGCGGTGCGGTCAGCACGGTCGCAGCGGCTGGGTGATCCGGGAGGTTATGCGATGACCGGAAACGTCCGCCCGGTGGCTGGTGAGCCGGACGGGGCGGGCAGCAAGCGATGACGTCGGAGGACATGCGGGGAGGCCGCGCGCGGGGTGGGGTCCGGGTGGATGCCCGCCGGCTGTGGGCGGGCGGGGTGGCCACCGCAGTTGTCGCCGCGCTCACCGCCGTGGTGGGCGTGCTGGTCTGCCGCTGGCTGTTCAATATCCCGGTGCTGGCCCCGCGGAGCCACGGCACCTACGGTGACGTGCATACCACCGGCTT
Source organism: Streptosporangiaceae bacterium (assembly GCA_036497945.1). Lineage (GTDB taxonomy): Bacteria > Actinomycetota > Actinomycetes > Streptosporangiales > Streptosporangiaceae > RYN-230. The sequence goes on along the minus strand of DASXIN010000002.1, from coordinate 25,119 downwards.
CCTGCTGGCCGCCGCGGCCGCGGCGCTGGCCGCGACCGGCCTGATGCACCTGCTGCTGCTGTCCGTCCCCCGGCCATTCACCTTTTTCGGCTGGATCGTGGGCCTGGTGACCGTGCTCGCGGTGATTTTCCCGTTCAGCACGACCGCCCCGCTGTCCGCCAAGATCGCGACGGGCCTGGTCGACCTGATAATTGGAGTGGTGATCGGGTCGCTCGTCGGCTCGGTGGCCGCTCGGTCGGTGGTGCGGGTCACCGCGCCGGGTAGGCGGGCCGGGACGGGACCCTACGATCCCGACTGGCGTGACTCTGGCTACGGTTAGCCTCGGTCACCAGGCATAACCGCATAGCCTGGCCCGAGATGGAGCGGGCTCAGTCACGGACAGTTACCGGGCTGGCTGGACCAGCGCGCAGCAGCCAGAAGCAGCAGCAGAACGACAGGAAGAGGCAAGATGAGCGTCGACAAACCAGAGATCGACTTTCCCGGCGGCGAGCCGCCCGCCGAATTGGAGATCACCGACATCTGGGAAGGTGAGGGCCCCACGGCAAGCCCGGGCGACAGTGTCCAGGTTCACTATGTCGGCGTCTCGTACTCCACCGGCGAAGAGTTCGACGCGAGCTGGGACCGGGGCGAACCGCTGGCCTTCCGCCTCGGCGCTGGACAGGTCATCGCCGGCTGGGACCAGGGCGTGCAGGGCATGAAGGTCGGCGGCCGCCGGCAGCTGATCATCCCTCCGGGCCTGGCCTACGGCGACCGTGGCGCCGGGAATGCGATCGCGCCGGGCGAGACCCTGATCTTCGTCTGTGACCTGGTCTCGGTCTGAGAGAACTTCGCCGGCCAATCCGGTCAGCGAGGCTGTCCTTGCTCCATGACGATGCGGGTGAGTTCGACTCGTGAGCCGATGTGCAGCTTGCGGAATATCTGGCGGAGGTGGCAGGCGACGGTGTGCCGGCTGATGTAGAGGCGGCTGCCGATCTGGCGATTGTTGAGGCCCAGGGCGGCGAGTTTGGATGTGGCTCGTTCGGCGTCGGTGAGGCTTTCCCATCCGGCGACCGGCCGGCCCGGAGACAGACTCCAGTGACGGCGGCGGACGCCGAGTTCGCGGAGCCGGTGGCGGATGCGCGCCATGTCGGTGGCGGCCTCCGCGTGCTCATATCCCTGCATGGCCTCGGTCAGGTGGGTGATGGCCTGGTCGTGGTCGGCCTGGCTGGCCAGCAGGACACCGAGATCTTCCGCGGCGGAGGCCTGCGCCCACAGGTCGTGGTGCTGTGCGGCCGCCGCGGCGAGCTGCACGGGGTCACCGGCTAGCAAGCCGAGGCTGTGCGCCGCGCTGGCGGTAACACCGGGGAACGCCTGGGTTATCACGGGCGAGGACGTCAACCGCACGGGTCACGTCCGCGGCCAGACTGTGCTCGCCCGCCGCCAGTGTGGTGCGAACCAGCCACGCCGGGATCCCCGGTTCGCCCAACAGGACCCCGGGGCGGGCCGGCAGAACGGCACAGATCTCGCGGATGTGGCGGACAGCGGCGGCCGGACCCGCGCATGCCTCGGCGGCCTGAGCGTGGATCATGCTGGCCGCCGACCGCGCGTAGATCGCGGCCGGATACGGCACCGGGGCGGGCTGGCCGGAGAGGTTCTGGGCCGCGGCGGTGAGGTCGCCCTGGCGCAACGCGATCAGGGCGACCAGGCACCGGCCGAGGGCAGCGTAACTGGATGCCTCCCCGGCGGCGGTCACCGCCTGCTGCGCTGCGGCGGCGGCCTGGCTCAGGCTGCCCCTGGCCAGGTAGAGACGGGCATCCAGGACCGAGAGCACCGCGTACGCGGGTATGCCCCGCAACCCCCGGCGGTCGATGGCCCGGAGCACCTGCTCCGCTTTATCCCAGCGGCCCAGATCAGCCAGCATGGCCGCCAAGACCAGCAGCGGCTGGACATGGCGAGCATCCGCGGATACGCCGCCGCCCCCGCGGCCCGCCTCATGGAGAAGCTCAAGCCCGTCGCTGACCTGCCCCGCGTCCCAGGCGATCAGCGCCCGGGTGACCAGCGCCGATGCGACGACCTGGCGGCTGTGCTGATTGGGCCCAGCCAATATGCCCGCGGCTATCCGGTCGGCCGCATCGGCTTCTGGCCCCCCAGCCAGCGCCTGCAGCTGTGCCATCAGCGCCACATCGCGCACTTCCGCCGGCAGGCGCGGCTGGGCCAGGGCCGCCTCGGCCTGGCCCCGGGCCCGCTCCGGCTGACCGCCCCCGCACAGGATCGACGAGAGCGCGCAGCGGAGCCGGGCCTCCGCCACCGGCGGCAGTGGCTGCGCCAGGCCATCCTCCACCATGCGGGCCGCGCGGCTGAACCGCCCGGCGGCGGTCAGAGCTTCAGCGGCAGCCACCGACCGGGACACCTCGCCCACGTCGCCGGGATGGGTCAGCTCCAGCGCCCGCACCGCCAGCCGTGCCGCCGCCTGCAGACCTGAGGAAACAAGCTCCGCCGCTGCCTTGTCCAGCCCGGCCAGCTGCGCGGCGTCGCCGGTGCTGGCCGCTTCGAGCAGATGCCCGGCCACGCCAGCGGCGGGCTCCCCCCGCCGCAGCAGGATCTCCCCGAAGCGGCGGTCGCCATCCCAGCGATTGTCAGTTAGCCAAGGGCTTGTCCGGATCCGCCGGTGCACAGTGCAACCAGCCAGTCCTGCGCACTGGCCACCCGGGTGGGTGGCACCACCGCCCGGGGTCCATACCGTCAAGGCGGCTAGATCTGGCGGCTCGCTGGGCTGGTCACGGATAGCCGATCTGACGGTGTGCGGCGCGGTCGCGGCGGCCAAACTTGCCGCGAGGAAGCAGCAGGGTCGGCGACGCCGTCCGGACATGGGCCAAGGAGGCTGAATCGATGGTGCCGTGGGATCAGGTGACCCGCGACGACGTGTTGCGTGCCATACAGGAATACGACCGGCTGGGGCCGAAGGACTTCTTCGCCACGCACGGTTTCGCCCCCACGACGACGTACGACCTGCTCTGGGACGAGCGCCCTTACCCGCCGAAAGCAATCTTGGGCACGGCTTATGAGTTCGCCACCGGCCAGCGCCTCAGCTCCGGTGATTTCGAGGGCGGGAAGAGTGGCGCCGTCCGGGTGCTCGGGAATCTAGGATTCACCGTCAACCCGCGACAACCGGCCAAGTAAAGCCAGCCCGGCTGGTTGATTCGCCGGCCCGGCCAGAGGAGCATGCATCAGGCTTGACCGTCGGGCTTCGGGCCACCATCAGCCCGTTCCGGGCTGGCCTCCGGTGCCTGATCCCGGGCGCGCCATTCCGCCGGGGCGGCGGTGGCGAGTGCTGCCACGATCCAGGCGGCGGATCGCCGGAGGTGGTTCTGTGGCCGGGGCTCGTGCTCCGAGGCGGGCATCTCTTCGCCCGAGTAGAGCCTGCCGAACATGCCCATAATCGCGGCGAGACGGGGGTCTGACCGGCGCACGGCCGCCTCGATGCGCCGAAGCTGGCGTTGCTCACAGCGAGTGAGGTTCATCACTGGTTACTCGTTCGGCTCGGCCAGCGACCTGGCGGACGCGATGCGGCGCGCGTCGGCGGCCCACGGCGAGCATGAGAAGCGCATCGGCCAGGCCGACGCGAACTGGCCCGACTGGTACGCCCGGTACATGGTGGCCGAGCAAGCCGGGACCGAGCTGCCGACATGAGCACCTGATCGCCGTACCGTCGCGGTCGTCGAGCCCTGGGACGACGTGCAGTGGGACGTGCTCTTGATCCTCCGCCATCTCGGTCCTCCCGCCAGTCCCCGCGGCACGTGCCGCTGCCCCGGGGTTCGGTCCTGTGCACCACGATGACTCGCGGGATCGCCCCGTCGCGCCCGTGACAGACCCTGGCCAGCACGCTGGCCGACGAACCTGGTACCCCTGGTGAATCGCCGTGCCCCGGCCTATTCCTGGTCGTTACTCGCCCGCCATTGCCGGCGGTAATACACCTGGTCGCGTCGCGTGATGCTGGTGGGGTGCCCGGATGCTGGCACCGGGTAGCCGGAGGGCCGCTGGCTAGTCTGGTAGCCCGGGATCCAGGCCGACTCCGGCAGCGGCTGCGGGCCCGAGCGGGGCTGCGGCTGCACGCTGTATCGCGCCTGCGTCGGTTGCGTCGCGGGCGGCCGGTCGGCGACCAGATCCGCCGCGCGCTGCGGCGAGCGGGTGCGCGTCATCGTCAGGCCGAGCAAGAACACGACGCACCCGCATCCGGTCAGCACTAACCAGGCCGGGCGGCTGGCCAGAGCGAAATCCGTACGCTCTGGTCCGTGCAGGTTCGCGCTGAGCAGCGCGCCGCTCACCGCAACCCCGAGAGCCTGGCCCATCTGACGGCTGGCGGACGCGATGCCAGATGCCAGGCCTGCCTGGCTGGACGGCATGGCCGAGACGGCTGCGTGGCTGATCTGACCGTCAACCATGCCCAGACCGATGCCGAACAGCGCGAAGGCCGCGATGAGGTAGACCTCCCCGGAGGACGCGGTAAGCCGGGACATCGCCGCCATGCTTAAGGTCAGGGCCACGCCGCCCACCGTCAGCGGCACCCGCAGGCCTCTCTTGGCCACCAGCCATGCCGCCAGCAGCGGGCAGATAGCCATCGCTGCGGCCGCGGGCAGCATATGCAGGCCAGCGTGCAGCGCCGATAGGCCCCGCGCGTCCTGCAGATAGATCGTGCTCAGGAACAGGAAACCGCCCAGGGCGCCGAACGAGCAGATGCCCGTGAGCACGGCTCCGGTAACCGGCAGGCTGCGGAAACAGCGGGGGTCGATGAGCGGGTCCTTGCGGCGCAGTTCCCACAGGACCAGAGCCACGACCGCCACGCCGGCCAGCCCGAACAGGGCGCGGATCGCGGGCTCGCGCCAGTCACTCCGCGCACCCTCGATGATCGCGTAAACCAGCGAACCGAGCATGACAATCACCAGCACCTGGGCGACCAGGTCAAGCCTGCGCTGTACCCCGGCGCGTGATTCCGGGATGAACCGGGAGACCAGCACGATGGCGACCAGCCCGACCGGTACGTTGACCCAGAAAATGCTCCGCCAGCCGACCGTCCCGGTCAGTATTCCGCCGAGGACCGGCCCCAGCGCCATGCTCACCCCGAACATGGTTATCCAGACCCCGATGGCCCAGGCTCGCTCGGCCCGGCCCTTGAAAACGCTGGAGATGATGGATACAGCGACCGGGTTGAGCATCGACCCGCCTACCGCCTGCAGCACCCGGAACGTGATCAGCCAGCCAAGACCGGGCGCCACCGAGCACAGCGCCGAACTGGCCGTGAACACCATCAGCCCGGCCCGGAAGACCTGGCGGCGGCCGAACCGGTCAGCCGTCGCGCCCGCGGACATCACCAGACTGGCCAGGACCATCGTGTAACCGTCGACGATCCACTGCAGCCCAGAAACGGACGCATCCAGCCCTTTGGAGATGGCCGGCAGCGCGACGATCACGATCGTGTTGTCCAGGCCAACGATGAACAGGCTCATACAGCAGATGCCTAGAACCAGCAGGCGGCGCCTGGATCTCTCCTCCGGCGCAGCTTCACCTCGGTTGCGCTGTGGCGTGCTCAGTGCCACGCAGTCCCCCCAGTCGCATTTCGCCAGGCCTTCCCCCGTAGCCGCTGAGCCCAGCGAAACCGAACTCCCGCCCGCGGAGATCTGGCCGTCCCCCTCTTCGGCCGGCCAGTACTCGACATGGATGTTGGCGTCAGCGGCCAAATCCTTTGGCCCAAGACAGTACCGGCAGAACCGTGCCGAAGCGGGGCAGACGCAGAACCGGATGATCACTGCGCCGCTGCCCCGCGTCGCCGTTACCGCCACCAGTGGTGCCGGCCGGGCGTGTTCCGTGGCAGGCTAGCCTCTGCGATACGGTAAACGCGCGCCTGTACAGCTATACGGGGCGCATCCACAACCAAGAAGGTCAAGATGGCGCAGGGCACTGTGAAGTGGTTTAACGGCGACAAGGGCTACGGCTTCATCGCTGTCGAGGGTGGCCCGGACGTGTTCGTGCACTTCAGCGCGATCACCGGCGACGGCTACCGCAACCTGGACGAAGGGCAGCAGGTCGAGTTCGACATCACCCAGGGCCAGAAGGGGCCCCAGGCGGAAAACGTCAAGATCATCGGCTGACCCGTCGGGGGCGGACGACCGCCCAGGAATGCGTCTGCGCTGGCCTGCACGTGGCGGGCGCCGGTGCCGCAGCAGTCACCGACGATGGAGATCGGCGGGTGCTGTGCGCGCAGACGCAGGTAATCGTCGGCCAACTCCGCCGGGTCACCGGTGGCCAGGGCTGACGACTCCGCCAGTTCGGCGTGGCTCTTGCGCTGGCCCGCGCTTCCGCGAGCTCTACGGCCGCCGGTTCACCTCGATCCGGGCAATTCGGTGCGCAATTCGTGGCTGCTGTACTGAGTGGCGCTTTCGTAGTACAGCCGCTGCGCCCCATCCGGCAGGGTGATCACCGAAACGTAGCGCAACGCACCACCACCGAAGGGACTGGACACCGGGCCAGCCTCCGGGACATACCGTGACCCGTCCCACCGGGCGATCCCAGTTCGTTCTTCGAAGTTTTCTGCTGCCGATGCCCGGCCATCGAAATAAGCGTATTCGCCCACCACCGCCGTTATCCGCGTCCCGCGGCTGTACCAAGTGCCCGGGTCCGGCGCCATAACCGTTTTGCAGCTGTCGGCAACCACGCTGATCATCCGGTCGGCATTCTCATCGCCCTCGGTCAGCGGATGCAGCGTCGCCCAGATGTGCAGCTCGTGGTCACGCACCAGCACCGGATCCTTGATGCCGAAGGCCGCGCTGCCCGGGAAGACGGTCTCCCGGGTGCGGGGACTGAAGTCCTGGGGATGTCTCGCCCGCAGTCTCTCGATGCGCCAGTGCTTGGAGTTGAACGTGGCGCAGCTGAGATACAGGTCCCAGTCGCCCGCAGGTGTCACGTCCAGCGCCGGACGTTCCAGCGATTCCGCGTCCATATCCGCTTTGTCTATGGCGCACAACGTATCGAAATGGACACCATTATCGATCGGGGAACGGGCTACGTAGGCTCGGTTCCCGCGGCCCTGCTCGACCGGGTGCCGGTCACGATAGGCGAGGTAGATGTAGTCATCGTGAACCAGAGCACTAGCCGCACCGATCCAGTTACCGGCTCCGTGGGCAGCGTGCAGCACCGGCTGGCTGTTCTCCCACCTGGGCAGAGGCAACATGACTCAACCGTCCCTCCTGGCGGCGCCTGGTCCACCAACCTACTCGCGTCGAAAGTACGCGCGACCACGGCGGTTGACGTGGTGCGATAGGAGGGTGGAGATACGCGAGCTACGAGCCTTCGCCGCTGTCGCTGAGGAAGGCAGCATGTCGGCCGCCGCACGCCGCCTGCACCTGAGCCAGTCCGCCCTGTCACAGACCATCCAGTCGCTGGAACGCCAGCTCGGCGTCCAGTTGCTGCTGCGCAGCAGCACTGGGGTCACCCCGACCGAGGCCGGGACGGTTCTGCTCCGGGAGGCCCGCGCGCTCATCACCCAGCACGACCGGGTGATCGCCACTGTCGCCGGGGAGGCCGCGGCCCAGCCCGGCGTCCTCCGGGTGGGCGTTCCGCTGGAACTACCCGCCGATCTGCTGCCCGCGGCCTTCACCGAGCTGGCGGCGGCCTGCCCGCTGACCCGGGTGGAGGTCAACCATGCCTCGACATCCGCGCAGCTGTCGGCACTGGCCGCTGACCAGCTCGACGTGGCCCTCGTCCGGGAACGCCCGACCGACCCGCGCTACGACGCGGTGCTCGCCGTCGAAGAAAATCTGGGCGTCATCCTGGCCACCGCCCGAGCCGAGCAGCTCGCCGATCCGGCCGGAATCCAGCTGCACCGGTTGGCCGGACTGGACTGGATGGCGTTTCCCCGCGCGGAAGCCCCGCTGTGGCACGACCAGGTCACCGCTACACTCCGGGCACATGGCATAGCCGCCGATAACCAGTCCGCGGCTACTGACGGCGGTTCCCTCATTGCCGAGGTGAAACTCGCCGCCGCACGTGCCGGACGTACCTTCGCGCTTGCCCCGCCGGGCTGGGCGCAGCCATGGCCCGAAGGCCTGACCTGGCAGCCGCTCATCGGCAACCCCATCGTGCGCCGCACCTGGGCCGTCTGGACGGCCAGCTCACGGCGGCGGGACGTGGCCGGCCTGGTCGCCGCGCTCGACCGCACAACGCGCTGAGCAAGTCCTTTCCGCATTCCCTATTTCACTGGTTAGAAGCTCAGCTTATAGCGGCCATCGGTAATGCCGTTGACCGGTACGAAATTGCCGTGTGCCGCTCGCTGTTACACGGACCGATGCGCAGGATGCATCCAATTCAAGCCCGATTTACGAGAGGCAGAGGGAAACTGGCATGACGAACCAACTGTCCGGCTCCACCGCCCTGGTCACCGGCGGCACCAGTGGCATCGGCCGGGCCACGGCGGTGGCCCTGGCCCAGCTCGGGGCGCACGTAGTGCTGTCCGGGCGCGACGCCACCCGCGGTGCTCAGGTGGTCGCGGATATCCGCGCTGAGGGCGGTCAGGCGGATTTCGTAAAGGCTGAACTAGGAGACGAGACCGGCGCCCGTCAGCTGGCCCGGCAGGCAACCGAGATCGGCGGCGGGCACGTCGACATCCTGGTCAACAATGCGGGAATCTTCCCGTTCGGGCCGACCCACCAGGCGACCGAAGCGGACTTCGATTCTGTGTATGCGGTCAACGTCAAGGCGCCGTTCTTCCTGGTCGCCGAGCTGGCGCCCGCGATGGCCAAGCGTGGGCACGGAGCGATCATCAACGTGACCACCATGGTCGCCCAGTTCGGGGCGGCGGAGATGGCCCTGTATGGGTCCAGCAAGGCCGCGCTGGTGTTGCTGACCAAGTCCTGGGCCGCCGAGTACGGGCCGGCCGGCGTGCGGGTCAACGCGGTCAGCCCCGGCCCGACCCGCACTGAGGGCACCGCGGCCATGGGCGAGGGGCTGGACCAGCTGGCCGCCGCCGCGCCAGGCGGGCGCCCCGGGCTGCCTGAGGAGATCGCCGCCGCCATCACGTATCTGGCCAGCGACTCGGCCAGCTTCGTGCACGGGGCGGTGCTGCCGGTCGACGGCGGACGGATCGCTGTCTGACCTGCGGGTTCCGGGAACGACGGGTGGGGGCGCGCGGCCGAGGGTGGTCAGCGTCCCCCGGACCCGACTCGCCCGGTGCCGCGGTCACGGTAGATGTTGTCTGCTGACGGGGGTGGGGGGCACGCCGCCGAGGGTACTCAGCGTCTCCCGGACCCGGGCCAGCCGACCGGTGAGCGCAGTGAATGCACGGGCCGGAATCAGCGCGTTACGCGCCGAGGTGGACCGCCGGGGCAGTTGCCTGCCTGGTTTCTTGTCGTCGCGAGTGCTGCGGTCGCAGACTATGTGCACGTCGAGTCCGGTGCAGCGGCGGAGGGTCTGCCCGGTGATGCTGGCCCTGGGCCGCAGCGCGGCGAGCCGCAGGTGGCGCGGCGCGCCGAGCACGAGCTCGCTGGCACCTTCGGCTCGGGCGACGGTGACCAGCGCCTCGGCGATGTCATCGCCGGTAACTTGCTGGAAGGTTCCGCCGAGAGACTCGGTCAGCCGCCGCAGCGTAGTGAGCGTGGCCGGGTCACCGTCGGCCCGGCGGCCAGGCCGCACGACATGCACCGCCAGCAGCTCGCCTGAGGACCGGGCGGCCAGGCGCGCCGCCCGGCGGATCAGCGCCGGGCTGCCGGGGCCGCCGCTGACCCCGGCCACCACGCGCTCCCGCGCCTGGCCGGTGCGGCCACGGCAGCCGCCCGGCCGGTGCCGCTGCGGGTCTTCGGCCAGTTTGGTGGCCAGCCATAGCAGGGCGAGTTCGCGCAGCGCCGACAAGTTCCCGGCCCGGAACGGGCCGGCCAGGGCCAGGTGCGCCTGCGGCAGCGGGTAGATCTCTCCCCGGGCCATCCGCTCGCGCAGCACCTCCGGGGTCGCATCCACCAGTTCGATCTCATCCGCGGCGCGTACCACCCCATCCGGGACGGTATCTCCGGCCGACTCGCCGGTGATCGTCTCCGCCACGTCGCTGAGCGACTCCAGGCTGGCCAGCCTGACGGTGGCGATCACATCGATGCCCGCCGCCAGCAGCTCTTCGACGTCGTGCCACCGCGCGGGGTGGGCTGAGCCGGCCGGATTGACCTGGGCCAGGTCATCGACCAGCGCTATCTGCGGCGCTCGGGCCAGCACGCGGCCCACATCCAGCGGCACGGCCGCCGGGGCCGGGCCCGGACCCAGCGGCACGGCCCGCTCCGGCAGGCCGGCCAGCAGCCCGGCGGTGTACGGCCGGCCACGCGTGTCCGCGCAGGCAATGACCACGTCGGCACCCCGCTCGGCCCACTGGCCGCCCTCGTTCAGCAGCGCGCAGGTCGCTCCGGCGCCCGGCGCGAATCCCAGGTAGATCCGCAGCGATCCCCGCGGGCCGGCCGCCTCATGCTGCCCAGCCCAACCCGGCCAGTGACCCCCTTCCGCGCCCGGCCCAGTCATCACGTGTACCTCCCGAGACGCCGCCAGCCGTGACCGCGGCGGTGGCGTGCCCTTCGGTGCCGTCGGCCGCTACGGCCCCCAGCCTGGCGTCCCGCGGGGTGAGCGCACATCACATGGTTGGACGGGATTGAACGTCCCCCGGATCAGTTGGCTGGCCAGCGGACCGGCGGTGCGGAGCGCCGGTTTCGTCGAGGTCGTCCAGGACAGCCGGCAGGCCCACGGTGAGCATCTTCTTCCGGACTGGGCCGAGCAGCTTGGCCAGGAAGAAGCCGCCCACGCCGGTGAAACCGGTGTTCAGCGCGCTGACCACTCAGCCGCTGGCCCACGGGCCCGACTGGCCGCGGCTGGCCGCCCGCCAGCTCGCCATCTTCGTGGCCGGGCTGGCCAGCCCGGCCGCAGCTGACATCCCCGGCCCTCCGGTCAGCCGCGAGGACATCGAGACCGCCTTCGCGTCAAATGCCCGCGGATAGGCCCAGGTGCTCGGCCAGCCACGGCCCGGTCACGCTGCCCGGGGCACGGGCGACGTCGGCCGGCGTCCCGGCCGCGACGATGTGCCCGCCGTCCGGGCCGCCGCCCGGCCCCATGTCGATGAGGTAGTCGGCCGCGGCGAGCAGGTCCAGGTCATGGTCGATCACGATGATCGTGGCCCCCGCGTCCAGCAGCCGGTCGAACACGCCGACCAGGGTGGCCACGTCGAGCGGGTGCAGGCCGGTGGACGGTTCGTCGAACACGTACAGCGTGCCGCGCTGGCTGCTGCGCAGCCGGGAGGCGATCCGCAGCCGCTGCGACTCGCCGCCGGACAGCGACGGGGTGGGCTCACCGAGCCGCAGGTAACCCAGGCCCACGTCGCTGACCGGCCGCAGCGCCGCGGCGACCGGGGCCCGGTCGGCGAATCGTTCCAGGGCGTCCTGCACGCTCAGGCCGAGGACGTCGGCCGCAGTCAGGCCGCCGATCCGGACAGCCAGGGTGGCGTCGTTGAACCGGGCGCCGTGGCAGGTCGGGCACTGGACGGTGATGTCGGGCAGGTACTGCACGTCGAGGTCGATGTGACCCAGCCCGCGACAGGTCGGGCACTGGCCCTCCCGGGTGTTGAACGAGAAGTGCCCGGGCTTCCAGCGCCGCCGCCGGGCGTAGCTGGACTCGGCGAACAACTGGCGGATCTGGTCGAACGCCCCGGAGTAGGTGGCCGGCGTGGACCGCGCGTTCTGGCCGATCGGTGACGCGTCGATCTGCACGACCTGGCGGATGCCGCCGAGATCCAGATGCCGGACGTGCCCGGGTGGTGCGGACCCGGTCAGCTCAGCCCGAGCGGCCGGGATGAGGCTGTCCAGGACGAGCGCGGTCTTCCCGGCCCCGGACGGCCCAGCCAGCGCGGTCAGCTGACGGACCGGGAAGGCGGCGGTGAGGTCGTGCAGGTTGTACAGGTCGCTGATCCCGATGGTGATCTGCCCGGGGCGGCCGTCCGGCGCCGGACGGTCCCGGGTCACGGCCTGGGCACCGGCCAGGAACGGGCCCATGATCGAGTGCGGGTCGGTTTCCAGCTGGCCAGGAGTGCCCTGGGCGATCACCGTGCCGCCGTGCGCACCGGCCCCGGGGCCGAGTTCGATGATCCAGTCCGCGGCGCGGATGAGCTCGCGCTCGTGCTCCACCACGACCACGGAATTACCGTTCCCGGCCAGCGCGGCAATGGTCTTGCGCAGTCCCACGACGTTGCTCGGGTGCAGCCCGACCGACGGCTCGTCCAGCACGTACAGCATGCCGGTGGTGCTAGCCCGCACGGTCGAGGTGAGCTCGATCCGCTGCCGCTCCCCCGTGGACAGCGAAGCGCCGGCCCGGTCGAGGGTCAGGTAGTTGAGCCCGACATCGAGCACCGGAGTGAGCCGACTGTTCAGCTCGGCGAGCAGGCCGTTGGTCACCCGGCTCAGCTCGGCGGGCAGCCCGGCAGGCAGGCTGGCCGTGAACCCGTGCAGCTCGCCCAGGCTGAGCGCGCTGATCTCGGCGAGGTTGCGGCCGCCGAGCTGCGAGGTCAGCGCCTCGGGCCGCAGCCGGGTGCCGTGGCACACCGAGCAGACCCGGGTGATGAGGAATCGCTGCACCAGCTGGCGGGTGCGCTCGTTGTCGCTGCGCAGCGAGCGTTCCACGGCGGCCACGGCGTTGTCGTAGTTGACCGACAGCTGCACTGTCCGCCCGTTCCGGCCGGACAGCGTCACCTGCCGCTGGACGGGTTCGCCGTGCAGCACGATGTCACGCTCATGCTCGGTCAGGTCCTGGTACGGAACGTCGAGCCGCACCCCTTGCTCGCCCGCGGCGTACATGGACAGCCGCCGCCCGCCGGAGTTCCACGGCAGCACCGCGCCCTGCTCGATCGTCTTGCCCGGATCGGGAACCAGGGTGGCCACGTCGACCTCGGACCGCACGCCCAGACCGTGGCAGGCGGGGCACGCGCCATAGGAGTTGAACGAGAAGGACTCGGCGCTGGGGTGCTCGAAATGCGCCCCACACACCGGACAGACGATCACCTCCTCGAACGCAGCGACGGACGGCTCGACGTAGTGGCCGTTCGGGCACAGGTGCGAACCGAGCCGCGACATCATCAGCCGCAGCACGTTGAGCACTTCCGACATGGTGCCGACCGTGCTGCGCGGCCCCGGTATCGGCGGTCGCTGCCGCAGCGCCAGCGCGGGCGGCAAGTGCTCGATCCGGTCCACGTCCGGCCGCTGGGCCTGAGTCAGCCGCCGGCGGCTGTAGGTGCTGAGGCTGTCCAGGAACCGCTGCATGCCCTCGGCGTACAGCGTGCCGATGGCCAGCGAGGTCTTGCCAGAGCCGGACACGCCGACCACCGCGACCGTGCGCCACAGCGGCACGTCCACGTCGATGTCGCGCAGGTTGTTGTGCCGGGCACCGCGCACGCCGATGACCGTGGGCAGGGTTCCCGGTACACGAATGTCAGCAGTTGCCATACCAGGCAACCTAAACACGGTCAGGGGTGAGCTGGTGAGCTGGGCCCGAAGTCGACGCGCAGTGATTGCAGGATGGTGAACGCGGCGGCGTCACCAGATCCTGGTGATGCGGGTTCACCTGCCCGGCCGCAATCATGGCGGCATGGACCAGGGGCCGACCAGGTGACAGTCTGTAGCTCCGGGTGCAAGGCTGGGGTGTGGGAGGCCGGTGGGGGAAGGGAGCGGGCCCGTGACTGACGAATCCGGCCACGCCGCGTGGCTGGAGCAAGCGCGCTCCTACCTGCACAACGCCGATCCCGTGCTGGCGGCGCTGATCGACGACCGGCCCGACTTCGATCCCCGAGCGTGGATAGCCGAGCTGCCGCCGATGGATCTGTACGGTGCTCTGTTGTTCCAGGTCGCCGGCCAGCAGCTGTCCGTCCCAGCGACCCGGCGGACGCTGGGCCGCGTCGAGGCGCTGTTCGACGGCCATCTCCCCTCGCCGGCCGAACTGCTGGCCGTGGATCCCGGCAAGCTCCGCGAGGCCGGGCTCTCCTGGCGGAAGATCAACACACTTCGTGATCTTGCCGAGCGGCTGTCGGACGGCCGGCTGGATACGGAGGTTCTGAGCAGCCTGCCCGACGAAGAGCTGATGGCCGAGCTCACCGTGATTTCCGGGATAGGTCCCTGGACCGTGCAGGGCGCGCTCATCATCGCCCTGCAGCGAGAAGACGTCGTGCTGCCGGGCGATCTTGCGCTCCGAAAGGCCGTCCAGGCCGCGTACCGGCTCGACCACCTGCCCAGCGAGCAGGAGGTTCTCGACATCGCTGAGAAGTGGCGGCCGTACCGGAGCCTGGCCACCAGCTACCTGTTTTCCGCCGCCTTCGACCGGGCCGCCGCCGAGTAGCGGGGCGGGCACACCGCCACCCGAGCAGGTCCGGCGGCCGGGCAGGCTGGCAGGCAGGAGAACGAATGCTGGATATCGAACAGCGCTCCGGGGTGAGTGTGCTGCGGCTGCGGCACGGGAAGGTCAACGCGCTCGACCTGGAGTTGCTGCAGGCGATCACCGCGGCGCTGGGCGAGGTGGATGGGCACGCGGCGGTAGTGATTACCGGGACCGGGCCTGCCTTCTCCGCCGGTGTCGACCTGCACCGGATCGTGGCGGGTGGGCCATCCTATGTACAGGAGTTCCTGCCCGCGCTGACCGCCGCCTTCATGGCCATCTTCGACCATCGTGGGCCGGTGCTGGCCGCCGTCAACGGCCACGCGATCGCAGGTGGCTGCGTGATCGCTGCCGCGTGTGACGTGCGGGTGATGTCGCAGGGAACGATAGGCCTCGCAGAGCTGAGCGTCGGCGTGCCCTTCCCGACGGCCGCCATGGAGATTCTCCGGCATGCGGTCGGGCCCGCCGCCAGCCGGCTGGTGCTCACCGCGGACCTGATCGGGCCGGGGCAGGCCCAGGCGATCGGGCTGATCCATGACATCACCGAGCCCAGCGCCCTGCTGGACTCGGTGATCGGCCAGGCAGAGCAGATGGCGCGCATCCCGGCTGGCGTGTTCTCGTTCAGCAAGCGCCAGGTGCAGCAGCCCGCCCGGGAGCGGATCGTCGCCCGAAGCGGCGACGACAAGGACGTCCTGGCCACCTGGTCATCGGCCGCCACCCAGGCCGCCATCACCGGCTACCTCGACCAGCTCAAGCACCGGCCCCGCTAGGTCAGCCAGCTCACCGGGCTAACCCCCGGGCAGCACCGGTAGGCGGTTCGCCGCGCCGGCGTTGCGATCGAAAGTGATTGTCCAGATGAGAGCACCCGCTACGGGCGCCAGCGGGGGCACGGACGGTAGGCTTCGACTGGCCAAGGGCCAGCCGGGTAGGCCGGTGCGGGGGGATGGCCAATGACAGGGGATCTGGCCGGGCAGGTCCGGGCGATCTGCCTGGCGCTGCCCGAGGCGACCGAGCGGCTCAGCCACGGCGCGCCGACCTGGTTCGTCCAGGACAAGCGCGCGTTCGTGACGCTGTGGGCGCACGGCCATCACGCCGACGACTTCCCGCATTTGTGGTGCGCAGGCCTGCCGCACGCGCAGCAGGAGCTCGTCGCCGCCGGGGCCGACCGGTTCTTCCGGCCGCCGTATGTGGGCGGCCGGGGATGGATCGGTGTCCGGCTGGATGGTGACGTGGACTGGGCCGAGATCGCTGAGCTATGCCAGGACGCCTACCGGGCGATCGTCCCGGCCCGGCTGGCCGCCCTCCTCGACGGCTAGCCCGGCGGCCATGGCGACTAAAGGTCGGGGAAGGACAGGCCGGGGTTGTGCTCGGACAGCACCGCCGGTGGCCCGATGAGGGCTTGGTCCGGTTCCCCGATAGCGTTTTCGTCCTTGCCGTCGTAGTCGAACTTCCTCAGCACGTGCTTGATCGCCTCGAGCCTGGCCCGCTTCTTATCGTTGCTCCTGACCACCGTCCACGGCCCATGCTCGCTGTCGGTGTAGTGGAACATCGCCTCCTTGGCGTCCGTGTAGTCGTCCCACTTGCCCAGCGACTCCATATCCATCGGGCTCAGCTTCCACTGCCGGACCGGGTCGACCCGGCGGATGATGAACCGGGTGCGCTGCTCGGAGGGGGTCACTGAGAACCAGAACTTTGTCAGGTGCAGCCGGGAACGGACCAGCATGCGCTCGAAGTTCGGTACCTCCCGCATGAACTCCCAGTACTCCGCGTCAGTGCAAAAGCCCATCACGCGCTCCACACCCGCCCTGTTGTACCAGGAGCGATCGAACATGACGATCTCACCCGCCGCAGGCAGATGCGGTACATAACGCTGGAAGTACCACTGGGTCCGCTCTCGCTCACTCGGCTTGGCCAGCGCGACCACCGTGGCACCGCGCGGGTTCAGGTGCTCAGTGAACCGCTTGATCGTGCCGCCCTTGCCGGCCGCGTCGCGGCCCTCGAACAGGATCAAGATGCGCTCGCCCGTGGACTTGACCCAGTTCTGTAGCTTGACCAGCTCGATCTGCAGCGGGCGCTTCCGGTACTCGTATTCCTCCCGGGTCATCTTCCCGGAGTACGGGTAATCCTCGCGCCAGGTGTCGACGACCCGGCCATCCGGCCAGCGCAGCACGGGATCGTCGTGCTCGTCATCGTCGACTACCGTCAGCCCAGCGACCAGGACAGGATCGGACGCCCAGTCCTCTGGCAGCGCATTGAAGTCAGGAGTGAGTCGACTAGTCACATTCCAAGCAGAGCACATTCCGGCCGCCGGTAACGAGAGGGAGGCCAGGCCAGGGGCCCTGGTCGCGGGCCTGTTCCGCGGATGGACATGTACCGCTCATGTACTGTCCATCCCGCGTCCAGACGCAGGTCACCATCACCGCCCGGGCCTTCCCGGGGCCTGTGGGTTGGCAGTTTGCCCATGTCATGTGCCATGACCGTTCGGTGGTTTCCTAGGACATTAGCCGGTGCAGCCCGCGATGGTGCCCGGCGGCTCGCAGTTGTCCGGGCTGTTGCCGGTAACAGACGTCGTGGACAGGGCGACGGTGCCGCCGTTGTTGAAGATGCCTCCGCCGTGGCTGGCGGTGTTGCCGGTCACCTGGCTGTGCTTCAAGGTCAGCTGGCCGCCGGGCAGGGGCATCGGGCCGGGCAGCGGTATGCCGTTGGCGATGCCGCCGCCATCACCGCCTGCGGTGTTGTTGTTCACCTTGCTGTTGTTGAGGGTCAGGACCGTGCCGACTGAGCCGGGCGGGCCCTGGGCGCTGATGATGCCCCCGCCGGAGGCGACCACGCCGGTCCCGGCCGCGGTGTTGCCGTTCACCTCGGACTTGTTCAGCGTCATCGTGCCGTGGTTCACGATCCCGCCGCCGCTGGTGTGGCTGGCGGTGTTGTTATCGACCTGGGTGTTGTTCAGCACCGCGCTGCCGCCGTTCGCGATGCCCCCGGCGGCGATCGGCGGGGCGCCTGGCCCCGGGGGCGCGGTGGCGGTGTTGCCGTTGACCTGGCTCTTGCTCAGCATCAGGTGGCTGGAAAGCGGCGGGGCGCCGCCCTTGCCGTTCCCGCTGGAGATGCCGCCGCCGTTCAGCGAGGTGTTGCTATTGACCTGGGTGCTGTTGACGGTGACCGTGCCGAGCAGGTCCTGGATGCCGCCGCCCCCGGCGTTGGGCGCGGTGTTGCCGTTGACCTGGCTGCCGTTCAGGGTCAGGAAACTGGTAGTGCCGGAGAAGTTGATGTAGTCGCCGTTGGCGATGCCGCCGCCGACAAACCCCTGCGCGGTGTTCTTGTTCACCTGGCTACTGTTCAGCGTCACCGTGCCCAGCACGTTGACGATGCCGCCGCCGCCCACGGCGTTGTTGTCTTGCGGGCCGAGGGTCTGCTGGTTGCCGGTCACCGCGCTGTTGTTCAGGGTGAGCTTGGCCACGCTGGTCGGGTCGAAGGTGGCGCTGGCGATGCCGCCGCCCGCCTGGGTGGCGGCGTTGCCGGTCACCTGGCTGTGATTCAACGTCAGCGTGCCACCGGCATTCTCGATCCCGCCGCCGATGTCGGCCGACCCGCCAGTGATGGTCAGGTTCTGCAGTGACAGGTTCCCGCCCGGGCCGTCCACCTCGAAGACCCGGACCGCGCCGGTGCCGTCGATCGTGGCGCCGTTGCCGTTGACGGCGACCGGGGTGGTGACCACCGGCAGCCCGTTCTCGCCATTGTCCGCGGTCGTCAGCATGTAGTGGCACCCGGCGGCCAGGCTGATGGTGCCGCCCCCGGCGTTGGCCGCCTTGACCGCCGCCACCAGCGCGTTCTGGTTCGTACACGGCACGCTGACACTGGTCCCCGCGGCAGCCGTCACCGCAGGCAGCACGGCCAGGGCCAGCAGCGCGCCCGTCCCAGCCGCCGCAGCCTGAATCAACCTTCTGACGCTCATGATCCCCCCGCCCCCTTCTGCCTGAATGGCAGCCCCCAAGACCCCACAGCTCCTCGGCCACGACCATACAGGTCATTCGATCGGAGCGACAGGCACTAACAAGACCGAGGCGGTGAAGAAGTAGCTGCTGCGCCATCCCCGGTTCCACCTGCACTTCACCCCTACGAGCTCGTCCGTGGATGAATCTGGTGGAACGCTGTTCGCCGAGCTGACCAACCGCAAAACTTCGCCGGTCGGCACATCGCAGCGTCACTGAGCTTGAGGCCGACATTCGCAACTGGATCAACGCCTGGAACAAAGACCCGAAGCCGTTCGTGTGAACCAAGACCGCTGACGAGATCCTGGACACCCTCGCCGCTTACTGCCGACGAATCAACGACTCAGGACATTAGATGAGATTCTCACCTCCCGCGCGGAACGCCGGAGCCAGCGACTTAAATGGCCCGAAAGTGGGGCCAGTCCGATCAGAACCAGCCCGCGTCCCCGGCAATTCGGATAGCGTCCACCCGGTTGCGCGCTCCGGTCTTCGCGACGACCCGGGACAGGTAGTTCCGCACGGTGCCGACCGAAAGGCAGAGTTTGGTGGCGATCTCAACTGTGGTGGCCCCCTCGGCCGCGAGCCGGAGCGCGTCGAGCTCGCGCGACGTCAGCGGGTTGGCCGGCGCGTTGAGCGCCTCGAAGGGGAGGTCAGACTCGACGACCAGCTGCCCGGTGGCTGCCCCTCCGGACCGCCACGTCGGGTCGTAAGAATCGCGACGCGGACACGACCTGGTCACTTGCCAAACGGGCCCACACCAAAAATACAAATTCCTAGCGGCTACCGGGCTAAGGGCTGCCTTCTGGTAGCCCACACATGCCTGGGGCGGAGCAGCGGGCTGCCGCGGGTTACCGGTTAGCGGCTACGGTGACATACCGGGTGAAATCTTATGCGTCACAGACCGCGACTGTCCCCTGGCACATGGGCGATATGGAGGACCTATGCGGCATAAGGTTTGGCACGCAATGGAGAATGAACGAGCTACGCTGATGCAATCGGTCAGTCCGATATGCGTCGCGGCGGCCGATTCGGATGAGACCGGGCGAGCCCACCGCAGTCAAGGCAGGAGCCACGATGATCGAGCACACCACGGCAGGCCAGATGTCCCTCGCCAAGCTGGCCGACGGGCACAAGAGCCAGCCGTCCACCATCCTGCGCCTCACCGCCGAGCACAGTCCCGGCGGTGCCTATCCAGCCAACGTCGCCGCCTACATCAATGGGGTGTTCCGCGGCACCATCGCCGCCACTGATCACATGCCCGCCGGGCTGCACCTCTACCTGCCGTAGCGAGCAGCCAGGTCTGGCTAAGCGGTTATCTCCGGCGGTGGTGGTGAGCCTGAGCCGATTTCGGCCTTGAGCGCGGCGAGTTCCTTGTCCACCCCGGCAGCCGTTCCGGCTTCGTCGAGTTCCTGCTGGATGTCATCGGTGTCCCCGCCGACGTCTTCGAGCACTCCTGACGCGAGCAACTCGTCCATCGCACCGGCGCGAGCCTGCATCGTGGCGATCTTGTCCTGGGCTCGCTGGAGTTCTGTTCCTGAGTCACCCGCGCTCTGGGAGATCCCCGCAGCGCTCTCGCCCACAGAACTCTCTGCCTTTGCTGCGGTGTACTGCGCCTTCAGTACTTCCTTCTGGGTCCGGAAGTTGTTCACCCTCTTCTGCAGCGCGTCGAGGGTGTGCGTCAGCTTCTCCTCCTGTTCGCTGAGCTGCTGGCGCTGGGATTCCATGGCGTCGATCTGGGCTTGGCCGGCGGCTTTGCGGGACAGCGCTTCCCTCGCCAGATCCTCCCGGCCTTGGGCGAGCGCCGCCTTGGCCTGGTCCTGGAGATGATCCACCGAGTGCTGGAGCTGCTGCTCCTGCAGCTCAGTCTGCTTGCGTGACGCCGCGATGGCCACCAGTCCCCGGCGCACCTGGGTGATCTGATCGAGCATCTGCTCGTAGGACAGGTCAAGCATCTCGTCGGGCTTCTCAGCGGCGTCGAGCGCCTTGTTGGTCTTTGCCTGGATGATGTCGTGGGCCCGCTGGAAAAGAGTCATGCCGGCCAGCTCCTCGTGAATGGTGGGCTGAGCCCGCGCCGATTCCGCCGCCAAGCCGACCCCCGGTCGACGCCAGCGCTGCTACCGGTACGGATACCCAGAGGCTACCGCCCAGAGCGAACATGGCCACGACCGGCGCTCGCGCTATCCCGCCCCGGCGCCCCAGCAAGTCGGTGGACCGGCCGGCGGGCAGCAGGCAGCCCGCCGGGAGCACATTGAACCGTCAGCGAGCTATAGGCGTCGCCCGCCGCAGCCCTGGAGGGACTGATCTGGCGTTCAGTGTCCTTTGGCGGCGGCCTCATACTGCTCGGCTACGCTGGCCGGGATGCGGCCGCGCTCGCTCAGCTTAATTCCCTGGTTTTTTGCCCAGGCCCGGATGTCTCCACTGCGCTGCCGGGTGGCTGACGTGCGTGCTGCGCGGCGCGACTGAGCCCGTCCCGCCTTGCGGGCGTGCTCGACGAACTGCGACAGTCCCTTCCGGAAGGCGCGGGCGTTCTTCTTGCTCAGGTCGATCTCGTACTCCGCGCTGCCGAGCCCGAATCGCACGGTTTCCGCCGCTGGGCCACCGTCAAGGTCGTCTTCCAGCGCGATGCTTACTTTCTGGACCATCTCAACCTCCGTGACAGCGAGAGACTAGGCGCACCATACACATTGAATTCGGAGCCGGCCTAACCGCAACGCCGCCGATCATCTGCAGTCTTTACCAAGTTTAATTCAACTGCGGGGATGGTTTATTCCGCTAGCCGGCCATCACTCCAGCCGCACAGCAGCCTGAAAGCTGTTCCAGCTTCCCCCGGCGTGCTTAGCGCAGCGGCAGCGCCGCTGGCGCCGAAGAGACGCGCACGTCCTCGGAACGATTTCCCGGCGCCACGCGGCCCGGTTAGTCATAGCGCCCAGTAACGTCTCGGCTACCGCGGCATGCTCAGATCCCGGTTGCCCCGGCCCATGCCTGGCCTATTTTGTATGGCCCCGCTTTGGCTTCGACTACGGGACCGGCCAGGGCGCGCCAATTCGGTTCTATTTTCGCGTCACTTGGCACACCGGCATGAAGGCGCACACGTTCGCCATCTCGATGGATACGCCGAACGCGGCGATCTTCCCCGCAGTGATCCGCACCGCCGAAAAGATCATCGTGAGCGTCAAGCGGCCGGCGACCGCATGGCTTCCTACGGCGATCGCACCGGCCTCACTTGACAACGCCGCCCGCCGGCACATACTTAGGTATGTGCCTAAGTATTCAGGACTGGACCGCATGTTCCATGCGCTCGGCGACAGCAGCCGGCGTGCCATGGTCGAGCGGCTGGCCCGCGGCCCGGCGTCAGTCAGTGAGCTGGCCAAGCCGTTCACGATGGCGCTCCCGACGGTCGTCCAGCACCTGGGTGTGCTGGCGGAGGCCGGGATCGTCACCTCGGCGAAGGTCGGCCGGGTCCGCACCTACCAGCTCGTCCCCGGGGCCCTGGCCCCGGCCGCGGACTGGATCGGCCGGCAGCGGCTGCCCGCCGAACGCCGACTGGACCGCCTGGGCACTGTCCTCAACCGTCCCGCCGCCACTACCAAGGAGTGAATGACATGAATGACACCATCGAACGCAGCCAGATCCACGCGACCTTCGTCATCGAGCGGACCTACCCGGTGCCCGTCGAGGCGGTCTGGCATGCGCTGTCGGACAACGACGCGCGGGACCAGTGGTTCAGCGCGGGCTCGGCGTTCGACGCCCGCGAGAAGTCGCACGAGTTCCGGGTCGGCGGGCACGGCACGGAGGAAGGCCAGTGGCACGGCGGGCCGCAGTCCCGGTTCCATTCCACCTATACCGACATCGTCGACCTGCAGCGGATCGTATTCAGCTACGACATGTGGGTCGACGGGCGGCACCTGTCCACGTCCCTGACCACGATCGCGCTGGAGCACAACGGCGGCCAGACCCGGCTGACCTACACCGAGCAGGGCGTCCACTTCGACGGCCTGGACAGCGTCGAAGGCCGCGAAGAAGGCAGCCGGGGATTGCTCGACCAGCTCGGCTCCTATCTCGCCCCCGGCCACTAAAGCCCACCACTCCACTTTCCAGCGAAAGGCAGAACTGACCATGACGATCGTGACCGCACAAATGTCCGTCTCGCTTGATGGCTGCTACGCCGGGCCCAGGCACACCGACATGCAGACCTGGCTCGACGGCCCCGAAGCGGCCGGCTTCTTCCGCGTCACCCGGTGGGCCATCGACGCCGAGGCCTGGCGCCAGCGCCTGGGCTTCACCGGCGGCGAGCAGAACACCAACTCCGAGGTCATCGCAGAGACGTTCCAGGCGGCCGGTGCTTACGTGATGGGCCGCCGCATGGCGGACGGCGGCGAGATCCCGTGGGGGGACGACCCGCCGTTCCGCGCCCCTGTGTTCGTGGTCACCAGCCGCCCCAGGCAGACCCTGCACCGGCAAGGCGGCACCAGCTTCTGCTACGTCACCACCGGGATCGAGAGCGCCATCGACCAGGCCCGCGCCGCCGCGAACGGGAAGAACGTGGCCATCGCCGGCGGCGGCACGCTGCTCCAGCAGGTGATCAAGCTCGGACTGCTCGACGAGCTGGAGCTGCACATCGTGCCCGTGATCCTCGGGACCGGGATGCGGCTGCTCGGCCCCGAACTCGGCCTGGACAGCAAGGAAGGGATCGAGCTCACCTCCGCCCGTGTCATCACCACCCCAGACGTCACCCACATCCGCTACAAGATCATTGGCCTGCGCCCGCTTGTCCTCGACAACAGAGGACGCGACGAGGAACCCGCCACCACCTAGCGCCCTCACGTGCTCGGGCCAGCTGACCCAGCCGGCCTAGGCTATTGGCGATGGCCGAGACGGATATGATCCACACGCCCGATCAGCGGCTGCGGGTCTTCGTGAGTTCCACGCTGCAGGAGCTGGCTGCCGAGCGTCAGGCGGTGCGGGACGCGGTGACCCGGCTGCGGCTGGTGCCGGTCATGTTCGAGCTCGGGGCCCGGGCGCATTCGCCGCGCGAGGTCTACCGGTCTTACCTGGCGCAGAGCCAGATCTTCGTCGGCGTGTACTGGCAGAGCTACGGCTGGGTGGCGCCGGGGGAAGACGTGTCCGGGCTGGAGGATGAATACCGGCTCTCGGCGGGGATGCCCCGGCTCATCTACGTCAAGTCGCCTGCGCCAGACCGGGATCCGCGTCTGGCCGAGATGCTGGCCCGGATTGGTCACGATGACGCCGTGTCCTATCAGCACTTTTCGTCACCGGCCGAGTTGCAGCGCCTGGTCGAGAACGACCTGGCCGTCTTGCTGAGTGAGCGCTTCGCGGCGACGCAACCGCAGCAGC
This sequence comes from Streptosporangiaceae bacterium, assembly GCA_036497945.1. Lineage (GTDB taxonomy): Bacteria > Actinomycetota > Actinomycetes > Streptosporangiales > Streptosporangiaceae > RYN-230. The sequence continues at coordinate 1,366 of DASXIN010000002.1, read as the reverse complement.
AGGAGGCGGCGCTGGCCGGGGCGCTGCCCGTGCCGGCCACGCCGCTGGTCGACCGCGAGGAGGACACCGCCGCCGTGGTCGACCTGGTATCCCGGCAGGGTGCACGCCTGATCGCCTTCACCGGCCCGGGTGGCGTCGGAAAGAGCCGCCTCGCGGTGCAGGTCGCGGGCCAGCTGAGCCCGGGATTCCGGGACGGCGCGCGGTTCGTCGACCTGGCCTCGGTCCCGGATCCCGAGCTGGTCCCAGGGGCGATCGCCGCCGCGCTCGGGCTGAGCACACCGGGCGGCAGGCCGGTCACCCATCTCAAGTCGTACCTGCGGCGCAGGCAGATCCTCCTGCTGCTGGATAATTTCGAGCAGGTCTCCGGTGCAGCTCCGCTGATCGCCGAGCTACTGAGCGCAGCGCCCGGGCTGGTGGTCCTGTTCACCAGCCGGACCGTGCTGAAGCTCCGCGGTGAGCAGGAGTTCCCCGTGGCACCGCTCCCGGTTCCGCCGGACGGCCCGGTGGGCAACCCCGGCCGTCTGCAGCACTACCCCTCCGTCCGGCTGTTCCTGGAGCGGGCCCGGGCCGCCGACCCGGGTTTCACGCTGAGCAGCGGTAATGCCCAGGCCGTCGGGCAGATCTGCCGGCGGCTGGACGGCCTGCCGCTAGCCATCGAGCTAGCCGCGGCCAGGGTCAGGCTGCTGCCCCCGCGTGCCTTGCTGGCCCGGCTCAGCGACCGGGTGGACGTGCTGAGCGGAGGCGCCCCCGACCTGCCCGAACGGCAGCGGACCCTGAAGAACACCCTGGACTGGAGCTTCAGCCTGCTGTCCGCCGACGAGCAGGCGCTGTTCGCCCGGCTGGGGGTGTTCGCGGGCAGTTTCAGCCTGCCCGCCGCGGAAGCGGTGTGCCACGCAGCCAGGCACGTCATGGACACGCTGGGCTCGCTGGTGGACAGCAGCCTGGTCCGGATGGAAACCCGGGACGACGAGCCGCGGTTCAGGCTGCTGGAGACCGTCCGCGAATACGCCCTGGAACGGCTGCGCGACAGCGCTGACTGGGCGGACGCCCACGACCGGCACGCCGCCTACTTCCTGGCCCGGGCCAGGCCAGCCGAGGCCGAGCTGAGCGGCCCGGAGCAGCTCGCCTGGGTGGACCGCCTGGAGGCCAGGCACGACAACCTCCGCGCCGCCCTGTCCTGGCTAGTGGATACCGGCCAGCTGGACCGGGCCGTCCAGCTGATCTGGGCGACCTGGCAGTTCTGGTGGCTGCGCGGGCACATCGGGGAGCTCACTCCCTACCTGGAGAAGATCCTGGCCAACGGCGACGATCTGGCGCCGCACCAGCGTGGCCGGACGATGGGCGCGGCTGGCTTTGCCTTCCTGGC
>DASXIN010000001.1:0-17446 GCA_036497945.1 Streptosporangiaceae bacterium | reverse complement strand
GCGCGGATCGGCGATCGTGGGGTCCGGGGGGTCGCCCCCCTACCGCGGCAGCTTGCTGCCGCTCGGCGCGGAGCGGCGATCGGGGGGTCGCCCCCCTACCGCGGCAGCTTGCTGCCGCTCGGCGCGGAGCGGCGATCGGGGGGTCCGGGGGGTCGCCCCCCCGGGCTAACACGGTACTTTCGCGTGGTGAGCCTGCTGGTGCTGTGGGATGTGGACCACACTCTGCTCGACGCGGGAGGCGCAGGCATCCAGCTGATCCGGCGCGCCTTCTCCGAGATGTTCGGCCGCGATTTCCCGCGCACCCCGGCGCTGGCCGGGCGGACCGACCGGGCCATCGCGCTGGAGGTGCTCACCCGCTCCGGGGTGCCTGACCCGCAGACCCAGCTGCCCGCTTTCCAGCAGCTCGTGGCGGGCCTAGCGCCGCAACTCGGCGGGCTGGTCCGGGAGAGCGGCCGGGCGCTGCCTGGGGCCACCGAGGCGCTCACCGCGCTGGCCGCGCTGGCCGACGGCCGGGGCGGGCCGGACCGGGACGGGTGGGCTGCACCGCTGGTGCAGTCGGTGCTCACCGGGAACATGCAGGCCACGGCCCTCGTCAAGCTGGCCGCGCTGGACCTGGACCGGTATCTGGACCTGCGCGTCGGCGCGTACGGTGACGCGCACGAAATCCGGGCCGACCTGGTCCCGCTGGCCCAGGCCCGGGCGGTCGCGGCCTACGGCGGCGACTTCGCGGGCCGGGCCACCGTGCTGATCGGGGATACGCCGCTGGACGTCGAAGCGGCCCGGCTGAGCGGCGCCCGGTCCGTCGGCGTGGCCACCGGAGGTTTCACCATGGCTGAGCTGTCCGCCGCCGGGGCCGACGCGGTGCTGCCCGACCTGGCCGATACCGCCCGCGTACTGGCCGCCATCGCGGGTTGGCCGGCGGACACCTTGCCGTCCGGTGACAGGTGACCTTGTGCCCTGCCCGATCGGCGTGCTAGGCCAGTAACTTGACCGTTAGTGAGGCCTGGTTTCAGGCGGCCGACTAGCTACGAGGCTCATGCCATGCTCAACCGGATCCTGCTCGGCCTGGACAGCTCCGATTCTGGGCAGATCGCGCTCAGTTTCGCCATGGCGCTGGCCGGCCCGGCCGCGGCTGTCCGGGTGGTGCATGTCAACGAGTTCCAGTTGGGCGGCCGCGGGCTGACCGTGGAGACCGCCGACGAGGCGACCGCGCTGGTCGTCGAGGCCGTGACCGAACTGCACCGGGCTGGTATCCAGGCCTCCGGCCTGGCCGCCGTGTCGACCTGCTTCGGCGTGGCCGACCACCTGGTGGCCGAGGCCGGCCGCTGGTCGGCAGATGTCATCGTGCTCGGCTCGTGCCGCCGGCAGGGGATGCGCCGGATGCTGAGCCGCGGCGTGCGGGAACGGGTGCTCCGGCTCAGCTGTCTCCCGGTGCTCACCGCCCCCGCCCCGCTCAAAGTGGGCAAGCCGGAACTGGCAGCCGAGGTCCCGGACCCGCAGCCGCGCCGCGGCCGCAGCCCGGAACGCCGCCCCGGCCTCTGAGCCGAGTTCACCTCGTTCACCGCGACCGCCGTTACCAGGACTCTGAACCCCCGCCGACACCCCGTGGCAGCGACGGTGCGGGCGCTACCTGGCGATGACGGCCGTCGTGGTGCGGCCGCCGTCCACGTCCAGCACGCTTCCGTGCACGAACGCGGCCTCGTCGCTGGCGAGGTAGACCGCGGCGTACGCGATGTCCTCAGGGTTTCCGAGACGGCCGGCCGGGGTGCCCTTCATCATCACCGCACCGGGGTGCACCTCGCCCGGCGCAAGGGTCAGCACCACACCGGGGGAGATCGCGTTGACCCGCACGCCCTGCGGGCCGAACTCCGCGGCCCAGGCCCGCGTCAGGGTCTCCATGGCGCCCTTGGTGGAGCTGTAGAGCGCGCCGATGGGAATGCCCAGACGCGCGATCCAGGAGCCCAGGTTGATGATCGCCCCGCGGCCGGCCTCCGCCATGGCCGGGGCGATCGCCGCGGTCAGGAAGAACGGCGCCTTGACGTTCACGGCGTAGACGCGGTCGAAGGTCTTCTCGTCGGTGGCCGCCGTGCTGTCACCGGGGTAGATGCCGGCGTTGTTGACCAGGATGTCGATGCGCCCGCCCAGGACGGACGTCGCCTGCCCGGCCAGGGAACGCGAGGCCTCAGCGCTCCCGTCCAGTTCGGCCAGCACGAAGTCCGCGCGGCCGCCGCGGGTACGGATGCCGTCCACGACCTGCGCGCCGCGCTGCGCGCTGCGGCCCGAGATGACGACGTGCGCCTCCTCGGCGGCGAACGCCTCCGCGATCGCGCGCCCGATGTTGCTGGTAGCCCCGGTCACCAGGGCCGTCTTGCCCTGCAGTCGCCCGGCCATGAACTGCTCCCATGCCTCGTTGTGTTCACCCGATGAGTCCCGCACCGCGCTCTCCGTGATCCGGCCAGCTCCCGCGGGGCCGCCCGGATCCGGCCAGGCGGCATTGCCACTATGCGAAGAAAAGAATGGACTCGCAAGTCCATTCGGTGCCGGCGGCTACGAGGCCGGGCGGGTCCTGCCTCAGGCCGCAGCGCGGCGCAGATCGCCGATCCCCTGGTCGAGCGCGGCCCTGAGGTGGTCAGGCCGGCCGGTCGACTGGAGAATCGACACGCCGCCCTGGATGCCCGCCAGAAGCGCGGCGGCCCGGCGCTCGACATCCACATCAGCGGGCAGGTGCCCGGCGGCCTGCAGGGCCCGGATGCCGGCGGCCAGGCTTGCCTGCCACCGGTGCATCAACTCGATCACGAGGGCCCGGGCGCCCGGGGTGGAGCGGCCGAGGTGCAGGAACAGCGACCCGAGCGGGCATTGATCGCCCTGCTCCTCGTAACGATCGACGACCACGTCCCGCCACTGCTGCCACGCGTCCCACGAGTCCAGGCACCCGAGATAGGGCTGCTGGTCCTCCAGGACCTGGTCTGCCTCGTACCGCGCGACGGCGAGCAGCAACTCGTCCTTCCCGGCGGGGAAGTAGTGGAACAATTGGCTCTTGCTGGTCTGGGTGCGAGCCATGACGTCATCGAGAGTGGCAGCGGACACGCCCGTCTCCCGCAGCACCACGGCCGCGCCTTCGATGATCCGGTTCCGGGTGGCCTTCCCCTTCGCCGTCAGCTCCTTGTGCATGGCACGCCCCCTAGAATGGACCAACTGGTCCATTCTACTGGGTGGAGGCGCTCCGCCGCAGACCACCGGTGCCTGACCCACGAGGCGCGGCCGATGTTCACCGGCATCCCGGTCGGGTGCCCATCGCTGGCACGCTGGTTACGATGTGGCGCATGAGGTTTGCTATCGCGATCCCGCAGTTCTTCGCGGACGGCGAGTTCGACCCGGGGGCGTTCCGCGCTTACTTCGCCCGGGTGGAGGAGCTGGGCTACGACAGTGCCTGGGCGCAGGAATCCGTGCTGGGCACCGGGCCGCAACTGGCCCCGGTCGAGGCGATGACCTACGCGGCCGCGTGCACCGAGCGGCTCCGGCTCGGCTGCGTGGTGTTCGTGTCCACCCTGTACAGCCCGGTGCACCTGGCCAAGAGCCTGAGCACGCTGGACCAGCTCAGCCAGGGCCGGATCGAGATCGGCGTGGGCACCGGCGGCCCGGGGCGGCCGTTCGGCGCGTTCGGCGTAGACCCGCGCCGGTACGTGGCCCGGTTCACCGAAGGGCTGGAGCTGATGAAGGCGCTGTGGACCGAGCCGCGGGTCACCTTCGACGGCGAGTTCTGGCAGCTGCACAACGCCGCGATGGAGCCCAAGCCGGTGCAGAAGCCGCACCCGCCGATCTGGATCGGGGCCAACGGCCCCGCCGCGCTGCGCCGCGCGGTCCGGCTGGGCGACGGGTTCTTCGGCGCGGGCTCGACGCCCACCGCGACGTTCGCCGGGCAGGTGACAATCGTGCGCGAGGCGCTCGCCGCGGCGGGCCGCCCGGCCACCGAGTTCGGCCTGGCCAAGCGGGTGTACGTCGCGGTGGACGACGATGCCGACCGGGCCCGGACCCGGGTCGACGCCGCGTTGGAGCGGCTGTACGGCCGCCGGTCGGAGCAGATCGAGGCGGCCGCGATCGCCGGGAACCCGGAGCAATGCGCCGCCGGGCTGCGCGCGGCGGCCGCCGCGGGCGCGGAACTGATCCTGTGCACCAGCCTGTTCGACCAGGCCGGCCAGGCCGAGCGGCTGGCGGCCGAGGTGCTGCCCCAGGTCGGCTAGCGGCTACAACTCCGCAGGCGCTGGCCCCGCTGAGGGGATCAGGCAGACTGGTGGTGTGGCGAGTGAGCCATCGGCAGCGCAGGCACTGGCCGGGCCGGTGCCGGAGTCCGCGCGGCCGGTGTCGGAGCCGGCGGGGCTGGTGTCTGAGTCGGCGCGGGCGGCGCCGGCCGCGCCGCTGCGTGGGCTGATCGGCTGGTACAGCGGTTACCGGCAGCAGGGTGTACCGCCGGCCCGGCACCGTGGGCTGCCGTCGCCCTACCTCACCTTGATCATCACGCTGGACGACCCGCTCACCGTGGCCCGGCACCCCGATCCGGCAGACCGGCCTGGTGACTACCGCACCCTGATCGGCGGGCTGCACACCACGCCCGCGCTGATCTCACACCACGGGCGGCAATCCGGGGTGCAGGTGCAGCTCAGCCCGCTCGGCGCCCGTGCCCTGCTCGGCCTGCCCGCCGGTGAGCTGGCGGGCCGGGACCTGACGGCGGACGACGTGCTCGGCGGGGCCGCCGCCGAGTTGCACGAGCGGATGCGCGCGGCCGCGGACTGGCCCGCCCGGTTCGCCATCCTGGACCAGGTGCTGCTGGCCCGGGCCGACCTGGACCAGCAGGTGAGCCCGGACATCGCCGAGGCCTGGCGGCTGCTGGTGCGCAGCGGCGGCCAGGTCCGGGCCGCAGAACTGGCCGGCCACGTCGGCTGGAGCCCGCGGTACCTGCAGCAGCGGCTGCGCACCGAGACCGGGCTGACCCCGAAGGCCGCCGCGCGGGTGACCAGGTTCGACCGGGCGCGCCGGATCCTGCAGCGGCAGGCCGCCAGCGGGACGGCTTCGGTATCGGGTAGCGCGGCCGCCGCGGGCGGGGCCGCTCCGACTTCGGCTTCGGGCGGGGCGGAGGTCACACTGGCCGACGTGGCCGCCGGGTGCGGCTACTACGATCAAGCCCACCTGGCCCGCGAGTTCCGTGCGCTGGCCGGCTGCCCGCCGGCTGCCTGGCTGGCGGATGAGTTCCGAAACGTCCAATCCAGTGCCGGTGACCTGGACGGAGACTGGCTGACATGACAGATAACAGCCCATCACCCCAAGTCTGGCCTACTCTCAGGGCACGTGACGCTCGCGCCCTGATCCGTTTCCTGGTCGACGCGTTCGGGTTCGAGGAGACCGTGGTGTACGGCGACGGCGATCGCGTCGACCACGCCCAGCTGTCCTGGCCGCCCGGCGGCGGCGTCATGCTCGGCTCGGTCCGGGACGACGGCGGCTGGCCGGTGCCGCCCGGCTCGTTCGGCGCGTACGTGGTCACCGACGACCCGGACGGCCTGTGCGCCCGGGCCACCGCGGCCGGTGCCGAGATCATCGCGCCGCTGCACGAGACCGACTACGGTTCCCGCGACTTCGCGGCGCGCGACCCGGAGGGCAACCGCTGGTCGTTCGGCACCTACCGCGGCGAGCCCCGCAAGACCTGACCCCGCACTGCACGCAAGAGCGCGGTTAGTTGTGCCCCACCCGTGGGGCATTTCTCACCGCACTGACGCGGTATCGCCCTGCGCGGTGACTTCAGGTCCGGATGCGTGGCCGCACTGCCCGCAAAACCCCTCAACTGAAGCACCCGCCCCGTACGTCGGGTTACCTACGGTTTCGTGAGTCTGTCCGGTAACTAGTTCTTGTGGGCTATTTGCCCGAATTCAGTCTCATTGCGTCGAGTGTCCTGCCATGCTGCCAGCCTGCGGCATCTGACCTACCGGCCGACCAGCCGGCCGGAAGCTGACCCACCGGCCAGCCAGCGGCCGACAGCTGAGCGGCCGGCCCCGGCTAGGCCCCGGGGCCGGCTCAGAAGAACGCGGGCCGCCGCGACGCGCACCCCACGAGGATGTTCACGGACAGCGCACCGGACGGGCCTGCGAGACCGGTCTGCGGGCGGCCGGCCCGGGTATAGAGTGACCAGCGGCCCAGGTCGGAGCGGAACCTGGGCCGTTGCCTCGGACGGTGTCGTGATGACGCGTGATCACCAGGAAGTCGATCTCGGACTGCTGGCCGGCGTGACCGATCGCGGGCTCCGGCACCACCGGAACGAAGACGCGATGGAGCTGGCCGTCGCCCAATCGCAGGGCAGCCCGGTCATCGTGGCCGTGGTCTGTGACGGGGTGTCCACCTCGAACCGGCCGGACGAGGCGTCGCTGGCTGCGGCGCAAGCCGCCGCCCAGGTGCTGACCACGGCGGCGGAATCCGGCGCGGACCTGGTCGAGGCGTCCACCCGGGCGGTGCAGTCCGCCGGGAAGGCCGTGGCCCAGCTGGCCGAACCGGGCGCCAGCGTCCCGTCCGCCACCTTCGTCTCGGCCGTGCTCACCAGCGCGACCGTGACACTGTGCTGGCTGGGCGACAGCCGGGCCTACTGGCTGGCCGCGGCCCAGGATTCCGCCGCCGAGCAGCTCACCACCGATGACTCGCTGGCCCAGGAGATGGTCAACGCCGGGCTGCTGCACGAGTCGGAAGCGCTCACCTCGCCGCACGCGCACGTGGTGACCCGCTGGGTGGGTGCCGACCCGGCCGAGGCGCCGCCGCACGTGGGCACGTTCGAGCCACCCGGCCCCGGCGTTCTGCTGCTGTGCTCGGACGGCCTGTGGAACTACCAGCCGGAGGCGGCCGAGCTGGCCGGCCTGGCCCTGCCCCGGGCGCTGACCGACCCGCTCGGCGCGGCCAAGGAACTGGTCCAGTTCGCCATCGAGTCCGGCGGCCGGGACAACATCACCGTGGTCCTGGCCCCGTTCCCGCCCACCCAGGACCTACCCGCCCAGGACGCGAGGCCTGAGGCCTGATCAGCCCAGCACCGCATCCAGCGGCAGCATCGGGTCGGCCAGCCGGCCCGGGTCGGCCTGCTGGCCCGCGTACCCGGCCCGGATCAGCGCCTGGATGCCATCGGTCACATCCCACACGTTGACGTTCATCCCGGCCACCACGCAGCCGCCCTGCAGCCAGAACGCGATGAACTCGGCCGATCCGCGCTCGCCCCGGTACACGATCTGGTCGTAAAACCCCGGCTCGGGCAGCCCGGAACACTCCATGCCCAGGTCGTACTGGTCGCTGAAGTAGTACGGCACTCGGTCGTAGGACACCGGCTGGCCGAGCATCGACCGGGCCGCGGCCGGGCCGCCGTTCAGCGCGTTGGCCCAGTGCTCCACCCGGACCCGGCGGCCGAGCAGCGGGTGCGCCACGTTGGCCACGTCACCGGCCGCGAACACGTCCGGGTCGCTGGTCCGCAACGCCGCGTCGACCAGCACCCCGTTGGCCACATCCAGCCCGGCCGCCCCGGCCAGCGCCACGTTGGGGGCCGCGCCGATGGCCACCACGACCACGTCGGCGGGCAGGTCCGCCCCGCCGGAGGTGACCACCCCGGTGACCCGGCCATCCTGGCCATCATGCAGTGCGGTGGCCGTCTCGCCGAACCGGAACGTAACGCCGTGCGACCGATGCAGGTCGGCGAAGAAGTCGCCCAGCTCCGGGCCGAGCTGCCGGTGCAGCGCGGTGGGCTCGGCCTCCAGCACGGTGACCGTGCAGCCCTTCTCCCGGGCTGCCGCGGCCACCTCCAGGCCGATCCAGCCCGCGCCCACGATGACCACCCGGGTCTCTTCCCCCGGCGGCACGGCCAGCGCGGTGGCCAGCGCTTCCGAATCGGCCGCGGTGCGCAGGTAGTGCACCCCGTCCAAGTCGCCGCCGGGCAGGTCCAGCCGCCGTGGGTGCGCGCCCATGGTGAGCAGCAGCCGGTCGTACCCGATCGAGCCGCCGCTGGCCAGCGCGACCCGCTTGGCGCCGCGGTCGATGGCGCTGGCCGTCACGCCGAGCTGCAGGTCCACGTGATGCCCCGGATACCAGTGCTCGTTGTGTACGTAGATGGACGACTTGTCTGCTTTGCCCAGCAGGTAGCTCTTGGACAGCGGCGGCCGCTCGTAGGGCAGCTCCAGCTCCGAGCCGAGCAGCACGATGCTTCCGGTGAACCCCTCCGCACGCAGCGTCTCAGCCGCCTTGGCGCCAGCCAGGCTGGCACCGATGATCACGTAGGCCGGTTCTGCAGGCATCTCGACTCCTTCGTCACGACATGCCCCGAGCTGACCAGAGGGCTGACCACAGGGCTAACAACAGCGCTATCAACATCAACAGAGTTACCATCTCAGCGGCACAGCCGGGCATGCCAGGCCACCGCGGATGTGTCGGTCAGCGAAGCGACCTGGTCCACCACGACGCGCAGCCGGGCCGCGTCGGTGCTGGCCGCCTGGAAGGCCGGCCGCAGCGAGGGATCCAGCGTGCCCGGCGTGCCGATGCGCACCGCCGCGGCCAGCTCCATGATCAGTTCCCGTTCCTTGGCCTGCGCCTCGGCCGCGCCCGCCCGGCTCATCACGTAGTGCGCGGTGACCCCCTTGAGCAGCGCGCACTCCAGCCGCTGCCGTCTGGGCACCACCAGGTCGGCGGCGTACCGGGTCACCGGCTGCCCGCCGGACGCGGCCAGCGTGGCGGTATGCGCCGCCCCGCACAGCCGCCCGATCAGCTCGCTGGTCAGGTTCTTCAGCGCGGCCAGGCCGTACAGCCCGGCGTCGTAGCCGGCCGGCCAGCAGGGCAGCGCCAGCAGGTCGGCGAACACCTCAGCCAGCTCGGCCTCGGTCACCGAACCGGGCGCGCAGTACTCGGCCGCGGTCAGCTTGACCACCGCGCCCCGCTCGACCGGATCGGCCAGCGCGGAAAGCGTGATCAGCCCAGCGTGCAGCCCGTCCTCCAGGTCGTGCACGGAATAGGCAACGTCGTCGGACCAGTCCATGACCTGCGCTTCCAGACACCGCCGCCCATCCGGCGCGGCCGACCGGATCCAGCCGAAGGCCTCCGCGTCCGCGGCGTACGCGCCGTACTTGGCCAGCCTTGGGCCGGCCAGCCAGGGGTATTTCAGCGTGGCGTCCAGGGTGGCCCGGGTCAGGTTCAGCCCGGCCCCGGGCACCTTCGGCTCGAGCCTGGTCAGCAGGCGCAGGCTCTGCGCGTTCCCCTCAAATCCGCCGCACGAAGCGGCGACCTCGGCCAGCGCCGCCTCGCCGTTGTGCCCGAACGGCGGGTGCCCGAGGTCGTGGGCCAGGCAGGCCGCGTCCACCAGGTCCGCATCGCAGCCCAGCGCCGCGCCCAGCTCCCGGCCAATCTGCGCGCACTCCAGCGAGTGGGTCAGCCGGGTTCGCGGGAAGTCCCCCGCGTCCACCGCCACCACCTGGGTCTTGGCCGCCAGCCGGCGCAGCGCCGAGGTGTGCAGCACCCGGGCCCGGTCCCGCTCGAACGCGCTGCGCTGGAACCGCCCCACGTCCACACCGGGCGCCACGGCCCGCTTGGGCGGCTCAGCCACCCAACGGGCCGTGGCGTGGTCGTCGTACCCCGGATGCTGCTCGGTCACCTGCTGTCGCTGCCACCTGAGGACTCGAGGACAACCGCGCGCCCGGCCTCCAGCCGGGCCACCGGCACCCGGAACGGCGAGCAGGACACGTAGTTCAGCCCGACCTCGTGGAAGAAGTGCACCGAGTCGGGATCTCCGCCGTGCTCGCCACAGACGCCGAGTTCCAGCCCGGGCCGGGCGGCCCGGCCCTCCTCACTGGAGATGCGGACCAGCCGGCCGACCCCGTCCCGGTCGATCGTCTCGAACGGCGAGACACCGAAGACGCCCATCTCGATGTATGGGCTGAAGAACGCGCCCTCCACGTCGTCGCGGGAGAAGCCCCAGGTCATCTGGGTCAGGTCATTGGTGCCGAAGGAGAAGAACTCGGCGTGCTTGGCGATCTCGCCGGAGATCACCGCCGCCCGCGGCACCTCGATCATGGTTCCGATCATGGTGTGCACGTGCACACCGGTCTCCGCCTCGACCTCGGCCAGGACCTTCTCCGTGGCCTCCCGGGCGATCTCCATCTCCTGGACCGACGCGGTCAGCGGGATCATGATCTCCGGCTTGGGGTCCTTGCCCCCCTTCTTCAAGTCTGCGGCGGCGTGCGCGATGGCCCGGACCTGCATGTCCAGCAGGCCGGGGATGACCAGGACGAGCCGGACGCCGCGCAGGCCGAGCATGGGGTTCTGCTCGTGCAGGCGGCGCACCGCGTCGAGGATCTTGCGGTCCTGCTCGGTGGCCTGGTCACCGGCCAGGGCCACCTTGACCGTCATGTCGGTCAGGTCGGGCAGGAACTCGTGCAGCGGCGGGTCGATCAGCCGGATGGTGACCGGGAGGCCGTCCATCGCGTCCAGGATCTCCACGAAGTCACCGCGCTGCAGCGGCTCCAGCGCGTCCAGCGCGGTCTGCCGCCCGGCCTGGTCCTCAGCCAGGATGAGCCGCTCGACTAGCTGGCGGCGCTCACCGAGGAACATGTGCTCGGTGCGCACCAGGCCAACGCCGCCGGCGCCGAACCGGCGCGCCCGGGCACAGTCCGGGCCGGTGTCCGCGTTGGCGTGCACGCCGAGACGGCGCCGCTCGTCGGCGCGCTTCATGATCCGGTCCACGGCCTTGATCAGGTCGTCGGCGTCGGCGCTTAGCCCTTCTTCGAAGTACTGCACGACGGCGGACGCGGCCACCGGCACCTCACCGAGGTACACCGCCCCGCTGGTGCCGTCGATAGAGATCACGTCGCCCTCGCTGACGGTCACCCCGCCGGGCGCGGTGAACTTGCCGCCGCGGATGTCCACCTCGAGTTCCTCGGCGCCGCAGACACAGGTCTTGCCCATCCCGCGGGCCACCACCGCGGCATGGCTGGTCTTGCCGCCGCGGCTGGTCAGGATGCCCTTCGACGCGATCATGCCGTGCAGGTCGTCTGGGTTGGTCTCGCGGCGGACCAGGATGACCGCCTCGCCCTTGGCCGCCTGCTCGACCGCCTGGGCTGAGTCGAACACGACCTTGCCGACCGCGGCGCCCGGCGAGGCGCTGACCCCCTTGGTGATCCGCTTCGGCTCCTGGCTCAGGTCGAAGCGGGGGAACATGAGCTGGGCCAGCTGGTCGCCGGTGACCCGGGTGACCGCCTCGTCCATGTCGATCAGGCCCTGGTCCACGAGCTGGGTGGCGATCCGGAACGCGGCGCCTGCGGTGCGCTTGCCGACCCGGGTCTGCAGCATCCACAGCTTGCCGCGCTCGATGGTGAACTCGATGTCACACAGGTCCCGGTAGTGGTTCTCCAGGGTCCGCATGATGTCCATCAGCTGCTTGTAGGACGCGGCGTCGATGTTCTCCAGGTCCTGCAGCGGGACCGTGTTGCGGATGCCGGCCACCACATCCTCGCCCTGCGCGTTCTGCAGGTAGTCGCCGTAGACGCCCGGCTGGCCGCTGCCCGGGTCGCGGGTGAACGCGACCCCGGTGCCGGAGTCCATGCCCAGGTTGCCGAACACCATCGCGACGATGTTCACCGCGGTGCCCAGGTCGGCCGGGATCCGCTCCTGCCGCCGGTACAGGATGGCCCGGTCCGCGTTCCACGAGCCGAACACGGCCTTGACGGCCAGGTCCATCTGCTCCCGGGGGTTCTGCGGGAAGTCCCGGCCGGTCTGGTCCCGGATGATCTGCTTGAAGCTGTCCACAATCCCGCGCAGGTCGCCCGCGTCCAGGTCGAGGTCGTTCTTGGTGCCCTTGGCCTGCTTGGCCTGGTCAATCACGTGCTCGAAGCTCTCCCCGTCGATGTCGAGCACGGTCTTGCCGAACATCTGGAGCAAGCGGCGGTAGGCATCCCACGCGAACCGCTCGCTGCCGGACTGCTTGGCCAGGCCGCCCACGGAACTGTCGGACAGGCCGATGTTCAGCACCGTCTCCATCATGCCGGGCATGGAGAACTTGGCCCCGGACCGCACGCTGACCAGCAGCGGGTCATCGGCGTCACCCAGGCGGCGGCCCATCTTCTCCTCGAGCTGCCGCAGGTGCCCGGTCACCTCGGCGTCCAGCCCTTCCGGCACGGAACCGTGCTGCAGATACTCCCGGCAGGCTTCGGTGGTGATGATGAAACCGGGCGGAACGGGCAGGCCGAGGTTGGTCATCTCGGCCAGGTTGGCCCCTTTGCCGCCAAGCAGGTCTTTAAGGTCCTTGTTTCCCTCGGTGAAGTCGTACACGAGCTTCGGCACTGAAATGCTCTCCTATGAGATGCCGCCGGAGTGACGCCGCGGCCATGGACGTGCGGCGGCCTGGAAGTTTGACGGCCTTTCGGCCCCGTGCTTCGACTCTACCGAGCACGGCAGGCCAGCGCACCCGATAGGAACGCCTGCCAGCCACTGGTCCGCGGCCCGGCCGAAATTTTCCGGCCGGCCCGAGCAGCGGATCGCCGTCGCGGGAGTCTCAGAGACATGGAATCCGATGCCGCGGTGCAACCCGGCCAGGCGGCCCGCACCGGAGGACAGCCGGCCGCGCCCAGCCCGGCGGCCGACGTCGCCGTGTCCGCGCTGTACCAGGCACACGCGCTGGGGCTGATCCGGCTGGCGTACGTCATGCTCGGCGACACCGCGGCTGCCGAGGACGTGGTCCAGGAGGCGTTCACCGGCCTGTACCGGCGCTGGGCACAGCTCTCCGATCCAGCCAAGGCACTGCCCTACGTCCGATCTTCCGTGCTGAACGCCTGCCGGTCCCAGCTCCGTCACCTGAGCCGGCGCCCGCCCGGGGTGGAGCAAGCGTTGCCGCCCGCCGTCTCCGCCGAGGCCGCCGCCCTGTCCGGCGAGGACCGCCGTGCGGTGATGCGGGCGCTGCGGCGGCTGCCCGCCCGGCAGCGCGAGGTGCTGGTGCTGCGCTACTACCTGGATCTTCCCGAGCAGGAGATCGCCACGGCCATGGGCATCGGGCCGAGCACGGTCCGGTCCACCACCCACCGGGCCCTCGCCGCGCTGGGCCGCATGCTGGAGGAAGAGTCATGACGATGCTGGAGGAACAGGTCCGCCGGGCCATGCGGGAGACCGCGGCGGAGATCTCGCCGCTGAACGTACCGCCGCTGCGGCTGCCCGGTGGGAGCGAGCGTGGTACCACGGGACCGGGCCGGCTACCGCGCGGCCGGCTGGCCGCGCGCTGGCCGGGCTGGCTGACCCCGCTCGCGGCCGCCGCGGCGGTGGCCGCGGTGCTGGCTGCCACACTCACCCTCACCGGCGGCCCGGGCCGGCCCGGGCACCGTACCCGGCTGGACGCGCTACTGGCCAGTGCCCCGCGCTACTACATCGTGCTGACCAACACCGGGCCCAGCCGGGGCTGGCCGCGGCAGGCGGAGGTCCGCGCCACCAGCACCGGCCGGATCGTGGCCACGCTCACCGCGCCCCGGCCGGACAACGCTTTCATCATGGTGGCCGCCGCCTCCGGCGTGGGCCGCTACGTGCTGGCCGCACAGCGGATGGCGCTCGAGCACCGGGCCACCGTGGGGATCCCCGTGCCGGGTGGTCCGGCGGCCCAGCGCCGGGGCAGCGTCGCAGTCCAGGTGCCGGCCGGCCCGATCCGCTTCTACCGGCTGCTGCTCAGCTCATCAGGCCAGGTCTCGGCGCTGAGCCCGCTGCCTGTCCCGGCGCTGCCGGCCGGTGCGGTTCTCGACGGCCTCGCGCTCACCCCGGATGGCCGCCAGCTCGCGGTGGCCACCCGGGCCGGCGGGCCCCGGCCCGGCCCGGAGATCCAGGTGGACACGCTGGCCACGGGGGCGCAGCGCGTGTGGACCTGGCCGGGCGCCCAGCCGGTGATCGAGAGCCTGGGTGGCACCGGCTCGGCGCTGTCCTGGGCGGCGGACGACAGGACGCTGGCCTTTTCGCGGTTGATCGACGGCCGGTACAACGTCCGGCTGCTGGACACCACCGCGCCGGGCAGCAGCCTGGCGGCCAGCCGGCCGGCCCTGAGCCTGAACTGGTCGGGTCGCGGCCGCCGGTTCAGCCACGGCCGGGCGGTCAACAACACCGACACGTTCGGCGCCCTGCTCACGCCGGACGGGAGCAAGATCGTCGTCGCCACGCTCACCCAGTCCATGCACCCGCTGACCTCGGAATTCGCCTTCACCGAATTCTCCGCGCGGACCGGGAAGGTGGTCGCGGTGCTCGGCCGCTGGTGGTTCATCCGGCGGTGGCCACAGCAGGAGCAGGCCGTGCTGTGGACGAACGCTGACGGCAGCACGCTGCTCGTGCTGGCCCACCGGCCAGGCGTGACTCTCAGCCCGGCCTCGCCCAGCGCGGGGGGCGTCTTCCCCGTAGCGTTCGGCGTGCTGCACGGTAACCGGTTCACGCCAGTGCCCGGCGCACACCGCCTTGGCCGGCTGAGCATCTTTCCGGCCTGGTAGCGGCCGTAGTGCGGGCCCGGGACCGCGGCCCGGGCCCGCGCCACGCGACACTGGGCGGATGAGCGACACGCTGATCGGGCTGCTGCATCCGGGTGAGATGGGCGCGGCCGCGGCCGCCTGCCTGACCGGCCGCGGGTACCAGGTGCTGTGGGTGCCGGCCGGACGCGGCCCGGCCACCCAGGCCCGGGCCGCCGCGGCCGGGCTGACCGCCGCGGCCGGCCCGGATGCCGCGGGCCAGGCCACCGACCTGGCCCGCCGGGCGGACATCATCCTGTCCATCTGCCCGCCGCACGCCGCGCTGCCGGTCGCCCGCGCGGTGGCCGACCGCGGGGCGGGCGCGTTCACCGGGATCTTTGTGGACGCCAACGCGATCTCCCCGGGCACCGCCCGCGAGGTGGCGGCGGCGGTCGAGTCAGCCGGGGCCAGCTACGTGGACGGTGGGATCATCGGGTCACCGCCCGGGCCGGACGGCAGTGCCCGACTGTACCTGTCCGGGCCGCGCTCCGGGCCGATCGCGGCCCTGTTCGCGGGCACGGCGCTGGACGCAAGGGTGATCGACGGCAGCGGGCTGACCGCGGCGTCCGCGGTGAAGATGGCCTACGCCGGCTGGACCAAGGGCACTGCCGCCCTGATCCTCGCGGTACGCGCGCTGGCCCGGGCCGAGGGGGTGGAGGACACCCTACTGGGCGAGTGGGCGCTGTCCCAGCCGGCCCTGGCCGAGCGGTCCGGCCGCGCCGCCCGATCGGCGGCGGCCAAGGGGTGGCGCTGGATCGGCGAGATGGAGGAGATCAGCGCGAGCATGGTGGCGGCCGGCCTGCCCGGCGGGTTCCATCTGGCCGCGGCCGAGGTGTTCCGCGAGCCCGACCGATTCCTGGCCTAGCGTCCCCCGTGACCAGCGGGGCTGCGCCGGGCCGCGGGTGCGCCGACCAGCCGGTGCGAGCCAGCAGGCAACTGCCCGGCCGCTCAGGCGTCTCTGGAATGTGGACATCGACTTCTCGTCGCGGTATCCCGCACCGGGCGGGCGGCGCCGGGCCGTTCCGGGGCCGACAGCGCGGTGCGGGTAACCACCGGTGCCGGGCCACTCGACGCCCGGCAGGCAGTTACCGCCATGTATGAGGCGCACGCGGTAGGCCTCATCCGCCTCGCTGTCGTCATGCTCGGCGACCGCCCGGCCGCGGAGGACGTGGTGCAGGAGGCGTTCTGCGGCCTGTACCGGCGCTGGGATCACCTGGGCGACCGGAGCAAGGCGCTCAGCTACGTGCGGTCGGCCACGCTGAACGGCTGCCGCTCGGAGCTGCGGCACCGGATCAGGGGCGAGCGGCGGGGCGGGCCGCCACCCCCACTGGCCGCTGCCTCGGCCGAGCAAGCGGTCCTCATCGGTGAGGAACACCAGCAGGTGCTCACCGCTCTGCGGCGGCTGCCGGACCGGCAGCGGGAAGCCCTGGTGCTCCGGTTCTACCTGGACCTGACCGAGCCGGAGATCGCGGCGTCCATGGGCATCAGCCACGGCACAGTCAAATCCACCACGTCCCGCGCGCTGGCCGCGCTGGGCAGGCTGCTCGGGGAGGACGGGCAATGATCACCACCGAGGACCGGCTCCGCGCGGCGGCCCAGGCCGCCGCGGCCACCGTGCGGCCAGATAGCGTCCCACCACTCCAATTGCCGGTCAGCCCGGCCCGCAGGCCCCGGCTGTTCAGCCGGATCCGCCCCATGGCCCCGCTGGCTGCGGCGCTCTCGGTCATCGTGGCGATCAGCGCGGCGATCGCGCTCACGCACACCATGCGCGAGCGTCCTCCTGCGCCGCGCAGCGCGGCGGCGGGCCGGCTGCCGCTCAGTGCCGTGCCGCGGTTCTACGCCACCCTGAGCGGGGTCGCGGGCATGCCGGATCCCGCCGTGATCCGCGCCACCGCCACCGGCCAAGTGCTCGCCACGGTGACCCCGCCCCGGCCGTACCGCGGGTTCACCTTCATCAGCGGGGCTGCGGATGACCGCACGTTCGTGCTGGCCGCGCAGCGCTGGTGGCAGATCGCGCCGGGCAGCCGGGGGCAGGCCGCCGAGATCCGGGACGGTGCCACCCGGGTCGTCTTCTTCCGGCTGCGCTTCGACCCGGCGACCCGGGCCGCCCGGCTCACGCCACTGCCCGCAGCCGGGCAGATCAGCGCCGCGGATCTGGCTGGCATCGCGTTGTCTCCCGACGGCAGCCGACTGGCCCTGACCGTGCGTCCCGCCGGGATCACGGTGATCACTCTGGCTACCGGGGCAGCCCGGGACTGGGCCTGGCCCGGCAACTCCGGTATCCCGGCCGCCGACACGGGCGGGGCCTTCTGGGTCGGCAACGCGAAGCCCTACGGTGACCCGATGTCCTGGACGTCCGACGGCCGGACGCTCGCCTTCCAGCTGTGGACCAGGTCGGGAGGGATCACCGAAGTGCGCCTGCTGGACACCAGGGCACCAGGCAACAGCCTGCGGTCGGCCCGGCGCAGCGTGGCGTTCATCGGGCTGGGCCACGTCAAGGACGGTCCGTTCGGCAACACGATCATCACCCCGGATGGAACCAGGGTGGTCGCCGTGACCCGTCCGCACGGCACGGCTCAGGCTCAGCTGAGCGAGTACTCGGCCAGCACCGGCCAGCCGGTCAGTACCCCCGGCCGCGGCGCGGCAGGCCGGCTGGTGCCGTGGGATGTGCTGTGGACCAGCCGGGACGGCAGCACGGTGATAGTCAGCGTCGCCGCCGCACGATACCCAGCCCCGTCCGCGATGGGCATCGTGTGGCACGGACGGCTCACCGTACTGCCCGGTGCCCCGGCCGGGGCCGTCAACATCGCCTGGTAGCCGCCAGCTCAGTAGCCGCCTAGCCGCTCGGCCAGGTAGCCCTCCAGGCTGTCGATGCCGATCCGGTCCTGCTGCATGGAGTCGCGCTCGCGGACCGTCACCGCCTGATC